>JAZQWG010000028.1:0-117915 GCA_045632265.1 Candidatus Scatosoma sp.
TGGGGTACCGCAGTAAACGTACAAATGATGGCGTTCGGTAACATGGGCGAAACTTCTGGTACGGGTGTAGCATTCACGCGTAACCCTGCTACTGCTGAAAAGGGTCTTATGGGTGAATTCCTCACCAACGCACAAGGTGAAGACGTTGTTGCTGGTGTTCGTACCCCGATGCCCATCGCGCAAATGAAGGAAGTATTCCCTGAAGTTTACGAACAATTCCTTAAAGTTTGCAACATTCTTGAAAATCACTATCGTGATATGCAAGATATGGAATTCACCATCCAAGACAGAAAGCTTTACATGCTTCAAACCCGTAACGGTAAGAGAACGGCAGCTGCTGCAATCAAGATTGCTTGCGATTTGATTGACGAAGGCATGATCACCGAAAAAGAAGCAGTAATGCAAATCGATGCAAAGAGCCTTGACATGCTCCTTCACCCTCAATTCGATGCAAAAGCGTTGAAAGATGCAGACAAGAACAACGTTGTTGGTAAAGGTCTTGCAGCTTCCCCCGGCGCAGCAGCAGGTAAAATCGTATTCACGGCTGAAGATGCAGTTATCGAAGGCAAGAAGGGCGAAAACGTTATCCTCGTTCGTTTGGAAACGTCCCCTGAAGATATCGAAGGTATGAAATACGCGAAGGGTATCCTCACCGTTCGTGGTGGTATGACCTCTCACGCAGCAGTAGTTGCTCGTGGTATGGGTACGTGCTGCGTATCCGGTTGCGGCGACATCAAGATGCACGAAGAAGAAAAGTATTTTGAACTCGCTGGCAAGACGTTCCGCGAAGGTGACGAACTTTCCCTTGATGGTTCGACGGGTAACATTTACGACGGTCTTATCAAGACTGTTCCCGCTGACCCCAACTCCGGCTACTTCGGCCGCATCATGGAACTTGCTGACAAGTACAAAGCACTTGGCATCAGAACGAACGCTGATACGCCCGACGATGCTAAACAAGCAGTTGCTTTCGGCGCACAAGGTATCGGTCTTTGCCGTACGGAACACATGTTCTTCGATCCCGCAAGAATCGGCGCATTCCGCGAAATGATCTGCTCGGATACGGTTGAAGAAAGAGAAGCAGCTCTTGCTAAGATTGAACCCATGCAACAAGCTGACTTTGAAGGTTTGTTTGAAGCGCTCGGCGGCTACCCCGTAACCATCCGTTTCCTCGATCCTCCTCTTCACGAATTCGTTCCCACGGCTGAAGAAGACATCGCAGCACTTGCAGCAACGCAAGGCAAGACGGTTGCTCAAAGCAAAGACATCATCGCAGGCCTTCACGAATTCAACCCCATGATGGGTCACCGTGGTTGCCGTTTGTCCGTAACCTATCCTGAAATTGCAGTTATGCAAACGAAGGCGGTTATCAAGGCAGCGATCAACGTTGTTAAGAAGCACCCCGACTGGAAGCTTATCCCCGAAATCATGATTCCTTTGACGGGCGAAACGAAAGAATTGAAGTTCGTTAAAGACATCGTTGTTAAGACGGCAAACGAAATTATCGCAGCAAGCGACGTAGAACTTACCTACGAAGTAGGTACGATGATCGAAATTCCTCGTGCATGCTTGACGGCTGAAGACATCGCTAAGGAAGCAGAATTCTTCTGCTTCGGTACGAACGACTTGACGCAAATGACGTTCGGCTTCTCCCGTGACGACGCTGGTAAATTCTTGCCTGCATACTATATGAACAAGATTTACGAATCCGATCCCTTTGCAAGACTTGACACGACGGGTGTTGGCAAACTTATGAAGATGGCAGTTGAAGGCGGCAAAGCAGTTCGTCCCAACATGCACCTTGGTATCTGCGGCGAACACGGTGGCGATCCTTCCTCCATCGAATTCTGCCACGAAATCGGTTTGAGCTACGTTTCCTGCTCGCCTTATCGTGTGCCCATCGCTCGTCTTTCCGCAGCACAAGCAAACATTAAAAATCCCCGCAACTAATCGTTAGGGTAAATAAAAACGGCTTGTTTCGACAAGCCGTTTTTTCTTTGCTTAAAAAGCCCCGCAAGGGGGCTTTTTGTCGTTTCTATGCTTTTTGACGGCTATTTCCCTAAAAAATACGCTTAAATCAACAAAAAAGTTAAAAATGGTTAAATAATTGCTTATTTTCGGTGATTGTCAAAAATGCAAACGAGGGGTATTATATATGTAGTATAATGCGCGCGTATTATATAATAGTGTATATGCGTGCACGCAAAGCGAGGTATTACGATGAAAATGAAACGGAGAAACGTGGTGATCGGTACGTTATCGGCGATGGCTTTGGCGACGGTGTCTTTGGCGACCGTTGGCATGAGCAAAAGCGTAGTAGCGGATGCGGCGGCGGTAGAATACGGCACGGACGCAAGCAAATGGACGAATCTTCATCAAGTAACCGTAGATTCGACGAAAGGGTTAGTCCCCACGACGGCGGCGGCAACCGACTATTCGTTTAAGGCGGTAACGACGGAAGTGGGCGGTAACTCGTCCGCGGAAATTGTCACCGATTTCCACGAAGACCCGAATATTTGGGGTGTAATGATTTACTATTTCAAGTGGAACGAAGGCAAGGACTCCGTTTTATTCTCGTGGGATACTGCGGGCACTTGGGACTATCCCGTTGAATATAATTACGCCGACCCTGCAAATCCCGTACCCATTAGCGGTATTCGCGCAAGCAACCCTATGGGCGATTGGGGTGCAGTAGTCGTAAGTACCTTCTCCGTACCCTTTGTTATCGAGTGTAACAACGGCGTGCTTAGCACGTCCACGGCGGAATTGTGGAAAAACGGCTTCAACGGCAATGATTATTGGCAACTTTTTAGCCAAAAATCGGCGGTAAAAATTGACATTACGGACACGGCGACGGGTATTTCCGTAGACGTTGGTTACGATAACTTGGACGGCGGTGTATCCGGCTATACGGGTATAGTACCTGGTGATGGCAAATACACTTCCTCGAACACAAACCTTCGTGGCGAAGGCTCGTTTGCGGTAACCCGTATGTGGGGTGGTGCAACGTTTGCTTCGGGTAATAGCACGATTAGTGTAAAGGTAGACGACGTGGCAAGTGAATACACGGCGGGTAGTGGCACGGAAGAACCGAGCGAACCGTTGTCTGAAAACGATTGGGCGGGCGATAGCTCGAAATGGCAAAAGCTCCACAACGTAAACGTTAATCCTTCCAAAGGTATCGTTCCTTCGGCGATTAGCGGCGCGGACTTTACCTTTAAGGCAATAACGAAAGAGATTACTGCGCCTACGACGATGGCGGAAATCACAACGAACTTCAAAGAAGGTACTGGGCTTTGGGGGGTAATGATTTACTATATCAAGTGGAACGAGGGCACGGATTCCGTCACTTGGTCGTGGGGGACGAATCCCCAATACCCCTTGGAAGGCGTAGGCTCTTCTACTGCGCTGGGCTTGACGGCTTCGAACGTAGCGGGCGACTGGATTGCGCTTGCAATAAGCCACGCTTCGCCTCCGCTTGTTATCGAGTGTAAAGACGGGCAAATGGTAAAATACGAAGACAACCGCATTTGGGCGGCAGGTTTCGGTGTGGACGACTTTGGATATTTCTATAACCAAAAGACGATTGTAAAATTCGCAATTGCCGATACGGCGACGGGTATCACGTTCAAGGTAACATACGACGGCGTTGGTACGGGTGTTGGCGAAACGGGTTTGAACACGATTGACGGTTTCTATACCTCCGACAACCCCAACTTGAAGGGTGCGGGTGCAATTGCGATTACGCGTGCGCTTGGTAATGCTACCTTCTCTACGGGTGCAAGTACGATTAATGCTGTTTTCGAATTGAAAGAAGCGGATAAACTTGGCACGCCCGTTGTTTCGGTAAATGAAACGGGTGTCGTCACTTGGACGGCGGTTGAAAACGCAAGCGGTTATGCCTACAAAGTGGGCGAAGACGGCGAAGAATTGCCTGTATCGGGGAACTTCGTACAAATGAAGAGCGGTGAAACGGTTTACGTCAAGGCGGTTGGCGATGCTATCAACTATGCGGACGGTGACTGGTCCACGGGCGTATCTTTCACGGCAAGCAAACTTGCAACGCCTGCGGTGGAAATGGACGGCAACGTAGCAACTTGGGGCGCAGTAAGCGGCGCGGTAGGTTATAAATACAAAATCGACGACGGCGAAGAAATGGAAATTTCGGGCACGTCCGTAGAACTTTTGCACGGTCAAACGATTGTCGTTATGGCAATCGGCGACAACGAAACGGGGCTCGATAGCAACTGGTCGAATAGCATAAGCTATTCCGCACCCAAGCTTGCTACGCTCACGCTCACGGCAAATTACGGCGACGGCACGGTGACTTGGACGGCGTTGAGTGGTGCGGTGAAGTACGAATATAAATTCGGCGAAAACGGCACGGTGAAAGAAACGGAAGAACCCTATTTGAAAGCGGAAGGCACGACGATCGTTTACGTGCGTGCTGTGGGCGATCAAAAGGCGTATGCAAATGGTGATTGGGCAAGCGTAAACTACCATGCTCCCGCATTGACGGTGCCCAGTATCGTATTGTCGGGCAACGAAGCAAGCTGGACGAAACAAGCCAACGCAATCGGTTACGTTTGCAAGATTAACGGCAACGAACAAGAAATGATTACGGACAACTACGTCTTGCTTGCAAACGGCGACACGTTGCAAGTGAAAGCGGTGGGCGACGGTGTTAGAGGCACGGACAGCGATTGGTCGAACGTGCTCACGTATAAAGCAAAAGCGTTGGACGTTCCGTATGCGGAATTCAACGGCAACGTATTGCAATGGGAAGCAATTGACGGCGCAATCGGCTACGTATGCGAAGTAAACGGCGAAGCGCAAGAAATTGTCTACACCTGCTCGTACGTAGCAAAGCACGGCGACACGATTAAAGTGAAAGCGGTGGGCAACGGCACGACGACGGTGGACAGCGATTATTCGGAAGAAGTGACGTACGAAGCGGAAGCGTTGGCAACCCCCGTAGTGACGACGGATGCAAACGGTGCGCGTTGGGATGCAATCCTCGGCGCACAAAAATATTTGTATAAGATAAACGGTGGCGCGGCAAAAGAAACGACGAAGACGGCTGTGGATTTGGCGCACGGTCAAACGATTGTCGTTATGGCAGTGGGCGACGGCGTGAGCAACACGGACAGCGTTTGGTCAAGCGCAGTTTCCTATCAAGCTCCCGCATTGAATAAACCCGTTATCACTTTAAGTGGCAACGTAGCAAGCTGGGAAGCGGTTGCAGGCGCCCTTTCCTACACGTATAAGATTGGCGAAACGGGTGCAGAACAAACGATGGGCGGCACGTCCGTTATCCTTACGCACAGCCAAGTTCTTTACGTGAAGGCGGTTGGCAACGGTGCAACTTCGCTCGACAGCGATTGGGCAAGCGTAAGCTATCAAGCGCCTAAACTTGCAAAAGTTGTGGTGAGTTTGAACGCAAACGTAGCGACTTGGGACGTGGTAAACGGTGCAACGGGTTATGCGTACCAAATCAACGGCGGCGAAGTGAAGACGACGAGCGCAAACGCAGTGGCTTTGAAGCACGGCGAAGAAATCGTCGTAAAAGCGCTTGGCGACAATGAAAACACGCAAGATGGCGATTGGTCGACGAAAGTAAAATTCACAGCGGCGAAATTAGCGGCACCCACGGTTGAGCTCAACGGCGCGTTGGCTACTTGGGAAGCGGTGGCAGGTGCAGTTTCCTATCAATACAAAATTGGCGAAAACGGCACGGTTACGACGACGAACGATTGCTTCGTTGGCTTGGAAAACGGCGACACCTTGTACGTCAAGGCAATCGGCGACAACGAAACGGCTCTTAACAGCGATTGGTCGGTGGCGGTGACGTACGACGAAACGGCAAACGAACCGAATGACGAGCCGAGCGATGAACCGAGCGATACGCCTACGGACGAACCGAGTGACGAACCCACGGATGAGCCGAGCGATACGCCCAGCGTAGAAAAACCGCAATACACGCAAGAACAAGTTGCGGAAATGATTGATGCTTTGCCTACCGAACTTGAAGGGGAAGAATTGTACAAGAAGAAGGCTTCCTATACGAGAACGTACGCAAACTACTTGAAGGCAAAAGAAGCGTTCTACGCATTGACGCAAGCGGAACAAAAGGCGATTGTAGGTGGCGAAGAAAAGCTTGATGCGTTGAAAGAAACGTTGGATGATTTCAAGACGAAGCTTGACAAAGCGGAAGCGGTTGATACGTTGATTTTCGCAATCCCGATGTCGGCGATTACGAAGGATAATTACGATGCTCGTAAGACGCAAATCGACAAGGCGAAAGCGGCTTATGCGGCTTTGAGTGCGGAAGAAAAAGAATTTAGCCAAATGTACGGCTACTTATGCGATAGAGAAGCGCAACTTGCTTCTTACACGGGCGAAGAAGATAAGAAAGGTTGCAAATCTTCCCTTGGCGGCGTGGCAATCGTAGGGCTTGTTCTTGGCGGTGTAGCGCTTATCAAACGCAAAAAGGACGAAGAATAATTTTATCTCAATTTAACGCGACGGCGAAAGCCGCCGCGTTATTTTATTGCAAAAAAAGGAAAATGAAAGTAAAAAAATGTTAAATAAAAATTTATTTATGGTATTGCGCAAAAGGGCAAGGAAATGATAAGATAAAAACGAGCTATTATAAAATGGCACGCGTACGCGTGTAAAGGAGCGAAATATGAAAGGGAAACGCAAAAAAATATGGATAGGCGCGTTGTCCACGCTTGCTATGGCGTCCGTTTCGGTTGCGGCACTTGGGCTGACGGGTGTGCAAGCGGGTGCGGACACGGTTGATATCAGCAAAGATGCAAGCAAGTGGCAAACGATTGACGGCATGACGGCGGATGCAACGTATGGTTTGGTGCCTAATGTGCTCGCATCCAACAAATCGGAAATGCGTGCAACGTCTATCGAATATACGTCCGATATCAGCGGTAAAATAACGTCCGATTTGTCTGGCGGCAGCTACGGCGTTATGGCGTACTATCTTAAGTGGAACGACGGCGTGGATTCCGTTTCGTGGGATTGGCAACCTTCGTCGGTTACGGCGGGGGCAAGCAACGAGTTTGCAACCCACAACAATGGTTCGGAAAAGATTGTGGCAACGGGCGTAAAAGGGGACTGGATTGCCGTTATCATCAGCTATGCGAAAGCGCCGATGGTGCTCGAGTGTAAGAGCGGCGTTATCACGACGGTTTGCGATATTTGGGCAAACGGCTTTGGTACGGCGGATTATCAATCGTATTTCAACCAAGAAACGCAAATTTCCTATTCCGTTTCCGATACGGCAAGCGGCGTAAGCTATCAATTCGGTTTCTATTCCCCCGACAACGGCTTGAAAACGCAAGTGGGCATGACGGCAACGGGTGGCGTGCAAAATTCCACCAACGCAAAATTGCAAGGTGACGGCGCAATCCGCATTGAAAAGATTGTTGCGGGCGCAGAATTTACGACGGGCAACGCTTCTTACGTTGCGGGTACGGGCGCACCTGCAAGTTTCTTCAACGTAGAAGTGGACGGCGCGGAAGCAACGGAAGACACGGAAACCACCGTAAAGAACGTCTTAAAAGACGGCGATTTTGCAAGCGGCGATTGGTCGAAATATTGGAACGCAGGTTGGACGTCCAACGGCGCGCGCACGATTGAAAACGGTGCGTTGAAGATGACCAACGATACGGCAACGAGTCAATACGTGGCGCAACTCGTAACCCTTACGGCGGGCAAGACGTATAAATTTTCGGCAGATCTTAAAATTGAAAATATCGGCGAAGCGGGTGGCGCAGGCGGCGAAGGTGCTTGGGCTGCCGTGCTCAATCCCAGCAAAGCGGCTGTGAAGAAAGCGGGTTATGAAGGCGTGACGACGGAAGGCGCGCAATCGATCAGCGGTTGGAAGACGTTCACCTTTGAAGTCACCCCCGAGCAAACGGGTGATTTTAGAGTGGCTTTCTATTTATACGGCGTCACCGGTTCGCTTTGGGTGGATAACGTAGAACTTCTTGATTTAAGCGCAGGCGAAGAAGAATCGACGGTGGAAGAATTTGGCACGGATGCAAGCAAGTGGCAAAGCCTTTCAAAAATTAGCGTAGGGGATAACGGCTTAGTGCCTAGCGAACCTTTCTTCACGGCAACGTCGGTGGAAGTGGGCGGAAACTCGTCCTTTGAAATCGTCACCGATTTTGCGGAAGGCGGCAACCTTTGGGGTTGTACCGTATATTTCTTCAAGTGGAACGAAGATTTTGACAGTGTAAACTGGGTGTATGCAACCGAATCGAGCTTGCCATTCGACGGCAACAGCGGCTCGGGCATGACGGTGGCAAGCGCAAGCGGCAACTGGATTGCACTCGTTGTCAACACGGTGACAGCGCCTGCGGTGTACGAATGTAATAACGGCACGGTAAGCTATAAGGGCAACCTTTGGAAATCGGGTTTCAACGGTTATGATTATTGGTATATCTACAATCAAAAAACGTCGGTAAAATTCGCTTGTACGGATATGGAATCGGGCGCAAGCATTTCCATTTGGTACGATGCTATCGATGCGGGCGTGACGGAAAGCAGCTTTTCCTATTCGTCCACCAACACGCAACTTCGTGGCGAAGGCGGGGTGGTTATCAACCACTTGACGGGTACTGCGCCTTTCACCAACACGGCTAACTCTATCAGTGTAAAAGTGGACGATATTGACAGCGAATATACGTCAAGTGTCAATGAAGAAATTGCGAAACAATGGGCGGAAAACGTAAGCTATCCCACCGATTTTAGCGACGGCTCGTTCACACTCGTGGGCATTGGCGATCCCCAAATGTTCACCAAAAACGGCGGTTCGCTCTATACGGAAATGTATCAATGGATAGCGAATAATAAAAACACGCTCAACATTAAATATGCAGTAAACGTAGGCGACACGGTTGACTATGGTTTGGATGAAGCGTCTTGGCAGTTGGCGAAAAATGCGCATCAATTGTTGCAAAACGTAAATCTTCCCTACGTATTGACGATAGGCAACCACGATTACGAAGGGTACTGGGGCTTGTTCGACACCCCGCCCGTAATGGATCGTACTTCTACTTATTTCGACAGCTATTTTCCGTATGAAAATTACGTGCAATGGCTGGGCGAAGCAAACTTTGGCACGCTCGATTCGACAAGTTCAAAAATGCGTAATACGTGGCACAAGTTTGAAAATGGCAACGATAAGTATTTGATTATCGCCCTTGAATACGGCGTGCAAGCAACGACGGTTGCACAAGCGGCGGCGGTTATCGAAGCTAACCCCGATTATAAAGTAATCATTTCCACGCACTCGTATTTGAACGGCGATACGACGTATAACAACGACGGTTATATCAACCTTCAACACGACGGCGCGATTTCTTCCGAACAGCTTTGGGATACGCTTATCAGCAAGCATTCCAACGTGTTCATGGTGCTTTGCGGGCACACCGTCAGCTACGGCGTTTCTACGAAAGTGGTTTACGGCGATGCGGGCAACCCCATCATCCAAATGAAAGTGGACGCGCAAGGCACGTTCGACGATCAAGAAACGCTTATTGCTCTTTACAACATTAAGGGCACGAGTGTTCAAACGTACTACTACTCGGTATCGAGCGGTAGATACTACGCAGGTTCCAACTTCTCGCTCAAACCCGTGCAAGGGGAAAACGGCGTTGTGAAAGTGCAAAAGGATGCAAGCTTGACGGCAAAAGATTTGCTTGGTTTTGCGGCTCTTGACGGCGTACAACACGCAACCTACGGCACGCCTACGTCTAGCGACACGAACGTTGCAACGATTGACGAAAACGGCAATATCACCATTAAAAATGCTGGCACGACGACGATTACGTACGTATTGAGCGGTAGAAACTCGGCGTATGCAACAAGCGGCGTTCTCACCAGCTACACGGTGACGATTGAAGTGCTCGGCTGTCAACACGAAGCGGGTGATAACGATAAAAACCACCTTTGCGACGATTGTGGCGACAAGATCAGCTCTTGCACGGACGGCGACAACAATCATAAGTGCGACACGTGCGGTGCAACCTTGACGACGTGCAACGACGGCGATGATAACCATAAGTGCGATTTGTGCGGTGCAACGTTGAGCGATTGCGACGATAGCGATACCAACCACGCTTGCGATATTTGCGGCAAGGAAATGGGTAAGCACGAAGCTGCTGACGGCACGCATATTTGCGGGTACTGCGGTGACAAGGTAAGCGACTGCGACGATAGCGACACCGACCACGAATGCGATATTTGCGGTGAAGCAGTTGGCACGCACGAAGCAGCTGACGGCACGCATATTTGCGGGTACTGCGGTGAAAAAGCAAGCGACTGTGACGATAGCGATACCAACCACGCTTGCGATATTTGCGGCGAAGCGATGGGCAAACACGAAGCTGCTGACGGCACGCATGTTTGCGAATATTGCGGCGAAAAGGCAAGCGACTGTGGCGATAGCGACACCGACCACGTATGCGATATTTGCGGCGAAGCTATGGGCAAGCACGAAGCTGCTGACGGCACGCATATTTGCGAATATTGCGGTGAAAAGGCAAGCGACTGTGATGATGCTGATACCGACCACGAATGCGATATTTGTGGCGAAGCTATGGGCAAGCACGAAGCGGGCGAAGGCACGCACACTTGCGAGTATTGCGGTGAAAAAGCAAGCGATTGTGACGATGTTGATACCGACCACGCTTGCGATATTTGCGGCGAAGCTATGGGTAAACACGAAGCAGCGGAAGGCACGCACACTTGCGAATATTGCGGTGAAAAAGCAAGCGATTGTGACGATACTGATACCAACCACGAATGCGATATTTGCGGCGAAACGATGGGCAAGCACGAAGCTGCTGACGGCACGCACACTTGCGATTATTGCGGCGACAAGGTAAGCGATTGCGAAGACGAAAACACCAACCACGCTTGCGATATTTGCGGCGAAATTTTGAGCGTATGCGGCGATGCAGACGACAATCACTATTGCGACGTTTGCGGTAAGCAATTAAGCGTTTGCAACGACGGCGATGATAACCATAAGTGCGATCTTTGCGGTGCAACCTTGACGACGTGCAACGACGGTGACAACAACCATAAGTGCGATTTGTGCGGGGCAACGTTGAGCGATTGTGAAGACGAAGACACCAACCACGTTTGCGATATTTGTAGTGGCAACGTAGGCGAACACAAAGGCACGGCAATTTCGCATATTTGCGAATACTGTGGTGAAAAGGCAAGCGATTGCGAAGACGAAGACACCAACCACGCTTGCGATATTTGCGAAGCGGCTATGGGCAAACACGAAGCGGCTGAAGGAGCGCACGAATGTGCTTATTGTGGTGAAGTAGCAAGCGAATGCGTTGACGAAAACAAGAACCACGCTTGCGATATTTGTAGCGCAACGGTAGGCGTTCATGAGCCCGAAGAAGGCTCGCATAGTTGCGGACATTGCGGCAAGGCAATGACGGAATGTGAAGACGAAGACACCGATCACGAATGTGATATTTGCGGTGGCAACGTAGGCGTTCACGTGGCGGCAACGGGCACGCACGAATGCGTATATTGCGGCGGCGAAGTAAGCGATTGCGAAGATACCGACACCAACCACGTATGCGATGTTTGCGGTGAAGCAGTTGGCACGCACGAAGCGGGCGAAGGCAAACACACTTGCGATTATTGCGGTGAAAGCGTAAGCACGTGCGCGGATAACGATTCGGACGGTAAGTGTGACGTTTGCGGTGAAACGGTAGCATCGAGCACCCCTAACACGAATAACCAAGACCAAGTCTCTAACGACGACGAAATGAAAGGCTGTTCGGGCAGTATTAGCGGTTTGGCGGTGGTAGGCGTAGCGCTTGTGGCGTGCGTAGCTATCAAAAAACGCAAAGAAGACTAATCCATAAAGCAATAACGGCGGAGCATAACGCTCCGCCGTTTTTCATGGCATAAAGAAAGGGCAAAGCACACCGCCTTGCCCTTTTTCGTTGATTAAATTTTATTCGTTTGCTTGTTCGTTTTTAGTGGTATCTACGGCGATTTCAGCCAAGATAGGGGTGGATTCTTCCACGTGCTTTGCCACGCGCTTTTCTTTGAAAAACGTGATAATCGGCTTGATATAGCAAAGGGTGACGCTGATAAGGATTAAGCAAGCGTAGTGTATAATGTACACGAGCCAACCGTATTTTTCCGTAAGGAAAGGCAAACCGTTTTGCGGGGGCGAAGCTATGTACATGAAGTTGATTTTGCCGCTGCCGTCGTCCACGATGCTGTTGATATAAAAGGCGAAGAACATTATACCAAGCAAGAATTTCAAGCAGTTGAAATAATCGCTTATCTTAAACTTAATTTCCTTCGAAACGAGCAAGTAAAGGGCGAATACGCTGATAGCGATATGGTATAAGAAATATTGCGCCGTAATAATCCACATGCCGTTTCTCGACGAATCGGTGGCGATAAGAAGTGCCGCAATCCCGCCTACCAAACAGCTGGGGAGCATAAACGAAAGGATAAATTTGCGCAACTTTTCGCTCTTTGTAATATTGATGATAAAGATAAAAATAATTTGTATCGAACAAAGGTGGAAAGGCAAATCGGTTTTGGGCAAAATGCCGTGGTGCGTGCTTTCGTTTTGGATTACGTAGTAGAAAATTTTAATAATTTCCGAACAAATGCCTACGATAAGCAACGTCTTGCAAACGGTTGCAAAACGAAGCTTGCGAGAATAAATGGTAAGCACGACGATAAGTGCCAACGAGATAGCCAAAAGAATAAGATGTTTCGTTCCAAAAAGGGGGTGCATAATTTTTTAATCCTTTAATTAGTATTCAGCGCTTTCAATCACGCCACCGCCAAGGCAGTTAATCCCGTCGTACAATACGGCGTATTGCCCTTCGGTGACGGCGCGTTGCGGTTCGTGAAATTCAATATGCAAGGTGTTGTCGTCGTTGATACGCACGTTCACCTTTTGGTCGGGTTGACGATAACGGAATTTCGCCATGCAAGTAAATTCCTTTGCCGTCGGCTTTTGCGGAATCCAGTTAAAACCGCTTACTTCACATGACTTGGAATAAAGGGGCGTTTCGTCGCCGTGGGAAACGTACAAAACGTTGTTTTGTAAATCCTTGCGTACGACAAACCATCTTCCGCCTTCTTCTTCGCCTTTCATGCCGCCAAGGTATAAGCCCTTGCGTTGTCCAAGCGTGTAATACATAAGCCCGTCGTGTTCGCCCACTTGCTTGCCCGAAAGGTCCAAAATTTTGCCCTTTTGCGCAGGGAGATAGGTAGAAAGGAACTTTCTAAAATTTCTTTCCCCGATAAAGCAAATGCCCGTGCTGTCCTTTTTCTTTGCGGTGGCAAGATTATTTTCAAGGGCAATCTTTCTCACTTCGCTCTTGTCCATATCTTGCAAGGGGAACAATACGTCGGTAAGTTGACTTTGCGAAAGTTGATTCAAAAAGTACGTTTGGTCCTTGTTTTGGTCTTTCGCCTTTTGCAAAAGGTGCACGCCGTTTTCGTGGGAAATTTTGCAATAATGTCCCGTTGCGATATAATCCGCGCCCAAACGCTTTGCTTCTTGTAAGAACGGTCCAAACTTAATTTCTCGATTGCAAAGCACGTCGGGGTTGGGCGTTCTGCCCGCCTTGTATTCGGCAAGGAAATAGGAGAAAACTCTATCCATGTATTCCTTGGCGAAATTGACGGTGTAATAGGGAATGTCGAGAAGGGACGACACGCGTCTAACGTCGGCAAAATCGTCTTCTGCCGTACAGCACCCGTTTTCGTCGTTTTCTTCCCAGTTAAGCATAAACAGCCCGATGACGTTGTAGCCTTGTTGTTTAAGAAGAAGAGCGGCGACGGACGAATCCACGCCCCCACTCATACCGATAACAACCGTTTTCGACATAACTTGCTCCTTTTCGATTTGACGAGAAATTTTTTTTACGTCAATTTGGCAATATTATAGCATAAACGCTTGCAAATTGAAAGCGAAAAATAGTAAAATATAATTGCTTTTTGAAAATAATTTTCAAAATAACACGCGTATCCGTAGCTCAGCTGGATAGAGCACAAGCCTCCGACGCTTGGTGTCGTTGGTTCAACTCCAATCGGGTACACCAACAAAAACCTAAAACGAACAAATCGTTTTAGGTTTTTTCTTTGCAAAAATTTTGTTCTTGTCCAAGCCGACTTGTATCAAGACAAGCACACGCCATAGTGCCAAATGTAAAATTTTTTAATTATGGTGATGATTGTGATGGCAAGATTTGTTTTTCATTTTTATACCACAACTGATTTCATCACAACTTTCTTCAGGTGTTTCCATCTCAACAGTTGTATGTAAAATTTCATATTCTTCCAGTTCTTCTTTTACTTTTATCATAATTTCACGTCTTTTTTCTTTGACAACTAAATGTAATGTTGCACAATTAATTTCTCCATCTATTGTCCATATATGAATATGGTGCGCATCAATAACGCCATTAACTTTTTTTATGTGCTCAATTAGTTGGTTAATTTCAATATTTTTAGGTGTTTTAATCAAAAAAATTTCAAAAATTTCAATTAGATTTTTTAACGAATTAATTATTATAAAAATGGCTACAAGGATAGACAAAATTGGGTCAATAATATATAAACCTGTATATTTAATAACAATAGAGCCTACCAAAACGACTAACCAACCAAAAACATCTTCTAACATGTGCAGGTTTACGGCTTTTTGGTTTATGCTCTTTCCACCGTGCGTAAAGTAGGTTGCAAACAAGTTAACAACTAATCCCACCAATGCAAAAATCAACATTCCGTTATAATCTATTGTAGTTGGCGTTATAATTCGCAACACGGCGTTATAAATTACTATTACCGAACTAACAAGCAAAATTAAGGTAGTAATAAGCCCACCTAAAACCGAAAACCTAGCATATCCAAAAGTATATTTTTCGTTTGGTTTTTTATCGCTTGCTCTTTCAAGAAAATACGCTATGCCTATGCTTGTTGCATCACCAAAATCGTGTATTGCATCTGAAGTTACTGCAACGCTACCTGTAATTATACCACCAATCACTTCTAATACAGAAAATAATAAGTTTAGTATAAACGCCACAAAAATTTTTCTTTTAGATTTCATTTTGTCCTCCATTGACAATCACTTAAAATTATCGTATAATAAATTCATTACCGAACAACTTGTTCGATAAAATTGTAGCATGCTTTTTGCAAAATATAGCAAAGCAACCTTTTGCAATAGTTCAATACTGAACAAAAACGCAAATTTGTATAGGTGTATTTATGGATAGAAGACAAAGAAAATCAAGGGAAGCCATTTTTAATGCTTTTATATGTTTGTTATCTAAAAAGCATTATAATAAAATTACAGTAGGCGAAATTATAGAAATTGCAGATATAGGTAGGGCAACTTTTTATTCTCATTTTGAAACAAAAGATTTTTTACTAAAGGAATTGTGCTTAGAACTTTTTAATCATATCTTTAATTCGAAAAAACAAAATAATACTAAAACTAACAATATTTTTAATTGTGATAGCCAAGACGCAGTTTTTTTACATTTATTTAAGCACATAAAACAAAATGATAATAATATTTGCAAACTGCTTTCTTCACAAAATAATGAACTTTTTTTAGATTTTTTTAAAGCAGAAGTTCGTTTGTTAATCGTTAATAATATCTTGGACTTTAATAACAAAAAGCCAAAAGATATACCTGAAGATTTTTGGATAAATCATATTACTTCAACATTTATTGAAACGTTGCGGTGGTGGATTAAAAATAAAATGATACAAACACCAGAATTAATAACTGAATATTTTTTTCTATTAGTATAGTTAAAAAATATCGGGAGCGTTGAAGAAACCTACAAAGTATAATTTATAGGGCGGGGCTATAAGTCCTGCCCTTAATTTTTTGCAATAAAAAAGATAAGTAAACCTTGTTCGATTTACTTATCTATTGGTACACCAAAAAAATCGACAGGTTTTTGCTTGTCGATTTTTTTTATTCAAGCCGTAAAGCTTGGTATGTAATCACGCTTTAGCGTGTATGTAATCAATCCAAATGTATGTAATCGCTTTCAATCGCATCTAATTTCCCTTATTCGCTTGACATTACGCAAACGATATGCTATACTTGTTGTAATTACAACTGATGAGGTGGGCGTATGTTTTCCCGTTTTGAGCGGTTTACCGTATTGATTGCAAAGGTAAGTAGAAGCATTTATAAAATCAAAAAGGAAGAGATGGCGGAGTTCAATTTGAAAAGTTCGCACGTGTCGTGCTTGTATTATTTATACAAAGCGGAAACGTTGACGGCGAAGGGGCTTTGCGATTTGTGTGGGGAAGACAAGGCGAATATTTCGCGTGCGGTAAAGTATTTAGAAAGCGAAGGATACGTTTATTGCCAAACGAATACGTCTAAGCGTTATCAAAGCGCGCTTTTCTTGACGGAAAAGGGGAAAGTTGTGGGCGAGAGTATCGCAAACAAAATCGACAAAGTGTTGGCGGAGTCGAGCAAAGGACTTACGAAAGAACAACGAGATATTTTATACGATTCGTTATCACGCGTTAGCGAAAATTTAGAGAATATTTGTGCGCGATACGAAAAATAATAAATGGGTTATAGGAGAAAAAATGATAAAGATTTTTGTAGATTCGGGCAGTAGCATAAAAAAGGAAGAAAGGGAAGAATACGGCGTAGAAGTGTTGCCGCTCAAAATACTTTTGGGCGAAACGGAATATTTAGACGGCGAAAATTTGCCGATGGACGTGTTTTATAAAGCGCTTATTGACGACCAACTTTTTCCCACGACGTCCTTGCCTTCGCTTAGCGAAGCGGAAGAAAGGGTTAACGAATACGTAAACAAGGGTTACGACGTTATTATTTTAACCATTTCGTCGGGTATATCGGGTACGTATAACGCACTTCGTATGTTGTTTGAAAGCAACGAAAGGGTGAGCGTAATAGACTCGCAAACGGCGGTGGGCGGTATGAAAATATTGGTAAAAGAAGCCAATAAATATTTGACCGAATCGCTCGATTTTATAGAGAATAAGATAAAGGAACTAATTCCCCGTATCAAGGTGCTTGCCGTACCAGAAACGCTTAAATACTTGCATAAAGGAGGTAGATTGAGTAGTGCGGGTTGGATTGTAGGCTCGCTTTTGCGCATAAAGCCGATTATCGAATTGCGTTATGGTGTTAAAGTTGCGGGCAAAGCGGTTGGCTTAAAACTTGCCATGCGCTTTCTTCTCGACTCGTTAAAAACTTGCGATACGAATTATCCTATCGTGCCTTCCTACACCTATTCCACGGAAAACTTGCAAGAGCTTATATCCAAAGCCCCGCCCGCTTGTCAAGCGGTTATGACGGAGTTTGATAATATCGACCCCGCAGTTGCCGCGCATTGGGGTCCCAACGCCTTTGGCTTTATCTTCGTTGAAAAATAATAAAAACCCCGCCAACGTATGCACGTTTGCGGGGTTTTTACTTAAATTCAATTTTTTAAGGCGTTTGCCTATTGACTTTTTAACTTAATATCTACCCTATTTAGGCGAGTGGAATTTGTTCTACTTGCCTTTTTTATGCCCAAATTTCTCTTTCGTGGTCGTTTTTGCAATAAAAAAAGATAAGTAAACCTTGTTCGATTTACTTATCTAGTGGTACACCAACCCCCAACACTCAAAAAGTGAGTGTTGGGGCTTATATTTTATAAAAAAATAAATTTTGTTGTAGTTTTTGGTGTTGTTTGTATGCTACAATATAATTGTAGCATTATTTTTTTACGCAAAACAAAACGAACGATATACACGTGAGACAAAAAATAAAATTGAAATTTTTTTCCGAAGAAATTTGAAAAATTAAAAAACTGGTGTACTTTCGGTGTACTGCCGAGTTTACAATACAATTACAAAATAAAAAATAAGGGCAAAAAAAGGAGATAAATTTATGCCTACTTATCAAGAAGAATTAAGAAATTTCCAACAACAATGGCAAATGCCTCGTTACGACCTTAAAACGTTGGCGGAAACCACGCAACAACTTCGTTATGCGGATATGTTTTTGACGGGTGCTTCCGTAGACAACTCTCCTGCGGGTCAATTCGTGAAATTGTTTTCGAGAACGCTTTCTCGTTATTTTGAAAGCAATACGGCTTTGAGAGAAGACGTTGCTTGTATGTCTTCGTTCAACGCACAAGAATTTTACGACAGCTTCAAAAAGCTTATGCAAGCGAAATATAACGACGATGGCGTTGAAAAAAATAAAGAGCCGCTTCTAGTTAATGAAGTAATCACGGACGAACACAAGAAAACCATTACCAACGTGATTGCAAACTGCAAGAGCAAATATAAGACGACCTTGCCCAACTTGTGGAAACAAAATTTGAAAGACGGCAGCGTGAAAGTTTTTGAAATGCGTGAAAAGACGAGCAACCTTTTCTACGCGATGACGAATGAAAACGCGGTTAAGGAAAACTACACGGAATCGTTGAAGAAAGTAGTTTCGGCGTATGAAGCGATGAAACAACTTCGTGAAAGCCGTAAAGGCTTCCTTGGTTGGTTTTGGAAACTCTTTAACGGCACGCAAAACGACCAAGAAAAAGATTATTTGGAATTGCTTGAATCGCAAATCAATACGTTGAAAGAAAAAAATTACGACGTTGACGGCATGACGGCGGAAGTGACGGGCAAAACCGTTTTCGGTAAAGAAGTGGAATCGGCTGAAAAGGCGAAAGCAAAGACAGCTGAAAAAACCGCAAAGAAACGCCTTGAAAAGAAATACGTTGCGGACACGATTAGTGTAAGATATTACGAAGAAGGGCTTGGCAGCGTGGTTGCCAACGAGTTGGATAAGCAACTTCCCGTGGAAAGTCGAAATTCTTCCTATGACAAGACGGTGTACGAGCGTGTGTTGTTGAAAAATGCGTTTAAGGACATCAACGAATTGAACGAAGCGTTTGACGCGGCGCTTGCAGAGGGGAATGACTACAAGAAAGAAACGGCAAAACTCGTAAGAGGCGTTTTCAAAATTGCGGTGAAACAAGGCAATATATATCTTAACGGTACCTCTTTGGAAAAATCCATAGGGTATGAAATTATCGCGAAAGTGTTGATGGATAACCTTACTGCCGTGGCTCTTTATCCCGAATTGAGAGATCTTGCAAACGAGTATCTTAAAAACAACGTTGGGCTTTATAAAGAATTGGCGTCGAACGGCAAATCCTACGGCACGCAAATTGATAAATTTGCCATGGACTACGTTCCTAAGAAAGATATCGTAGTGGAAATAAAGGAAGAAAAGCAAGAAGATATTATTGACGACGACGAAGATAATCTTTACAATGAGGAGGAAAGTTATTACGAAGGCGACAAGGAAAAGGTTTTCAGCGAAGACAATCCTTTCCCTGAAAACGGCGCCAAGAAATCTTCGCAAGTTTCTCAAGAAACCAAAATCAATCCCCTTACGATGAACAATAACAAATAAGAAACCTAACAAGGAGTAATAAAAATGGCTAATTACGCAAACGAGTTAAAACTTTTTAACGATAAATATAATATGGGCGATTTCAAGCTTGACGAATTGCAAATGGTTGATAATAAATTCCGTTTTGTTGACGAGCTTATTCTCGGTGGCAGTTCTGCGGAAAAATACGTAAGCTTGTTATCCCGTGCTTTGACGTATTATTTCTCGAGAAATACGAGAGTGAACGAAGAAGGGAAATACTTGACTTCGTTTGGACCGGATGAGTTCTTGGCGGACTTTGAAGGCCTTGTTGATGCGAAATACGTTGAAGATATGCAAGACAAAGAATTCGTTAAACGTGATAAGCACGACGGCGCATCCTTTTCCGCGCTTAACAGCGTGTTCGCTAGACATAAAGAAGAATTTAATAAAACCTTACCTACGATTTGGATGAAAAGATTGAAAGCCAAGGATTTGGATATTGCCGAGTTGGAAAAAATCACGACCAAAGCAACGGAAACGATGTGCGAGCACAAAAGCGACAAAGCGGCTATGGAAGGCAACTTGACCAACGTTATCGTTGCGTATGAAGCGATGCGGATGCTTCGTGAAAGCCGTGGCGGCATTCTTGGCTGGTTTTGGAAGCTCTTTAACAGTACGAGAAACGAAATTGAAGAAACGTATTTTTTACAACTTGAATCACAACTTAGTCTTTTGGATTCTGAAGGCTACGAAATTGACAGAGTGATTCTCGATAAGACGAGCAGAACCGCATATGGCAAAACGGTGGAAAGCAGATACAACGTGATTAAAAAGGAGTATGAAGACCGTCTCAATGAAGCGAACTCCGATATCTCGGTTGAAGACGACGATGGCGTGCAAGAAATCGAGCAAGACGAAAACACACTTTCGGGACAATTAAAGAAAAAGGCGAGTGAAAGCGAATTGAAGCGCTTTGTGGAAAAAACCGCATCGAAGTTGCCTAAGCCCCTTATCGGTGATGTAAATATGGTAATTTTCGGTATGCAAAGCGCTATCGAAGGGATTAAAGAAGAATTTGACGCATTAAACAAAAATTACGAAGAACAAATGAACGCGGGCAACAAAGAAGCCGCAATGGCGGAATACGCGCTCAAAGTATTCTCTATCGCACTTATCAAAACGAGTGAGATCGGTTATGACGGCGGGAAAGAAAGAGTTATCGCTGCGCAAAAATTTACCGACGCATTCTTGAAAGAATTTTCGCCTTGCAACATGGATGAAAGCTTGCAAGAATTTGCAAACGGCTATGCCGTACAAAATCCCGACAAGATTATCGATTCGCTTAGAACGCAGGTAGAACCTTTCCTTCAAGATAGATTAGACGACGGTTTTAGATTTGCGAAAGATGAAATGTTCCCCGAAGAACGTGAGCAATTGTTCGACGATAAAAACAATCCTTTCCCTGAAAACAGCGTTGATAAATCGTCGCAAGTTTCTCAAGACGCCCAAATTTCCGCGCCCGTTATCAATTCCAACAAACAATAAAGGCGTAAAATAAAAATAAAACCACCCCAAATCGGGGTGGTTTTTTCGTTGTGTTTATACTCTAAATTCTGCCAAGCAATTCGTCAACGCTACACGCAAAAGCGTTTGCCAACTTTACCAAGTTATCCACGTAAGGGCTCGTTTTACCTTTCAACCAACTGTTAAAATTATCGTACGAGAAATTCGTTTGTTGGTGTAAAGCGTATTGCGATATTTTTCTTTCCGTCAACAACGTTTGGAAGCGAGTTGCAAAGCAAACGACGGGCTTGTACGCTACGCCATAAGACGGGTTGTCGGTAAGCCCAATAAGAAAGTCTGCCGAACAATGGAATACGTCCAAAAGTTTGACGAAATTTTCAAAGGACGGCAAGCGCACGCCTTGCAAATATCTTGTAATCGTGTTTCTTGAAATTCCAAGCTCGTTGGCAAGGGAAACGGGCTTTAATTCTCTTTCCGCCATCAATTCGGCAAGCCTTTCAGGCAGTTTCGACAAAATATCCATAAAGTAGCCTCCTTTCTACAAAATATTATCTACGATGTTGGTACAAAAAACTTGCATTATACCAAGGTCGTGGTATATAATATTATTTGTAGATGTTGCGCAACATAAAAAAATAAAGGAGAAAATTTATGTTAGAAACAACTGAAAAACAAAGACAAAGCAACGACGTTAAAAGCGTTTTTGCTAAAATTGCCGAGCTTTTAAGAGAGGAATTTGTAGCTATGTATCACAAAGAAACGGAAACGTCGCTTGTAATACGTTTAATCGGTGGGGATACGTTTCGATTGAGTTTGGAAAGTATTGTATAAAAAGAAAAAAACCGACAAGTACATATACTCATCGGGGGTGTTGAATAAATAAAACGACGTCTTTTTGACGTCGTTTTGTTTTTACAATTCTTGTTTCAAGGCCTGCGCCAACTCTTCCATTTGTTTTTTGCCGTGGTGGGGGAAGATGATGGCGTGCGCTTTGGCTTGTTCCACGCCGTTGACAACTTCCGTAAAGGTGGAAAGTTGGAAGCGTTTTGTCGTTTCTTCTTTGGGGGAATTGAACACGAAAATATTGCTTTTCGGCGCACGGTAGTAGGGGATACTTTCCGTTTGCAACAGTTTTTCAAAGTATTGCACGTTTTTCACGTACTCGTTTTTCGGCGTATTGTAAAGCTGTTCTTTGATGTGATTATACAGCGCAAAAGCTGGGATAGAACGAGAGCCTGAAACGGTTGTGTCGTGTTGCCCGATATAGGCTATGGACGGGCTGGACGGCTTTTTCGTGGAAACGAAAACGGAATGTACGTCGGGGAAGCCCACGTATTTATGTAAGGAAAGACAAACGGAATCAATGCCACGTTCCTTTGCGTTTGTAAGCAAGGGCGCGCCCGTTTGGTTGTTGGGTATGCCGCCGTACAAAGCCGCATCTACGTGGATATAATAGGGGATTTCCCTTTCTTTCAAAAATGCCACGATCTTGTCCACGTCGTCGCAAGCGCCAAACTTGGTGGTGCCGTGCGTTAAAACAAGGTTGGCAGGGCTTCTATTGCTTGCCCAGTTTTTGGCGATTTCCGCAAACAATGCGTCCACGTCCATTTCGTCGTTTGCCGTGGTGGGGATTTCCTTTCTCGGATACAAGCGCGCGTATTTTTCCACTGAGTAGTGCGCCGCCGTGGAATAATACAAAATGCCGTTGGGGTGCTTATTAAAAGCAAGCGAAATCCCGCAAGAATTGCTTTCCGAGCCGCCACTCGTCACGTACCCCCAAAACTCGTCGCCCATGCCGAATTTTTCCGCATACAAGCGCAAAATCGCCTTTTCGACTGCCTTGGTGTCCATGGCGTAGTTGCCTCTTTCGTCCACGTCACCGCAGTTGTTGGAAAAGGGCGCGGCGTAGTGCATCAAAAGCAAATATTGCGTGCGGGGGGAAAGGGAAACGTGGTGCGCGGGATAACCGAACATACGCTTCACCGATTTTTGCGTTTTTTCATAAAAGGCAATCGCCTCTTGCCCAACGTCGCAAGAGGATAATTCTTTTTGCAATTTTTTAGGAAGTTGAAAACGTAATTCCTTCATGATAAACCTTTTATGATAGGGTGGATTTGCTTACAAATCGCTTGTGGATTTCCACATTTTGTTAAGCATATTATACCATTGCGATTGAAAAAAGTCAACTGCTTTTTGCCTTGGCGATAGGAAAAGTGCATTTTCCATGCCCGCTTTGCCATACGACAAAATTCGATAGACGAAAAATGTTGAAAACGCACGTATGGGGGCAACCGCATTTGCGGATAGCCGCATATCTAAGAAATCAAAACTGTGGGATAACGAAAAAGTGGGGGCTGAAAATGTCATAAAAATATATGACAAAATGATTGACATTAGATGGTAATACTGGTATAATAAAGGAAAATGTCATAAAAAAATATGACAAAAAAACAAGAGGAAAAAATAGGATGAGAATTACGATAGTGAGCGATGTTCTTGGGGAAGAGAACAACGGAACGACGATAGCGGCGTACAATTTAATAAGATATTTAAAAGGGAAAGGACACGAAGTGCGCGTACTTTGTTCGGATCAGAGCAAAAAAGGGGAGAAGGGGTTTTACGTCGTGCCAAACAGAAACCTTGGCAAAGTAATGAACAATTATTTAAAAAAGGTTGGCGTGGCGCTTTCCAAGCCGCAACGAGGGGTAGTGGAGGAAGCATTGGACGAGGTGGAACACGTGCACGTTATGTTGCCGTTTGCGCTTGGTAGGATGGCGTTAAAGGTGGCAAAAGAAAAGGGGATTAGCGTTACTGCCGGTTTTCATATGCAAGCTGAAAATTTTACAAGCCATATAAAGCTGAATAAATTTCACTTTGTCAACAAACTTGTATATAAAAATATTTACCGCCGGTTTTATAAGCACGTAGACGGGGTACATTATCCTACGCAGTTTATTCGAGAAACGTTTGAAAAAGAGGCGAAAGCGGTAACGAGAAGCTACGTTATTTCCAACGGCGTGCATTCTTACATGCGAAAGGCGGACGTGTGCAAACCTGAAGAATACAAAGATAAAATAGTTGTTCTTACGGTGGGTAGATTGTCGCGAGAAAAGTCGCAAGATACGTTGATAAAAGCGGTATCGCGTTCGAAATATAAAGATAGAATTCAAATAATTCTTGCAGGGCAAGGACAAAAGGAAAAGTCGTATAAAAAGCTGGCGAGAAAATTGCCGATTGTGCCGACGATGCAATTTTATAATCGGGAAAAGATGATAGACGTGCTTAATTATGCGGATATTTACGTACACCCTGCCGAAGTGGAGTTGGAGGGCATTGCTTGTTTGGAAGCGATTGCTTGCGGTAAGTTGGTTATCGTGTCCGATTCAAAATTATCTGCCACGCGACACTTTGCCGTGGATGCGCGTTGTACGTTTAAAAACCGTAATCCACGCGATTTAGCGCGCGTATTGGATTATTGGATAGAAAACCGTGAAGAGCGCGCGGTTACAGAGAAAAGATATTTGGAAAAGGGTGGTATTTTTAATCAAGAAGAGTGTATGAAACAAATGGAAGAAATGATATTCGAGGTGGCGAGTGAAAAAAAGAACGATACCTGAAAAAGTAGTGTATTATAAAGACCCTATAAACGACGATTTTGCGGGTACGGATATCTCTTGCACTCGGGTAGACGAGGATTTTCGGTATATTCATAAGAACCCGTTATGGCGTGCGTTTGCTTTTCTCATATTTTACCTTTTCGTCGTGCCGATTGTTTGGTTTTACGAAAGAGTATTTTGTCGGGTAAGATACGTAAACCGAAAGGCGTTGAAAAAAGTTAGAAAACAAAAATGCTTTTTTTACGGAAATCACACGCACTTGTTAGACGTGTTTACGTCGGGGTTACTCGTGTTGCCAAGACGTGCGAAAGTGGTGGCTAATCCCGATGCCGTTTCGGTAAAGGGGATAAAGAATTTGACACAAATGCTCGGTGCGTTTCCGCTTCCTACCACCCAGCGTGGTATGTTTGAATTTATGAAAGCGATGGATTATTACCACGATAAATTTCACGTCATTATTTATCCCGAAGCGCACGTTTGGCCGTTTTATACGGGGATACGCCCCTATACGAAAGCCGCTTTTCGTTACCCGATAAAATATAATGCGCCCGTGATTGCTTTCGTTACCGTATACACGTCTCCCAAGGGATTGTTTTCCCGTTTTAGAAAGGCAAATCAAACGATATACGTCAGCGACCCTATTTATCCCGAAACGGAAATTCCCAGTAAGGACGCGCAGCAAAATTTGCGAGACAAAGTATACGCGTTTATGTTGGAAAAATCCAAGTTGAGTACTTATAAAGTGATTGAATATATACAACAAGAATCCAACGACTGCGAGTAAACGCGGATGTTGGATTCTTTGCTTGGTTTGGCGTTTCTCACGTAGGCGTCGTTTAACCGATTTAAAAGCATGGAAGAGCATAGAGAGGATAAACGTTGCGAACGGCGTAAGCTAAATTATGAATACGTGGGGCGAGCAATGCTCGCCCACGTATTCATTTATACGAAAGTATGTTATAAAAAACGACAACGCCAAATAGATAAGGTCGCATGCACGTTTTACACGTTTGGCAATTTCGCAAGCGCCGTGTTAATTTCTTCGTCGGTGGGGATGTAATCGCTCATTTTGTTGTCGTGGAATTTTTCATAACTCATCATGTCGAAATATCCCGTGCCCGTCAAGCCGAATACGATAACTTTTTCTTCGCCCGTTTCCTTGCATTTGATTGCTTCGTCCATAGCAACTTTGATGGCGTGTGCGCTTTCGGGTGCGGGTAAAATGCCTTCGATGCGGGCAAAGTATTCCGCCGCCGCAAATACGTCCGTTTGCTTTACCGCTCTTGCTTCCATCAAGCCTTGGTCGTACAATTCGGAAAGCACGCTCGTCATGCCGTGATAACGAAGCCCGCCTGCGTGGCTAGCTGCGGGGATAAAGCCGCTGCCCAGCGTGTACATCTTGGAAAGGGGACAAATTTTGCCCGTATCGCAATAATCGTATGCGTATTTCCCACGGGTAAGAGTGGGGCAAGTGGCAGGTTCAACGGCGATAAATTGATATTTTGCCTTGCCCTCAAGCTGTTCCGCCATAAAGGGGGTAATCAAGCCGCCAAGGTTCGAGCCGCCGCCCGCGCAACCGATGACGATATCCGCTTTCACGCCGTATTTATCAAGCGCCGTTTTCGCTTCCAAACCGATAATCGATTGATGCAAAAGCACTTGGTTGAGTACGCTGCCTAAAACGTAGCGATAGCCTTCGTTTTTAGACGATGCTTCCACCGCTTCGGAAATGGCGCAACCCAAGCTGCCGTTGGTGTTGGGGAATTCTTCCAAAATCTTTCTGCCCACCGCCGTCGTCGTGGAAGGGGAAGGGGTGACGTGCGCGCCGTAGGTGCGCATAACTTCTCTTCTAAACGGTTTTTGTTCGTACGAACATTTTACCATAAACACTTGGCAATCCAAGCCGAAATAGGAACAAGCCATGGAAAGCGCCGTGCCCCATTGCCCTGCGCCCGTTTCCGTCGTCACGCCTTTCAAGCCTTGTTCTTTTGCATAATACGCTTGGGCGATTGCGGAATTGAGTTTATGGCTGCCGCTCGTGTTGTTGCCTTCAAATTTATAATAGATATGTGCGGGCGTGCCCAACTTCTTTTCCAAGCAGTACGCTCGGACAAGGGGGGCGGGACGGTACATTTTATAAAAGTCACGAATTTCTTTGGGGATTTCGATAAGCTTCGTCGTATCGTCAAGCTCTTGGCGAGCAAGCTCGTCGCAAAATACCTTGGAAAGCGCTTCTTGCGTAATCGGCTGCATAGTCGCAGGGTCAAGCAAAGGCGCAGGTTTCTTGTCCATGTACGCACGAAGGTTCATCCATGCGTTGGGAAGCTCGTCTTCTTCCAAGTAAATTTTATAAGGAATTTCTTGTTGCATAATGCTTTCTCCTTTTGATAACGATGTGGATAGTGAAAATAAAAAAGCCCGAAGGACGGAATATATCCGTGCTTCGGGACGATATTGCTACCGCGGTGCCACCCAAATTTGGCTGTTAGCCCACTTTTCACGTACTTGTTATACGCGTCGCGCTGTTACGGGCACGTCCCGTCGATTGCTACTGACGAATTTTCTTCGCGTTCGTTCGCCCTCGTAAGTCCATTCGCTTCGCTAAACGCATTGCATTTCACCTTTCGCAACTCTCTTTGCCGTTTGACACGTAGGTACTACTCTTACTCATCGGTTTGTCTATGAAATTGTCTATATCTTATCACTTTTCTTTTTTGCTGTCAAGCGTTTGAAAAAAGAAAAGGTAATTTTTTAAGAAATTACAGTTTGACACAATCGAAAATGCCGCCCGTTTCCAAATCCTTCCAAGTAAATTCCCCGTTTTCGTACACGATATACGAGTGGGGAGTTCCGTCTTTTGGCAAGGATACCGAGCCGCAGTTGATATACAGCGCACCGTTTTCCAGTTGCACGCACTTGGGCGTATGGAAATGCCCGTTCAAAAGCGCATCGCCCTTTTTAAGTAAGGGGGGATTGCTTTCGTTGAACAAATGCCCGTGCGTAGCGAACAACGTCTTGTCTTCGTCGGTGATCAACGCAAAATCCGCCATCATCGGGAAGTCGAGCACCATTTGGTCCACTTCGCTGTCGCAGTTGCCACGTACGGCGGTGATTTTATTCGCTATTTTATTGAGCATATCAAACACTCTTCTCGGCTCGTATTCATCGGGAAAATCATTTCTCGGGCCGTGGTAAAGCAAATCGCCGAGAAGCAACAGCTTGTCGGCGTTTTCATTTTCAAAAGCTTGTAAAAGTTGTTCGCACCAGTATGCCGAACCGTGGATATCGGATGCGATGATAATTTTTTGCATAGCGTACCTTTTAGAATATAAATTTCACAACGTCCATTTCTTCGGGAAGGTTGGTGCCGCTCTCAAGAAGTTGGGCGTATTTTTCCATAAGTTCGGGAAGGTCGGATTCTTTGAAACTATGATAGGGGAAAGCGGAATAATTCACCGCTTTGTTCGCAAGAAGGTTGATGGCGGTGGAAACGAATTCTCTGCTTTCCGTAATCCCTTTCAAAGTGACGTTGTTTTTCAAAGCGTATTCGAGATTGACGTGCAAGCTCTTATACGTGGGTGCGCAAAAAGCTACGTACGCGTCACGCTTTACAAGGGGGAAGAGTACGGAAGGTTCGCTGCGGTTTACGTAAGCGAGATATACAGCCCCGTCGGCAAGCTTGCCGCCCGTCACGTTGATTACGTTTTCTTTCAAAGTATCGTCGTTGGGGAAAGTGTAATAAATGCCGCTCTTTTTCGCGCGCGCCAAACGTTCTGCATTGTTGTCCGCCAAGATGGGCACGGCTCTATGATAAATCAAAATTTGGCAAAGCACGTTTGCATACAAACCGCCGCCAAGCACCAAAATATGTTGCCCAACGTCGATATGCAAATCGTCCACCACTCTTTCCGCAAGGGCAATGGCGTCGATTAAAAACGCCGCTTCGTCCGATACGGAAGCGGGAAGGGGGTACACGTCGTTTTCGTCCGCCAAGACGAAATCACGATAAAACCCGTCCGCCGTTTCACCTGCCACACGCAAGCCGTCGGGGGAAAGTTCGTCTTCCGTCACGCCCGCAAGATAAACTCTTTCGCCACGCTTGATAAACGAATCTTCGCCAGCTTCCGTCACTTGACCGATAGCGAATTTACCAGGGATAAAAGGGGGCTTTACCTTGATTTTACCCGTGTAAACAGCCACGTCCGATTCGGATACGAGCGCTTTGGTGATTTTCACCTTCACCTTGCCCGGTTCCATTTTCAAATCGGGCGAAGTGACGTGTTGCAAGTTGTGTGGATATGCAAGTTGCCATGCTTTCATATACGCTTAATTCCTCGTCTTGTTCTTGTATGGAAATTGAACGCGGACAAAACCGCTTTTCGCAAGAACAAGATAAGTATAACGCATTTTCAATAAATTTGCAAGTATTTTTTATAATTTGGGCAAAAAACAGTTGACGAAGTAAAAAAAAAGCGGTATAATTGGAAAGCATTGAAAATGAAAATAACGAACAGCGAGGTGAAAATATGAAAGCGGACATTCATCCTAATTATCACGAAGTTACGGTTACCTGCGCTTGCGGCGCTACGTTTAAAACCGGCACGACGAAAGATTGCGAAGTGTTGAAAGTGGATATCTGCAGCAACTGTCACCCTTTCTTCACGGGTAAGCAGAAGTTGGTTGATACCGGTGGACGTATCGATAAGTTCAAGAAGAGATACGGTATGTAAAAAAGCAAGGGCTTTAAGACGCCAGCGGTGTCTTAAAGCCTTTTACTTTGTATTCGTTTTACAAACGCTTCGTGCGTTTGAAAGGTAATAATATGAAAGAAAAGAAGAAAAACAAAAATTGCGTGTCGATAGGCGGCCAAGCGGTGCTTGAAGGGGTTATGATGCGCGGAAAGGGCGCAATGGCAACCGCCGTACGCGACCCCGATGGGAAGATTCAAGTAGAATCGGAGCGTTTAGCGCCCCCCGAAACGAAAAGCAAAGCTTCCCGTCTTCCGTTTATCCGTGGCGTGGTAAATTTCGTCAGCTCTATCATCGACGGCAACCGTATTTTGATGCGTAGCGCCGACGTTGCCGTAGGGGACGACGGACAGCCTACGAAAGCGGAACAATGGCTGCGTGAAAAGCATAAAATCCATTTGGGTGAAATCGTCAACTGGCTTTCCATTTTGCTTGGCGTGGGGCTTGCTCTCGTCATCTTTATCTTGGTGCCGCAATGGTTGACGGGCTTTTTGCCTACGCACACGTTCGATAAGACGAGCACGGGCTTGAAAGGGGTTTGGTTTAACCTTGTGGAAGGCGGTATTCGCTTGGCAATATTCGTCTTGTATATCTTGCTCATTTCTTTAATTCCTTCGCTTAAACGAGTGTTTATGTACCACGGTGCGGAGCATAAGACGATTTCTTGCTTTGAAAAGGGGGAAGAATTAACGATTGAAAACGTTAAAAAATGTTCCCGCGTGCACGATAGATGCGGCACGACCTTTCTTTTCATCGTCATGGTCGTTTCCATCTTGGTTTTCTCGGTAGCAAACATTGCCGTAGCAAGATGGTTGTACACGGAAAACAACAAAATCAACGGCTTAATCCGTTTTGCGTTCAAATTGTTGATGCTTCCCATTGTTGCAGGCGTTTCGTATGAAATTTTACGCCTACTTGCTAAGACGAAAAGTAAATTTTTCATCATCTTCAAAGCGCCGGGGCTTTTGTTGCAACGCTTGACGACGAGAGAACCCGAAGATAAGATGATTGAATGCGCCATTACGGCGTTTAACACCGTGCTTCAAATGGAAGCCGACCCGTCTATTCCCGAAAAAGTATTCGCTACGGCGGGCAAGATGAGCTTCCTTTTGAAAAACACCAAAAAACGCTTTGCGGCGGCGAATATCGAAGAAGACGAAGCGGAATGGATTTTCGCCCTTACGTTGAATATGCCCAAGAGTGCCGTTTCCACCGACGAATATATTATGAAAGTGGCGCAAGCGAAAGAAATCGTACGCATTGCGGACGAAAGATTGACGGGTAGACCGCTTTGGTATATCATCGGCGACACCGATTTTTACGGTTATAAAATTAAAGTGGACGAAAGAGTGCTTATCCCCCGTCCCGAAACGGAAGAACTCGCTTCGCTCGTTATCGGCGCAGCGGAAGAAGGACACGAAATTCTCGATTTGTGCACGGGCAGCGGTGCAATCGCTATCGCTGTGAAAAAAGAACTTGAAAAACGTGGTACGCCCGTGAAAGTGACGGCGCTTGACGTCAGCGCGGACGCGTTGGAACTTGCAAAGCAAAACGCCGAACTCAACGAGGCGGAAATCAACTTCGTGCAATCGGATTTATTCAAGCGTTTGCGCGGTAGATTCGATATCATCGTTTCCAACCCCCCGTATATTCCTACGGCGGACATTGACGGTTTGCAAAAAGAAGTGCGTGATTTTGAACCCCGCCTTGCGCTGGACGGCGGCGTAGACGGGCTTGATATTTATAGAAGAATAGCCAAAGATGCGTTGAAATATCTCAACCGTGGCGGTATGTTGATTATGGAAGTGGGCGCAGGCGAAGCGGAAGACGTAATCCGCATGTTCAAAGGCGTTGCGTATTCCATTATCATCAAGGACTTCAACGGCGTGGATAGATACGTAAAAGTGGTTATTTAATCGGGGGAGCTATGCTGAAAAAACTTGACGGAATTTTAAGCCGTTATCAATTTTTATCCGAGCAGCTTGCCGATGCAAACGTCATTGCGGATATGAGCGTTTGGCAAAAATATTCCAAAGAACAAGCGGAGCTTACGGAAACGGCGGAAAAGTATTTAGAGTATTTGGAAACGGAAAGACAAATGCAAGATGCGTTTGCGCTCGCTGAAACGGAAACGGATGCGGAAATGCGCAAACTTTTTTCCACCGAAGCGTACGATTGCAAGGACAAACTTGCTGCGCTGTTGGCGGATTTGAAAATTTTGCTTCTTCCCAAGGACAAAAACGACGAAAGAAGCTGTATTTTGGAAATCCGTGCAGGCACGGGCGGCGAAGAAGCGGCGCTTTTTGCGGGCGAGCTTTGCCGTATGTATCAAAACTATTGTGCGGCGCATAGATTGCGTGTAGAAGAAATCGAAATAAGCGACACCGAACTTGGCGGCGTAAAGGAAGCAATTTACGGCGTGACGGGCGCGGGTGCGTATAAATTATTAAAATATGAAAGCGGCGTGCACCGTGTACAACGTGTCCCCGCAACCGAAACGCAAGGGCGTATTCATACGTCGGCGGCGACGGTTGCCGTGCTTCCCGAAGCGGAAGAAGTGGAAGTGGAAATCAACGATAAAGATATCCGCATCGATATATTCCACTCGGGCGGGGCAGGCGGACAAAACGTAAACAAGGTTGCTTCCGCCGTGCGTATCACCCACTTCCCCACGGGGATTGTGGTCACTTGCCAAGACGAACGTTCGCAGCTTAAGAACAAAGAACGTGCTTTCAAAGTTTTGCGTTCGCGTATCTACGATTTCTATAACGGACAAAACGCCAAAGAACGTGAAGAAAACCGCCGTAGCATGGTGGGCACGGGGGATAGAAGCGAGCGTATACGTACGTATAACTTCCCGCAAAGCCGTGTCACCGACCATAGAATAGGTTTAAGTCAATACAACCTTGATGCGTTTATGACGGGGGATATCGATTCGATGGTGGAAGCCCTTGCCATTGCGGATAGAGAAGCGCTTTTGGCAAGCCAAGAAAACTAAAAAAATTAAAAATACGGGACGAAGTTGGTTGCTTCGTTCCGTTATTTTTTTGGCACATGGTAAAAACGTGTATTTTTTTGATAATTTTGTGAAAATCACTTGACAAATGGGGGGGGTAGTGATATTATAAGAATAATATTACATACCATATGTAAAAAAATAAAAAGAGAAAAAGGAGAACAGTAGCATGAAACAGTTAAACGTTTCAAAACGAGTGACCGGTCACATCCAGCTTTGGGTAAGCGTATTGTTGGCTATCTTGATGGTAGTATTCAGCTTTTCGCCTATCTTCAAAATTAAGACTGCTGAAGGTGGCTTCGCTGGTCAAATGACGGAAATGGCGGCAAAAATTTCGCCCGATTTGGAAATCGAACAAGGTAAAGAAATCGATATCTCTGCTCTTAAACTTATCAGCAGTGTTTCGATGATTAGCAAAGTTGTAGGTGCCGTTGGCACGAGCGAAAAAGCAGCTGAAAAGCAAGCAGCTTTGCAAGAATTCCTTGAAAGTGAAAAAGGTAAAGAAGCAATTTTGACGGGTGTTGCAATCGCGTCTTGCTTGCTTGGTAGCTTTGGCGATCTTATCGGTGGTGAAGGGGAAACGAAGACCGAAATGAACATCTTTGGTTTCATCCTTGACGTGCTCGTTTCGATTATCGGTTTGATGGCTGTTCTTTTCCTTACGATGTATTTGCCTATTTGGGCGACGATTGTTGCAATCATCGTTATCATTAAGGCGCTTAAGAACATGAAGACCCCCGAAGAAGTTTCCGCACAAGTTGCTGGCAAACTTGTTCCCATGATTTCGTTGCCTTTGACGCTCATGTTGTTCCAATGCGTAGTTCCTGGTATGACGTATGGCAGCGGTGCTGCTGGCTTGTTCGCAATCGGTATCTTCGCCGTTGCTTTGGGCTTCGTTATTTCCAGACTTCGTTCTTATGAAAAAGACGAATTCATCTATTTGACCATCGTTCAAGGCGGTGCATTGCTCGCTCTCGTTGGTTTCTTGGTATTCTTCTTCAACTTGGTAAAAGTTGGTATCTTCAAGTCCTTCGTAAACGGCAGCTTCTTCGGCTATATGACGAAAGCGCTTATTGAAAAGAAGGCTGGCGGCGACGTAAGCGGTGCTTACATCGTTGACGGTGTATTGATGCTCGTTTACCTTGTTATGGTTCTTGGCTGCACGAATTACCTTGCAAAAGTTGCAAAGAGATTCGGCGGTTTGACGAAGAAGAAAAAGAAGGGCAATATCGAAATGAAGGATAACAACCTTGTAAACGCTATCCTTATGTTGCCCATCTACATAATCCCCGTTCTCGTTATGGGATTCAAGCACAACGCTGATACGAACGCAAGCTTCCTTGAACTTGCTCCTGCACAAGCAAGCGCATTGACGGCTATGCTCATCGGTCTTATCATCATGCTCGTTGCTGAAATCGCAGTTGTCGTATTGAAGAAAGTTCTTTGCAAAGACTTCTCGGAAGAAAAAGCGGCTGCTCTTATGGCAAGCACGGTTACGGTTGACGTAAAAGCTCCCGCAGTGGAAGAAGCTGCTCCTGCAGTTGTTGTAGAAGAAGCTCCCTCTACGAGCGAAGACGCTGAATAATTTGGTTTCAACGTAAAACAAAACCCCCGAAAGTTTCGGCTTTCGGGGGTTAATTTTTATGCGATAGATTGTTGCGAATGCTCCCGTTTTTTGTTGACGAAATACAAGATTAAGTCTACGCAAACAAAAGCCAAGTTGATAAGGTATAACACAAATACATAATTATAATTACCTGCCAACATTTTGCCGATAATTCCCGAGATATAACCTATAATAATGGCAAAAGTGAAAAGCACGCTTTTACCTTTAGTGGAATGTGCTTTAAGGCTCTTAAACACAGATATCGGCCATGATAAACCAAAACAAATCAACATAATACTCTCAAAAATAGTCACCATAATAAAACTCCTTTTTTTACTGTTGTTATCATTATACACTTGACATTTGATAAAGTAAAATATATAATTATTATGAAAACGATAACTTTTTATTATTAAATCGGGTGAAATTATGGAACTTGCAAAATTGCGTTATTTTTATACGGTAGCCAAGTTGGGGCACGTGACGAGAGCGGCGGAGGAAATACATATTGCACAGCCAGCGCTGACCAAGGCGATAAAGCAGTTGGAAGAGGAACTTGGTGTAGCGCTTTTTTATAAAAAAGGGAGAAATATTCTTCTTACCGTCTATGGGGAATTTCTAAAAGAAAAAGTAGAAGGGTTATTGCCACAAATCGACGGAATAGGCGAAGAATTAAAACGGATTAAACACGAACGGCGAAATACGGTCAAGCTTAATGTTTTGGCGGCGTCTACGGTAGTGACGGATGCGGTAGTAAGTTATAAGAAGAAAAAACCCGAAGTGGTGTTTCAAGTAATACAAAACGAAGAAGAAATCGATTGTGACGTATCGGTAAGAATGAAAACGGACTCGATTTCCGCTTTGCCTACCTTTTTGAATCATTGTGAGATGGACGAAGAAATTTATCTTGCCGTCCCCAGCAATTCCCCGTATGCCTTACTTGAGGGGATTTCGTTAAAACAGGTAAAAGAAGAAGGCTTTGTGCATTTGGCGGGGTCTCGCGCGTTTCGTACGGTATGCGATAAATTTTGCGCATATGCGGGATTTCAAACACGCATTTCCTTTGAATCGGATTCCCCGACGGCGGTGCGAAATATTATCGGCGCGCATGCTGGCGTAGGGTTTTGGCCAGAGTATTCTTGGGGGAAGGTTTCCTCGGATGTCGTGTTGTTGCCGATTAACGAACCGATTTGTCAAAGAACGCTTGTTATAGGTTTGCATGAAAGCCCCACACCGAGCGAGATTGCGGAAGATTTTTATAATTATCTTATTAAATTTTTGCAAAATCGTCGAAAACGCAAGCCGTAATTTTGGATTTGAACGGGATTTTTTATTGCTTTTTTTGCGGGCGTTTGATATACTAATACTTGAATTTGAGAAAATAAGGATTGAAAGGTTATGGCTACGGGTGAATTTACCGATAAAGTGAAAATCTTAATAAAAGCAGGGGACGGCGGCGACGGCATGAACTCGTTCAAGGCGTTCAAAGGCAAGCCTGCGTGCGGACCTGATGGGGGCGACGGCGGCAAGGGCGGCGACGTGTATTTCGTTGGCGATAAGGATATGAACGACTTGTTCCCCTTCCGTTTCACTTCTCGTTTCATTGCTGAAAACGGTGAAGTAGGGGGTACGAACCGTTGTTTTGGTAAAAGCGGCAAGGACGTGTTTATCAAAGTGCCTTTGGGTACGCTTGTGCGTGACGAAGAAAGTGGCAGATTGATTTGCGACGTCTTTGAAGACGGGCAACAAGTGCTCGTTGCACGCGGCGGCAACGGTGGGAAGGGCAACGTGCGTTTCACGACGGCACGTAGACATGCACCCAACTTTGCGCAAAAGGGCGAAAAGGTAAAACAACACTACGTTATCTTGGAAATGAAAGTTATTGCGGACGTCGGTTTCGTGGGCTTCCCCAACGTAGGGAAAAGCACTCTTCTTTCCAAAATTTCGGCGGCTCGTCCTAAAATCGCCAACTATCATTTCACCACGCTTTCGCCTAACTTGGGCGTAGTGCGCTACTACGAAAAATCGTTTGTGGCGGCGGATATTCCCGGTCTTATCGAAGGGGCAGCGCAAGGTGCTGGGCTTGGACACGATTTCTTGCGCCATATCGAACGTACCCGTATGCTTTGCCACGTAGTCGATATTTCCGGTTGCGAAGGCAGAGATCCCATCGAAGATTTTAAGAAAATCAACGAAGAATTGAAAGAATACAGCGAAGTGCTTGCAAAGCTTCCGCAAATCGTCGTATGCAATAAGTGCGATATTTACGGCGCGGAAGACAACTTGAAAGCGTTCAAAAAGAAGTTTGGTAGAAAATATAAAATTTTCCCTATTACGGCGCTTACGGGCGACGGCACAAGGGAACTTTTGGAAGGCATTTTTGCGGTGCTCGACACGCTTCCGCCCGTAGAACCCGTGCCTGTGGAAGAAGAGTTTGAATACCGTGCAAACGAAGACTTGAACTTTGAAATTTTCAAAGACGACGACGGCGTGTACGTGGTTGTCGGCGGGCTTATCGATATGCTTTGCCGCAACGTTGTATTGAGCAACCCCGATTCCATGCAATATTTCCAAAAGATTTTACGTCTTCGTGGCGTTATCAAACAACTTTCTAAAATGGGCTGTCAAGAAGGGGATACCGTTTCTATCGGCGACGTCGAGTTCGACTTCGTACCCTAAACGCCGCATATACTTCGCAATACTGCGTCGTGCTTGCGTTTTGCCTAGCTCGTGTACGAAAAAGTACACTTCCGTCGGCAAAGCCGCGCACTCCTTGTCTTGCTCGTATCTTCGTTGTTTAGAAACAAGAGCGACAAACTTAAAAAATTAAAAAGGAAAAATCCATGAATATTATCACCAGTGAAAACATCACAAGCAAACAAAGAAGCAAATTGAAATCGATTGCGGCGAAATTATCGCCCGTCACGCAAATCGGCAAAGGCGGGATTACGGACAATCTCTTAAAAACGCTTTCCGATGCGCTTGATGCACACGAAATTATCAAAGTAAACATCTTGGAAACGGCGGACGACGACGTTAGAAACCTTGCGGACAACGTTGCCGAACTTTTGGATGCCGTGCCCGTTGCCGTTATCGGTAGAAAGGCTATTTTCTATCGTTATTCTTCTCGCTCGAATTTTGCGCATTTGGACATTTAACTGTTTGAAAAAGCAAAAAGAGTGTTATAAATAATACAAAGAACGAAAAGGTCGGGCTTAATTATGGAAAACGAAGAATTGAAAGAAGAACTTGCGAAAGAATTCCAAGAAACGGAAGTAAAAACGGAAGCAAAAACGGAAAAGAAAAAGTGCAATAAAAAGGCGGAAGAACTTGCCAAAGCCTTGGAAGAAGCGGAAGAAAACAAGCGTAAATGGTACGCTGTCACGGCTGAATATGAAAACTACCGCCGTCGTACGCAAGCGCAAGCAGCGCAAAGATACAACGAAGGCAGAAACGACGTATTGTCCGCGCTTTTCCCCATCGGCGACAATCTCGAACGCGCCCTTGCATCGATTACGGACGAAAACACCAAGCAAGGCTTGGATATGGTATTAAAAGCGTACAAAAGGGTGCTTGAAGGGGAAGGCGTAGAAGAGATTAACCCCGTTGGCGAACCGTTCAACGTGGACGTTGCCGAAGCGATTATGGCAATGCCCGCTGAAGAGGGCGAAGAAAGCGGTATCGTCAAACAAGTGTACGTCAAAGGCTATAAAAAAGGCGATAAAGTGCTTCGTTATGCACAAGTAATCGTCACGCAATAAAGACAAAAAAGCGGCGCAAAAAACGCCGTTTTTTCTCGATTAAATCAATCGACAAAACGAATTGAACATTTACTTTACTCTAAAATTTTCGATTATTTTCAAAGAATTTTTGAAAAAGCATACTATTCGAGTTGCTTTATTTTGAAAAACATAGTAGAATAATATCGTTAAAACAAAGATGCGGAGAAAAAAGCTATGAAGAACAGAATTGCAAACAGAATGACGACGATTTCCCCTTCGTTGACGCTCGCGATTTCGGCGAAGGCAAAGGCGATGAAAGAGGTGGGGGAAAAGGTCGTTTCTTTTGGGGTTGGCGAACCCGATTTTAACACGCCCGACCATATCATCGAAGCGGCGAAAGTTGCGCTTGATAAAGGCCACACCAAATACACGCCCTCGTCTGGTTTATTGCCCTTGCGTAAGGCGATTTGCGCTAAATTTGAAAAGGATAACGCTCTTTCTTACGAACCCTCTCAAATCATCGTTTCCAACGGTGCAAAGCACTCCATTTTCAACGCTTGCTATGCGGTGTTGGAGGAAGGGGACGAAGTAATTATCCCTGCGCCCTACTGGCTCACCTATCCCGAAGTGGTAAAGGTGTGCGGTGCAACCCCCGTGTACTTGCAATGCAAGAAGGAAAACAAATTCAAATTCACCGCTGAAGAATTGAAAGCGATGATTACGCCGAACACGAAAATGCTTATCTTCAATTCCCCGTCCAACCCTACGGGCGCGGTTTATACGGAAGAAGAAGTTCGCGCTATCGCCAAGGTATGCGAAGAAGCGGAAATCTTCGTGCTTGCGGACGAAATTTATGAAAAACTTTGCTACAACGGCGTAAAACCTTTCTCGATTGCAAAGTGCAGCGATAAGATGAAGGATTTGACGATCGTTATCAACGGCGTTTCCAAAACGTACGCAATGACGGGCTGGCGTGTGGGCTATCTTGCCGCACCCAAGGACATTGCAAAGGCAATCGATTCCTTCCAAAGCCACGCAACCAGCAACGCTTGTTCCATCTCTCAATACGCAACGATTGAAGCGCTTGCATCTTCCGAAGAAGAAATTCAAGCAATGGTAAACGTGTTCGATAATAGAAGAGCAAAACTTTTGAAACTCATCGACGAAATCGACGGCGTAGCTTCGGTAGAGCCCGACGGCGCATTCTACGTAATGCTCGTGGTGGACGGCTTGTACGGCAAGAGCTATAACGGCAAAGTGATTGATAATTCGATTGCGTTTGCGGACGCACTTTTGGAAGGCGAAAAGGTGGCAACCGTGCCCGGCGTATCGTTTGGCGCTGACGATTGCGTACGTCTTTCCTACGCGCTTTCCGAAGCGGACATCGAAGAAGGCTTGGCTCGTATCAAGCGTTTCGTAGAAGCTTTGGCGTAAGTAAAAACTAAAAATTAAACGGCTTGAACTCGTCGTTCAAGCCGTTTTTGTATAACTCTGCATTTTTTTTTGCGTTTTGGTGAAAAAAAATTGTGAAAAGTGGCAAAAATTTTTCCTAAAGGTATTGAAATTGTACGAAAAATTTGGTAAACTATATATAACCTGAATCGGGAGACCTTCCAAGGTTCGGGTGTGCAACAAAATCTGGGAGGATTGCTATTATGATTAAAGTAATTTACGGCGCAAAAGGTACGGGTAAAACCAAGATGATGATTGACGCGGCTAACGCGGCGGTTAAAGATGCAAAAGGGCATCTTATTTACATCACGGACAGCAAGCGCTATATGTACGATTTGGAACGTGAAGTACGTTTTATTGATACGAGCGAATACGACATCGCAGGCGAAGGTGCGCTTTGCGGATTTGTAAAAGGTGTTATCGCAGGCAACAACGATAACGAATACGTATTCATCGACGGCGTTGTTCGTATTGCGGGCAAACCCGTTTCGGAACTTGCGGCATTCTTCTATATGCTCGACAAAGTTGCGAAGAACAACAACATGGTTATCACCGTGTCCGTTTCCGCTGCGAAGGAAGAACTTCCCGACTTCGTGACGAAGTATCTTTAAGTTCTAACCGTTTTTAAGTAGACGAACGGTTTTCTTTTGAAAGATAAGCCGAGCGGTTTTTCCGTTCGGCTTTTCCATAACGAGTTATTGTAGCATACACAAGAATATTATATTTTGAGTAAAGACGAGTATGTCAAGCGGCAGATGAGAGAAGTCTGTCCGTTTTGGCGTGTTTTTTGGCGTTTGAAAACAAAGCGCAATAAAAATATCGACAATTTATACCAAAGGTAGGTAATAAAAATGTATTTTATCAGTACGAGAGGCGGAGAAAAGGTGACGGGCGCGCAAGCGATTGTGAAAGGGCTTGCGGACAACGGTGGTTTGTACGTACCTGAAAAATTCCCCGTAATCACCCAAGAAGAAATGCAAGAAATGGCGGAGATGAACTATCCCGAACGCGCTGCGTTCGTGCTTGGCAAATATCTCGCCGACGATTTGGGCGCAGATTTCTTGAAAGAAATCTGTGAAAAAGCGTATGCAACGTTCACGGGCAACGATCCTGCTCCACTTGTAAAAGTAAACGGCAATTTATACGTGTTGGAACTTTTCCACGGCCCTACGTGTGCGTTCAAGGATATGGCGCTCACCGTCCTTCCTTACCTTTTGAAAAAGAGCAGCGAAGTGACCGGTTGCAACGACGAAATTTTAATCCTTACCGCAACGAGTGGCGACACGGGCAAAGCGGCGCTTGAAGGTTTCCGTGACGTACCTGGCACGAAGGTTGCCGTATTCTATCCCGACGAAGGGGTTGCAAAAATGCAACGCTTGCAAATGTGCGTGCAAGACGGCAACAACGTTTTCGTGGCGGCAGTAAAAGGCAACTTCGACGATTGTCAACGTGCTGTTAAAAAGATGTTCTCGTCTAAAGAATTTAACGAAAAAATGGCAAAGAAAGGGGTTAGACTTTCCAGCGCGAACTCGATTAACTTCGGTCGTTTAGCTCCCCAAATTGCCTACTATTTCTCGGCGTATCTCGATTTGTTGACGTCGGGACAAATTAAGATGGGCGAAAAGATTGATTTCGTCGTGCCTACGGGCAACTTTGGCGATATTCTCGCTGGCTGGTACGCAAAACAAATGGGCTTGCCCGTTAGAAAACTCGTTTGCGCTTCCAACCGCAACAAAGTGCTTGCCGATTTCTTCAAAAAGGGCGTGTACGACGTAAAACGCAACTTCTTCCGCACGATGTCCCCGTCGATGGATATTCTCATCTCTTCCAACTTGGAACGTTTGATTTTTGAAATCAGCGGCCGCAACGCAAAACTTACGGCAGAGCGTATGAACGATTTGGCGGAAAAGAAAGAATATTCTATTACGGCGCAAGAAAAAGCGGTGCTTGATAAAGAATTCTTTGCAGGCTTTGCAAGCGAAGACGACATGATTGAAGCGATGTACGAAACGTTTGAAGACTTTGGTTATGCAATGGATACGCACACGGGCGTTGCGCTTGCGGTTTGCGATCAATACTGCTACACCTTGAAAAAGAACGAGGAAGGCGAAGTGATTGACGAAACGCCTATCGTCGTGCTTTCTACGGCAAACCCGTATAAATTCCCTCAAGACGTATTGTATGCGCTTTCGGGCAACGACGTAAAGGACAGCTTCAAGGGTATCAAGCGTTTGAATTTGCTCACGGCAATGAAACCGCCCAAGAGCCTTATGGAAATCCGTTATAAACCCATCCGTTTCAAGACGGTTGTGGAAAACGATTTGGGCAAAATGTCTGCGTTGATTGAACGCTTTGCGGACGGCGAAATCGTGCCCGTACCCGCACCCGTAAAAGAATAATTACGACAAGGCTTACGTTATTTGTAAGCCTTGTGAAATGTTGATGATTTATTATGGAAAGCCATTTTTTGCGGTTGTGTAATTGCAAGGGCTGTGCTATAATGATAGGGAGATAGGAGAGAGTATGTTCGGGTACGTTCGTACGGATACACCGTATTTATATATCAAGGATAAAACTTTATATGATGCGATGTATTGCGGCGTGTGCAAGGGCATTGCCAAGGTGTGCGGACAAACGGCTCGCTTGGGTCTTTCCTACGACGTCACCTTCCTTTCCGTGCTTATGCACAACATTTTAGGCGTTGACGTGCATATCCAAAAATCCCATTGTCTCACCCATTGTATTCGCCATAAAATGATGGCGGACGTGGACGAGTTGACGGAAAAACTTGGCGCGTTAAACGTCTTGCTTGCCTATTATAAATGCACGGACGATATTATGGACGACGGCAAGGGGCGTAGAAAAAGAGCGCTGTTTAAGAAAGGGTTTAAGCGCGCGAAAAAAGCGTACCCTGAAATTGAAAAGATAGTCCGTGAAAACCTTGTTAAGCAAGAACAGCTTGAAAAGGAAAAGGTGGACAGCATCGATCGTGCAGCCGACGCTACGGCAAACATTTTGGCGCAGTTTTCTGCCTATGCTTTGGGAGAAAAGGGGAGCGAATACACGTTCAATCTTTTCTATCTCGTTGGGAAATGGATTTATCTTATCGACGCTTTGGACGATTATGATAAAGATAAGAAGAAAGGGGCGTACAATCCTTTCGTGCTTGCATACGGGGCGGATTGCAAACAATCGCTTCTTGCGGGCGAAAAGGGGGACGAAGTGCGCTTTGCCTTCAACGCTATTTTCCACGACGTACGTGAAAACTTGGCGCAAATTCCCTTTACTTTCAATCACGATTTATCCGACAACATCCTTTTGCGTGGTTTGCCGATGATGACGAAACACGTGATGAAAGGGGATTGCAAGGCTTGCAAAAAGGATAGAAAGGCGCAAACGGAAGATACTACTATATAAATAACTCGGCGAATAGCCGAAGGGAGATAAAATGAACGAGCATTACGAATTTTTAGGCTTAAACCAAGATGCCAGCGAAGAAGAACTTGAAAAGCGTTATCACGAACTTCGTGAAAAGTACGCAGAAGAAAGATGGCAAGACGGGGAAGCTGGCAACGAAGCTGCGAGAAATTTGACCAAGCTTGAAGTGGCTTACAAGGAAATTTTGGCGGCGAGAAAGGAACAAAACACCGCTTCGCAAGGGGAAAGCTCTTTGGAAGCCGTGGCAAACCTTTTGAAAGATAACAAAGTGAACGAAGCGCAAACGATGCTTGATAACTTCAACGAACGTAGCGCGGAATGGCATTATTTGCAAGCAGTTGTGTTCTATAAAAAGAACTGGATGAACGATAGCAAGAAACAGCTTGAAATTGCTATGCAAATGGACCCCGACAACATTAAATATCGCAACGCATACGGTAAAATGAATGCGAAAAACGATTACGAAAAGCAAAACGAACAAAGACAAAACCCGTACGTGAACTCTGCGCCTACGCAAGACGAACAAATGGGCGGCGGTGTTTGTGGTGATTGTATGACTTGCTGTTGCGCTTCGATGTGTGCAAATTATTGCATGCGTTGCTGCTGTCCTATGTAATAGGTTAAGATGAAGAAGATTTCCGCTTATGAAATAGCGATTGCCGCTTTATCGTGTGCGCTTGCAACGATATTTTTGACGGTGGGCGTGTATTCGGGATTTTTCCTGTTCACGGCGTACCTTGCGGCGAGTATCGCGTTAATGTTGCCCCTTTGCCAACAAAGTTGGCGTGGGTTTGCGTTTGCGTACGTGGCAACTTGTTTGCTCTCGCTGCTCTTCGCATCCTTCCGATTTTGGGAACTCATCCCGTTCGTGACGTTTTTCGGCTTGCACCCGCTTGTAAACGAGTTGCAGTTAAAGACGAAAATCAATCGTTGGGTGGCGTGTTTTGTAAAGGCAATTTGGTTTGACGGCACGGTGTATTTGGCGTGGAAAGTGGTGTTTGCCATCACGACGAGTATCCCGTTTGTGGATAAATATATTATACTTATTATCTTGGTGGTTGGCACGGCGGTGTTTATCGCATACGATTATTTTATGTTCAAGTGGCGGATTTGGGCAACGCAAATGGTGCGCCGAATCAGCAAAAAATAAACGTTTATCAAGGCGAAAGAAAAAATGATTAAGAAAAATGAAAGCGTTTGCGCCGAAGTCGTTGGTATCGGTTCGAACGGAGAAGGAATTATTAGGCACGAGGGGGTAACTTTTTTCGTGCCTTACTCTTTACCTACGGAAAAAGTACGCTTTAAGGTGCTGAAGGTAAAGGGGAATATCGGTTATGGCAAAGTGGAAGAAATTTTGTCGCCGTCGAAGGATAGAGTTATGCCCAAATGTGCCGTGTTTGAAAAGTGCGGCGGTTGCTGTTTTCAACACCTTTCCTACGAAAGCCAGCTTGTCCATAAGGGCGGGGTGGTAAAAGACGCCTTGCGCAAAATCGGCGGCTTGAACGTGGACGTGCCCAACGCCATCGCAAGCGATTTGCCGTACGGGTATAGAAATAAATTGCAACTTCCTATCGGGGTAGATAAAGACGGAAACACGGTTATCGGTTTTTATGCGGAACACTCGCACCGCATTATTCCGCTTTCTACGTGTGCTATCCACCCCACGTGGGCGGAAACGCTGATTGCGGTGATAAAACGCTTTGTGGAAGAAACGGGCACGAAAGGGTACGACGAAGAAAAGAAGACGGGTACGTTAAGACATATAGTAGCCCGTGAAATTGACGGAAAGTTCATTTTTACGCTCGTGTGTGCGCGAAAAGGATTGCGTAGGGTAGATACGCTTATCGAGCTTTTAAGCGCGGAATTTGACGCGTTTACGCTGTATTTGAACGTCAACGATAAGGACACCAACGTTATTTTCGGGGAAGAGTTTTCCCTTGTGCACGGCGAAGGCTTTTTCGACGGGGAAGAACAAGGCATTTCGTATGAAGCAGGGCCTGTCACTTTCTTGCAAGTGAACGAAAACGTGCGGACGAAACTGTACGAAAGCGCCCTTGCAACCGTTGTGGAAACGGGCGACGAAGTGGTAGTGGATGCATACTCTGGCGGCGGACTTTTGACGGCGATGATTGCTAAGAAAGCCAAACGAGTGTACGGGATAGAGCTTGAAAGGGAAGCAAGCGAATGTGCTGATAAGTTGAAAGTGAAAAATAAGCTTGCGAACATGACGAATATTTGCGGCTACGTAGAAGAAAAATTGCCGTCGGTGCTTGAGAAAGAAAAGGGCGAAAAATTGCGTTTGATTCTCGATCCCCCGCGCGCAGGTATCGCAAGAAGCGTACTAAAAGCGCTTTTGGAAAGTGGGATACCCACGCTTACGATTATTTCGTGCAATCCCGCTACGCTTGCCCGTGACTTGGGCGTGCTGACGGGCAGTTTGGTGGAAAACGAGAAAGGGGAACTCGTAAAAAATCCCACGTACAGCGAAAGTGGTTTGGATGGCTATTATCAAATCGACAGCATCCAGCCCTACGATATGTTCCCGCAAACCAAACACGTCGAAACTCTCGTTTGTCTCAAACGAGAATAAGCGATTTTGACCCTAAAATAGCACTTTTTTAGCATTTTAAGTGTTCTATTATAAGTAAAAAATGTGTTTGAACTCAAAAAATGCCCCAAAATCGACTTGGGACAAATGATGATTTTGAGCAAAACTCAAAACTCTCATTTACAGCAGTACAAGTTAACAGTTAACATATCGAAAGGAGTCTTATGAAAAACAGATTTGTAGCCTTTAACATTTTAATTGCAATTGCGCTGTTGCTTGTTTTAGTGCTTAGTTTAATATTCACTTTCTCATATCAACAGCCGACGGGATTAAAACAGCAAACGGGTATTGTGTCTAAATTCAATCAATACGATGAGAAATGGTACGATAATGTTTTTGGAAATTCTAAAGGTTCTTACTTCGATGTGCGATTTGAAAATAATTCTTACTTTGAGGCAACAGGAATATGCTATGACAACATTGATAGAAGATTATTTGAAGAGCTACAGATAGGCAAAGAACTTACGATTACTTATTTTGAAAAAAGTGGTGGATTAAGAAAAATATGCGCCCTTGAATATAACGGTGAAACATATTTATCACTCAACGATGTTTTGAATGAATATAGCAAAAACGAAAAGACCGCACATATTGTTGGTCCAACGATTATGGCACTCTCAATATCGGTAGGCGCACTTTTGTTTGTTGTTAACTATAAGAAAAATTGCGGGAAGTAAATATACCTTTTGGCTTTACAACCCCGTTTTTGACCTAAAAATATACCTTTTGACCTTATGACCCACGTTGAAACTCTCGTAGTTTTGCAAAGGAAATAATAGGAGAAACAATGTATGAATGACATTGAACGTATTTACAACGAATTAAAAGACAAACATAAATTGCTTTTGACGAATACTTTTGCTTTAAATGATAGGTTTACGTGTGATGTTCCCGTTATTTATGGCGAGGCTGAACAAGGGCGATTTTGGTTATATGAGGATAAAGATGTTCTTGATTATGGCATCATGCAATTTGTTTTTTTGGTAGAATACAAAAAGAAAGCTTGTTTTAGAAAACGCTTAAAAACTTTTCGTGTACACTGGCATCCAGAAACAATAGGGCAAGCTATCGAAGAAGTAAACGATTTTATGACGGCGAGTTATTCATTTATGAAATAATACCTCGTAAGGGATTTTAGAAAGAATAAATATAGCCCACCATACTTCGCAATTAGCGAAGTATGGTGGGCTTTCTTATTCAATAAAGATAAAGGATTTTAGTTGGGTTTTAGGGTTGTGGCTACAAGTAATATTGTGTGCATTGTATAATACATTTATATTTTAGTAAACCCGTATGAAACAAATCTGCATTCGGGTAAATTTATTTTATAAAGTAAGCAGTAATACCGTTAAAACTATGAGGACGGCCATGATAGAAAATAATATCAAAAAATGTTTTCTTTTTCTTACAAGAGCAAAAATTATGCCAGTCGTGCCGATATAAGCACCGATAATACACCAAATTTCATGTAAAAACATACCAAGGATAGCCATAATAAAACCGCCGGCTAGAAGAATAAATCCTAATATCGCCAAATTGTTCGATTCAACTGATTTTTTATTTGTTTGCGTTTTTGGTTCTACACTTGTTTTACCTGTGACGATATATTCAACGCTGGTGTTCAAAATTTTCGCAAGCGCAATTAAATTGTAGGCATCGGGCGCACAAGCATCTGTTTCCCATTTTGAAACCGACTGCCTTGATACGCCAACTTTGTCGGCGATGTCTTCTTGTGAAAATTCTTGCGCTTTTCTCAACGCAACAATTCTGTTTCCTATTGTCATGATTTTACTCCACCTCGCATTTAGTAATATCATTATACACCCATAATACGTTTTTTTCAACCAAAAACGCGCAACTTTGGTTTACATTTGGCACATATTTGTTGCGTTGTTTATTTATCGTTGTTTTTAAGGCTAGTTTTCTTCAAGGAGAATTTCACTTTCGCTAAATAAGCCGTTGAATAAAGGAGATTTTCCAGGGTAAGGACCGTAAGGGATAAGGGCGGGGATATGTTGCACGTGCAAATCGCCCTTTTCAATTTGAACAAGCGTTCCGCCAAGCGCGCCGACTACGTGGGAGTCGTATTGCCCCGTTTTTAAGCCGAAAACAAAGCGAATGCCTTGATATTCGATACAAGTGTTGATGCGATGAAAATGCCCCGCGAAAGCACCTTTTCCGCCGCTTTCTTTTAACGTTTGCATAAACGTTTCGTCGGTGGGGATGGTGGTAAGGCGTTCATATCGCATTCCAAAATCATCACCCACTTGCGGCACGGTCACGCCTATCGTGTAAAGGGGATTTTCTTCGCTCGTATATCCTTTTGCTTCTTCCGCTTTGGCAAATTCTTGCGTGGGAATATGAAAAGCGGCGAGTGCGGGAAAAACCTTATTTTGCGCCTTTTGCATGCGTTTGGCGCAATCACGCACCATAGCAAGCTGGTCGGGATAAATGCCCGCGTTTTTTACAACGCCTTCGTTATCGGTGTCAAAGCAGCCGTTGGAATCGAGCATGAAAAGCGCCGTTTGCAATTCTTCGCCATACGCCACGCCTACGGTGTAATTGCCGTTTCCCGTCACCGTTCCGCGCTTAAACAAGCAATAGGGGCTATTTTCAAATTGTTGGCATTGCCATGCAACGCCCATTTTGCTTTCGTTGTCGTGGTTGCCAAACACGGGCGCCCAAGGAATTTCAAAACTGTCCATCAGCTGGCAAAACCATTTGAGCGAACTGCCGTCGTCGTCGAACGAGCCGTAGGTAATATCGCCCGTAATAAAGATGGCGTCGGGTTTGGTTTGCGCAACGAGCGAGCGGATATGATTGCCGCAAAGCGCATCGAGATTTTGCGATTGCCAAGCGTTGATTTCGTCTACTCGAATACGGTCGGAATAGCGGCGTTGGCGGGCGTTAATCATTTGCATATCCGTCAGTTGCAACAATTTTACGGGTGTTCCTTTGCGTTCGATGGGCAAGCGCACGACGAAATCGCAGCCGTCGAAAACGGAATTATCATTTTGCGTAAGAATTTCCATAAGACTTTCCTTCTTTTCAGCTTTTGTTTATGAGAGTATGACATCACGAAAAATGCCGTTTGTCAACGGTGAAAACAGATTTTATGCCACTTTCACACACAAAAACTTGCCTTGCGAAAACGATTGTGCTATAATAAAAACAGTCGAGCGAAAACGCTTTGCGTTTATTAAAGAAAGAAACGGGTATAAATAAGGTATGAGAGAACCGTTGTTAGATAAATTAGATAGAAAAATGGGCAAGTGGGCGCTGAAGAATTTGATGACGATTATCGTCGCAGGCACGGTGCTCGTTTGGATTGTCAATTATATCGTCTACTTAAATACGGGCGTTTGGATTGACAGATATATCGATTTCAACAAGGCGGCGATTTTGCGCGGGCAAGTGTGGCGGCTTGTCACCTTTTTATTCGTGTCCACGCAATTTAACCCTATCTTGCTCTTTATTTCGCTATATTTTTACTGGTTAATCGGCAATGCATTAGAGCGCACTTGGGGCGCGTTCAAGTTTAACGTCTTCTATTTTTGCGGAGTGCTTTGTTCGATAGCTTCGGGTTTTATCACGGGCTATGCTACGGTATATTATCTCAACCTTTCTCTATTTTTAGCGTTTGCGATTTTATACCCCAACCACCAAGTTTTGCTCTTTTTCTTTATTCCCATCAAGATGAAATGGTTGGCAATCGTCGATATTGTGTGCATCGTGCTCATGATGATTTTCTATTCTTGGATAGAGAGAATTGCAATCTTCGTGGCGCTTGGCAACATAGCTCTTTTTTTCACGGGCACGCTTATTAGAAGTATTGCAGCTTGGCGTAGAAGAAAGAAATGGCAAAGGGGAATTTACGTCGTGGAAGACACCCCTAAAAAACGGAAAAATAAAAGGGATGACGACCCTTTTGAGTTATAAGGAAACGATATGGAAAGAAGAACGGAAAATGAAAAACGGACGGGGCATGTGCGTGCGCAACAAAGTGTGAAAGCCAAAGGTGCGGGGCATGTACGCGGTGAAAAAACGGCAAACGGTGGCGCAAAATACGGCGATAACCCGTACACGGCTGTGTATAAAGTGAATAAAAGCGATACGCTGATGGAATTTTTGCTCCGCAAATGCAACACGTCGAGAAACAACGTAAAGGCGCTTTTAACTCGCCGTCAAGTGCTTGTCAACGGCAGCGTAGTCACGCAGTTTGATTTCCCACTTGGCAAGGACGACGAGGTGAAGCTTTCCAAAAAAAGCGTTCAAGGCAACATCGCCCAAGCTCCCAAACGCAACGTGGATAAACGGGAAAGGGAAGTAAGAAAGCGTGAACAAACGACTGTGAAAATCATCTACGAAGACGACGATTTTATCGCAATCGACAAGCCCGTTGGGCTGCTTTCAGTGGAAAGCGACAACGAAACGGAATGCGCTTTTGCGCACGTTTTCGAGTACTTACAACAAAGTGGCAAAAACGTCCGCCCGTACATTTTACACCGCATTGATAAAGAAACGTCGGGCGTGCTTGTATTTGCGAAAAACCCGAAAGTGTATTCCATGCTCAAAATGCACTGGAACGAGTGTGTAAACTTGCGTGAATACTACGCCGTCGTAGAAGGCGTAATGGAAAAGAAAGAAGACACCATCGTTTCTTATCTTAAGGAAAACAAAAACAATTTGATGTATTCCACGCAAGATATTACGGGACAAAAGGCAATCACGAACTACACCGTAATTAAAGAAAGCGAGCAATATTCTCTTTTGAAAGTGCAAATTGAAACGGGCAAGAAAAACCAAATCCGTGTGCACATGCAAGCGCTTGGCCACCCCGTTGTGGGGGATGACAAGTACGGTTGCACGAAAAATCCCTTGAAACGCTTGGGGTTGCACGCTTCCAAATTGAGTTTTACCCACCCCGTCACCAAAGCGGAAATTTGCCTTGCGGCAAGCGTACCTGCTCCTTTTAGAGCGTTGTTTGTATAAGAAAAAGAACAATATATACCAAGCTGCCCCTAAATGGGGCAGTTTTTTCTATATTATTTTTTCGTCAGCTCTTGACTTTGCTTGCGCTTGTGTGCTATAATAGGACAAATCTTCGTTTTTTATCATAGATAAAAGTTGCGAAATACAAAAGTCAATAAAGGAAAAGAGAGATAGATTATGAAAGAACTGATTTTGACCAACCAAGCCATCGCGCGCGGTGCGTACGAAGCGGGCGTAAAAGTTTTGTCCGCTTACCCTGGCACGCCCAGCACGGAAATTGCGGAAAACTTCGTCAAGTTCGACGGCGTGTACGCAGAGTGGGCACCCAACGAAAAAGTGGCGTTGGAAGTAGCTATCGGCGCATCGATTGCGGGCGCAAGAGCAATGGCGTGCATGAAGCACGTTGGCTTGAACGTAGCGGCAGACCCCTTGTTTACGGCGGCATACACGGGTGTAAACGGCGGGCTTGTTATCGTGGTTGCCGACGACCCCGGTATGCACTCTTCGCAAAACGAACAAGATACCCGTATGTACGGCAAAAGTTCGCACGTGCCCGTTTTAGAACCGTCTAACGCACAAGAAGCGAAGGATTTTGTAAAGCTCGCTTTTGATATCAGTGAAGATTTCGATACGCCCGTTATTTTGCGTGAAACGACGAGAGTGGCGCACTCGCACGGGATTGTAGAGCTTTGCGATAGAGTGGAAAAGGAACTTCGTCCGTATACGAACAATCCCCAAAAATACGTAATGATGCCCGCAAACGCAATCCGCCGCCACTTGAGTGTGGAAGAAAGGGAAAAGGCGTTTGGCGATTTTGTCAACGGCATGTCGATTAACCGCGCGGAATACACGAGCGAAGAAGAAATTGGTATCGTGTGCGGCGGCGTTGTGTACGAATACGTAAAAGAAGCGTTGCCTAACGCAAACGTTTACAAGGTGGGCACGCCCTATCCCTTGCCCGTGAAAGCAATTGCCGAGTTCGCAAAGAAAGTAAAAAAATTGTACGTCATTGAAGAACTTGAACCGTTTGTAGAAGACACGTTGAAAGCAAACGGAATCGATTGTATCGGCAAGGAAATGTTCTCGATTCAAGGCGAATTGTCGGTGGCGAAGATTAAGCAAGCGTTCTTCGGTGGGGAAATCCCCACGGCGGAAAGCGTACCCGCTCGTCCGCCCGTTATGTGTGCGGGTTGCCCGCATAGAGGCGTTTTCTACGTGCTCAACAAACTTGGCTTGACGGTCAACGGCGACATCGGTTGTTATACGCTTGGTGCAGTTGCCCCCTTGTCGGCACTCCACACTTGCATTTGCATGGGCGCATCGGTTGGTACGGCGCACGGGTTTAAGAAAGCGACGGACGGCGCAAGCAAGAACGTTGCGGTAATCGGCGACTCGACGTTTTTACATAGCGGCGTGACGGGGCTTATCAATGCGGTGTACAACCAAAGCGGCATTACGCTTATGATTTTGGATAACTCGACGACGGGTATGACGGGGCACCAACAACACCCCGCAACGGGCAAGACGTTGAAGGGCGAACCTGCCCCCGTAGTGCTTTTGGACGAGCTTGTAAAAGCGTGCGGCGTAAAGGATTTGCAAATTGTAGATGCTTACGACGTGGTAGCGGTAGAAAAGGCGGTGAAGGCGGCGGTAGCGAACCCCGAAGTAAGCGTAATCATCGCGCAAAAGCCTTGTGCGTTGCTCGATAAAAAATCGAAGAAACCCACCGTTATCGTAAAAGATTGCAAAAACTGCGGTAAGTGTATGAAACTTGGTTGTCCCGCCATTAGCAAAGGGGAAAACGGAATCGTAATCGACAAGGCGCAATGCGTTGGGTGCGAAGTTTGCGTGCAAGTTTGCCCGTTTAAGTGTATTGAAAAGGAGGGTGTGTAAGATGATGAATATTCTCATTTCCGGTGTAGGCGGACAAGGCACCATTCTTGCAAGCCGTGTGCTTGGTAAATATGCGCTTCTTTGCGGCATGGATTGTAAAATCAGCGAAATCCACGGCATGAGCCAACGTGGTGGCAGCGTGACGACCCACCTTCGTATGGGCGAAAAAATCTATTCGCCCGTTGTTTGGGAAGGTAGTGCGGATATGATTATCGCCTTTGAGGGCTTGGAAGCGGCAAGAGTGAAGCATTACTTAAAAGAAGGCGGCATTTTGCTTGTCAACGAAGAAAAGATTTTGCCGATGCCTTGCATTACGGGCGTAGCGACGTATCCTACGGATATTAAGGAAAAATTGACGGCGGAAAACAACGCTAAATTTATCAATGCAAAGGAAATTGCCAAGGCGGCGGGCAGCGAAAAGGCGACGAATATCGTTATGCTTGGCAGTATTTGTAAACTCTATGGCTTTGATAAAGCGGTTATGGAAGAAGCGGTTGCCGCTTGCGTACCCGAAAAATTCAAAGAATTGAACCTTGCGGCATTCCGCATGGGCTATGAAAAAGTATAAATTTTTTATGAGCAGGTGATAAAATGCAATACTTTCAAAAAGACATCGAAACAATGAGCAAAGAAGACAAAAAAGCTTTGCAGTCCGAACGACTTGTGAAGATTGTCAAGTATGCTTACGAAAATCAAGCCCCTTATCGTGCAAAAATGGACGCAATGGGGGTTAAACCCGAAGATATTAAATCTATCGATGACATTTCCAAATTGCCTTTCACCGTAAAGCAAGATTTGCGTGATGCCTATCCGTTTGGCATGATGGCTCGCCCTAAAAAGGACTTGGTACGTTTGCATGCAAGCAGCGCAACGACGGGTAAATTGACGGTTGCTGGCTATACGCAAGGCGATATTGATATTTGGGGTGAATGCGCGGCTCGTTCGCTCGTAATGGCAGGCGCTGACCAAGAAAGCGTCGTGCACGTATCGTACGGCTACGGTTTGTTCACGGGCGGTTTGGGTATGCACTACGGCGGTGAAAAGTTGGGCGCATGTGTTGTTCCTGCTTCCGCTGGCAATACGCAAAAACAAATCCAACTTCTCGTTGACTTTGGTGCGGACATCATTTGTTGTACCCCTTCGTACATCATTTACCTTGCAGAAGAAATCGAACGTATGGGTTTGAAAATAGGCGAAGATATCAAGCTTAAAGGTGGTGTATTCGGTGCGGAATCTTGGTCGGAAGGTATGCGCGCAGACATTGAAAAGCGTTTGGGTATCCGTGCCGTTGATATTTACGGTCTTTCGGAAATTGCAGGCCCTGGCGTTGCTTGCGATTGCGAGTTTAAGACGGGTATGCACTTCCAAGACGACCATTTCTATCCCGAAATCGTGGACGTGGACACGTTAGAGCCGCTTCCTTACGGCGAATCGGGCGAGCTTGTTATTACGACGCTCACCAAAGAAGGTATGCCCCTTATTCGCTATCGTACGCGTGATATTGCAAGCCTTAACGACGATCCTTGCCCTTGTGGAAGAACGTCGGTGAAACTCAATAAGATTACGGGTAGAAGCGACGATATGTTGATTATCCGTGGGGTAAACGTATTCCCTTCGCAAATCGAAAGCGTGCTTTTGAAGAATCCCGACATTACACCCAACTACCATATCAACGTAGATAGAATAAACAACCTTGACACAATGGAAATCGTGGTGGAACTTTCCCCCAACGTGAAGTTGGACGAAGTTGCGCACGTAGAAGAAATTAGAAGAAAGCTTGCTTCGGATATGGCTTCGGCGCTTTCGGTAAGCGCAAAGATTACGCTCGTATCCCCTGGTACGGTGGCAAGAAGCGAAGGTAAGGCAAAGAGAATTACCGATAAACGCAAATTATAAGGAGAAGGAAAAATGGTGAAACAAGTAGCGGTATTTTTGGAAAACCAAGAAGGCAGATTAAGCGATTGTTGCAAAGTGTTGAAACAAGCAGGTGTAAACTTGCAATCCTTATCCATTGCGGACACCAAGGAATTTGGCATCGTGCGTTTGATTGCGGACGATTGCGAAAAAGCGCAAAAAGCGTTGCAAGAAAACGGTTTTTTGTCGTCGGTGGTGGAACTTGTTGCCATCGAAGTTCCCAACACGTCGGGTGCGCTCGCAGACGAGTTGATCGCGCTTAGCGACAGCGGTGTAAATATTGAATACATGTATTCGTTTACGAGCACGGACGGCAAGGTGAACATCGGCTTTAAGACGGCTATGCCCGAAAAGGCAGTTGAAATTTTGAAAAAGGCAGGCGCAAAGGTTTTATAAGATGAAAAAGCAGAAAAAAGCGCTTATTTTGATAAACGCTTATTTGCAATCAGCGTCACAATTTTCGCAAGCAGAACGCATGAAGGAAGAGCTTGAAAAGTTGGGCGTACAAACGGATATCAAGAGAAACGACGGTTTTTATGCCGTCGTTTCCGATAATGCTATCCAAACGGATTTGGTGAAGGAATACGATTTTTGCGTGTATTTCGACAAGGATAAATACACGTCGGAAATGCTTGAAAAGGCGGGGTTAAGATTGTATAACAACCACGAGGCAATCCGTGTGTGCGATGATAAAATGCAAACGTACATCGCCCTTACAAGCAAAAATATCCCTATGCCAAAAACGGCTTCGGGGCTGCTTTGCTATCACGCCGATGCAACGATTGCGCCTTGCACGATAGAAAGAGTGGAAGCAATGTTTTCCTATCCTATTATCGTAAAAGAATGCTTTGGCTCGCAAGGCAAAGGCGTGTATATGGCAAAAAATAGAGCGGAACTTTTCTCGCTTATGGAAGAAAATAAATGCCGTCCCCACCTTTTCCAAGAAACGATAAAAACGAGCGTAGGTAAAGACGTGCGCGTTATCGTTGTGGGCGGAAAGGTAATCGCTTCCATGCTCCGTCAATCGAGCACCGATTTTAGAAGCAATATCGAACTGGGCGGGGAAGGCACGCCTTATACGCTTTCCACGCAAACGCAAGAACTTTGCGAAAAAATCGCCCAAGAGCTTGCGCTCGATTATTGCGGGATTGATATTTTACTTGGCGAGAATAATGCGCCTATCGTTTGCGAAGTTAACTCCAACGCCTTTTTTGCAGGTATCGAGCGTGTGACGGGCGTAAACGTTGCAAAAGCGTATTCGCGGCATATTTATCAAGAAATCTACGGGGAATAAACTTTCCCAAACCAAAAACGAAAGGGCGGTAATTTGTTGATCAAATACATGCCCACGGCAAACGGAGAAAAACATGAAAAAGATAGCAAGCTTTACGGTCAATCACGACGTATTGCAAAAGGGTATGTATATATCTCGCATTGACGGCGACGTAGTCACCTACGACGTGCGTATGAAAATTCCCAACGGCGGGGATTATCTTTGCATGAAAGCGGCGCACACAATCGAGCATTTGTTCGCCACCTTTGCTCGCAACAGCGACAAGGGCGATTCTATCGTTTACGTAGGGCCTATGGGCTGTAAAACGGGCTTTTATTTGCTTGTAAGGGATTCGCTTTCGCATGAAGAAGCTATCAAACTCGTGCAAGAAAGTATGGCGTTTATCGCTACGTATTCGGGGGAAATCCCTGGAAACACCCGCAAAGAGTGCGGAAATTATTTGTATCACGATTTGCAAGGGGCAAAGGAAATTGCCCAAGATATGCAAAAGGTGCTTGCCGACTGGTCGGTGGACAAATTACAATATCAGGAGTGAAAATATGAACGAAACGTTGGAACTTATCAAATCGAGAAGAAGTGTTAAAAAATATAAATCCACGCCCGTGGAAAAGGAACTTATTGACAAAATCGTAGAAGCGGGCACTTGGGCGGCAACGGGAAGAAACCGTCAATCGCCTATCATTTTGGCGATTACGGATAAGGAAACGATAGCAACGCTTTCCAAAGTCAATGCTGAAATTATGGGTGTCAACGAAGGCGACCCCTTTTACGGTGCGCCTTGCGTGCTTGTCGTGCTTGCTGATAAAAACGCTTCGACGTATCTTTACGACGGGTCGCTCGTTATGGGCAACATGATGCTTGCGGCGCACTCGCTTGGGCTTGGCAGCTGCTGGATTCATCGTGCAAAGCAAACGTTTGAACGTCCCGAAGGCAAAGCGATTTTGGCAAAGCTTGGCATTGAAGGGGAATACGAAGGGATAGGCAACTGCGTAATCGGTTATGCGGACATCGAGCCCGCCGTAAAACCTCGCAAAGAAAACTGGGTGTACTATTTAGATTGATATGAAAACGGGTATCTCGACGGCGTCGCTGTTTTTAAGAAAGAATAACGAAGAGGCTTTGCCTTTTTTGGAAAAACTTGGGGTGCAAACTGCCGAGGTCTTTCTCACGTCCTTTTGCGAATACGGTCAGCCGTTTGCCGATACGCTCAAAAATGCCAAGGGTAGCTTGGATATCAATTCCGTACATATTCTCAATACGCAGTTCGAGCCACAGCTTTTCAACGGCCACCCACGCGCTCGCGCGGATGCATATTTTTGGTTAGATAAAGTGTTGCAAAGTGCGCAAATTCTCGGTGCGCCTTACTATACCTTCCATGGCACGGCACGCATGAAAAAGGCGGCAAGGTCGGGCGAAAACGACAACTTCCCTAAAATGGTGGAAGGGTTTAAGGAGATTCTTTCTTCGTGCGAAAAATACGGCGTGCAACTTTGCCTTGAAAACGTGGAATGGGCAACGTATAACCGTGTGGGCGTGTTTGAAAGATTGAAAAAAGATTTGCCTACTCTTAAAGGAGTGCTCGATATTAAACAAGCTCGCATTTCGGGATATGCGTACGAAGAATATTTGAAAGAAATGGGGCAAAGCCTTGCTTACGTCCATCTTTCCGACGTGGACGAAAAGGGCAAAATGTGCTTGCCGGGGAAGGGCGTTTTCGATTTTGATACGCTTATTTTGCGCTTGCAAGACGTGGGCTTTGACGGTGCGCTGATTATTGAAGCGTACACCAACGATTACGGCAGCGAAAACGAACTGTCGCCCGCTGTGGAATATTTGAACGAAAAATTGTATAAGCATAATTGCTTTACCAAAAAATAATGATAAATTTTTTTGATTTTTTTGCGCAAAACTATTGACATAGAGAAATCTTTATGCTATTCTATAAATAGGACTAAATCCTAATTAAAATAAATGGAGAAAGAAATATGTTGAAATTTTATCAATGCGAAAAATGCAAAAAAGTGATTATAACGAAAGAAGATTGCAAGCTTGACGGCTGGAAAGAACTTGTTGTAGGCGAAGTGGATGCGGCGAAAGAAAAGCACGTGCCTATCGTGACGAAGAAATGTAAGCAAGTGAAAGTGGACGTTGGCAGCGTAGCGCACCCTATGAGTGAAGAACATTATATCGAATTTGTCGTTTTGGAAACGGAAAAGGGATATCAAGTGAAATACCTTTCCGCAGGGGATTTGCCCGTATGCAACTTCTCGCTTACGGACGGGGACAAAGCGGTGCGCGTGTATGCGTATTGCAACCTTCACGGGCTTTGGATGGCGTAAGCTCGGTTTGTTTTATAAGACAAAATTAAGCTCGCTTAAGCGAGCTTAAAAATATAAGGAGAAAATGGCAATGATAGAAAAAGAGGCGATGTACAAGATTAGTTATGGTTTGTATATGTTGACGACGACGGACGGGGAAAAACAAAACGGTTGTATCGTCAACACCGTTTCCATGATTACGGATGAACCTAAACGTATCGTCGTATTTGTGAATAAGGCAAATTATTCCAACGAACTTTTGAAGAAAACGGGTGTTTTCAACGTGTCCGTTTTGACGGAAAAAACGCCGTTTGACGTGTTCAAACAGTTTGGTTTTCAATCGGGTAAAGACGTGGATAAATTTGCGGATAAAGCGTATCCTACGACGGAAAACGGTTTGTACTATTTGCCCGACGTTGCCAACAGCGTAATGAGTGCGAAAGTGGTGGACAGCTACGATTACGGCACGCACACTTTGTTCGTTGCGGAAGTGACGGAAGCGAAGAAACTTTCAAACGAACAATCGACGACGTACGATTATTATCAAAGCAACATCAAACCCAAGCCCCAAGCGAAAAAGGAAGAAAACGCGCCCGAAAAATGGGTGTGCACGGTTTGCGGTTATACGCACGAAGGGGCGTTGCCCGACGATTTCGTTTGCCCTTGGTGTAAGCACCCTGCAAGCGATTTTGAGAAAGTAAGCTAAAAAACGACAACGGTCGACGAATTTTTTATTCCCTTTGGAAAAGAAAGGAAAAAAACTATAAAAAGCGTGGAAAAACGCCGAAAAAAGACTTGACATCGTTTTTTGAAATTGTTATAATTACGGGGTAATGATTAAACGCATCGGCAAAGGATGGTGAAAAAGCATGTCCACGGTAAAAGTAGGAGAAAACGAAAACGTTGAAAGCGCATTGAGACGTTTTAAGAGAAAGTGCTCCCGCGACGGTATCATCGGCGATCTTCGTAAGAAAGAATTTTACGAAAAACCTTCCGTAAAGAAAAAGAAGAAGTCGGAAGCCGCTCGTAAGAGAAGCAGAAACTAAAAACAAAAGAAAGAGCTCACAGTTTTGTGGGCTCTTTTCATTTACAAAATTGTCGAATTTACGCAAAGAAAAAGGGAAATTAGCGCAAAAAAGCAAGAAAGGTCGGGGAGGGGATAACTATGTCGAATCAAATCAATACGTTAAAGGACGAGGCACGCAAAGCAAAATTACGCTTAAAGCGTGGGTTTTGGATAAACTGCAAGGAAAATTTGGACGAACAAATGGAAAAAGCCCGCCATCAAGGCGTAAACGAAAGCAAGGCGGGGCGGTATTTTGCCCAGCAAGTGGCAAGACAAATCACGGGTGAAAAGGAAGACGAGTTTTACCTTCGTGTCAAGCAAATGCTGCTTTCGTGCGGGGAAGTGAGCGATGCTATCGGCCGCTTGACGGACAAGCCCTATTTCGACACCCTTTCCTACGAAGAAAAACAGCGTTATACGCTCTCTTTAAGCGAGCGTTATCTTCGAGCATTAGAACGCTTTCGCCGAGAATGCGAGTTTGAAAACATGGATAAAAACGCATAAAGGACAAGCAAGCGCACGGCTTGCTTTTTCTTTTAGAAAAAGGGCAGCGGAAATTGCGAATATACTTGCAAAAGGACGGGGGATATGGTATAATAAATACGTTATGGTAGCAATTGACGAATTATTGGAAAAATTAAATGAAGAACAGATAAAACCCGTATTGCAAACGGAAGGTCCCGTGCTTGTTTTGGCGGGGGCGGGGAGTGGCAAAACTCGTGTTTTAACGTCCCGTATCGCCTATATTATTGAAGAACTTGGCGTGCCTGCATCGGCGATTCTCGCTATCACGTTCACGAACAAAGCGGCGAAAGAAATGGCGGAACGTCTTTCCAAAATTACCGACGTTTCTCGTTCTTGGGTATGCACGATTCATAGTATGTGCGTGCGTATTTTGCGCATGTACGCTGAAGAAGTGGGGATAAGTGCAAACTTTTCTATTTACAGCGAAACGGAACGCAATAACATCGTGAAAAAGTCCTTCCAAGAGTGCGATTTTGACGATGAAAAATTGCTTAAATCGGTGAAATTCCACATCGCAAATGCGAAAATGCTTGGGCTTGACCCCGAAGAATACGCAAAAGAATACGCGGGCGAACACGATATTGAAGCGGTGACGAAAGTGTATGCACGCTATCAAAAGCACTTGCGTGAAAACAACGCGCTCGACTTTGACGATTTGCTGAACGAAACTCGTCTTCTTTTGAAAAACAACGACGATGCGAGAGAATACCTTGGCGGCAAATTCCGCTATATTCTCGTGGACGAATTCCAAGACACCAACGCCGTTCAATACGAAATCGTTAAAATGCTTGCATCCGTGCACGGCAACTTGTTTGCGGTGGGCGACGACGACCAGTCGATTTACGGTTGGCGGGGTGCAAAAATTGAAAATATCTTGCACTTTGAAAAGGATTTCAAGGGCGCAAAAGTGTTCAAGTTGGAGCGCAATTATCGCTCTACAAAAAACATTTTGAAACTTGCTAACACCGTCATTAAAAACAACGGACATAGAAAGGATAAAACGCTTTGGACGGAAAACGACGACGGCTTGGAAGGTAAGGTATGCGAAGCGGAAGAAGAAAGCGGGGAAGCTCGCTACATTGCGCACACTATCGCTGGGCTTCTTCGTCAAGGGTATCAGTACAAAGATTTCGCCGTGCTTATGCGCCTTAACGCACTCACTCGTTCGTTTGAACAAGAGTTCACGGGGGACGGAATTCCCTATAAAGTATTCGGCGGCTTCAAGTTCTTTGAAAGAAAGGAAATCAAAGATTTGCTCGCCTATTTGCGGCTTATCAACAACCCGTTTGACAGCGAAGCGGCAACGAGAATTATCAACTTCCCCAAGCGTGGAATCGGCGCAAAAACGGTGGAAACGTTGCAAAATTACGCTTTTGAAACGGAGCTTTCCGTGTACGATGCGTTGCTTGATTTGGACGTGCTTGGCTTTACGGGCGCAACCAAACAAAAGCTTGTCGATTTTAGAAATTTGATTAAGGGTTGGATTGTGGACAGCCAAGGCATGGCAGTCAACGAACTCGTCAAAAAAATCGTTGCGGAAACACGTATGCGTGAAGCGTACGCAGACGACAGCGACGAAAGCATCAACAAACGCGCCAACATTGAAGAATTTATTCAATCGGTGGACGAATATTGTAAACTCAACGAGGGCGCAAGTTTAACCGATTATCTCAATCAAGTGACACTTGCTTCGGACACGGACGAAATGGACGATGGAAACTACGTCACGCTTGCGACGATTCACTCGGTAAAAGGGTTGGAATTCCCTTGCGTGTTCATTTGCGGCATGGAAGAAAACATCATGCCCGTTTCCCGTGCGGTGGGCAATGATGACGATATGGAAGAAGAACGTAGACTTATGTACGTTGCCATCACCCGTGCGAAAGAACGCATTTGGTTTACCCGTTCCAAGAGCCGTTATTTGTATGGCAGACGAGAACCGTCCATGCGTTCCCGTTTCTTAAAAGAACTCTCGAGCGAACTCGATATGCCCAAAGAAACACGCCGTTCGCCTTACGGATACGATGGCTACGACGATCCCGAAAGTTATGGAAATTCCGCATACGGCGGGGGTAGGTATGGCTCGAACGACGATTTCGGTGGACGAAAGACGTCGTTTGGCGGGGGATATGGCGCTACTTACGGCTCGTACGGGCGTGATACGTCAAGACAAAACTCGGGCATTACACGCAGTACTTGGACGGGGAATAGCTACGGCAGTTCTTCGGCAAGTGGCACGACGTATGGCGCGCGCACGCAAAGCACGAGCACGCAAAAGAGCAGCGGTTTCGTGTTTGGTGGCGTGGGCAAACCTGCTCCAAAGCCTATGGTTGGGGGGAAAGACGTGTCCGTATATAAAACGGGCGTGAAAGTAAAGCACCCTAAATTTGGCGTGGGCACGATTGTAAACGTGCGTGGCGCAGGCGCAAACACCATTTTGGATATTGCATTTGAAGGGCTTGGTATTAAACAACTTTCCGCAAACCTTGCACCGTTGACGGTGATTTAAGGTAAGGGGAAGGGAATAAGTGAAAGAAACTTTACTTCGACAAAGACGAAATTTCACCTTTATAAAGGGGCATGTATGGATAGACAAAGACAACTTGTGGATATTCTCAATAAATGGGCGCACGAATATTACGTGCTTGACAATCCCACCGTTTCGGACAAAGAATACGATGCTTTGTACGACGAACTTCGCGCGCTTGAAAAGGAAAGTGGAGTGGTGTATCCCGACAGCCCCACCAAACGTGTGGGCGGCGAGCCGATTAAAGGCTTTGAAAAACACACGCACATTGCTCGCCTTTTCAGCCTTGATAAATCGGTGACGGAAGAAGAACTTCGCGCGTTCACCACTCGTGTGGAAAAGGCTGCGGGCAAGCAAGTGGATTACACGGTGGAATATAAATTCGACGGGCTGACGGTGTGTTTGACGTACGATAAAGGCTTGTTCGTGCGTGCGACGACACGTGGCAACGGCGTAGTGGGCGAAGACGTGACGGCGCAAGTTTTGACGATTAAATCCTTCCCTTTGAAGATAAATTATCAAGGCACGTTGGAAGTGCGTGGGGAAGCGGTTATCCGCCTTTCCGTGCTTGACGAATATAATAAAACGGCGGCAGAACCTTTGAAAAACGCACGCAACGCAGTTGCGGGCGCAATACGAAATCTTGATCCCAAAGTGACGGAAACTCGTCGCCCCGATATTTATTTTTACGACGTAAATTATCTTTCGGACGGCGGGGAAATGTCGCAAACGGCGGCGCACGATTTCTTGATAAACGAAGGGTTTAAGGTATTCCCGTATTTCAAGGTTTGCCACTCGGCGGACGAAGTGATTGCGGCGGTGAAGGAAATTGACGAAAGCCGTCACGGCTTGGACGTGTTGACGGACGGGGCGGTTATTAAAACGGACGATACCGAACTTCGTGCGGAAATGGGCGCAACGGATAAATTCCCCCGCTGGGCGATGGCGTATAAGTTTGAAGCGGAAGAAGTGACGACGCTTGTCAAAGACGTTATTTGGCAGGTGGGCAGAACGGGTAAATTGACGCCGCTTGCCCTTTTAGAACCTGTCGAACTTGCGGGTGCAACCGTATCGAGAGCTACGCTTAATAACTACGGCGATATCCAAAGAAAGGACGTCAAAATCGGCTCGCGCGTGCTCGTGCGCCGTTCTAACGAAGTTATCCCCGAAATTTTGGGCACGACGGAACATTACGCACACAGCCAAGAAATTGTAAAACCCAGCGTTTGCCCTACGTGCGGTGCGGAAACGATTGAAACGGGTGCACACTTGTTTTGCTCGAATAAGCTTTGTAAGGATAGATTGATTGCTCGTTTCGACCATTTTGCAAGCAAAAACGCCATGAATATCGAAGGCTTTTCCGAAAGCACGGCGCTTGTGCTCGTAGAGAAAAAGGGCTTGACGAAGTTTGCTGATTTGTATAAATTGACGGCGGAAGACTTTGCCGATTTGGAAGGCTTTAAGGATAAGAAGATAGGCAACTTGCTTGGCGAAATTGAAAAGAGCAAAACGCCCGCGCTCGATGCGTTCATCTACGCAATCGGCATTGAAGGCGTGGGTAGGGTTGCCGCAAAAGATTTGGCAAGCTATTGCAAGAGCATGGAAAAATTGCAAGAAATTACCGAAGAAGAATTGCTTGCTTTGGACAACGTGGGCGAGATTACGGCGAAAGCGATTGTGGCGCACTTTGCGAGCGAAGACACGAAAACGGAACTTATGCAGTTGAAAGAAATCGGCGTTGCGCCTATCTACGAAGAAAAGAAGACGGAAGGCGTTTTCTTGGGCCAATCGGTGGTGCTTACGGGCACGCTTGCAAGTTATAAACGTAGCGAAGCGCAAAAATTGATTGAAGCAAGGGGCGGGGTATGTCAATCGTCGGTGACGGCGAAAACGACGCTCGTGCTTGCGGGCGAAGAAGCGGGAAGCAAACTTGACAAAGCGAAAAAACTTGGCATCAAAATCATAACGGAAGAAGAATTTAAGCAAATGCTTGAAAGCGAATAAAAAGGGGAGCAGATGCTCCCCTTTCATATTGAAAAACGCCTACGACAACGTAGGCGTTTTATATTTCTTTTCTACCGATTAAATAGTCAATAGATACGTCGAAAAAATCCGCAATTTGCCACAGCAAATTCAAATCGGGCTCAACCTTTCCTTGTTCAAGATAGGAAATTCGCCGTTGCGTGGTATGCAAGGCGTTGGCAAGTTGTTCTTGCGTGGCGCAAATTTCTTGCCGCAGGTTTTTCAATCTTTCCGCAAACTCAATTTTTTTCATACATTGCCCCCGCAATCATGCTTACCATTACCTTACCCGCGATCATACTTGCCATTATCTTACCCGCAATTATGCTCACCGTACTTATACTACAATTATAGACAAAAATGGTCTAAAATACTTGACGTAGACAAAAACTGTCTATATAATGGTGAGTGACGGGCGAAAGCTGAAAAAAATAAGGAGAAAGAGAAAATGTTTTGTAAGTATTGTGGCGCTGGCGTGGACGACGGGGCAGTCTTTTGTCAACATTGTGGGGCAAAAGTAGACGGTGAAAGTGTTGTCGAAGAAAAGCCAAAAACACTAGAAAACAAAGAAACTGTTGAAAAAAACAAAGATAGAGCCGCGAACATTGCTTGTTTTGCTGGTTTGTTGGTAGGGTTTATCGGGCTTATCAATTTTGTTGGTATTGTCATGGTTGGTTTAAGTGGTTTTGGGCATATTTATTTCTTTGATGGTTATAAATCAACGGCTGTTTTAACGATTATCAGTATTATCACGATGCTGGTGGGCGCATTGAGTTTTCTTGTGAAATGTCTTTTGAATTTTGGGCTTAAAATAGGGAAATTTGCAGAAACGACGGTGAAAGGTGTTTTCCTTGTTCTTTTTGCGCTTCTTTTCGTGGGCTTTTCGGTGTGGGGTTGTATTAAATGGAAAACCTCGAAAGTGGAAACGGAAGATTCTTCAAGCGAAAGTACGTACACCTATATGGACTTTTATACGGTTTATGCGGATTGTGGCTGTGAGTCGCCATGGGCTACTGTTAATTCAGATTATTTAATTATTGACACCAACCCATACGATTATAATTATAATTCGGATCCTTCATTGTCGACAACGTATGCAACGAGTGCAATAGAAGCGATTAAAAAAATCAATGCGAAATTTGATTTGCCCTCATATTTATATCAAGATATGATAGAAACGAGTGCTCTTAATGGGAGGGAAACGTACGAAACGCCTAACTATAGAGTCACTTGGACTTATCACCCCGACAAGGGATTGGAAGTGCGCTACGTTAAAAAATAGTAATGAATAACGCTAAAAAAAACGAAAAAATCTTTCTCGCACGCGTGCCATCCACGCGTGCGAGTTATTTTTTTATTAAAAAAATATAAAAAGGGGAAAAAGAAAGGGCAATACCACTTGAAATTTTCCTTTTTATTTGCTATAATGGTATAGCTTATATTATGGGCAAAAACGGGCACAAGGGGATAAGACGTATGTGGAGCATGACCGGCTACGGCAAAGGAACGTATGAAGAAGGCGGCGTAGAGCTGACTTGTGAAATGAAAACGGTGAACAACCGTTATTTGGACGTCACCGTAAAAGCACCAAGATTGTTTGCGGCATACGAAGAAATTATCCGCGCGAAAGTGCGTGAAAAGATGACTCGTGGGCACGTTGATTTATTCGTTTCTTTCAAGGACAAACGTGAAAAACAAACGGCGCTTGCCATTGATATGTCGGTGGCTGCTTCCTACGTGGCGGCGGCAAAACAAATGAAGGAAGCTTTTCCCGATTTAACCGACGACGTCACGCTTTCGTCCGTGCTTCGTTATCCCGAAGTTTTGAAACAAGACGACGTGCAAGCGTTGGACGAAGTGCTTATCAAAGCGTTGTACGTTGCTTTGGACGAAGCGCTTGAAAATCTTAATGCAATGCGCCTTATCGAAGGGGACAAATTACAAGCGGATATGCTCGCCCGTGTGGATACGATTGAAAATCTTGTAGGGCAAATTTCCGCCCGTGCGCCGATGATTGCCAAAGAACACAAGGACAAAATTTTCGCCCGTGTGCAAGAATATTTAAGCGGCGCAAATATCGACGAAGGCAGAATTTTGACGGAAGTTGCCGTATTTGCGGACAAGAGCAATATTGACGAAGAACTTACTCGTTTGCGTTCGCACATTGCGCAATTTAGAGAAATTTGCAAAGAAGGCGTGGTGGGAAGAAAGCTTGATTTCTTGGTGCAAGAATTCAATCGTGAAGCGAACACCACTTGTTCTAAGAGCAACGACGTGGAAATCACCAAGCTTGGTTTGGCGCTTAAAAACGAGATTGAAAAAATTCGTGAACAAGTGCAAAATATCGAATAAGACGGGTGAAATTATGCAAGGAAAACTTATTGTTGTAAGCGGTCCGTCGGGGGTTGGTAAAGGCACAATCGTCAAGACGTTGACGAAGCGTAGAGAAGACGTCGTGGAATCCGTTTCGTGCACGACTCGTGCGCCGAGAACGGGCGAAATTCACGGCAGAGAATATTATTTTTTGAGCAAAGACGAGTTTCTTCGTCGCATTAGCGAAGACGACTTTCTGGAATACGACGAACATTTTGGCAATTATTACGGCACGCCCAAATCGTTCGTGAGAGAGAAATTGAAAGAAAAGCACGTCATTTTGGAAATTGACGTGGTGGGTGCGCTCAATGCAAAAAAAGCTTTCCCCGAAAGCGTTTTGGTAATGATTGCGCCGCCGAGCATGGAAGAGTTGAAACGCCGCTTGAAAGGGCGTGGCACGGAAACGGACGAAGAAATTGAAAACCGCATGGATAGAATTTCTTACGAACTTTCCCAACAAGACAAGTACGATTACGTCATTGTCAACGACGATTTGGAAGAAGCGATTGCCGCACTTTCAAACATCATCGGCAACGACGAAATTGCATAAATTTAAGAAAAATTAAGGAGTGTAAATAGATATGATTAACGAACCTTCTGTAGACGTAATGATTAGAAAACTTGGCACGGAAGAAGAACCGATTAGCCGTTATGCGCTTTGCACGATTGCAGCGAAACGTGCTCGTCAAATTATCGAAACGGAAAAGAACGCAGGTATTACCGATTCGATGGGTAAGGACAAGGAATTGCTTTCCGCATGCAAAGACATTGCTGACGGCAAAGTAGTTGTAGCAAAAGAATAATAGGAAATTGCCCTGCTATGGTAGGGCAATTTTTATCTAAAAGGGGCAAAGCGTATGATAGCGGAAGTCATCGTCGATATTGCGGCGAGTGAAACGGACAGAATATTCGATTATCTCTGCGACGAAAATACCATCGTCGGCAGCCGTGTCCGCGCGCCTTTTGGCGGAAAAATCGTGACCGGTTTCGTCATGCGCTTGAAAAATAAATCCGATTATCCTATCGAGAAATTGAAAAAGATTTTGCCCACGAGCGACGAATTGCCTGCGCTTAATAGCGAGTGCCTTGCCTTGGCGGAAAAATTGACAGCAAGATACCGTGTGCCCAAGGCGTTGACGCTTCGCTTATTTTTGCCCACCGAAATGCGTACGGGCAAAGTGCGCCAACTTCTTCGCAACTATGCCGTTTTATCCGTGCCCTTACAAGATTTGAAATTGTCCAAATCGGCGAAAAATCAATGGGGTGTGGCGGAATATTTAGATAAAAACGGCAAGACGGATTGTGCGTATTTGAACAATCTTTTCCCCGGCGGTGTTTCGGGTTTGGAAAAGAAAGGGTACGTGCAAATCACGAAAGAACAGCTTTTGCGTGATCCGTATAAGAGCGTGGACGGCGAAAACGTCACTCGCATACTCACCCCCGACCAAGAAAGGGCGGTGCAAACGATTCGTACGGATAGCCGCACGGTGCAACTTTTGCACGGTGTCACGGGAAGCGGCAAAACGGAAATTTATCTCACGCTCATTGCCGAGTGTTTGAAAAAGGGACAAAGCTCTATTTTTCTCGTGCCCGAAATTTCGTTGACGCCGCAAATGCTTTCCCAGCTTCGCGCGCGCTTTGGTAAAAACGCCGCAATTTTGCACAGCGGACTTTCCGCGGGCGAGCGTTTTGACGAGTGGTGGCGACTGCGCACGGGCGAAGCTAAAATTGCTATCGGGGCGAGAAGCGCTATTTTTGCGCCGATGGAAAATATCGGTGTTATCATCATCGACGAAGAACACGATTCCAGCTATTCGAGCGAATCCGCGCCCAGATACAACACCTTTGACGTAGCCCTTCTTCGTGCGAAGAAAAACGGCTGTAAGTTGGTGCTTGGCAGCGCAACGCCGTCGGTGGAAACGTATAAAAAAGCAAAGGACGGCGAGTTTTCGTTTATCCGTTTGGAAAAGCGTATCAATAAGCGTCCCTTGCCCGAAATTATCATTTCGGATATGCGTAGAGAAGTGCGCCGTGGGAACAACTCTTCCTTTTCGGGTGCGCTCAAAGAAGAAATTGAAAAATGTCTTTCGGCGGATAAACAAGCTATCTTGTTCTTAAACCGTAGGGGGTATTCGCAAACGGTAATTTGCAAGGAATGCGGTTTTGTGGCAAAGTGCGAACATTGCGACGTTTCGCTCACCTATCACCGTGACGAAGATACGTTAAAATGCCATTATTGCGGCATGAAATATTCCATGCTTTCCGCTTGTCCCGATTGCGGTGGAAAAAAACTCGCGTACGCGGGTACGGGCACGCAACGCATAGTGGCGGAGCTTCAAAAACTTTATCCCAACGCTCGCATTTTGCGTATGGACAACGACACGACGAGCGGCAAAGAAGGGCACTACAAAATCTTAAAAGCGTTTGCGGAAAAGAAAGCGGATATTCTCGTCGGCACGCAAATGATTGCCAAGGGACACGATTTCCCTTCCGTCACGCTTGTTGGTATTTTAGATGCGGACATGAGTTTGCATTTCTCCGATTATCGAAGTGGGGAACGCACCTTCCAACTTCTCACCCAAGTTGCGGGGCGAAGTGGTAGAGCGGAAGAAAAGGGCAAGGTAGTTTTGCAAACGTTCGATCCCGAAAACGAAGTGTTGCGCTATGCAACGTCGTACGATTACGAAGGGTTTTACAAAAATGAAATTTCCTTGCGCGCGGCAATGATGTTCCCGCCCTTTTCCAAAATCGTGCGTGTGCTCATTACGGGCGAAGACGATAAAAAGACGGTGGAAGCGCTTCGAGAAGTGTATTTCGCTTTGGAAAAATTATACACGGACAACAGCGAGAAATTCTTGTTCTTTACCAAGATGCGCTCGCCGATAAAACGAATACAAAACAAGCACCGTTATCAAGTGCTTATGCGCCTTTGCGACACGTCTATTTTACCGCAAATTTACGATGCGTGCGTGGAAGCAAGGACGAAAGACGTGCTTGTCAGCGTGGAAGAAAATCCCGTCAACTTAAGCTGATAAGCGCTTATAAAGAAGGAGTTAAAAATTATGGCAATTAGAGAAGTTGTACAAGTGGGCGACGACGTATTAAGACAAAAATGTTTTCGCGTAGAAGCGTTTGACGAAGGGCTTTGGAAATTGTTAGACGATATGAAAGACACCGTGAAAAAGGAACAAGGCGCAGGGCTTGCCGCACCGCAAGTGGGCGTGCTTCGCCGTGTTTGCGTGGTGGACGTGGAAGAAGGGTATTTCGAGTTCATCAACCCCGTTATCCTTTCGCAAAAGGGGGAACAAGCGGGCTGGGAAGGTTGCCTTTCCGTGCGTGGTAAACAAGGCGTGGTAAACCGCCCGTTGCGTTTAACGCTTTCCTATCAAGATAGAAACGGTGAAAAACATATTTTGAAAGCAAAGGGCTTTTTCGCCCGTGCAATTTGCCACGAAACCGATCATTTGGACGGCGTGTTGTACATTGACAAAGCAACGAATATTGAGAGAGCGTAATTTATGAAAATTCTTTTTGCAGGCACGCCCGATTTTGCGGTGTTGCCCTTGAAAAACATCATCGAAAACGGGTTTGAAGTGGTTGGCGTAGTCACGCAAGCGGACAAACCGCAAGGACGGAAGGGTGTGTTGACGCCGCCTCCCGTCAAAGTTTTCGCGCTCGAAAAAGGGCTTACGGTGTTGCAGCCTGCAAAAATCAAAGAAAATATCGATGAGATAAAATCGCTTGGTGCGGACGTTATGATTACGTGCGCATACGGGCAAATTTTAACCCAATCGGTGCTTGATTGTTTCCCCAAAGGCGTATGGAATATCCATGCGGGCTTGTTGCCCTTTTATCGTGGCGCTTCACCCATCCAAAGCTGTATTCTAAACGGCGAAAAGGAAACGGGCGTGTCCATTATGCAAACGGAATTAGGGCTTGACTGCGGGGATATTTTGTGCGTGGAAAAGACGGAAATTGCGCCCACCGAAACGTATGGCGAGCTTTCTAATAGGCTGTCTATCATCGGTGCGGATTTAATTGTAAAGGCGCTTAAAATGCTTGAAAAGGGCGATTATACGTTGGAAAAGCAAGGCGACGACGGCGTGAATATCGTGCGAAAAATAAGCAAAGAACACGCTAAAATCGACTTTAGCAAAAGCGGAAAAGAGATTGTGGATTTGGTGCGTGGCATGAACCCAGCGCCCGTTGCGTACACGCAAGTAGGGGATATGAAAATCAACGTGTATTTGGCGGAAAAAGCTACGCTTTTAGACGATGAAAAAGCGGCGGCGGAAAACGCAAAAATAGGCGAAGTGTTGTCCGATAAAGTGAAGCGTGGCTTGCTTGTAAAATGTGGCGACGGCGCTGTGAAATTGTTGCAAGTGCAAGCTGCGGGCGGTAAAGCGATGAGCGGCGGCGACTTTTTGAACGGCAGAAAAGTGCAAAAGGGGCAAGTGTTGTATGTTGAGTAATCCTATCTACGACCCCTTTCAAATTTTGACGAAAATCTACCAAGGCGGTGCGCACGTAAAACAAGCGATTGCGGACACGTACATTGAAGAACAATTCCGTTCCCGTACGGTGAAAATCGTTTATGGGGTGCTCGAAAACGACGGGTATTTTGATTTTTGTATCAAGAGCAACGTGGATAAAAGCCCCAAGCCCGTGGTGAGAATTTTATTGAAAATTTCCTTGTACATGCTTTTGTTCATGGACAAAAAGCGGTACATGGTCACCGATTGCGCCGTAAGCCTTTGTAAAAAGCTGGGCAAAAGCGGTGTAAGCGGGTTTGTAAACGCCTTTTTGCGCCGTTTTGATAGAGAAGAAACGGACAAAAAATTGCCCAAGGGCAACGTGGGCGAAGCGATTGCTTGCTCTTATCCCTTATATGCGTACGAGTGGTTGAAAAAAGAATACGGAAACCGTGCGGAAGCGATTGCAAGCGCTCGTTCAACGGGTGTAAGCGTTCGGTTTGAAAGAAAAGAAAAGTACATGGAAAGGGCGCATATAGAAACGCCTTTTTCGGAAAAATACAACCATTATATCTTTGAAAATTTTGCCCGTGACGATGGGTTTGACGAAGGGGATTACACCTTTCAATCGATAGGCAGTATCGCCATTTGCGATTGCGTTTCCCCGTGTGAAAATATGCTTGACGCTTGCGCTGCCCCTGGAGGAAAATCGGTGCTGTTGTCTAAAAAATGCGAAAGCGTGACGTCTTTTGAGTTGCACGAACATAGAGTTGCCCTTATAGGGCAATATAAGGCGCGTATGGGCGCAAACAACGTGACGGAAATGCAAAAGGATAGCAGCGTTTTCGATAGCGAATACGAGCAAAAATTCGACGGCGTGCTTTGCGACGTGCCTTGTTCGGGATTTGGAACGGTGAGTGAAAACCCCGATATTAAAATTTTCCGTGCGAAGGAAGATTTTATCTCCCTTGCAAAAGCGCAAAAGGATATTTTGCAAACGTGCAGTAAGTACGTTAAAATCGGTGGGGCGTTGTACTATTCCACTTGCTCGCTTTTTGAAAGTGAAAACGACAAAATCGTGGAAGAATTTTTGACAAATAACCCTTGCTATGCAGTGGAAAAAATAGACAGTCCGCTTTGTCATGACAAGAAAAAATATGGGCTTCAATTTTTGCCCGACAATGCGTTTGGCGCAGGCTTTTATGTGTGCAAAATGGTTAGGAAAGGGGCGCAATGAAAAAGATTTTACAAGATTTAAGCTTTGCAAAAATGGAAAAATTAGTGCTCGCTTTGGGCGAGAAAAAATTCCGTGCAAAACAGCTTTTTGAAGGCTTAACGCAAGGAAAAGCAATCACGGAAATATCTTCCCTTTCCAAGGATTTTAAGGGGAAATTGTGCGAAGAATACGAAGATAAACCCGTGCGTATCAAGGAAGTTTTTACCTCGTCCGACGGCACGGAAAAATACCTTTTCGAGCTTGCAGACGGCAACCTTATCGAAGGGGTTTTGATGAAATATAAGTACGGCTATACGCAATGCGTATCCACGCAAGTGGGCTGTCGTATGGGCTGTAAATTTTGCGCTTCCACCCTTGGCGGGCTTGTTAGAAATTTGACGGCGGGGGAAATTTTATCGCAAATTCTCGTTGTCAACGCCTTGCATAAAGAGGAAATGGTGGGCAAAGGGGCGCAAGCCCGAGCAGTCACCAACGTCGTGCTTATGGGCAGCGGCGAGCCGCTTGACAACTACGATGAAACGCTTGCGTTTTTGAAAAACGTGACGGCGGAAGAAGGGCTGTGCATAAGCGCAAGAAACATCTCTCTTTCCACGTGCGGTATCGTGCCGAAAATGTACAAGCTGGCGGATGAAAATATTCCGCTTAACTTAACCGTTTCCTTGCACGCCACGGACGATGAAACACGGGCAAGAACGATGCCCGTTGCCAAGGCGTATAAGATTGCGGAAATATTAAAAGCGTGCGATTATTACTTTGAAAAAACGGGCAGAAGATACTATTTCGAGTACACTTTAATCGAAGGGGAAAACTGCGACGAAGCGCATGCGGAAGCGCTTGTGAAATTGTTAAAAGGCAAGCCTTGCCACGTCAATTTGATTCGTCTTAACGAAGTGAAAGAAAGAGATTTGAAAGCGCTTGACGATAAAAATGCTTACCGCTTTTTGGGCAAACTTGAAAAGGGCGGCTTATCGGCAACTTTGCGCCGTCAAATAGGCGTGGACATCGGTGGGGCTTGCGGTCAGCTGCGTGTTAGCTATTTAGAAAGTAAAAGCGTATAACACGCCGTCTTATCCGCAAAAACGAAACTTGCCCTTTGGGCAAAAACTTAAAGATAAATAAAATCATAGGAGTACGATTATGAAAAAAATTCAAATTGCGCCGTCTATTTTATCGGCGGACTTTTCTAAAATGGGCGAAGAAGTTATCTCTTTGCAAAACTGCGGCGCAGACGTCGTGCATTGTGACGTTATGGACGGTGTGTTTGTAAACAATATCACTTTCGGCATTAAAATGGTGGAAGATTTGCGCAAAATCACCACCCTTCCCTTGGATTGTCATTTGATGATTGTGCACCCTGAAAAGTACGTAGAACGCTTTGCAAAAGCGGGCGCGGACATCATCACCGTGCATTATGAAGCGTGCCAAGATAACTTGAAAGAAGTACTTGAACTTATCAAATCGACGGGCGTAAAATGCGGTGCGGTTATCAATCCCGATACCCCCGTTTCCAAGATTGCGGACGTAATTCCTATGTGCGATATGGTGCTTGTAATGAGCGTTTTCCCCGGTTTTGGTGGGCAAAAGTTTATCCCCGAAGCGCTTGACAAACTTCGTGAAGTGAAAGCGATTGTGGACGCTTGCGGCAAGGATATCGACGTTGAAATCGACGGCGGCGTGACGGAAGCAAACGTAGAAGAAATTAAGGCTGCGGGCGCAAACGTTATCGTTGCGGGTAGCACCGTTTTCAAAGCGCAAGACAGGGCTGCTTGCATTGCGCAATTAAAGGCGTAAATCCAATAAAAATCAACCGCCCCAAACGGCAAACGTTTGGGGCGGTTTTGTTTTTGCGCTAAATAAAGACGACGCTTAATTTCGTCGTTTTGCAAGTTGTAATCTATAAACTTACGCGCGTATATAATATATAGGAAGGGAACGGCAAGGTGAGAAAAAAGGCGAGTGGGTAAATCGCTTTTATTTATCATTTAGATAACGCAAAAAAGCCGACTGAAAACAGTCGGCTTTCGTACGTTTTTAATCAAATGATTAGTCTGCCTTCTTAAGCGTTCTGATGCATCTTGCGCAAACGTAACCGTTCGTTTCCTTACCGTCTTCCACGTAGGAAATTTTTTGTACGTTTACCTTGAACGTTCTTCTCGTTTTACGGTTGGAGTGGCTAACGTTGTTGCCAGAAGCTTGACCTTTACCGCAAATATTGCATACTCTCGACATATGAACACCTCCGTTGGGATAATTTTTCCGTGTTTTGTGCATAAAATATTTTGCCCGCATTTCCCGTAAAAAGGACGGGCGAATAAACAAGCATAAATAATATATCATTTTTAATAAGAAAAATCAATCAAAAACGTGCCCAAAAAAACAAAAAATAAAAAATATTGCGAAATTTTTCAAAAAGTGCTTGCCAAAAGAAAGCAAATAGTGTAAAATGAAATAGATATTTGGAGAAAAATTTATGTCAGTTAATACCAACAACGCATACGGTAAAATTTCCATTTCCGATCTTGCTATTGCAAAGGTCGCTTCTCATACTGCGCTCGAGTCGTACGGGATTGTAGAAATGGTGTCTCGTCGTTTTACGGATACGCTTGCGCTTATCCTTAAAAAAGACGGCGAAGGTCGTGGTATTAAAGTTATTACGTTCGGCAACCGAATCTTTATCGACGTGTACGTTATCATTAAATACGGCGTGTCGATTGCGGCTGTTGCAGAATCGTTGAAAGAAGCTATTAAGTATAAAGTAGAAGCCTTTACGGGCATGATTGTCGATACGGTGAACGTAAACGTTATCGACGTTAAACTCTGATTTTTCCTAAAGCGCAACGCTTGTAAAATTGCGCTTTTTTATGACGAAATCCCTCTTATTTGGGATGGTATAATTTACGATGATTAAGGAGCATAAAAATGCATAAAACGATAAATAGCATCGAATTTAGAAAGATGGTTCTTGTCGGTGCGAAACAATTAGAAATCAATCGCGCAAGAGTGGACGCGCTTAACGTATTCCCCGTTCCCGATGGCGACACGGGTACGAATATGTCCCTTACGATGCAATCGGCTGTGAGAGAACTTACCGCTTGTCAATCCAACGCATTTGCGGAAGTTTGCAACAGCGTTTCCAAAGGCGCGCTTCGTGGCGCTCGTGGGAACTCGGGCGTTATTCTTTCCCAAATTTTGAAAGGAATTTGTACCGTTTTAGGTAATTACGAAGAAGTAGACACGAAAATTTTTGCAAAAGCGCTTGAACAAGGCACGAAAGTTGCTTACGGCGCAGTGTCCGTACCCAAAGAAGGTACGATTCTCACCGTTATTCGTATGATGAGCGAATACGCGGTAAAAGTGGCAAGCAAGAAAAAGACGTTTGAAGAATTCTTCAAAGACGTTATCGAAGAAGGCGAAAGAGCGCTCGCTCTCACGCCCGAATTGTTGCCCGTACTTAAAAAAGCAGGGGTTGTTGACTCGGGTGGCGTTGGGTTAATGGTTATCATTAAAGGCTTCGCTTCCGAACTCACGGGTGAAGAAATTGCCGACACCGTAGAGGTGGAAAGTGCGCCTACGTCCGATTTTGGCGACAATTCCAGCATCATCAACATGGATTTGGGCGATATTCAATACGCATACTGTACCGAATTTTTCATCATCAACATGAAAAAGAGCACGACGTTGTCCGCTATTGATAGATTGCGTGAAAGATTGATGGGCTTGGGCGATAGCGTAATTTGTATCGGCGATTTGGATTTGGTAAAAGTGCACGTGCACACCAACCAACCGGGCAAGGCGCTCACCTATGCGTTGGAACTTGGCGAGCTCGATCGTCCGAAGATTGAAAACATGCTTGAACAAAACCGTCAAATCAAGGCGCAACTTGAAGCGGAAAAGAAAGAAATGGGCATGCTTGCAATTTGCACGGGCAGCGGTCTTTCCGATATCTTCAAAGATTTGTCCGTTGACGGCATCATTGAAGGCGGTCAAACAATGAACCCCAGCGCAAGCGACATCGCAACGGCGGCGCAAAAGATTAACGCGGAACACATTTTCATCTTCCCCAACAATAAAAATATTATCTTGGCGGCTGAACAAGCAAAGGCGCTTGTGGATAACAAGACGATTCACGTTATCCCCACCAAAAACGTGCCCCAAGGTTTTGCGGCTGCGCTCGAGTTTAACCCCGAAGCAAGTGCGGAAGAAAACAAGACGAACATGATTCACGCTCTTGATAACGTAAAAGCTGGTCAAGTGACGTACGCTGTACGCAACACGACGCTTAACGGCTTCTCTATCAAGGAAGGCGATATCATCGGCTTGGACGATAAGAAAATTTTGGCAAAATCGCAATCGGTTGAAGAAACGATGATTAAGTTGATTGCCAAGATGAAAGAAGAATTCCATCAAATGATTACGCTCTATTATGGCGAAGACGTGAAGGAAGAAGAAGCGGAAGCGCTTTGCGCGGCAATCGCGGAAAAATACCCCGATTGCGACGTCGATTTCCATAACGGCGGTCAATCGGTATATTATTATATCCTCTCGTTGGAGTGATGTATAATTTATTGCATAATATTATAAAAATACAATTATAACACAAAAGCGACGGGCGGAACAGTTCCGTCGCTTTGTCGTTAAAAACGGGAAAGATAATGAAGATTTCAGCTCTTCGCTCTATCGGCGAAAAACGGGAAAAAGAATTTCATAAGCTGGGAATTATGGAAGCGGAAGATTTGGTCCGCTTCTATCCGCGCGCTTATTTGGATTTAACCGAGCGTTCTTCTTTGAAAACCGCGTATCATAACGACATGGTGTTGATTGCGTGCGAAGTCACCCGTCTTGCCCCCGTAAACTACGGAAGTAGGCAAAAAATGGTAAAAGCGTTCTGTTCGCAGGACGGTTATCCCTTTACGGCGGTGTGGTTTAATCAACCTTACGTTGCGCAAAAGTTGAAAGTGGGCGAATATCTTTTCTACGGTAGAGTGCAAAATAAGTTTGGACAAATCTCTATTATCAACCCCACTTTCGAGCCGCTTGATAAAAATTATCGCTTAAAAGGAATTATCCCCGTCTATTCTTTGAGGGGAAAATTGAATCAAAAAACGGTGCGTGGGGCTGTGAAAGAAGCGCTTGCCCGCACGGATATCGGCAGCGTTATTCCCGATAGAATTATACAAAAATACAATCTTCCGTCCCTTGAAAAAGCCTTCTACGAAGTGCATAATCCGTCTAGCCAAGCGGCAAAAGACGAGGCGAGCGAGCGTATTGCGCTGGAAGAATATTTTACGCTTATTTCCGCTTTTAAGATTATTAAAGGTGGCAAGGAAGAAGCGAGAATCCGCCGCTATGGCGTAAGTGCGGGCGACGTAAAAGAGTTTGCTGGGCGCTTTGGTTTCGAGTTCACCGACGGACAAAAACAAGCGGTGAACGACATTTTTGAAAACCTGCGTGCGCCTACGAAGATGAATCGTTTGTTGCAAGGGGACGTTGGCAGTGGCAAAACGGCTGTGGCGCTTTGTGGCATTTTCATGGCGGTGAAAAGCGGGTACACGGCGGCGTACTTGTCGCCCACCGAAGTGCTTGCAAATCAAAACTACGAAGTTCTTAAAAAATATTTTCCCGATTATAAGGTGGGCTATCTTGCGGGCGGCATGACGGCGAAAGAAAAACGGGAAATGAAAGAAAAATTGAAAAGGGGCGAAATTGACATCGTTTGCGGTACGCACGCCGTTATCCAAAACGACGTGGAAATCCCCGCCCTTGCCTTTATCGTGTGTGACGAACAGCACCGCTTTGGCGTGGCGCAACGCAACGCTTTGGCGGAAAAAGGGGAAGGAGTGGACGTGCTCGTCATGAGCGCAACGCCTATTCCCCGCACCCTTTCGCTCATCTTTTACGGCGATTTGGACGTGACGACGATTACGGATAAGCCCAAGGCTCGACAAGAAATTTCCACTTCGATTATTCCCGAAAGTAGGTACGACGATATGCTCGATTACGTGAAAAGGGAAACGCAAGCGGGCAAGCAAGCCTATTTCGTTTGCGCGAAGATTGACGATGATGAAGAAAGTTCTATTGTCAGCGTGAGCGAACTTTATGAAGAATTGACAGCCAAGCTTCCCAGCGTGCGCTTTGCGCTTTTGCACGGGCGTATGAAAGATAAAGAAAAAGCGGAAGTGATGACGGCGTTCAAAAATCACGAATACGATTGTTTGGTGTCCACGACGGTTATCGAAGTGGGTATCGACGTGCCGAATGCGACGATTATGGTCATTTTAAGCGCCGAACGATTTGGGCTTTCGCAGCTACATCAGCTTCGTGGCCGAGTAGGGCGTGGTGCGGAGAAAAGTTATTGTTTCCTTTTGATGGGCGCGGAAAGCGAAACGGCGAAAGAACGACTTTTGACGTTGAAAAACAACGCCGACGGCTTCAAAATTGCGGAAAAGGATTTGGAAATGCGTGGCGGTGGCGATTTCTTCGGCACAAGACAGTCGGGTAAAATGCTTGGGGATATTAAGAATTTGCGATACCCTACGCAAGTTGTGTTTGCGGCGAAACGACTTTCGGACGATACGTTTGAAATGCGGCTGGACAGTGATGATTTGAGAAGGGCTGCGCTGAAGAAATACGATAGCTTGAAAGACGTAGTTTTGAACTAAAACGGGCAAAAAAAGGTCTAAAAATCGAAAAAATCCACAAAAAATATCTTTTTTAGGTATTGACGGATAGACAAAGATGTAGTATAATTATAATACACAATTATGATAAAACGCGGAGGATAAAGTATGGCGTTGATGGATAAATGGTGTGTAGAAACTTTGGTTTTCGGCGAAAATGGGTTGATTCCCGTGATCGTGCAAGATTACGAAAGTGGCGAAGTGCTTATGTTTGCGTATATGAATAAGGAAGCCGCTGAAAAGACGGTGGAATCGGGCTATGCGCATTATTATGACGTAGCGGCGGGCGTTGTGGATACGTTTGGCGCAACGGAAGGCAACACGCAAAAAATTATGGCGGCGTTCGTGGCGGACGGCGGCAAGACGTTGCTTATTAAAGTGAAGCCCAACGGCAATTCTTCGTGTGATGGCAAGGCGTATTCCGCTTTTAACGAACAAATCAAAGGCGATTATAAGGACATCGGCAGCGAAATGTTCGGGCGTTTGCAACGCATTGTAAAAGGTTATAAGGAAAACCCCGAGGATGGCGGTTACACCAGTTTTCTTTTTGCTAAAGGCGTAGATAGAATCAGCAAAAAAGTGGGCGAAGAAGCGGTGGAATTCGTTATCGCAAGCAAAAACGGGGAAAAAGAAGGGGTTGTGCACGAAGCGGCAGACTTGTTGTATCACGTTATTGTCTTGCTTACGGCAAGCGGCGTGGACGTTTCCGAAGTATGTTCCGAACTTTGCAAACGCAATAGATAATTTTTACATAACAACCAAAGGCAACGCAGTGGCGTTGCCTTTTATATTGTATGGTCTTTTGAAAATTTATTGACAAAAGCGGTGGTTTGTGATAGACTTAATAATGATAATGCTAAAATAAATAAAATTGAGGATTTTTGGAGGCTATATGTCGAAAAAATTAAGAGAAATCATCCGAAAAGAAAGAGAATTGTATATGCCGCAAGCGAAAACGTGGAAAGCTCGCTTATTAATGAGATTTTGCCATGATGAAAGCTACGAACTCTTCCTTTGGTCGAAATATATGCGCAAGTCGGAGTATTTCGCGAAAAATAGCAAGACGAAAATAGGCAAGATTCGTGCTTTTTTGGCTGGAAGAAAAATGAATATTCAAGGCAATAAATTAGGTTTTTTTATTTCGTCTGGTTGCTTTGGTGAAGGAGTGAAAATCTTTCACAAGGGCGATATTATTATCAATTATAGAAGTGTAATTGGCGATGGCTGTAAATTGCACGGAGATAACTGTATCGGGAATAATGGCAAAGACTTCGAGTGCCCTGTTTTGGGTAAAAACGTGGACGTTGGTATTGGTGCAAAAATTATCGGTGGTGTCACGATAGCGGACGATATCAAGATAGGGGCAAATGCCGTAGTGACGAAATCGTTTTTAGAGCCTGGTATTACAATTGCAGGAGTGCCTGCACGTAAAATTAAAGATAGAGTGGACGAATAGGAAAAATAAAACCCAAAGGCAACGCAGTGGCGTTGCCTTTTTTACTTGCAAAAGAAGTGAAAATATATAAAAAAACGACAAAATACTTTGCTCTAAATGCGCTATGCTATTCTATGCTAAAAAATAAAAGGAGCAGGCGTATGGCAAGGAAGATTGTCGTGACAAGCGGAAAGGGTGGGGTTGGAAAAACTACCGTGGCGGCATCGCTTGCCGCCTATCTATCGAGAAAAGGACAACGGGTTGCGCTGTGTGATGCCGATTTGGGCTTGAACAACGTCGATGTGGCAACGGGGGTGGAAAACCTTGTTTCCTACGATATCGTAGACGTTATCGAAGGGCGATGTCGCGCCGTGCAGGCGCTTGTACAGCACCCCGATTTTCCCAATCTTTATATTTTAACGAGTTCCCATTCTTCGCCCGAACGCTACGTTTCGCCACAAGCGTTCAAGCTTGTATTAGACGCTCTTGCGTCGAAATTCGATTTTATTTTTATCGATTGCCCTGCTGGCATTGAAGACGGGTTCCATCGTGCGGTGGCATCGGCAAACGAAGCAATCGTCGTCACAACCCCGCACGTAAGCGCCATTCGTGATGCGGACAAGGTGCTCACTTTGCTCAAAAGCTACGATTTTTCTTCGATTTCCTTGGTGGTCAATCGTGTGCGTGGGGACTATCTTGCTGCGGGCGACTGCGTATTTCCACAAGAGATAGAACGGATTTTGAAGACGAATTTGATAGGGGTTATCCCCGAGGATTATAAGATAGGCGTAGGCTCGATTGCAAACGTACATACGTCCATAAAAACGCTTGGAAACAATCTTTTGACGGGCAAAAATCGCCTATACGACACCCTTCAAAAATACACGGGCTTTTTCGGTGGATTGCGCCGAGTGCTAAAACGGAATTTGTAGGGGGTATGTATGCGACGAAGGGATAGAGCAATGGAAGAAACGTTGCGTGCAAACAACGTGATTTGCGCGGACAAGTGCTTGATGAGCGAAGCTTGCCGTGCGCTTGTCTTACAAGATTTTGCGGAAAAGTTTAACGAATATTTCGATTTGACGGGTTTGCCCCGTATGGAAATAGTATGCCAAAACGGCACGTACGCCGTCACGCTCAATTTTGAGGCGGAACGAATCAAGAAATTTAATGTGCTAATATAAAGAAAAACCCCGTTTGAGAAACCACTCAAACGGGGGTATTTTTATACGTTTTCTACGGATAAGACGGATAACGTGGCGTTTTTTACGCTGAATTTAATTTCAAAATCGCCAAATCGCATGCCGTAAATTCTATCGTCGTCTTGATAGGAAGGACGGGGATCGTCGCCAAGACATTCTATCAAAGCCGCTTGTTTTTCTTGCGGAATACGGATAAGCAATTCTTGCGGGAAATCCACTTTCAATCCATCGTGTTGATGGCAATCGGCATACCCACCCACGGCGTTTTCCACGCAATCGGTGAAGGGCACGTACGGCTTGATATCAAAAATGGGTGTTCCGTCCAACAAATCCGCACCCGACACGATAAGCACGCTGCCTTCGCCCGTCTTTTCCACGCGCACAAGTTTCACGCACGAAAGCCCGATACGGTTAGGTCGAAAGGGGGAACGGCTTGCAAACACGCCTACACGCTCGTTGCCGCCAAGACGGGGTGGACGAATGGTGGGAGAGAATTCCTTTTCGGGGGTTTTGGAAAAGGAAAAAAGTAGCCACAAATGGGAAAAACCTTCAATGCCACGCAGCGCTTCGTCGTTTCTAAATTCCTTTTCAAAAACGATACGAGAAAGTAGCGAAGGAGCTCTGCCGCTTTGACGGGGTATGCCAAATTTTTCTTTGAAATCGTTGTGGATATACGCAACGGGTGTAATCGTTTGTTTTTTCATAATCGTATTATAAAACTTTTTCGCCTTTTTGTCAAGCAAATGCAAAAGAGCGCAAATATCTTGAAAAAACTTCTTTCAAACCCTTGAAAAAACTTTTTTTAAGTAGTATAATGAAAGGGTATTATAATTGCATTATAATAACTTTTTTCACTAAAGGTGCGAGAGATGAAACTTACCGAGCTTTTCAAACAAAATAAATATTCGCTTTCTTTTGAAGTATTTCCGCCCAAAACGGACGACGTGTACGACAGCGTAAAGACGGCGACGGAAGAAATTGCCCGTTTGAAACCCGCCTACATGAGTGTCACTTACGGCGCGGGCGGCGGTACAAGCAAGTACACGCTTGAAATTGCGAAAAACATCAAAGCGGAATTCGGCGTGCCTTCCCTTGCTCACCTTACGTGCGTATCGTCCACGAGAGAAACGGTGAAAGAACGCATTGAAGATTTCAAAAAAGCGGGCGTGCAAAACGTCATGGCGCTTCGTGGGGATATCCCGCAAGAAAGAGCGCATGAAGACCGTTCGCAATGGGCGTATCGTCACGCCGTTGATTTGATTGCGGACATCAAGCAAAGCGGCGGTGATTTTTGTATCGGTGGGGCGTGCTATCCCGAGGTTCACCCTGAAAGTGCCACGCAAAAGGAAGACATCGGTTATTTGAAGGCAAAGGTAGATGCGGGTTGCGATTTCTTGACTACGCAAATGTTTTTCGATAACAACCTTTTGTACAACTTCTTATATAAAATCCGTCAAGCGGGTATTACCGTACCCGTCGTTGCGGGCATTATGCCTATCACCAACGCAAAGCAAGTGGAAAGGGCGATTAACCTTTCCGGCTCGTTTATGCCCCAACGTTTTAAGGCGCTCGTCGATAAATTCGGCGACGACCCTACGGCGATGAAACAAGCGGGCATTGCGTACGCCACCGACCAAATTATTGATTTATACGCAAACGGCATTTATAACGTGCACGTGTACTCGATGAATAAGCCTGATATTGCACAAAAAATCCAAGAAAATCTTTCCAACATTTTGGGCAAAAATGCTGAATAAGGTATTGATAAAAACATACGCCCCTTGCAAAATAGACGAAAGGGAAGTCTTTCGCTATGCGGGCTATCGCGGGGAAGTGGGCGAGCAAGCGCACGCACTTTTGCAAGAGTGTGTAAAAGAGAGCGAAAACGCTTTTTCCTATCAAGTGGTTTACGTAGTGACAAGGGCAAGCGATTTAACAAACAAGTGGCAAGATAAATTGCTTTGCAACCGTTTGCAAAAAGCCGAGTACGCCGTGGTTTTTGCTGCAACGGTGGGCTTGGGGATAGACCGCTTAATTTTGAAAAACGAAAGCGTATCGCCCACGAAAGCGTTGTTTATGCAAGCGCTTGGCGCGGAACGCATTGAAAGCTTGTGCAACGCCTTTTGCATGGATATAAAAACGGCTTGTGAAGAAAAGGGATATCACACGGGCGCAAGATTTAGCGCAGGCTACGGCGATTTTTCTATCGAGCGACAAAGGGATATTTTTGCGCTGTTATCCCCGCAAAAAATCGGCTTGACGTTGAACGATAGTTTGCTGATGTCGCCCACCAAATCGGTGACGGCGATTATCCCTATCGGTAAGGACGTAAAAGAAAAAACGCACGCTTGCGAAAATTGCGAAAAACAAGATTGCGAATATAGAGATAATTATGGAAATTAAACAGTACTTACAACAAAATATCGTGTATTTCGACGGTGGCACGGGCACGCTTTTGCAAGAAGCGGGCTTGGCGCTTGGCGAACTTCCCGAGCGTTGGAATATCACGCACGCAGACAAAATAGTGGATATCCACCGCGCGTATTTTCAGGCGGGTAGCAATATCGTGTGCGCAAACACCTTTGGCGCAAACGCTTTGAAATTTTCAGACGACGAGTTGGAAAACGTTATTCGTGCGGCACTCGAAAATGCGCGCAAAGCGAAAACGAAAGCGGAAAATCAATGGGTTGCGCTTGATATCGGGCCTTTGGGAAAATTGTTAAAACCGTACGGCGATTACGATTTTGAAGAAGCGGTGGCAACCTTTGCAAAGACGGTGAAACTGGGCGTAAAATACGGTGCGGATTTAATTTTCATTGAAACGATGAGCGACAGCTACGAAACGAAGGCGGCGGTGCTTGCGGCGAAAGAAAATTCGTCTTTGCCCATTTTCGTATCGTGCGCGTATGGCAGCGATAGCAAATTGATGACGGGCGCAAGCCCCGAAGCGATGGTGGCAATGCTGGAAGGCTTGGGCGTGGACGCAATCGGTGCAAACTGCTCGCTTGGACCTAAACAACTTAAAGACGTGGTGCAACGCTTGCTTGCCGTTTCTTCTCTGCCCGTTATCGTAAAACCCAACGCGGGCTTGCCGAGAGTGGAAGATGATCAAACGACGTACGATTGCACGGCGGAAGAGTTTGCTTGTCTTATGGCGGACTTCGCGCGCATGGGTGCAAGAGTGCTTGGCGGTTGCTGTGGCACTACGCCTAAATACGTAGAAGAAACGTTCAAGGCGACGAAAGATATTACGCCTTGTGAAATTACTGATAAAAATATCACGTGGGTGTCTTCGTACACGCACGCGGTCGTATTTGATAAACCGCTTATCATCGGCGAACGCATTAACCCCACGGGCAAAAAGCGTTTCAAACAAGCGCTTTTGGAAGGGGATAAGGAATACGCCTTAAACGAAGCGATTACGCAAAAGGATAAGGGAGCGCATTTGCTTGACGTCAACGTCGGATTACCGGGGATTGACGAAAGTGCAACCTTGAAAGCGTACGTGGAAAGCATTCAAGCCATCGTCAACTTGCCCTTGCAAATCGACACGTCTTCGATAAAGGCGTTGGAAAGCGCTTTGCGTGTGTACAACGGTAAACCGCTTGTCAATTCCGTCAACGGCAAAAAGGAAAGCATGGACAGCGTGCTTCCGCTTGTGAAAAAGTACGGTGGGGCGGTGGTTGCTCTCACTTTGGACGAAAGCGGAATTCCCGAAACGAGCGAAGGCCGTGTAGAGATTGCGAAAAAGATTATTGCCGAAGCGGAAAAGTACGGCATTGCGAAAAAGGATATTTTCATCGACACGTTGACGACGTCTATCGCTACGGATAAAAATGCGGCGCAAACGACGTTGCAAGCGTTGCGTTATTGCACGGAAGAACTTGGCGTGCATACGACGCTTGGCGTATCCAACGTATCTTTCGGCTTGCCGTCGAGAGAAACGATCAACGCTACGTTTTTTGCGTGCGCTCTTCAAAACGGACTTTCGGGGGCAATCATCAATCCTTCGTCGATTGAAATGCAAAAAGTGTATAAAAGTTTTTGCGCCTTAAACGGCAAGGACGAAGGTTGCGGCGAATATATCCGTTTTGCAACGGAAGAACTGCCTAATATCCTTTCAAGTGTAGTTGCGCCTACGGTGGTGGCGGGGAAAAAGGCGGTTGGCTCGGCGCTTTTCACGTCCATTGCGGAAGGACGAAAGGAAGGTGCGGAACGGGCGTGTGAAGAATTGCTTTTGGCAAAAGCCCCCCTTGAAATCGTCAACGGCGAAATTGTGCCTGCGCTCGATTTCGTGGGTAAGGCGTACGAAGAAAAACGCGCGTATCTTCCCCAACTTTTGATGAGTGCGGAAAGCGCAAAAGCATCGTTTGAAAAAATCCGTTTGCACCTTTTGCAAAAGGGCGAAACGCAAGAAAAGAAATGCAAATTCGTCATTGCGACGGTGCACGGCGATATCCACGACATCGGCAAAAACATCGTTAAGACGTTGCTTGAAAATTACGGCTTCGATACGGTGGATTTGGGACGTGACGTGCTTCCCCAAACGGTGGTGGACGCGGTGGCAAAAACCCACGCTCCGCTCGTTGGGCTTTCGGCGCTTATGACGACGACGCTTCCGTCGATGGAAGAAACGGTGAAACTTTTGAAAGAACAAACCCCTTGGTGCAAAATCGTCGTGGGCGGTGCGGTGCTCAACCAAGAATACGCCGATAAAATCGGCGCGGACGCTTATGCAAAGGACGGCATGGAAACGGTGCGCTACGCCGAAAGGGTTTACGCTGAAATTATGCAAAAATAACGTTTTATTCACAAAATTATACAATTATGCACAATATACGCAAAATATTCAAAACTTTATTAAAATAAATGTATAAAAATGTTTGACAAAGTTGTGCATAAGGGGTAAAATAATCGTATAAATATGCAGCCGAGATAGGCTGATTGAAAAAATAAAGGAAAAAACTTTTCAAGGAGAAAAAGAAAATGGATAAAAAAGACATCAAAAAAGTAGTACTTGCTTACTCGGGTGGTTTGGACACCTCGATTATCATTCCTTGGCTTAAGGAAAATTACAACAACTGCGAAGTTATTGCAGTAAGCGGCAACGTTGGTCAAGCGGACGAACTTGAAGGCTTGGAAGAAAAGGCAATCAAGACGGGCGCATCGAAATTGTACGTAGAAGATTTGACGGACGAATTCGTTGACGAATACGTTATTCCCACGATGAAAGCGGGTGCTAAATACGAAGAATATTTGCTCGGTACGTCTTTTGCTCGTCCCGTAATTGCAAAGCGTATCGTTGAAATTGCAAAGAAAGAAGGCGCAGACGCTATTTGCCACGGCTGTACGGGTAAGGGCAACGACCAAGTTCGTTTTGAACTTACGATTAAGGCGTTGGCACCCGATATGGCAATCATCGCTCCTTGGAGAGAATGGTCGATTAAGTCCCGTGAAGAAGAAATCGACTACGCTGAAGCGCACAACGTACCTTTGAAGATCAACCGTGAAACCAACTATTCCAAGGACAAAAACCTTTGGCACTTGAGCCACGAAGGCTTGGATTTGGAAGACGCTGGCAACGAACCTTTGTACGAAAAGGACGGCTTCCTTGAAATGGGCGTTTCCCCTTTGAAAGCTCCCGATAAACCTACGTATATCGAACTTGAATTCGTACAAGGCGTTCCCGTAGCGCTTGACGGACAAAAGATGAGCGCAAAGGAAATTATCCTTGCCCTTAACAAAGTGGGTGGGGCAAATGGTATCGGTCTTTTGGACATCGTTGAAAACCGTTTGGTTGGTATGAAGTGTCGTGGCGTATACGAAACCCCCGGTGGTGATATTCTCTACGCAGCGCACGCTTATTTGGAAACGCTTTGCCTTGACAAATACACGATGCACAAAAAGCAAGAACTTTCCGTTTGCTTTGCAGAACTCGTTTACAACGGTCAATGGTTCACGCCCCTTCGTGAAGCACTTTCCGCTTTCGTAGATAAGACGCAAGAAAACGTGACGGGTAAAGTTCGTTTGAAGCTCTACAAGGGCAACATTATTAAAGCAGGCGCTTGGAGTGATTATTCCTTGTATTCGGAAGAAATCGCAACGTTCGGTGAAGACCACGTTTACAACCAAGCTGATGCAACCGGCTTTATCAATCTCTTCGGTTTGCCTATCAAAGTGCAAGCGGAAGTAAACCAAAAAATTAAGAAATAATTAGCGATGAAAATTAAAGGCAAAAAAGTTGTATTCTTGGGCGATAGCATTACGGAAGGCGTAGGGGCAAGCGACGTGGCGCATAGATATGCCAACGTGTTTGCAAAACTTGCAAAATGCGATATTTTCGTGGACGGTATCAGTGGCACTCGCATTGCAAAGCAGCAAGCGAAATCCGCTATTGAGTCCTATGATAGGAATTTCGTATCCCGAGTTCCCGCGCTTCCAAGCGATGCGGATTTCGTGGTGGTGTTTGGCGGCACGAACGATTTCGGTCACGGCGACGCACCGTTTGGGGAAATGAGCGATAGAACGCAAGACACCTTTTGCGGAGCAATGCACGTTTTGTGTAAAGCGCTTATAGAGAAATACCCCTATGCAACCATCGTCTTTTTATCGCCGATGCATAGATTGTGGGAAGACGAATTGATAAACGAATACGGTGTGCCGAGAAAACCGCTTATCGAATACGTCAACGCTATCAAGGCGATTTGTCAATATTATTCGTTGCCCGTGTTGGATTTATATTCTATCAGCGGCATGCAACCTGCGGTGGACGTGATTAAAGAAACGTACATGCCCGACGGGTTGCACCCTTCCAACGCAGGCATGGAAAAGATTGCACGCCTTCTTAAACAATTTATTTTGAATTTATAATAACCGACTTTGCCTACCGTTGACGGTGGGCAAAACGCGTATTAAAAACGGTTTGTTTGGACAGCCGTTAGGAGACAAAATTATGGAAAAAATGTGGGCAGGACGCTTCCAAAAAGCGCTCGATAAAAAAGCGGACGATTTCAATTCTTCCTTGCACGTGGATTGTAGAATGTACGCGCAAGATATTAAAGGCTCGATGGCGCACGCTGCGATGCTGGCAAAGCAAGGCATTTTGCCGCAAGAAGAAGTGGATAAAATTATCGACGGCTTGGAAGGAATTTTGCAAGATATCAACGACGGCAAATTAGATTTTGCTGCAGGCGGCGAAGATATACATATGTTCATTGAAGCGGAACTCACGGCGCGTATCGGCGATGCGGGCAAACGCTTGCATACGGCAAGAAGCCGCAACGACCAAGTGGCTGTGGATATTCGTTTGTATCTTCGTGACGAAGCGGAAATCATCGTGTCGCTTATCAAGGATTTGATTGCGGCGGTGGTGGATAAAGCGGAAGAAAACGCCGACGTTATCGCGCCTGCTTACACGCACTTGCAACGCGCGCAACCTATCTCGTTTGGTCACCAACTTATGGCGTATGCCATGATGCTTCTTCGTGATATTCAACGTATTGAAAACGCTGTGAAGAATATGAACTATTCCCCCCTTGGCTCTTGTGCGCTTGCGGGCACGACCTATCCCACCGATAGGGCGTTTGCGGCGCAAAAGCTTGGCTTTGACGGCGTAATGCAAAACAGCATCGACGGCGTATCGGATAGAGATTTTTGCGTAGAACTTTTGTCTGCGTTTGCGCTTATTATGACGCACTTGTCCCGTTTCTCTGAAGAAGTTATTTTGTGGTCTAGCTGGGAATTTAAGTTTATCGAACTTGACGATTCTTACACAACGGGCTCGTCCATTATGCCCCAAAAGAAGAACCCCGACATGGCGGAGCTCGTGCGTGGCAAGACGGGCAGAGTATATGGCGACTTGATGGCAATGCTCACCATTTTGAAAGGTTTGCCCCTTGCGTACAACAAGGATATGCAAGAAGACAAGGAAACGATTTTCGATGCTTTGGACACGGTGAAAGTTTGCTTGGAAGTGTTTACGCCGATGATTGCGACGATGAAAGTGTTGAAAGAAAACACCTATCGCGCAGCGCAAAAGGGCTTTATCAACGCCACCGATTTGGCGGACTATTTGGCGAAAAAGGGTATGCCGTTTAGAACGGCGTATAAAATCGTTGGACAACTCGTTGCCGAGTGCATTGCAAAGAACACGGTGCTTGACGATTTGCCTTTGGACGATTATAAAAAGCACAGCGAAATGTTTGACGAAGACTTGTATAAAGAAATTTCGCTTGAAACGTGCGTAGAAAAGCGCAACAGCTTCGGCGGGGCATCGCCCACGTCCGTACGCGCGCAAATCGCTTGGGTAAAAACGCAGTTGTAAGCGTTTAGGAGTAGAGATGAAAAAAGTATTTATCGACGGTAGCGCAGGCACGACGGGCTTGCGTATCTACGAAAGAATAGCGGATAGAGAAGACGTGGAACTCATTATTCTTCCCGACGAACTTCGCAAAGACGCAAACGCAAGAAAGGAAGCAATCAACAGCGCGGACGTAGTGTTTTTGTGTTTGCCCGACGATGCGGCTCGTGAAGCGGTGTCGTTTGTGGAAAACGAAAACGTGACGGTTATCGATGCTTCGACGGCGCATAGAACGCTTCCCGATTGGGCGTACGGCTTCCCCGAACTTTCTTTATCGCACGAAGAAAAGTTGGCTTCGTGTAAGCGTATTGCCGTACCTGGGTGCCACGCAAGCGGATTTATTGCGCTCGTCTATCCCTTGATAGAAGCTGGGTATTTGGATAAGGACGTGCTTTTGACGTGTCACTCGATTACGGGTTATTCGGGCGGCGGTAAGAAGATGATTGCCGAATACGAAGAAGAAAACCGCAACCCCTTGTTGGACGCACCCCGTCAATATGCGCTTGGTCAACAACACAAGCACTTAAAGGAAATGAAAGCGGTGTGCGGCTTGGAAAACGCGCCCATCTTCTGTCCTATCGTTGCCGATTTTTATAGCGGCATGACGGTCACCGTGCCTTTGTTTAAGAGCATGCTTAAAAAGGGCGGGATAGAAGAAATCAAAAATTTGTACAAGCAAAAGTATGCAACCGAGTTTGTTCAATACGTAGAAAACGTGGACGATAACGGTTTGCTTTCGGGGCTTGCCAACTCGCAAAAGGACGGCATGAAGATTGCCGTTGCGGGCAATGAAGAACGCATTTTGCTGCTTGCTTCGTACGACAATTTGGGCAAGGGCGCAAGCGGCGCAGCGATTGAGTGCATGAACATTGCAATCGGTGCGGAGAGAACGAAAGGTTTAGTTTTATAAGGATAAAGATATGTTGAAAGAAATACAAGGCGGCGTATGCGCCGCAAAAGGATTTACGGCAAACGGCGTACATTGCGGCATTCGTAAAAACAAGACGAAGCGTGATTTGGCGCTTATATACAGCGAAGTGGAAGCAAGTGCGGCGGCGGTGTACACCACCAACCTTGTGAAAGGCGCACCGATTGCCGTCACGAAAAAGAATATTGCAAACGGCAAGGCAAAAGCGATGATTTGCAATAGCGGCAACGCCAACACGTGCAACGCAAACGGCGTGGAAATTGCCGAGCAAACTTGCGCTTTGCTTGCAAAGGAAATGAATATTGATGCTACGGACGTAATCATCGCTTCGACGGGCGTTATCGGTCAACCGCTTGACATTACGCCCATTGCAAACGGTATTCCCGCCCTTGTTAAAGGTCTTGGCGCGGAAAACAGTACGCTTGCTTGCGAAGGGATTATGACGACGGACACGAAAGTGAAGGAAATCGCTTTCGAGTTTATGGTAGGCGGTAAAGTATGCCACATCGGCGGCATTGCAAAGGTTAGCGGTATGATTCACCCCAACATGGCGACGATGCTCGTTTTCGTCACCACCGATTGTAAAATTGCGCCCGATATGCTTCAAAAAGCGCTTTCCACCGACGTACAAACGTCCTTTAATATGGTAAGCGTGGACGGCGACACTTCGACAAACGACATGCTTTCGATTATGGCAAACGGCATGGCGGGAAACGACGAAATCGTTTGCGAAAACGAAGATTATCAAGCGTTTGCTACGGCGCTTAAAGCGGTCACGCAATATCTTTGCAGAAAGATTGCGGGCGACGGCGAAGGTGCAACCAAACTTCTTGAGTGTAAACTTGACGGTGCGAAAAACGAAGCGATTGCAAGAGTGGTTGCAAAATCGGTTATTTGCTCGTCACTTGTAAAGGCGGCAATGTTCGGTTCGGACGCAAACTGGGGGCGTATTCTTTGCGCCATCGGTTATAGCGGTGCGGACGTAGACGTAAGCAAAGTGGACGTTTCTTTCCGTTCGGTTAAGGGCGAAATTCTCGTTTGCAAAGACGGCGCAGGCGTGCCTTTCTCGGAAGAAATCGCCAAGGAAATTTTGCTTGAAAAGGAAATTGAAATTCTCGTTTCCTTGAACGACGGCGAGGGCAAAGCCACCGCTTGGGGTTGCGATTTGACGTACGATTACGTAAAAATCAACGGCGATTACCGCACCTAATTTATCAAAAGAAATCCCTTCTACAAGGAGCAAAGATATGAATTTGACGAGTGAAGAAAGAGCGCATATCCTAATTCAAGCGCTTCCCTATATTCAAAAATACAACGATAAAATTGTCGTTGTTAAATACGGCGGCAACGCAATGATTAACGACGATTTGAAAGAAGCGGTTATGGGCGATATCGTATTGCTTTCGCTTATCGGCGTAAAAGTAGTGCTTGTGCACGGCGGCGGCCCTGAAATCACCGAAATGCTTGGCAAAGTGGGCAAGAAGTCGGAATTTGTCAACGGACTTCGCGTGACGGACAAGGAATCGGTGGATATCGTGCAAATGGTGCTTGCGGGCAAGGTAAATAAAAACCTTGTCAACCTTTTGCAATCAAAGGGTGGCAAGGCAATCGGGCTTTGCGGCATTGACGGGCACATGATTAAGGCAAAGAAAGTAGACGAACGTTTGGGTTTTGTGGGCGAAGTGACGGACGTAAACGTTGCGCCCGTTTTGGACGTTTTGGAAAAGGGGTATATCCCCGTTGTTTCCACCATCGGTTATGACGAAGACGGCAACGTGTACAACATCAATGCGGACACGGTGGCAGCTCGTCTTGCAGGGGAACTGAAAGCGGAAAGCTTGATTTCGATGACGGACATCGTCGGCTTGCTTCGTGATAAGGACGATCCTTCGACGCTTATCCCCAAAGTTTACGTTTCCGACGTATTGAAACTTATCCGTGACGGCGTTATCAGCGGCGGCATGATTCCCAAGGTAAATTGCTGTATCGAAGCAATCCGCCGTGGCGTGAATAAAGTGTTCATCATCGACGGACGTATCCCGCACTCGATTTTGATTGAAACGTTGACGGACGAAGGTATCGGTACGATGTTCGTTTCGGGAAATCATATATAAAAAATCCTTGAAAAGGCAAAATTATGGATATTAAACAAATAGACAAGGAATATGTTGCAAACACGTACGCGCGTTTCAACGTGTGCTTGGTGGGTGGCAAAGGCTCTATCGTCGTGGACGAAACGGGCAAGGAATATATCGACCTTGGCACGGGCATTGCCGTCAACTCGTTCGGCGTAGGCGACGATGCGTGGAAACAAGCGGTGATTGCGCAACTTGATAAAATTCAACACACGTCCAACCTTTATTATAGCGAGCCTTGCGTTTTGCTCGCGCAAAAACTTTGCGAAAAGACGGGCATGAAAAAAGTGTTCTTCTCCAACTCGGGTGCGGAAGCCAACGAGTGCGCGATTAAGACGGCGAGAAAGTACGGCGCGGATAACAAGGGCGAAGAATATTACACGATTATCACGTTGAAAAACAGCTTTCATGGCCGTACGATAACAACTCTTTCGGCGACGGGGCAAGACGTTTTCCATCAACACTTTACGCCGATGACGGACGGGTTTGTACACGCTACGCCAAACGATTTTGCGGAAATGGAAACGCTTGTAAAAACGCATAAGTGCTGTGGTGTGTTTATGGAACTCGTGCAAGGCGAAGGGGGTGTGACGGCGCTTGATAAAGAGTACGTGCAAGCGGTTGCCAAACTTTGCGAAAGAGAAAATATGCTGCTCATGATTGACGAAGTGCAAACGGGCAACGGCAGAACGGGCGCATTGTATGCGTATATGCAATACGGCATTATGCCCGACGTGGTGACGACGGCAAAAGGCTTGGGCGGTGGATTGCCTATCGGCGCAACCATGCTTGGGCAAAAGGTGCAAGATTTGTTCACTCCCGGGCTTAACGGCACGACGTTTGGCGGAAACCCCGTTTGTGCGGCGGGCGCATACAGCGTTTTGGAAAGAATTGACGATAAGCTTTTGCAAGAAGTTAGAGAAAAGAGCGAATATATCTTTACGCAACTTACAAACGCAAAAGGCGTAAAAAGCGTATCGGGCATGGGTTTGATGATAGGCGTGGAAACGGAAAAAGACGCTACGCAAATCGTAAGCGAATGTCAAGAAAAAGGGGTGCTCGTCATTAAAGCAAAACATAAAGTACGTTTGCTCCCTGCGCTTAATATCCCGTTTGAAACGTTGAAAAAAGCAATAGAAATTTTGAAGGAAGTAATAGAAAAATGAAGCATTTATTGAAATTGATGGATTTGTCGGGAAAGGAAATTAACGAAATTCTTAACCTTGCCGACCAGTTGAAATTTGAAAAGAAAAACGGGATTCAACACCACCTTTTGAAAGGCAAAACGCTTGGCATGATTTTTTCCAAGTCGTCCACCCGTACCCGTGTATCGTTTGAAGTGGGTATGTACGATTTGGGCGGTAGCGCACTTTTCTTAAGTTCTCGCGATTTGCAAATCGGTAGAGGAGAGCCCGTAGAAGATACGGCACGCGTACTTTCCCGTTATTTGGACGGTATTATGATTCGTACGTTTGCGCAAAAGGAAGTGGAAGATTTGGCTACTTACGGCTCTATTCCCATCATCAACGGGCTCACCGATTATTGCCACCCTTGCCAAGTGCTTGCCGATTTGATGACGATTAGAGAACATCGCGGCGCTTTGGAAGGCAACAAGCTTTGCTATATCGGCGACGGCAACAACATGACCAACTCGCTTATCGTAGGCGGTATTAAGACGGGCATGGAAGTTTCCGTGGCTTGTCCTAAAGGCTACGAGCCCGATGCGGAAATTATGGCGTGGGCAAAGGCAAACGGCAAGTTTACTTGCACGACGGACGTAAAAGAAGCGGCGGCAAATGCGGACGTATTGTACACCGACGTTTGGGCGTCCATGGGGCAAGAAGGGGAAGCGGAAGCAAGAAAGAAGATTTTTGCTGGCTACCAAATCAATGCGGACGTCATGAGCGTGGCGAAGAAAGATGCAATGGTGCTCCATTGCTTGCCCGCGCATCGTGAAGAAGAAATTACGGCGGAAGTGTTTGAAGCGCACGCAAACGAAATCTTCGACGAAGCGGAAAATAGATTGCACGCACAAAAAGCGGTGCTCGTAAAGTGCTTGTCTTAACAAAATAGGGGTAGTAGGTATGAATTATACGATTGAAAACGGTACGATGAAACTCACGGCAACCGATTTCGGCGCGGAAATGATTAGCGTAGTGGTAAACGGCAAAGAACGTCTTTGGCAAAACCCTACGGGGGAATGGGCGGGGCATGCGCCTTTGCTTTTTCCCGTGTGCGGACATTGTGGCGTGACGGTGGACGGCGTTTCCTATCCTATCAAATCGCACGGCTTTGCAAAAAGATATGCGTTCGATTTGAAGGATAAGGGGGATAACTATCTCACTTTCTCTCTTTGCGCGAATGAAGAAACGAAAAAGGTGTATCCTTTCGATTTCATTTTCAACGTCACCTATCGCATTGACGGCAATATGCTTTCTATCGAATACGACGTGGAAAATCCCGACGATAAGCCTTTGTATTTTGCTTGCGGCGGACATGAAACGTTTGATTTGGAAACGGACGTTGATGGGTATGAACTCATTTTTGAAAAGGAAGAAAATTTGACGCATTATTATCACGATAAAGACGGTTGCTTGACGGGTGAAACCCGTGCGTACGGCAACGGCAAACCCTTCCCTTTGCCCAAAGATTTCTTGCAAAACGGCGAAACGCTTATCTTCAAGGATATTGCTTCCCGCAAAGTTCAACTTGCACGTAAGGGGGGTAAACCGCTTGCAGACGTCACGTTTGAAGGATTTTCCAACCTTTTGCTTTGGCGTAGCGACGAAGCGAAGTATATTTGTATCGAGCCGTGGTCGAACTTGCCCGACGATGCAGGGAAAGCAGATATAGAGTTCTCGCAAAAGGGTGGCGTGTTCAAAGTGGACGGCAAATCGAATAAAAAACTCGTTAGGACGATCACCTATTTATGAGCGTAAAACTTGGGAAATATCGCCATTTTAAGGGAAACGAATACCAAGTGATTGCGCTTGCGTATCACTCGGAAACGGGGGAAGAAATGGTCGTGTATCAAGCCTTGTACGGCGAGAAAAAGATTTGGGTGCGCCCCGCAAGCATGTGGGACGAAAAGATCGAAAGGGACGGAAAAACCTTTCAACGCTTCACCTATATCGACGAAGAATAAAAAATAAAAGCCACTCTTAAGAGTGGCTTTTTTCATGCAAAAAATTGATTATAGGATAAAGCTTTGTATCGTTGTCAAAATGCCCAAGAAGGCGAAGTTGAAAGCGGAAAAAAGCAATATATATTTCCATGCGCTTCCTTGCGTTTTCGACGTGTATTCACGGAAAGTGATAAGGGAAGCAAGGGAAGAAATCAGCGTGCCCACGCCGCCGACGTTGACACCGACGAGAAGCGGTTGCCAGCTTGTCGTAAATTGCGAAAGCAAAATTGCCGAGGGTACGTTGCTGATGATTTGACAAGAGAATACGGCAACAAGCAAGGGATTCTTGCTCATAAGTTTCCCAAAGAAGTTTTGCACGGCGGGTATTCGAGCCATGTTTCCCGAGAAAATGAAGAACATGAAGAAGGTTAAAAGCAAGCCGTAATCCACTTTTGCGAGCGCCTTTCTATCCATAAAGATAAGGACGATAGGGATTACGATTAAGCCCACCCAAAAGGGGATTAGACGGAAAACGATGATGATGGAAAGCGCAAAAAGAAGCAAATAGATAATCGTTCTTGTCTTAGGCAGGACGATTTTTTCTTCTTCCAAGGTAAGAGGTTCTTTCTTCACAAACAAGCAACAAAGGGTGATAAGTGCCACCGAAATACAAAACGGGGGGAGCATGGTTGCGACGAACGCGCCCGTGGGTATGTTAAACTTGGTGTAAAGATACAAGTTTTGCGGATTGCCGAAGGGGGTAAGCATGCCACCAAGGTTGGCGGCAATGTTTTGCATGATAAAGGGAAACGCCATGTATTTTTGCTTGCCCGTGGACGAAAGCACGAAAAACCCAAGCGGCAAAAAGGTGAGAAGCGCCATGTCGTTGGCAATGAGCATAGAACCTAAAAAGGTGATATACACAAGGGCGAGTATGCTTGCACGGGTGTTTTTGAACAGCGTGACAATCTTGCGAGCAAGGAAGGTGAAAAAGCGGATATTGCGCAAAGCGCATACGACGGCAAGCACGCAAAATAGACAAGTCAGCGTTTTCCAGTCGAAATATCCAAAGTATTTTTTGTCGGGTGGAACGATAAAACAAGTGACAATCGCAGCGATGGTTGCAATACATAAAACGGCATTTTTCTTGAGAAAACCAAGCACGTATCGGGATATAATGCGCAAACGGTGCGCTTTTTCGCTTTCTTCGTGGGCGACGTTGCTGTGCATACGATATACCTCCTTGTTTTATAATACGCAAGTTATTATAGCACTCGTGAAAGAAAAAATCCAATCATTTGTGGGTGAGTTTTAAAAAAAAGGCAAAAAAAATCCTCTCGAAAATCGAGAGGAAAGATTTTATCGAAGTTTGTTTTTCGGACAAACCTTTATGCAAATGCCGCACACGCTTCCACGCCCTACGTCTTGGAAGTGTTCTTTCATGTATTTCGAGCATTTTTCGGGGTCGATATTGCGCTCGCCGTCGGCGGTGGGTTGTTGTCCAAAGATAGCGCCGGCGGGACAAGCCTTTGCGCAAATGGTGCAATCCCCGCACCCGTTTTCAATGACGGGGCGTTCGCTTTCCACGGGCAAATCGGTGAGAACGGTGGCAAGGCGAACTTGGCTGCCAAATTGCTCGCTTAAAAACAATCCGCTTTTACCTACGCACCCAAGCCCCGATAACACGGCTGCCGTCTTGTGTGGGATCACGCCGCGATAGGGGTTGTTTTTGCCTTGGCTTTGGCTTGCGGCGATAGGAAGGGCGGAAAAACCGTATTCTTCAATTTTGCGGGCAAGGCGAAAAACGATGTTGTCAAGCAAGGCATTTGCCGTGCGATAGTGTTGAAAATACACAAACGAAGGACCGTCTTCAATGGTGGCAAGCACGGCGCTAGATAATTTCACAATCACCGAAAGGGCATGGTTTAAGTGGGACGCAAGTTTTGCCGTTTGATTTTGCAAATCGCAAAAGCCAACAACGTCTGCCCCCAGTTCTTTTGCTAAAACAGAAAGTTCTTTTTGTAATTGTTGTAAGCGTTCTTTTTCCATAATCGTATTATATCACAAGTTGATATAAAAAGCAAATGAAAGGCGAGGATTTATTGCTTTTATTAAGAGACAGAGAGGGATTTTGGCTATGCCAAAGCTTCGTCGCTCACCAACTTTTTCATATTTTTATCTTTCTCGTTTTTCGCTCCTCGCGCGAACCCCCGATAAAACAGAGAACCGTGCTCACCCTCTTTCCGCAAAAAAGACGGGCATAAACCCGTCCTTTTTTTGGCGCAGAGAGAGGGATTTGCGCCTTTAGCGGCGCGCCCCGCTCCGCCATTATCAATGGCGTCCTTTGCCGCCAAATTGTATGTAAAAGAAAGTTGCGTTGGCAAAGCATTTTGCTCTCGCAAAATGGCTCCCACCCTCGAATCCCTCTCAAAATTCGGTTGACAACAAAAAAAGAATAGGCGGGGTTGCCTATTCTTTTTTTTGGCGCAGAGAGAGGGATTCGAACCCCCGGAAACTTTCGTTTCAACGGTTTTCAAGACCGCCGCAATCGACCACTCTACCATCTCTGCACGTTTGCTATGATTATTATACTGAAAATTGCCACTCTTGTCAATAAAAAACGGCGTAAAAAGGGGGACTTTTTGCATATAATAGGGCACGTGGCTTGTCGAGATGGTTTGCGATTAGTAAAAACGAACCTTTTTTATAAAAAAGATTGTGTATCTATGATACATTTTTTCATAAACCCCTTGACAAATACGCACGCGCGCGTTAAAATAGTGTATAAGTGGTATTATTTCCCTGCCACAAAAAAAGGTGATAGGTGTAATTATGGAGAAAACTCAACAACAAGAAGAGCTCGAACAACAACCCCAACAACCGAAAAAGGGGATTAAGCGGGGTATATTGAAAAAACTGCTTGTCCTTGTCGTTCTTTTGATGTCCGTGTTCTGTATGTTCCTTTTGGACGAAACGAACGTGGTACGTGATAAGTACATGAGTTTCTTGTCTTCCAACTTCATCGTTTGGATGCTGGATCTTATGAACGTTCAACGCTACAATATCGGCGTTGGTCCTTGGCTTATATTCTTGGCGCTCGTTGCCATCGTCGTTTTCTTGCTTATTGCAAGCATGTTCTCGAAAGCGTTCGTAAAAGGCATGGTAGAAAAGAATATCGACAAGTTCGAATCGGAAAGAGCGGCTGAAAAACGTTATAAAACGCTTTATTTCCTTGTGGCAACCTTGATTGCCGTTGCATTTGCTTTCATCTTCGTGATGACGGGCGGTATCAACGCGTTCAAGAACATCACGTATGCTATCTATCTCGATTTGATTTACACGCTTCTCATCTGCATGCTTTTCATGCTTTTGGGTATCACGGTTATTTCCGTAATCGTGCTTATCTTGCGTGAAGTTATCGGTGGCGGCAGCGGCGAAGGAAGCGGTCATGGCGGCAGCGGAAACGGAAATGGCAACGGCGGTGGCGGCAACGGCGGCGTGACGAAATTCGACGGCGGTAACTTCACCACGAAGATTGAAGAAAGCGACACGCTCGATAAAGACCTTTTCCCCGCGCTTACCGCGATGGATTTGGAACACGCTGAAAAGGGCATTGAAACGACGGAAACGGAAGACATTACGCTTGAAGAATTCACCCTTCGTTTCCAATCTTTCTGCTGTAATCATTGCAAAGTTTATTACGAATTGCCCGTTATCCGTGCCTTCGTTGCAGGTTTGGCGGCAAGCCGTTTGCTCATTTTGCAAGGTTTGAGTGGTACGGGTAAATCGTTGATGCCTCGTATGTTCTCTCGCTTTACGGGCAGTAAAGTATTCTTCTCGCCCGTACAATCCACGTGGAGAGATAAGACGGACGTTCTTGGTTTCTACAGTGAATTCACCAAGACCTTCAAAATTACCGACTTTTTGAGCGACTTGTATTCCGCATCGTACACGGATAAGACGGCGATGATCGTTCTCGACGAAATGAACTTGTCCCGTATCGAATACTATTTTGCAGACTTCTTGTCCATCCTCGAATATCCGAAGGAAGAATGGAAGATTAAAGTGTACGATCCCGAACTTGGTCAAAGATTGCCCGATAAACTTACGGACGGCTACGTACAAATCCCGCCCAACACGTGGTTCATCGGTACGGCAAACACCGACGACTCGACGTTCACCATCACCGACAAGGTTTACGACCGTGCTATCACGCTTGAGTTTAGAGAAAGAGTAAACAAGATTACAAGCGATTACATGTCCGATCCCTTGCCTATCAGTTCGGAAAAATTGCAAGCGATGTTTGCCGAAGCGAAAGCAAACGAAGAATATTGCTTGTCCGATTTGGATACGGATAAATTCCTTAACATTTGTGATTTCATCAGAGATGCGTTCGATATCCGTTTTGGTAACCGTATCATGGTGCAAATCAATCAATTCGTTCCCGTCTACGTTGCGCTTGGCGGCACGAAAGAAGCGGCGCTCGACTTCATGCTTGCAAGCAAAGTTCTTCGCAAACTTGAAGGTATGTTTGAAGATTACGTTAAAGACGAACTTCTTAAACTTACGAAACTTTTGAACTCTACGTACGGTAAAGGCGTGATGGTTGAAACGGAACGCGTTATCGCAAAAATCTTGAGAAGGTTGGTGTAAAAATATGAGTACGAATCATGAAGTCTTGAAATTATTCACAAGAAAATTAGCCAACTGTCGTTATAAAGTGCCCGTAAACTCGGTTATCGAGTATATGGAAAAAGGTCAATTTGGTTATAACGTGCAAGACGACACGGTTGTGACGAACGACAGCGTATTCGCTTCCAGCATCACCAGCGTAATTACGCACCTTCGCGCGATCTTCAAAGATCCGCACATCTTCTTGAAAAAGGAAGAAGTCATCCAAAACATTGCAGTAGCTTCCCACATCAACAACGAAACGCTTCGTATGAACTATAAGGACAGCAAGCTTTGGAAGACGAAAGCGCTTGACACTTCGCCCGAAATGGTACATACCTTCGTTTACGAAGACGATTACGCAATCTACGAAAACCGTTTCCTTTGCTACTTGATGGACGAATTGATTACCCTCGTCACCAAGAAGATTAACGAAATTAAAACGTCGATTGCAACGTTGAACTGGAAGATTACGAATAGAAAAGACGTTTTGGGCTTGCCTGAAAAAATGTATTTAAACTATGCGGACGAATCGGACGGCGGCGTGCCCGTAATCCTGCCTTCTACCGATTGCAGAGTTTCCGTTTTGGATACGCTTATCAAGAACAAGAAAAACCTTATGTTGTTGACGCACACGCCCATTTACAAGGCTTGTAAAAAAGCGGACGTGTTCAATATCCTCAGCTTGAAGACGACGAACATTTTGTTGCACGACAAGCACTATAACTATTGCTACGATTTCTATTTGAATTACCTTCAAAGAGAAGCGGAATTCACCGCCGAAAGCAATATGTTCAAAAACTTTGCGATTGTCAATATGATTTGCGCCCTTAATAGAGCGGGCTTTGCTTGCGAAAAGGAAGATGCCGAATTGATGGTAAGCAATTCCGCAATGGTTAAGTTTAAGGAAATTTCCTTTGTGAAAGAACCTTTCCAAATCGTTATGGCACTGGGAACGCAGAACGATTTCACCGTAAAAGTGAAAAACCTTGTAAGCGGCAGCGAAATCAAGCACTCTATTAAAGTTGTGCACACCGCTTGTGAAGAGTTGGAAAACGGCGCAACGACGGTGGAAGAAATGTTTGCTGCGTACAAGAAAGAAAACGGCTTGGATGCACGCAACGCATGGCTTATCACCGATGCGGACGTGGAAGGGGAAGGCGTTATCCGTATTCAAGCGCTTGACGTCAACGTTATCGACACGTTCGTCACGCTTATTAAAAAGTTCACGCTTTTGGCGGAAGGTGCGTTGTCCGTGTACACCACGATGTGTCCTATTTGCGGTTCCACCCTTGTTTCCCCCGACGAAAAAGATTATTTCTGCGTGGACTGCGAAGCGAGATACCATTTGTTCTACTATGCAACTCGCGATTTGATTTGGGTAAAACGTTTGCCTAAACTTGTGGAAGAAGCACCCGTTGAAGAACCCGTACAAGAACCCGTTTTGGACGACGAACCTGTCGAAGAAATTCAAGAAATCGTAGAAGAAGCGAAGATTGAAGAAGTTGACGTAGAAGAAATCATCGAAGAACCCGTTGTGGAAGAAACGGTTGAGGAAGAAGTTGTTGAAGAAACGCCCGCAGTTGAAGAAACGACGACGGAAGAGGTTGCAACGGCGGAAGCTGTTTCCGCAGTTGAAGGGGAAGACGATGCGTTTGCATCCAACATCAAACGCCACTTCTATGCAAAGGTTTCCCACCTTGAAGAAGAAAAGAAAGATTTCTACAACGAACTTAAAAACTATATCTTGGAATACAAGAAAATCAGCGTTCGTGCAAGCTGGCATTACGAAACGTTCTCTTGCAGCCGTGTGCCTAAGGTACGCTTGGCAGTAAGAGGCAAAACGCTCGTTGCGTTCTTCGCGCTTGATCCTAAAGAATACGAAGACAGTAAGTACTTCCCCAAAGACATGGGTGGCACGAAGAAATTTGCTGAAACGCCGATGATGGTAAAAGTGCAATCGGTGCGTGGCTTGAAATTTGCAAAAGAACTCGTTGATATCGTGCTTGCCGATATGGTAAAAGACGAAAACTATCAAGCGGTTGATTACAAGATTCCGTATAAGTCCGATAAGCAACTTTTGGAAGAAGGCTTGATTAAAGTGACGGGCGATATTGAAGTTTCCGATTACGTTCGTGAAGAAGCTGCTCCCGTAGTAGAAGAAACGACGATTGAAGAAGCTCCCGCAGTAGAAGAAACGGCGGCGGAAGAAGTTGTTGAAGAAAAAGCGGCGGAAGAAGTGGAAGAAGTAGCGGAAGACGAAATTCGTTTGACTCGTCACTTCCTTGCAAAGATTTCCCAAGCGGACGACGTTAAGAAAGAATATTACAGCGAACTTAAAAATCATATCTTGCAATACAAGAAAGTAAGCGCACGCGCAAGCTGGGGTTATGAAACCTTCTCCAACCGTCGTATGCCCAAGGTACGCTTGGCGGTTAGAGGTAAGACGCTCGTTGCGTTCTTCGCACTTGATCCCAAGGAATACGAAAACACCAAGTATTTCCCCAAAGATATGAGCGGCACGAAGAAATTTGCCGATACGCCGATGATGGTTAAGGTAAAATCCGATCGTGGTTTGAAGTTTGCAAAAGAACTTATCGATATCGTGCTCGACGGACTTATCAAAGACGATACGTACGTAAAAGCTGATTATAAAATTATCTACAAGACGGACAAAGAACTCTTTGCCGAAGGCTTGATTAAAGTAAACGGCGATGCGTCTAAAGTGGATTTCGCTGACGACGACAACGTAAAATCTACGCCTATCGCTCCTTTCGTGGAAAAGACGGCTGTGGAAGAAACGCCCGTGGTTGAAGAAGCACCCGCAGTGGTGGAAGAAACGATTGTAGAAGAAGTTGCCGTAGAAGAAACACCCGTAGCGGTGGAAGAAAAAGAAGCTTTCCTTGCGAAGTTTGCAAAGGTGAAGAAAAAGCGTAAAATCTTCTATGAAGAACTTTCCAAGTACATGCTTGCAAAGGCAAACGTAAGCGCATTTGCAAATGCGGACAACGAAGCGTATAGCATCGGCGGCGAAGTGAAAGCTCGCTTGCTTGCAAACGGTAAGTTTGTTGCAATTTGCTTGGCGTTGAACGTAAAAGATTACAAAAAGCTTTTCAAAGCAGCTTCGGAAACGAAAGCGTACGAAGACACCACGATGATGGTGACGTTGAAAGCGCCTCGCGACGTACAACGCGTAAAAGAACTTTTGGATAAGTTGTTTAACTAACAATCAAAACCCCGAAACGATAACCGTTTCGGGGTTTTCTTTTTCCTAAAACAAAAGCAGAGCAAATATCTTGCTCTGCTTTTTGGTTGCGTTATTGTATATCGAGTTCGGGTGGAACGTCAATTTCATCGGACACGTACTTTCCGTTTTTCTTGCGTTGGCGTACGCACTCGGAAAGCAAATATTCAATTTGTCCGTTTACCGAACGAAAATCGTCTTCCGCCCACGCCGCAACAGCTTCATAAAGCTTGGGGGATAAGCGCAAAGGGATTTGTTTCTTTTGGTTGTCATTCATGTTTCCACCTGTTTTGATATAGATTTTTTAATTAGTATAAGCTTCCTGCGTTGACGATAGGTTGCGAATCACGATTGCCGCAAAGCACCACCAAAAGGTTGGATACCATCGCCGCCTTTCTTTCTTCGTCAAGCTGTACGATTTGATTTTCGTTAAGTTTTGCAAGCGCCATTTCTACCATGCCCACAGCCCCGTCCACAATCATCTTTCTTGCATCGATGATGGCGGATGCTTGTTGGCGTTGAAGCATTACTGCTGCAATTTCGGGCGCATACGCAAGATAGGTGATGCGTGCTTCCACAATTTCAATGCCCGCTTCGTTTACACGCGCTTGAATTTCGTCACGGATACGGGAAGCTACCACGTCGCTCGAGCCACGAAGCGAACCGTCGTCTTCCACGCCGTCGCCCGTCGTATCTACGCCGGGTGCTACGTCATAAGGGTAAATGCGTACGATGTTGCGAAGTGCGCTGTCGCATTGCAAGGATAAATATTCCTTGAAGTTATCCACGTTAAACACCGCTTTCGCCGTGTCAACCACCTTCCAAGTGACTGCAATGCCGATTTCTACGGGGTTGCCCAAACAATCGTTGATTTTTTGACGGTTGTTGTTGAGGGTCATAATCTTGAGCGAAATCTTTTTATCAAGCATTGCAAGCTTCATTTCGGCGGGGGAAAGGGGAAGCGATTTGTCCACGTCACCGCTTTGGTTAAGCTTGGTTTTTGCGGCGGGGTTTACGGCGATACAAAAGGGATTTACGGCGTAAAAACCTTCGCCTTTAATCGTGCCGATGTATTTCCCAAACAACGTCAAAACCAACGCTTCTTGCGGCTTTAACACACGCAAACCGCAAAGGGGAATCCATGCGAGCGATGCAACCACCGTGCCGACAATCGCCAAAATATCATTGATCATGATTGCGCCTACGATAATGCCTGCAAACGCCGCCAACTCTATCAATACGCAAACGACAAGCGTCAGCATACCGTGTTTTTTATTTGTTAAAATTTTTTCTTCCATACAATGTCTCCTTATGGTTTGATATTAAAATGATATCACATATAAGAGCCGTTGTCAAGTGTTTTTGTATAAATTTTATCCTATCAGCGTTTCGTATTCTTCGTACAAAGCGTCTAATTTATTTCTAATTTCTTCTAAACGCGCGCATTTTTCAGTTAATAAAGGGAAGTTGGAAGCAACTTCGGGGGAAGAAATATCGTCGTTGATTTGCGCTTCTTCGCTTTCAAGGGAAGTGATTTCTTTTTCAATATTTTTAATACGAGTTTGCTTTCTTGCATCCGCCGCACGTTCTTCCTTGCTTCGATAATATCCTTCTTTATGGGTGGAATTTGTCGAAACGGTGGGGGTAGGTACGGGTTGAACGGATTGTTTTGCTTCGTTCTTTGCCGCCGTGTACGCATCGTAATCGCCGATAAAGCAAGTGGCAACGCCATTGTCAAGTTCTAAAATCTTGCCCGCAATCGCGCGGATGAAATATCTATCGTGCGATACGAAAAGGATAGTGCCGTCAAATTCTTTTAAAGCGCTTTCAAGGCTTTCTCTTGCCGCCAAGTCAAGGTGGTTGGTCGGCTCGTCTAAAAATAAGACGTTGCCTTGTTCGCTTTCAAAAACGGCAAGGGCGAGTTTCGCTCTTTCCCCACCCGACAACATACGCACTTTTTTGTCCATGTCTTCGGCGGGCAAACCGATTCTTGCAAGGGTAGCACGCACACGTGTTTGGTCCCACAAAACGTGTCTTGCCCAAAGCTCGGCAAGGACGGTGTTTTCGCTATCAAGGTTGGCGTTTTCTTGGTCATAGCAAGCGGTTTTGACAAATCTTCCCCATTTCACTTCGTCGCCCTTTATTTTAAGAAGGGTTTTCAAAAGGGTGGATTTGCCCGTGCCGTTATCCCCAACGACGGCGCATTTTTCGCCGCGCATAAGGGTGAAGGTGCAATTTTTAATCAGTTCTTTATCCCCCGCAACAAGGCGCAATTTTTGTACGTCAAGCACCTTTTCGTAAGGGCGTTCGGGATAGCTAAAATGGAAGCGGGGCGGTGGGGGTGGAAGGGAAGGCTTTTCGATGAGTTCCATCTTTTCAAGCGCCTTTCTTCTCGATTGCGCCAGCTTTGTCGTGGAGGCACGCACAAGGTTTCTATCCACGTATTCTTGCATGTGCGCACGCTCTTCTTGCTGCTTTTCATATTCTTTAAGAATATGCGCCACCTTTTCCGCTTTGAGAATTTTATATTTGGAATAATTGCCTTTGAATACGGACAGCTTTTTATTTTCCAGTTCGTAAATTTGCGAAACGAGCTTGTCCAAAAAATATCTATCGTGCGATACGACGAGAATAGCGCCTTTGAAAGACACCAAATAATCTTCCAACCAAAACAGCGTTTTCATGTCAAGGTGGTTGGTCGGTTCGTCCAAAATCAAAAGTTCGGGCTGTTCAAGTAGCAATCTACACAACTTCAAACGAGTTTTTTCTCCGCCCGACATGGTAGAGATAGGTTGATTGTACGCATTTTCAAAGCCCATGCCCCCAAGCACGGTGCGGATTTTCACTTCGTAATTCCAGCTGTCGCGTGCGGCAATCTTCTTGTTCAAAGATTCGTATTTGGCGGATAGCACTTTATATTCTTGGCTGTTTTCGCTCGTCAAAGAAATGGCTTTTTCAATTTCGCCAAGCTGTTCAAGGGCGCGTATGTCTTCGTTGAATACGCTGCGCATTTCTTCAAACACGGTGTTGGAAGAATCGTACCCGCCGTTTTGCGCCAAGTATCCGATTCTAATGCCGTTTTTGATAAACAGCGCGCCGCTTTCGTGTTCAAGTTCTTTAAGCAGTAAGCGGATAAGGGTGGTTTTGCCTTCCCCGTTTCCACCGATAAGCCCTACGCGATCCCCTTCGTTTAAGACAAAGGAAATACTGTCCAACAGCGTTTCGCCGTTGAACCCAAAGCATACTTTGTCTAAAGAAATCAGCATAAACTCACCTATAAAGCGCACGTTTGGGGGGGATAGAGCATAAAACCCCGCCAAATTAGCATAATAAAAACATGGAAAATGAAAAAATTAGAAGAACGCTGCAACGGATACGAGAGAAGGAAGCAGAACTCGCTTTCGCTTCGCCCAAGCGTGCCGCCAAGCTAACGAGCGAAATCGTACGGCTAAAAGCAACCGTGTTCGATTAAAAATCCCAAGAGGGGATATACGATTCGCTGCTCGATTTTCTCTCTTGTAAAAACAACTTTTCAATGCCAAGGGCAACGGCTTCGTCCACGACGGCGTTGTATTCCCTTGCGGTAATTTTGCGGTTAAGTTCGGGGAACTTTTCAATATTGCCAAAGGGGGTGTATTGACTCATAAGGCTCAAATACGTATCGCTTGGCAATTCGCTGGCAAACCAACGCAGCAATTTTTTAGAATCGGCTGTGCAAAGGGGCATGACGAGATGACGAACGATACACCCCGAAAGCATTTTGCCTTTTTCCGTCATAGACAGGGGCTTTTGCGCCATAAAGGCAATCGCTTCGCTTGCGATATCGAAATAATCTTCCTTGCCAAGATACCGCTTGGAAAGTGCGGAAGAATAAAATTTCATATCGGGAAGATAGATGTCCACGTATTTGTCGATGCGCTTGAGCGTGTCGATTTTTTCATATCCGCCACTGTTGTACACGACGGGGATTTTAGGTTTATAGATGGAAAATGCTTCTTCCAAATAGGGGATTACGTGGGAAGGGGTGACAAGGGAAATGTTGTCCGCGCCCACGTCTTCCAACTTTTTGAAAACGTCGGTAAGCTCTAACGGGGAAATTTCCTTGCCACGATTAGCGCGAGAAACTTCGTAATTTTGACAATACGCACAGCGAAGATTGCAACCGCAAAAGAAGATAGTGCCGCTGCCCTTGTCAAAGGAAATGCACGGTTCTTCAAAGGGGTGCAAGTAAAATTTGGCAATTTTCAAGCCTTGCACGCCGCATGCTCCTACGCCGTTTAAGCGGTTTGCGCCGCACTCAATAGGGCAAAGTTTGCAATTTTCCAAGCTGTCTTTCCACGTTTGCATCATAAAGATATTATAACACAACGAAAAAAATTTTGCAAGCGCATTGCAAGGGATAGCATAATTAGTTGACAAATTACGACAAGTGCGATATAATGATAATCCCGAGTGAAAAGCATAGCTTTTCTTAATGGGAACTTCGTTGCAAATCCCAGTGGCAACGATGAACTATGTTAAAAAGAGGAGTTTTTACATGAAAAAGTTTTTTACCAGCGAAAGCGTGACGGAAGGGCATCCCGACAAAGTTTGCGATAACATTTCCGACGGCATCTTGGACGCCATTTTAACGCTTGACCCCTACGCACGCGCGGCAATCGAATGTTCGGCGGCGTTTGACACGATGCTTATTATGGGCGAAGTGACGACGACAGCACAAGTAGATTATGAAGCGACGGCGCGCGCAGTTATTAAGAGAATCGGCTACGATTTCGGCACGTTTGCATACGACAAATGCAAAATTTTGGTGGCTATCCACAGTCAATCCCCCGACATTGCTATGGGCGTAAACGCGTCCGTGGAAAAGAAAGCGGGCGGCGACGAAGCTGACCAAATCGGCGCGGGCGACCAAGGCATGATGTTTGGCTATGCTTGCACGGAAACGGAAGAGCTTATGCCTTTGACCATTTCCTTGTCGCACAAACTTGCTCGCCGCTTGACGGACGTTAGAAAGAGCGGTTTGCTCACCTATTTGCGCCCCGACGGCAAAACGCAAGTGACGGTGGAATACGACGGCAACGTAGCGAAACGTGTGGACACGGTGGTTATTTCCACCCAACACGATGCGGTTGTTTCGCAAGAACAAATCCGCGCGGATATGAAAAAATACGTTATCGACGAAATTATCCCCGCAACCCTTATGGACGAAAACACCAAAATTTTCATCAACCCCACGGGTAGATTTGAAATCGGCGGTCCTGAAGGTGACAGCGGTCTTACGGGCAGAAAGATCGTCGTAGATACGTACGGCGGCAGATGCGCGCACGGCGGCGGCGCATTCTCGGGCAAGGATTGCACGAAGGTGGATAGAAGCGCGGCGTACTATTGTAGATACATCGCCAAAAACCTTGTTGCGGCAGGGCTTGCGGAAGAAGTGGAAATCCAAGTGGCGTACGCAATCGGCGTTGCAAACCCCGTTTCCGTATTCGTGGATAGCCATGGCACGGGCAAGGTAAGCGACGAAACGCTTGTGGAAATCGTGAAAAAGGAATTCGACCTTCGTCCTTATTCCATTATTCAATCGCTTGAACTTCGTAAACCCGTATTTGCGGCAACGGCTGCATACGGCCATTTCGGTAGAGAAGGTTTTACGTGGGAAAAGACGGATAAAGCGGAATCGTTGAAGAAGTACTTGTAAGAAAAAAGCAAAAGAAAAAGGAGAGCAACTGCTCTCCTTTTTTGTTGTTATTTCGATTGTTTTTTGCTTTTTTGTTGGGTTTGTTGGATGGGTGGGATAAGATAGAAATCCAAGAAGAAGGACACCCCGCAAAGGATAGCCGTTGCAAGGTAGAACGCCTTGGAAACCCAACCCGTAGGATACAAGATAAGGTATGCGATAAACATTACAAGCAAAATAAACGCCGCAATCGCCTTTACGATTAAGCACACTTTACGCGTTCTGTTCCCCGCGCGGCCACGTAAGTATCGTACGCTTGCAAACAATAATAAAAGGGAAGCGGTAAACACGATAGGGCTTGTGAAGATGATATGTAAAGTGAGCTTGAGTACGACGTAAAGCTCGTCTAAATTTTTCGTCTTTGCGTATGCGCTGTATGCGGAATATTCGTAGCCGATAGATAAAAACGTGATGGCGAGAAGAAGCAAGGAAAGCCCCAACGAGAATAAGCCAAGCAATTTTTTCGTGTTCATGGCAACCCCTTTTACAGCAATACAATGCCGTTTTCTTTGCAAACGGCGCGCGTTTCTTCGTCCCACAAGGAAACTTGCACTTCGCCGATGTGCGCTTTGCCCAAAAGCAACATGGACAGACGGGATTGACCGATACCGCCACCGATAGTCAAGGGCAATTCGCCTTTCAAAAGCGCTGCGTGGAAGGGCAACGTTCTGCGTTCGTTTTTGTTCGCTTTGGTAAGCTGTTCGTCTAAGGATTTTTCGTCAACACGGATACCCATGGACGAGATTTCAAAGGCGCAACCCAAAATATCGTTCCAGAAAAGTATGTCGCCGTTAAGCGCCCAGTCGTCATAGTCGGGCGCACGGGAATCGTGCGGTTCGCCCGATAAAAGCTTGTCGCCGATTTGCATGATAAACACCGTTTTGTATTCCTTGCAAATCGCTTGTTCACGTTCTTTTCCGCTCATGTTAGGGTACATATTTTCCAACTCTTGCGAAGTGATAAAGTGCACGGTGCGGGTAAGTTCCACGTCAATTTGCGGATAACGGCATTTCAAGAAATCAAGCGTGTCGCAAATAGCGCCCACGATGCCTTGCACCACCTTTTTAAGGTATTCTTCGTTTCTCGTTTCACGTGTGATAATTTTTTCCCAGTCCCATTGATCGGTGTAAACGGAATGCAAGTTGTCCATGTCTTCGTCACGACGAATTGCGTTCATGTCCGTGTACAAACCTTCGCCTGCGGAAAAGCCGTATTGTTGGAGCGCCATACGCTTCCATTTTGCAAGCGAGTGTACAACTACGGCATCTTTGCCCGTTTCTTTAAGGTCGAACTTAACCGCTCTTTCCACACCGCTCAAATCGTCGTTCAAACCGGTGGTAGGGTCAACGAAAAGGGGAGCGGAAACACGCTTAAGATTAAGCGCCAAGCAAAGGCGTTCTTCAAACGTGCGTTTCAAAAGCCCGATTGCCGTTTGCGTGTCGTACATGCCGAGCGCGGATTTATAACCTTTTGGTACGATAACTTTACTCATAAAAAAAACGTCCTTAATAGGAATTTATGATAGTATAGCACTTTTTATCCATTTTGTCAAATATTAAAAGGCAACCAAAAAAAGATTGCAAAATAAAAGAGCGGAAGAATATTTTTTATCAAAAGCGTATTGAAATTTATAAAAAACGGGTATAAATAAGAGATATTTGCCAAAAAAAGACAAAAGCGTAGCTTTTCTATGCAACTTTTCTTGCAAAAGCGGCGTAAAACGCTTTGATTTTTGGCGAAAATATTGTACAATAGAAATGACGGCGTATAAACACTACGTGTTTCTACGGCGTGTGATAAAAAGAGAAAATAAAAAATCGGAGATTTTTATGGGAATTATTCGTTATCTTAAAGGCGGCTACATGAGAAAAGCACTCAAGAAGCTCAACCAAATGGCTGATGAGGTGGAAGCATTAGAGCCGAAATATCAAGCGATGGACGACGTCACGCTTCAATCGCAAACGAACGTCTTGAAAGAACGTTTGCAAAACGGTGAAACGCTTGACGACATTTTATACGATGCTTTCGCGGCTCTTCGCGAAGCGGCAAAGCGTGTACTTGGTATGCGCCACTTCCGCGTGCAAATTATCGGTGGTATCTGTTTGCACCAAGGCCGTATCGCTGAAATGCGTACGGGTGAAGGTAAGACGCTCGTTTCTACGCTTCCTGCATATCTTAACGCACTCTCGGGTAAGAGCGTACACGTTGTCACCGTAAACGACTACCTTGCAAAGCGTGACGCGGAATGGATGGGCAAAGTGCACAAGTTCATGGGCTTGACCGTTGGCGTAGTTGTTCCCGGCATGGACGACAACCAAAAACGCGATGCGTACAAGTGCGATATTATCTACGGCACGAATAACGAATTTGGTTTCGACTACCTTCGTGATAACTTGAAAAACGACCTTTCCAAGATGGTACAACGTGATTTGACGTTTGCTATCGTGGACGAAGTTGACTCCATTTTGATCGACGAAGCGAGAACGCCCCTTATCATTTCTGGTAAAGGCGAAAAATCTTCCGATTTGTACGTACAAGTTGACAAGCTCGTTCGCACCTTCACGGGCGGTTTCGACGACGAACTCAAAGATGCGGAAACGGAAGCTTTGAAAGACCGTAAGTCGAACAAGAAAAAGAAGAAAGTCGTGGTGGAAGAAGACGAGGACGAAGAATACGTTGACTACACCAAGATGACTTTGGAAGAACAAGCCAACTACGAAGCTGAGTTGGAAGAAAAACGTCTTGCGGCGCTGGCGGCTGCGCCCGAGGGCAAAAAATCGCTTGCAATGGCAAGAGAATGGGATTACATCATCAACCGTAAGGACAAGACGGTGGAACTCACCGAAAGCGGTGCGAGAAAAGCAGAACGTTTCTTCCGTATCGACAACATTGCGGAAATTGAACACGCTGATTTGAACCACCATATCCAACAAGCATTGAAAGCGCACAAGCTTTTCCATCTCAACGAAGAATACATCGTAAGCAACGGCGAAATCGTTATCGTTGACGAATTCACCGGTCGTTTGATGATCGGCCGTCGTTATTCGGACGGTTTGCACCAAGCAATCGAAGCAAAAGAAGGAGTGGAAGTACGCAGCGAAAACAAGACGTACGCAACGATTACCTTCCAAAACTACTTCCGTTTGTACAGCAAACTTTCGGGCATGACGGGTACGGCAAAGACGGAAGAAGCGGAATTTAGAACGATTTATTCGCTCGACGTAGTGGAAATCCCCACCAACCGTCCCGTAAAACGTGTGGACTTGCCCGACATGGTATATTCCACGGTGGACGGCAAAAAGCGTGCTATCGTAAACGAAATTATCCAACGCCACGAAAGCGGGCAACCTATCTTGGTTGGTACGTCGTCCGTTGAAAAATCGGAAGAAATTTCCCGTTTGCTTAAGAGAAACGGTGTAAAACACAATATCCTTAACGCAAAGAACCACGAACGTGAAGCGGAAATCGTTGCCCAAGCAGGCCGTTTTGGCGCTGTCACCATTTCCACCAACATGGCTGGTCGTGGTACGGACATCTTGCTCGGTGGTAACCCCGAGTATTTGGCGAAGAAACGTCTTCGTGAAGAAGGCGCTGTGCATGAAGATATCGAGCTTGCAATCAGCACCTACATCACCGACGTAAGCGACGAAATCAAAGCCCTTCGTGAACGTTATAAGAAAGTTTACGAACATTACAAGAAAGAAACGGACGAAGAAAAGGAAAAGGTTATTGCGGCGGGCGGTCTTTGCATCATCGGTACCGAACGTCACGAATCCCGTCGTATCGACAACCAGCTTCGTGGTCGTGCAGGCCGTCAAGGGGACATCGGTATGTCCGTGTTCTATCTTTCCTTGGAAGACGATTTGGTTATGCGCTTTGGTGGCGAACGTATGAAAGCGCTTTATTCCTTCTTCAAAATTGACGAAGACACGTGCTTGCAATCGCGTATGCTTTCGCGTGGTATTGAAAACGCACAACGCGCAATCGAAGGCAAAAACTTCGGTATCCGTAAAAACGTATTGCAATACGACGACGTAATGAACAAGCAACGTATCGTTATGTACGAAGAACGTATGAACGTACTTCGTGGTGCAAACGTACACGAACAAGTGTTGAAATATATTCCCGATTACGTTGCGGAAACGTTGTCCGCTGCGGTAAACGTGGAAGATATGCCCGAACTTTGGAACGAAGAAGAACTCAATGCAGCGCTTGAAGCGAAAGTATTGCCCGAAGGCACCAACTACGTGACGAGAGAACGTCTTATGAAGTGGGACTATGAACTCGCATTGAAGAAGATTTCCAAGAAGGTTGAAAAGGAATACGAAAAGAAGATTGAAGAACTCAAGGAAATGGGCGTAGATTTCTACGCAATGGAACGCAGAGTGCTTCTCATGAACGTTGATAGAAACTGGATTGATCATATCGACGCTATGGATCAGTTGCGTAAGGGTATCAGCTTGCGTGCATACGGTCAAGTAGACCCTATCATCTCGTACAAGAAAGAAGGGTACGATATGTTTGACGAAATGGTTGCGCGTATTCAACGCACGACGATTAGCGTATTGTTGAAGGCGAAGATTGAAGTTCGCCCCGCAGCGCCCACGCCCGCAAATGCAAAACCTGCGCAAGCGTTGCCCAACAACCCTGCTCGTCCCGCAGCAAGACCTTTCCGTCGTCAAATGCCCACGCCTATCACGCAAATGACTTCTTATAAAGAAGCTATGCAAAAAGCGCAAGAGCAAACGAACAACGACAACAAAACGGAATAATTAAAAACAGGAAAAGTTATGTTTAAGGCAGACGATTATAGATTGAAAATTCAAGGCATGCGCGAAGTGCTTAAAGAAGCGGAATACGCTTTGGATATCTCGCATCTTCGCCCCCGCCTTGCGGAATTAGAAAAGGAACAAGAAAACCCCGATGTTTGGCAAGATTTGGAAAAATCCACCAAAATCGGCAGAGAAATTTCGGGAATCAGAAATAAAATCAACGCATACGAAAAGGGCGAAACGGCGCTTAAAGATGCGGAAGACGTTGTCGATTTGATTGAAGAAACGGAAGACGAAAGCTTGATTGCCGAACTCGACGAAATGCTCACGGTTGCGGAAAAGGACATTGAAGATATGCGTATCCGCGCTATCTTGAAAGGCCCGTACGACAACCACAACGCCATGCTCACGCTTCATGCGGGTGCGGGCGGTACGGAAGCGTGCGACTGGTGTCAAATGCTCTATCGTATGTATTGCCGTTATTGCGAAAAAATGGGCTTTAAGGTGTACGAACTTGATAGAGAAGCGGGCGACGGCGCAGGCTTTAAGAGTGTCGATTTTAGAGTAGAAGGGGAAAATGCTTACGGGTATTTGAAAGCGGAAATGGGCGTACACCGCCTTGTCCGCATTTCGCCGTTCGACGCCAACAAACGTCGTCAAACGTCCTTTTGCTCGCTCGAAGTAATGCCGGAAGTTGAAGACGACAACGAAGTGGAAATCAACGACGACGATATTCGTATCGATATTTACCACTCGGGTGGCGCAGGCGGACAAAACGTAAACAAGGTTGCCTCGGCAGTACGTATTACGCACTTCCCCACGGGTATCGTTGTACAATGTCAAAACGAACGTTCGCAGCTTCAAAACAAGGCAATGTGTTTCAACATGCTTCGTTCCAAGCTCTTGGAAAAGAAGATTGAACAACGCCAAGCGGAAGCTTCGGCATTGAAAGGGGACGTGAAGAAAATTGAGTGGGGCGCACAAATCCGCTCGTACGTGTTCTGTCCTTATACGATGGCAAAAGACCACCGCACGGGCTATGAAAAGGGCGACGTGCAAGCGGTTATGGACGGGGAAATCCACGGCTTCGTCATCGACTATTTGAAAAAAGCGTAAGAAAAAGAGAGGTGTTATGCCTCTCTTTCATTAAAGGTAGCGTATGTATTCACCCGATAAAACGATTAAGGAAAACCCGATTATACTGGGTATAGAAAGTTCTTGCGACGAAACGGCGGCGGCAGTTATCTGCGGCCGCAACGTGCTTTCCAACGAAATTGCCTCGTCAGCGGATATCCAAGCCTTGTACGGCGGTGTCGTTCCCGAAATCGCTTCACGCGCGCACACGGATGCGATTGCGAAAGTGGTGGAAAAAGCAGTGAAAAACGCGGGGATTACGTACGAACAAATCGATGCGGTAGCGGTCACGTACGGCGCGGGGCTTTTGGGTGCGCTCCTTGTCGGCGTGTCCTTTGCAAAGGCGTTTGCGTTTGCGCTCAATAAACCGCTTATTGCGGTAAACCATATCCGCGGACACTTGGCGGCGGCATACCTTTGTCAAAAGGATTTGAAACCGCCCTTTATCACCTTGCTTGCAAGCGGTGGACATACGGCGGTGCTTCACACCAAATCGGAAGCGGAATTTGAAATTTTAGGCGCAACGCTCGACGATGCGGTGGGCGAAGCGTTTGACAAAGTGGCGCGTGTGCTGGGGTTGAAATACCCCGGCGGGCCGAACATCGAACGCTTGGCAAAAGAAGGGACGTGCAACATCGCTATGCCCAAAATGCTCAAAGGCGGCGGGGGGTATAACTTCTCGTATAGCGGTTTGAAGACGGCGGTTATCAACTACTGTCATACGAAATCGCAAAAGAACGAAGAATATAACAAAGCGGACGTGGCGGCTTCTTTCCAAAGCGCAGCCCTTGACGTGCTTGTCGATAAGACGGTGACGGCGGCGAAAGAAAGGGGGGTAAACTGCGTGACGGCGGGCGGCGGCGTAGTCGCTAACGGGTACTTGCGTGAAGCGTTGCAAAAGGCTTGCGGTAAGGAAGGATTGAAACTCGTATTGCCCGAAAGAAGATTTTGCACGGACAATGCGGCGATGATTGCGGCGGAAGGCTTGGTACAATATTCGCTTGGAAATTTTGCGGATATGAAACTCAACGCAAAGGCATCCATTCCTTTGGCGGCAACCCTTGCTACGCCACAAAATTCGGTTGGGAAGTAAGGTGAAGTATGTTTTGGGAATTGTTATTACACGCACTTAAAGATACTTGGCCACTTTTGCCGTGGGTGTTGCTTATTTACGTTTTAATCGAGCTTTTGGAAAGCAAGACGAACTTGCAAAACGTCAATCGTTTTGGCGGAAAGCTTGGTCCACTCGTAGGTTCGGCGACGGGTTTAATCCCGCAATGCGGCTTTTCCGTTATGGCGGCTAAACTCTTTGAAAAGAAATATATCACCATCGGCACGTTGCTTGCCATCTTTTTCTCGACGAGCGACGAAGCGTTTATCATTTTGCTTTCGGACGGCGCGGGCGCAAAATGGGTGTTGCCCACGTTGGGCGTAAAAATCGCCGTTTCCGTGCTCGTTGGGTACAGCGCGGATTTGTTCCTTCGCTGTATCGGCAAAAAGCAAACGTTTGTGGAAGTGCAAAAATTGCCCGAAACAAAGCCGAGCACTACGCGCGACATCTTTATGGCAAGATACGCAGAAGAACAAGAAGAGGACACGCAAAGCGTTTGTGCTTGCGGCAAACAACACGGCGATAAGACGTGGAAACGCTACGTAATTCCGCCCCTTTTGCACACCTTGCAAGTGGCGATTTTCGTATTCCTTGTAAACTTTGCCTTGACGGCGATTATCCACTCGGTAGGCGAAGCGGCGTTTGCTTCGTTTATGGAACGCAACCGTTTTATCCAACCGCTTATCACGTGCGGCGTGGGGCTTATCCCCAACTGCGCTTCAAGTGTAGTAATTACGGAAACGTTCTTAAAAGGCGGTATCACGTTCGGCTCGTTCGTGGCTGGGCTTTGCGCTAATGCGGGCATGGGCTTTGTAATATTATTGAAAAACACGCGTAAGTGGAAGCGCAACTTGCTGTTAATCGCTTGCACGTACGCAATCGCCGTTGCGTTGGGTATATTGTTTAATATTTCCCCGATTATGGCGTAAAACGTTTGAAAAACGCCTTACGCGCGTTATATAAATATAGAAAGAACTTTTTTTGGAGTGTAAAACTATGGAAGAAGTAAAAATTGTCGGCTTGGCTGACGAAAAATTGAAAATTTCCCTTTCGGGCGATATTGATTTGGGCAATGCGGAAGCTTTTTACGAAGCCGTTATGTCGGCATATATTGCAAACCCTTGCGATATTGAGTTTGATTGCGACGAATTGAATTTTATCGACAGCACGACGCTTGGCACGTTCGTTAAAATTTTGAAGACGTTGAAAAAGGACGGACGCAACATGCGCCTTGTCGGCTTGCAAGCAAAGATTAAAAAACTCTTTTTGATTTGCTCGTTAGACCGTATTATGGAGATTGCGTAATATGGAAAAATTTTCAGTATCTTTGCCTTTGACGGGCGAATATCTTACGACGGTGCGTTTGACGGTGGGCGGGCTTTGCTCTCTCGTCGGGTTTGACGTGGACACGGCAGAAGATTATAAAGTTTGCGTGACGGAAAGTTTGCTTATCTTGAAACGCAACGGATTTGTGCGCGCGGATTTGGATTTCACCGTAGGTGAAACGCTTGCTTGCGCGGTTGTCGGCACGCAAACGGGTGGCGACAAGGAAGA
>JAZQWG010000029.1:0-15139 GCA_045632265.1 Candidatus Scatosoma sp.
CGACGAACAAGGTCGTCCCGACCCCAACGGCGAAGTGTACGAAGCACCCATGTACGCGTCCGAAAACGAAGCTATCTTGCCATATCAAAACAAGATTGCGCACGAACAAGACGAAATGTATCTTAAGCGTGTTGTAGAACTTCCCGAAGGTATGTTTGAAGACTTGCCTTTGCCTTACAGATGCCCTATCGAAAACAAAGAAGGCGAAACGCCCGTTAAATATGCGGAAGTTCGTCGCAATGAAACGACGGGCAAGTTGGAAGTTACGGGTGTTATCAAGACGACCATCGGTAGACTTATCTACAACGAAGGCTTGCCTCAAGACTTGGGCTTTGTAAAACGTAACACGCCCGAATCTTTCTTGCGTTTGGAACTTGACACCGAATTCATCGGTCCTAAAGCACGCGCTATCGGCAAGAAGCACCTTTCCCGCATCGTTGAAGCTTCGTTTAGAACGGGCAAAGCACCTAAAGCATCCTACGTTTTGGACGCTATGAAGGAAAGAGGTTATAAATACTCTACGCTTGCCGCTTTGACGACGTCCGTATTCGACATGAAGATTCCTCCCGAAAAGCAAGCGATTGTCGAAAACGCTGAAAAAGAAGTAAGCAAAATTGCAAAGAAATATGCAAGAGGTTTGTTGAACGAAGAAGAACGCTACGGCGCGGTTATCGCTCAATGGGACGCTGCTACCGATAAAGTGGCAGACCTTTTGAAAAAGCAAGGCGAACAAGACAAGTTCAACCCCATTTGGATGATGGCTGACTCCGGTGCCCGTGGTTCCATCGACCAAATTAAGCAGCTTGCAGGTATGCGTGGTCTAATGGTTAACCCTCAAGGTAAAAAGATTGAGGTTCCCGTTAAATCGTGCTTCAGAAACGGCTTGTCCGTTCTCGAATACTTCATCTCCTCGCACGGTGGTCGTAAAGGTTTGACCGACACGGCATTGAAGACGGCTGACTCTGGTTATCTTACCCGTCGTCTTGTTGACGTATCGCACGAAATTATCGTACGTGAAGACGATTGCTGCGCAGGCAGAAAGCCTCAAGGCATGAAGGTTCGCGCAATTCGTGACGCAGTTGGTAAAGAAATTGAAGGCTTGCGTTCGAGAATCCTTGGTAGATTTGCTTCCGAAGACGTTATCCACCCCGAAACGGGCGAAGTTTTGGTTGCAATGAACCAATTCATTGACGAAAAAGAAGCTGACGCTATCGTAGCGGCAGGCTTTGAAGAAATTTCTATCCGTAGCGTATTTGCTTGCTCGTCGAGATTCGGCGTGTGTGCGAAGTGTTATGGTAAGAACATGGCGACGACGCTTCCCGTTCAAGTGGGCGAAGCGGTTGGTACGATTGCGGCGCAATCTATCGGTGGACCTGGTACTCAGCTTACGATGCGTACTTTCCACACGGGTGGTATCGCAGCGACGGGGGACATCACGCAAGGTCTTCCCCGTGTTGAAGAATTGTTTGAAGTTAGAAAGCCGAAGGGCTGCGCAACGATTTGCGAAGTGGACGGCGTTGTATCCATCGACGATTCCGACGGCTCCAAGCATATCCGCATCAACGACGAAGTTAGCGGCGAACTTAAGAAGGAATACACGTTGCCTTTCAATGCGGAAATCAAGGTGAAAGACGGCGCGAAAGTTGCCCCTGGCGACTTGCTTAACGCAGGTAGCGTATATCCTCAAGATATTCTCCGTGTACAAGGTGTTAAGGGTGTACAAGACTATATCCTTGAACAAGTACAATCGGTATATCGTTCGCAAGGCGTTGAAATCAACGACAAACACGTTGAAATCATCGTTCGTCAAATGCTCAAGAAAGTCCGCGTAGAAAACGCAGGCGACACCAACTTGTTGCCCGGCGAACTCGTGGATATGGTAACCTTCCAAGACGAAAGTGCGAAAGCAATGCAAAACGGCGGTAGACCTGCTCTTGCAAAACGTGTGCTTCTCGGTATCACGAAAGCGGCGCTCGCAACGGACAGCTTCTTGTCCGCAGCGTCCTTCCAAGAAACGTCGAGAGTGCTTACGGAAGCGGCTATCCGCACCAAGCGTGATTACCTTGTCGGCTTGAAGGAAAACGTTATCATCGGTAAACTTATCCCCGCTGGTACGGGTACAAAAGCGTATAAAAACGTAACGCCTCAATACATCGGCGCTTACAAAGCAGAAGAAACGGTTGCTCCCGTGGAAGCTGATACGCAAGAAGAACCTATCGTATAACGTCTAATTGACAACGAAATCCCCCGATTACGTCGGGGGATTTTTTTGCGTAAAACCGCCCCGTGTGGGGGGATGGGCAAGGGAATCGGTAAAAGGGAATAGTGAAAAGGTGAAGAAGAAAACCCTATTAAGCAAAACGCTTAATAGGGTTTGTGTTTTAGGGGCGTTTATAGGGCGAATATCAAATAAGTTCCGCTTTGTAAACGTGCATACAATCGTTTGCGTTGCCCGTGGAAATCGAGCCGAAATACAGCCAACCGTCGCCTTCGTTGTAATATCTATCGAAATAGTATTTTTCGTAATTTTGCGCCGTGCAAACCACTTCAATCGAAGGTGCGCTCGTCGTGTCGCAATCAATCCAACAACGCATGATGATGCTTGCATTTGTATCGTCGCAGCTTTCGCCCGTTTTCACAATTTGCCAAGCAATCGTATGCTCGTTGCCGTCAAAAAGATTTACTTGTTTTTCGCTGTACGGTGCGCCTACGATGCTCATGCCCGTCACAAGTCCAACCGCTTGCGAGCTGATTCGAATTGTGAAGAAGGGGGGCCAAGTTGCTTCGTGTCCGCCGGGCATGTATTGATAATAAGTCTTTGAGCCGAATGCGCCAAGCGAATAGAATTGTTCGCCGCCCGCAACTGCTTCGTCAATCGAGAAGGTGACTTTGATAATATCGTTTGCGCCGTACGTGTCGTCAGCAAACGTCACTTGCGAATAGGATACGTTGGTGGAATCTTGCTTGACGCCAACGTCCAAGCCGTTTGCCGTCCAAGTTGCGTTTGCGCTGTTGTCCGCCATGCCTTCTTGTGAGAGAAGTTGCGTGCCTTTCGCTGCACGGTTTACAATCAAGGGCACAACCTTTTCTTCGCTTTGGTTGCCGATATCGTCCTTGCATTTATACACGAGTTCATATTCGCCGTGCGTGGTCTTTGTTTCCACTTCCCCGCCGCCCGTTTGGAAAATCTCCACAAGCGTTCTTTCGCCGTTTACCATACGATAGAGCCAAACTTCGATGTTTTGCGATACATTTACGCCCTTGCAAGAAGCGGTTGCAGAAGGGATGATAAAGCTGTCGCCCACGATAGCGGTGATCGTATTCGTGGAAGAAAGGGTAAGGGTGGGGGTTGCGCTTTGCGTTGCGGTGAAATGCACGTCTTTTACAACCGTTTTGCCGTTTACGCCTTGCACGCTGTATCGGATAATCCAATGCGTATAATCTTTAATCGTGATAGGGGTGGCAGGTCCGTCCGCTTGCATAAACGAGTGCGTCCATTTCAAAAGGTTGCTGCTTTCGTCGCAGTAGCCCACTTGCACTTGAATATTTGCCGTTAAATCGCTGTTATCGTAGTCTTTCGCCGTCGCATAAGGCACGGAGAGCGTATCGCCTAATTTCACGTTATTTACGTCGTTATTTTGCGTGATCGTGGCGTTCGTCGTGCTTTGCGTGGTGGTGGGGGTGTAGCCGTCCAATTCGCCGTACAACTTGATAAGTTCAATCAGTTGTTGCGCCGCTTGGTAATGTCCTACGGCATCGGGGTGTGCGTCCTTGCCCGTCAAGTTCGCTTCCACACGCGAGTAGTACACCTTTTCAATGCCTTCCGCTCGAAGCTGTTCAACGGCAAGTTTAATGCAGTTTTCCGTTTCAATTTCGTTGCCGCCCGTCCACATCATGCCGTAGATACAAAGGATGGGTACGTTGGGGCGTTTTGCACGCAACGCCTTGATAAATTCTACGTATTTCTTCACGAATGCACCGTTCCCGCCGATGTCCATGCTGAACGAATCGTTGGTGCCAAGGTTGACGATAACGACGTCGGGGCTCGTTTGGCTCATGTCGTACACGTCACGTTTTTGTTCGTTATATCTATCGAAAATGTCTTGCACGGTGTAGCTCGTTGCGCCGTTGGGGATAGACACCGCCAAGCCCGAATAGGATACGCATTCGTATTCCGCATTGAAATATTCGCTGGCAATCGAAGCGTAGGTGTTCGTGCCGTCTTGGGCGTAGATCATGCCTTCTTCTTGCGTTAAGTTGCCGTAGCCGCAAGTGATAGAGTCACCGTAGAACTCAAAGAGCAAGTCTTTATGCGCAAACGGCGTGACGAACGTGCCGTCCGTGGTAAGCCCCCAAACTTCGCATTGCGCCAATGCTTGTTCGGTCATCTTCATCACTTTTAAGGTGTGGAAGCCGTAGGGGATGCTACCCACAAGCGTAAACGCCGTTTGGTTGACGTCCACGTTCGATTTGAAGAAGTAGAAAGGCTCGTCGTCCAAGTAAATTTTCATGCCGCCGATAAGCCCGCCCGAAACCGCTTCATATACGTCGAAGTTGATATAGCAAGTGACGGTGCTACCGATAAAGTTCACTTCAAAGCCACTTGCGGTGTTGACGAAACGCATTCTTTCGTTGTTGTCGCCCACCGTGTACGCGCGTCCAAAGGTCTTGGCTTGCGCGGCGTTTGTGATGTTGGCTTGTTGCCCAAGCTTTGTCAGAACTTCAATACGGATGGTGTCGATATTGCCTTTATATTCCGCTGTAAGGGTGGTGACACCTTCTTTCAAACCGATTAAGGTGTTGCCGTCAAGCCTTGCAATCGTGGGATCTTCAAACGTATAGGTGGGGGTGATAGCAACGTCCGCAACGCCCTTTCTATACACGGTGCAATCAATCGTCTTGTTGTACGTGTCGTCGCCAAGGATAACCCATTGCATTTCATCCGCAAACACCACTTGGTACGCCCCGTCGATAAGTTCGCCGTACGCTTGGTGACAAGTGGAACAAATCGCCTTTTGCGTTTCCGTAGCTTGCCCGCCTGCGTGGTTTTCCTTGTTGTCGATTGCGCTACAATCGTCGTAAGCGCATTCCTGCCAGTGTTGCGTTTTATCGTATTGCCATGCGCCCGAAAAATCGTGTTCACGAATAGAGCCGCTTGTGAAAGTGTTCGAGCCTTTGTCCCCGCACACGCACGTATAATAATAGGAAGCGGGGGATTCGCAAGTTGCGCTCGTTGCTTGGTACTTGTCTTTCACCACCATTTTATCGTGTGTATGGGGAAGAGTATCGCCGTATTCAAACGTCGTCGAGCCTTTGTCCCCGCACGCGCACGTATAATAATAGGAAGCGGGGGATTCGCAAGTTGCGCTCGTTGCTTGATATTCGTCGTTGATGATTTGTTCTTCAAATTTATGTACGTGGGGGGCGTAATTGCCGTACGCTTGTTGACAAGTGGAACAAATTGCTTTTTCCGTTTCCGTTGCCGTGCCGCCCGTATGCGTATTTTCATTTACGATTGCTTTGCAATCGTCGTAGCCGCATTGTTGCCAGTGTTTATCTTCGTCAACTTGCCAACCCTTGGAAAGATCGTGCTGACGATATTCCCCGTAAACGAACGTTCTTTCGCTCGCTTCGCCGCATCTACAAGAATAATAATACACGGCTTTTTGGTTGCAAGTTGCCTCCGACACTTGATAATCTTCGGTGGCAACCGTCAAATTGAATTGATGTACGTGGGGGGCGAAATCGCCGTAATATTGTCCGCAATCGGTGCAAATCGCTTTTTGCGTTTCGCTTGCCGTGCCGCCGCGGTGGGATTTATGCTCGCTCGTTGCGTTGCAATCGGCGTATTTACAATCTTGCCAATGCCCGTTTTCGTCAAAGTGCCATGCGCCCGTAAACTCGTGGGAACGAAGCTCGCCGTAAGTAAACGTTGCTGAGCCCGCCGCCCCGCATTGACAAGAATATCGATAGGTGGCAAGGGCGGAACAAGTTGCGCTCGTCACCTTATATTCTTCGCTTGCAACTTCTTTGTCAAAGTTATGTACGTGGGAAGCAAGTTTTCCGTACGCTTGGTGGCAATCGTCGCACACCGCTTTTTGCGTTTCGCTTGCTGCGCCGCCGTGGTGGGATATTTTTTCGTCCGTTGCCGTGCAATCGCTGTACGCACATTCGTGCCAGTGTTTGCTTTCGTTATACACCCACTCACCCGTAAAATCGTGGGCGCGGTATTCGCCGCTTTCAAAGGTGGAAGTGCCTTTCTTCCCGCACTCGCAAGAATAATAGAAGGTTGCCTTTTGGTTGCAAGTTGCAACGCTTGCCTTGTATTGACTCGTGGCTACCGTTTGGTTGAAATTATGGCTTGCCAAATCGCCGTAGGCAAACGTTTGCGTTCCCGTATTCCCGCAAGAGCAAGAATAGTAATACACTGCTTTTTGCGTGCAAGTTGCGCTCGATTTTAAGTAGGTGTCGCTTGCAATTTTTTGCGTGTACGAACAAACGTGGGACACGGGGGGTGTCGTGGGCGTAGTGGGGCTTTCCGTCGTTTTGCACGCAGAAAAAATCGTCAAAGCGGATAAAGTTGTGGCAAAGATAAGAAAACGTTTCATTATTTTGCTCCTTTTTATCAAAAAAAGTGGTGTTTTTGTCCCAAAAATGGGTGTATTCCTAAAATATAATAACATATTTTAGAGTTTTATAAAATGACTCAAAACAATTATAATTTAACTATTTTTAACTTTTTGAGTAGGCGAAAAAAATAGAGAAAAAAAGAGCGGATTTTTGTTGTATTTTTTTGAAAAAATTTTTGCAAAAAGTATTGAAAAAATTCTTCATTTGCGTTATAATAATGATAGACGTTATATACAAGTATATAAACGGCAAAGGGGCGCGGGGAAATTGGGATAATTTTCCGCGCAAAAAGCACGTTAAAAAGGAAAAACCTTTTTTCAAAGGCTTGACAAACGCTCAATTTCTTGGTATAATAAAATCAAGAAAGGGGCGTCGCGCAAGTTTTGCGTGTCGCCTTATTTTGCAACTTGGCGTATCGGCGTGAAAAAGGAGGAGAACAAAATGATGGGACGTATTCATTCGTTTGAATCCTTCGGTACTGTGGACGGGCCTGGGATTCGCTTCGTCGTGTTCTTGCAAGGCTGTCCGCTTCGCTGTCAATATTGCCACAACCCCGACACTTGGGCTGCGGGCGGGAAGGAATATTCCGCGGAAGAAGTTGTAAGCCGTGCTTGGAAGTATAGAAACTATTTTGGAAACGACGGCGGTGTGACTGTGACGGGTGGCGAGCCGCTTTTGCAAATTGATTTCGTGATCGAACTTTTTACGCTTCTCAAAGAAAAGGGTTTGCACACTTGTATTGATACGTCGGGCATCACTTTCCACGAAAAGGACGAAGCGTGCGTAGAAAAGTATAAAAAGCTTTTGTCCGTCACCGATTTGGTTATGCTTGACATCAAGCATATCGACGATGAAAAGTGCAAGGCTTTGACGGGGATGAGCAATCAAAACACGTTGGCGTTTGCAAAGTTTTTAAGCGACAACAAAAAGAAGACGTGGATTAGACAAGTGCTTGTGCCCACCATTACCGACGATGACGAAACGCTTATCAAAACGAGAGAGTTTATCGACACGCTGGAAAGTGTAGAAAGGGTAGAAGTTTTGCCCTATCACACGCTTGGCATGGTGAAATACGAAAAGCTTGGGCTGGAATATCCGCTTAAAGATATTGAGCCGCCCACAAAAGAAAGGGTGGAAAACGCCAAACGTATTTTATGCGGAGAGAGAAAATGAACGAAAAAGAATTGTCTTATAAAAAACAGTTGCAAGGGTTGTGCTGTGTAGAAATCAGCGGGGAATCTTGCGCCAACTGTTTAACGCTTATGCCTATCTTGGAAAATCTTTGCTCGGCGCGCGGGGATATCAGGCTCGTGCACGTGGAAGCGGATTATTCGACGGTGGGGCTGATGGAAGAGTGGGACGTGACGAGAGTGCCTACGATTTTGCTCACGGACGGGGAAGAAATTTTCGCCCGTTGCGCAGGTTTTCAACCGGAAGAGATTTTAGAACTTTGGTTGGATGCGAAAATCGAAGAGAGAAAGGCGCTTAAAAAATAACGGCAAAAAATCCGTTTGCAAGAAAACGGGTATGATATAGCAAAAAAAATTATTGTTTTTATAGGAGTACTGATATGATGCAATACAAAGGTTGGGAGGGATTTGTTCCCGGTAAATGGAGCAACGACGAAGTAGACGTACGTGATTTCATTCAACGTAACTACACGCCGTATGAAGGCGACGCTAAATTCTTGGCGCCTGCAACGGAAGCAACGAAAAAACTTTGGGAAATCGTTTGTGATTTGACGAAGAAGGAACTTGCTAACGGTGGTGTTTTGAACGCAGACACGTCTATCGTTTCCACGCTTACCTCGCATGGCGCAGGTTATTTGGACAAGGACCTTGAAAAGATTGTCGGCGTACAAACGGACGAACCTTTCAAACGTTCTTTGCAACCGTTCGGCGGTATCCGTATGTCGGAAAGCGCTCTTCAAATGTACGGTTTCCAACTTGACCCCAACGTTAAAGAAATTTTCACGAAATACAGAAAGACGCACAACGAAGGCGTATTCGATGCGTACACGCCCGAAATGCGTGCGGCTCGTTCGGCGCACATCCTCACCGGTTTGCCCGATGCTTACGGCCGTGGTCGTATTATCGGCGACTATCGTCGTGTAGCACTTTACGGTGTTGACTACCTTATCCAAAAGAAGGAAGAAGACAAGCTTGCAATCAACGGCGACATGACCCCTGAAAAGGTTAGAAACCGTGAAGAAATCGCTGACCAAGTAAAAGCGCTTAAAGGCTTGAAGGCAATGGCAGCTGCTTACGGTTGCGATATTTCCAAACCCGCTGAAACGGCTCAACAAGCTATCCAAGCGTTGTACTTTGGTTACCTTGGCGCAATCAAGGACCAAAACGGTGCGGCAATGTCCATCGGTAGAAACACCACCTTCCTTGACGTTTATATCGAACGTGACTTGAAGAAAGGTCTTATCACCGAAGAACAAGCTCAAGAATTTATCGACCACTTCGTAATGAAACTTCGTATCGTTAAGTTTATGAGAACGAAGGAATACAACGAACTCTTCTCGGGCGACCCCACGTGGGTTACCGAAGCAATCGGCGGTATGGGCGTAGACGGCAGAACGCTTGTCACCAAGACGGCTTTCCGTATCTTGCACACGCTTGACAATCTTGGCCCTGCACCCGAACCCAACCTTACCGTTCTTTGGTCGAAGAGATTGCCCATGGAATTCAAGAGATTCTGTGCTGACCTTTCCATCCGTACCTCGTCCATTCAATACGAAAGCGACGAATTGATGCGTCCTGAAATGGGTGACGACTATGCAATCGCTTGCTGCGTAAGCTGTATGAGAGTTGGTAAAGACATGCAATTCTTCGGCGCAAGAGCAAACCTTGCAAAGTGCTTGCTTTACGCTATCAACGGTGGTAAAGACGAACTTATGAAGGATAAAGTGACGGGCAAACCTATGCAAGTTTCCCCCGAATTTATGCCTATCACGAGCAACGACGCTCTTGACTTCGACGAAGTATGCGCTAAGTTCGATAACATGATGACGTGGCTTGCAGGCTTGTACGTGAACACGCTTAACCTTATCCACTACATGCACGATAAGTACAGCTACGAAGCACTTGAAATGTCCTTGCACGATACGAACGTTCGTCGTTTCTTCGCTACGGGTATCGCAGGTCTTTCTTGCGCAGCTGACTCGTTGTCCGCAATCAAGTATGCAAAAGTTTACCCCGTACGCAACGAAGACGGCATCGTAGTTGACTACCGCATCGAAGGCGAATATCCTACGTACGGCAACAACGACGACAGAGCAGACGAAATCGCTGTATGGATTTTGAAGACGTTCATGAAGAAGGTTAAGAGCCACTACACCTATCGTGATTCCGTGCCTACGACGTCTATCCTTACGATTACGTCCAACGTTGTTTACGGTAAGAAGACGGGTAATACGCCCGACGGTAGACGTGGCGGTACGCCTCTTGCTCCCGGTGCTAACCCCATGCACGGTAGAGACTGCAACGGCGCACTTGCTTCCCTTGAATCGGTTGCAAAACTTCCTTACGAATATTCGAGAGACGGCATTTCCAACACCTTCTCGATTACGCCCGGTTCGCTTGGTAAAGAAGACTAATTTTGGCAAAAGACGACTTGCGCTTATCGCATAAAGATAGGCGCAAGCGAAAGAAAAAAAATCATAAAATATAAAAGGAGATAATATTATGTCGAACAGAGTTGATAATTTGGTAAATATGTTAGACGGTTACGTTAGCGATGGTGGTTACCACTTGAACGTAAACGTGTTCAATCGTGAAACGCTTTTGGACGCACAAGCACATCCTGAAAAATATCCGCAACTTACGATTCGTGTATCGGGCTATGCGGTAAACTTCATTAAGCTCACGAAAGAACAACAAGACGACGTTATTTCCAGAACGATTCACGAATCCATGTAATTGGGTTTTCGTTGTTGGAATAATGGTATAACGAAAGACAACCGCCGCCTATTATGGCGGCGGCGTTTTCGTTGGAGGGAGAGAATATGTATATCTTATACGCGTTAAAAAACGGCTCGTGGCAAGAATACGCACGCTTTGTCGATAGACGAAACTACGGCGAAAGAGTGGCGCAAGTTTCCACCATTAAGCAAGCAACCGCAAAGACGGAAGCGGAAAAGAACGCCGCTATCCTTTTACAAGCGTTTGTGTTGGGTAAAGAATACTATAAAGCTTGCTTTGGCAAGGTTGTCATGCGCGCGTTGCGACATTTTGACGAAGTGGGCTTGTCCAACGATATTTTTGACGAGTTAGAAGGTTTATTGAAAGAAAACTTTGAAGCGTTTGCGCTTGCAAAAGATACGGAAGATATTTCCACCTATTCGCAAGGGGAAATACACGTAAATATTTAAGAGGATTTTATGGCGAAAAAAGTTACGAAAAAACAAAAAGAGCAAATAAAGAAAGCGGCGAAAAAACACCCCGTCTTGATTACCGTTATCATTATATTGGTGATTGCAATTGCGGGTTGTTGCTTCTTGCATTGGCAAGGCATTATTCATATCCCTTTCTTGGATAATATTATTCCCCAAAAACAAGAGCGTGAAGACGTTGACGCGGCGGCGGGTGAGTTTGACGAAGCGACGATTGCGGAGATTTCGAGCAGCAGCGTAAGCGTACATTTCTTGGAAGTGGGCAATAAGTACACGGGCGATTGCACGCTTATCAAGGTGGGCAACACCGAAGTTCTTATCGACGCGGGTTCGCGTAAGGGTAGTGCGGAAGCAATCGTATCCTACGTAAACCAATTTTGCACGGACGGCGTGCTTGAATACGTAATCGCTACGCACGCCCACCAAGACCATATTGCAGGTTTTGTTGGTACGGCAAAAGCACCCGGCGTTTTGGAAAGTTTCGTTTGTCAAACGATTATTGATTATTCCCTTTCCAATTCGGATGCGCAAATTCGCTTCGATTATGAAGATCTCCGTGATGCGGAAGTGGCGTTAGGCGCAACCCATTACACGGCGAAAGATTGTATCAAAGGCACGAACGGCGGGAAAAGCACTTTCACGCTTGGCACGGGCGTTACGATGACGATTCTCGATCAAGAATTCTATTACACGGAAACGAGCGACGAAAACGATTATTCGGTGTGCGTACTCTTGACGGAAACCTACGAAGGGGGCGTGAATAACTATCTTTTCACTGGTGACTTGGAAAAGGACGGCGAAGAATCGCTTGTTGAGAAAAACGACTTGCCCAAGTGTAAGTTATTTAAGGCAGGACATCACGGTAGCCCTACGTCCACGTCCAATACCTTGCTCGCGGAAATCGAGCCTGAAATCGTGACGGTGTGCTGCTGTTGCGGTAGCGACGAATACACGGATAACGTGGCAAACCAATTCCCTTCGCAAGCGTTTGTGGATAGAGTGGCTTCCTACACGTCGCAAGTGTACGTAACTTCTATCGTTGCCGATAATGAAGACGGGTTTACGTCGATGAACGGCAATATCGTCGTTATGAGCAAAAACGGCGTTTTGAGCGTGCGTTGTAGCAATAACGTAACGGTGTTTAAGGACACCGATTGGTTTAAGAAAAACCGTACTACGCCAAGTGCTTGGTCGTAAGGGATAAGGGATATGTTTTCAAGGACGGAAATGTTGATAGGCGCAGAAGCGCTTGAAAAATTGAAAAGTTCTCGCGTTGCCGTGTTTGGCGTTGGCGGCGTTGGCGGCTACGTGGTGGAAGCGCTTGCAAGGGCGGGGGTTGGCACGCTTGATTTGATTGACAACGATTGTATCAGCGAAAGCAATATCAACCGCCAAATCATTGCGCTTTACTCGACGGTGGGGCAAATGAAAACGGAAGCGATGGCAAAGCGTATCAAGGACATCAACCCTTGCGCCGTTGTCAACGTGCACAATTTGTTCTTCTTGCCCGAAACGCCGTTTGATTTTAGCGTGTACGATTACGTGGTGGACGCCATTGATACAGTGAGAGGGAAGATAGCGATTATCGAAAGAGCAACGGCGTTGGGCGTGCCCGTCATCTCGTCCATGGGTACGGGAAATAAGCTTGGTGATATGCCTTTTGAAGTGGCTGACATCACGAAAACAAGCGTTTGTCCGCTTGCGCGCGTTATGCGTAGAGAGCTTAAAAAACGGGGCGTAGAACACGTGAAGGTGGTCTATTCAAAGGAAGAGCCGAAATGCCCTAAAACGCCCGTTTTAGCGGGTGAAAAACCCGTGCCTGCAAGTATCTCGTTCGTTCCACCGATGGCGGGGCTGACGATTGCGGGCGAAGTGATTAAGGATTTGATTAAATAAATTGTAAGTATTCTTAAAGGAGATGTGTATGAAACGAAAATGGGCGTTAATCTTATGCGTAATATTTTTCGTTTTGGCGTTTCCGTTTTTGGGCTGTTCAGCAAATAGACCGCTAAAATACAAAATAACGGAATTGAACGGTGAAAACGGCGTTGATTTTTGCATTGACTTTAAGAAGGGTAGAGAAATTCGAGTGCTTCAGCTTACCGATTTGCAGTTGCTCGATTTGACGCAGGCTCGAAACGAAACCCGTTGCGCACAGTTGTATTTAACCTTTTACATGGGTGGCGTGATGGATAGAGAAGAGCGAGTTTGGAAATACGTCGATGAAGCGGTGGAACGTTGCAAACCCGACTTAATCGTTTTGACGGGGGATAATATCTACGGCGAAACGGACGACGACGGCTCGGACTGGATAGAATTGATTGAAAAGATAGACAGCTATAAAAAGCCGTGGCTCACTATTTTTGGTAACCACGACAACGAAAGCGCAAAGGGCGTGACGTGGCAAGTAAATCAATTAAAACAAAGCGAATATTGCGTGTTCAATCGTGGCAATGTGGCGGGAAATTCCAACTATAACGTGCTGATTAAGCAAGGGGGCGTAAGCAAGTTTTTGTTCTACATGCTCGATACCAACGGCTGTATGACCTATCCCAACAACTTAGGCGAAGGGATTATGCCCGACAACGTGGATATTGACCAAATCACAAGTGCGTGGGGATTGCAAGAAAACCAAGTGCAATGGTATGACGAAAGTTATACGCAAGTGAGAAAGACGTATGGCGAAGTGCCCGTGCTTACCTTTATGCACATAGCACCCGATACGGTGACGAGTAGTATTCCCGAAGATATAAAAATGGGCGAATATTATGATGACGGCACGAACTTTGGTGTTTTCAAGGAAGAACATAACGGGGTTTATTATCCTTACGGATTTTTCGCTATCGCCAAGGAAAATAACTGTAAAGGGATATTCCTTGGACATAACCACGAAATAGCCACAAGCACGGTGTATCAAGGCGTTCGCTTCACGTATGGCTTAAAGACGGGTGGGGACGCTTATCACGATAAGGATATGCTTGGCTCGACGAAAATCGTTTTGAAAGATAACGGCGCGTTTGACGTGGAATATCTTTTTAGCAAGTTGGAATATAAATTATAAAATAGCATAAAACATAAACGCCGTTGCGGTTTATCCGCAACGGCGTTTTTCGTTTATTGTTGTTTATTAAATATATTGATAAGGTTGTCAACGGCTTGCTTTTGTTCGATGTTTAACTTACGATAACTGCGTATCAATTGCATTTCCGTTTGCTTTATAAATTCTTGTTCGTAATTGGCGCCAACGCCAACACGTTGATAATCGCCCGAAATGCCTAAGAGATAGTCGGCTGATACGTCGAAAAACTTTGCCATTGTCACGATGTATTGCGCATCGGGAACGCGTTTATCATTTTCCCAAAGGGAAATGCTATCTTGCGTGACCCCGATTGCTTCGGCAAGCTTGTCTTGCGAGCAATCCATTTCTTTTCTTAAATCTTTGATAATAATTCCTATCCCACCCATCAATATACACCTATTATATTATGATAATTATTGGCAACATTTCCTTGTCTTATTATAATTTTACTACAATTTGTCGTAAAATGCTTGACCTTATGAAATTTATCGTGGTACAATAATAATACGACAATTAGTCGTTTATATTAAAATACTACATTTTGTCGTTATTATTGTGGGAAAGCACCGCAAGGGGCGTAAAAGTTTGCTTTTTTACTAAGTTTAGATGGGCTGTTTTTTTTGTTATAGGTGCCGTCGTTTTGCATAGATAAACGACATATAGTCGTGATATGTGGGGATACGAATATGGATAATAGACTTTATTTTATGGAAGCGTTGTTAAATGAAAAGCATACTGCGCCTTTGGTGTTGAGAAATGCCGATGGGGAAACGTTTTGTTTTAAGAAGATTGCAGTGAAGAAATATGGCGAGGGGAAATTGTATTGCGTTTTACGGTTGATAGACGATACGATAGAAGAGAGTGGGTTATTCGTGTATCAAGTGCACGAAAAGAATGGGAAAATATCGTTGCGATATGAACTCAATCAAGAGCTTTCCAACGCCATTAAACAAGACGTGCTTGCATAAAACATAAACGAAGGTGCGGGTTTTTCGCAAACGGCGGGGTTGTTTGTTGATATTATTTCCTCT
>JAZQWG010000030.1:0-88966 GCA_045632265.1 Candidatus Scatosoma sp.
TGCGGAAATCAAATTGATTTTATTAACAATTTTTTGTAATTCAAGTTCCGTTAATCCTTCGTCGAAATATTTGTTTTTAATGAACGACAATAAATCGTCCACAAGCAATACGTCTTCATATCTTCTATGAATAGTATCCCCATGCACGTATGTAAAACCCTGCTGTTTGAACAATTCAATAATAGCAAGTTCTAATTGTTCTTCATTAAACGTACCCTTTTCAAATTTGTAATCCATAATCAATCCTCATTTATTGGTTTCATTTGGTTTATCGTTTCCGTCTTTTTATCTATCGCTTGCAGAAATCTATTATGTATCCATTTTGTTATCGTTCCCGTTTCAAGATTTATCAATTCATTTATTTGAGATGCTAAATATTTTAAATTATCTAAAGTTTCATTGACTCTTTCTTGTGTTATCGGATTCGTTGTATAACAATCAATTAAAATTAATCTCTCAAAGAAATCAACTAAGTCCGACTTTCTACGATTATCCTTGCACTTATAATTTTCAAGAATCGCATCACATAATTCTTTTTCTAATTTTTCCAGGCGATTCCGTTCCGATATCTCATAAAAATTCAATGAATCTCTTTTTAAATAATCAAGTAGTATTCTTTGATTACTCCAAAGAACTAAAGCGTTAGAAGCATACTCCATCTTTTTAAGCAGCTTATAATGTATTGGTTTGTGTTCTTTCGCTTTTTTTAAATCGTCAGACGGAATAAAAAACTCTCGCCATTCCCCTTCATTTTCACCACTTTTAATTTTTGAAATTTGTTTGTCTAATCCTTGTTCCAATTTTACATAGTCTAATTCAGGTTGTAATGTCAGTCCGCCTTGTTTTAAAAATTCAAATCTTTGCATTAACCATTCATAAGATCTTCCGCCTGCGCAATTCCCATTATAAGCATCTTCTAATGCCTCTTTATATCCATTTTGCATAGTAGTATCATCCAAATCCCAAATAGGCCAATTAAAAAACTTATGTCTATCGGAAAACTCTTTTGGATTAAACCTGTCAAGAAATTGTTTCTTTAATTTATCGCTATCCCAAACGCCTTCCAAAATCCACTCTTTCAGCAAATCGATATTGCTACTATATTGACCGTATCGACTATACTTTTTAGACGTATCTGCCTTTCTAAATTTTATACTATCGTATTTCCCACGACATAAATTTCCAGCCGCATTTTCGTACATATCCGCAGAAAAAGTATATAAAATATTCTCCAAATAGTCGATAGCTAGATTTTTGGGCCACAAATTAAAAACTCGCTCAAATGCAACGATTATTTTCTTCACAGTACGGATATTGTTGTAATTGCTCTCATGAAAAACCTGCTTAACCGTACTTGCTTTAAGCTCTAAATATCCTTTATAGTTAGAGGCACCAATAGTTTCTTGATATTCTTTTATAATGTTATCAATAATTCCATCATAATTTGCTTCCAGCTTAATTGTAGAAAATATAAGCTTTTCCTTAAACTCTTTATATTGTTTTGAACGCTCTTTTTCCTCATCGGTATATTCTGGTTTCTTTTCTGTTTGCTCGTCTCCTTTTAAGCCTGATTCTTCCACTGTCTCATTAATGGAAAGCTTGCTTTCATCTGCAATCAAAATCGTTTTTATTTTTTTATTCTCACAATAATCGTTAATTGCTCCGAGTAAATCGACAATATTGATTTTACAACGCTCCAAATCATCAAAAACCAGAACAAATTTCTTTTTCTTATCTCCCCTACCAAATTCATTTTTTACAGGAACATAATCAAACACGTTTAATGACAATGCACTTCCAATACCTTTTGCCAAGCCAGCGGACAGGCCGCAACTCGGGTCTGCAGCAGAAGCAACTTCAGCACCACCCTTAATCAGTTCACCAACACCTTTTACTGCTTTTCTGACCGTTTTTGTAAAAACTCCACTAGAGGCAGATAAATAGGTTTCTTTAATACAATGATTAAGAGTGGCAATATCATCAACACCAAATAATGATATTATCCCCATACATATTTGTTTCCCTGCATTAACTTCCTTTACCAGTCCTTTTATTAGATAGGATTTCCCGCAGCCCCACTCACCCGTAAGTAACAAAGCCCCACAAGTTTCTTTACTCCTTATATAATTTAAAATTTCTTCTTTTGTGTTCATTTAAGTTTTTACTCCAAATATTGAATTGCTAAAACTATTAATGATAAACAGCGATTAAAGAAATAATCGTAATAACGTATATCCGAAATATCAATTGTATTGGTTTCGTGGTGACGAATACGGAAATTGTTTCCGATATCCGTTAACGCTTTAAATTCCGAATTAAAAAGTTCAACATAAACAGATTGCCCACTTGCCATATCATTAACAATTTTATTAATTGATGCTTTCTTATCTAAATCAGTATAATAAGTTTTTAAGCGCTCAAGAGCATCCCAAATTTTTGCAACAGCCTCCTTATGCGCATCAGGATGGGGACTTTTATGTAGTAAAATTGCTTCTTCCATTAACTCTTTAGTCCCCTGTTCTTTTATATTCAAAACGATTGTTTCCGTTTCTTCATTCAGTACACCGATTTCAATAATGCGTTCAACCCACCCATTTTCTTTAAGCTCATACAATAAACCTGTCTTTTGAAATATTTCATTAATATTTTCACGAAAACTTTTAAAAGTATTTTCGTTGCTCGATGAAAAGCTTAAGTCATAGTGTCCAAAATATTGATGCCATTCTTTTCTTGCAAAATCCCTACAGTTTTCAGCGACAAACTCAATAAGGTCTAATAACGCATACTGATCATATTCATCGACAGTTGCTTCATCCTCGAAAATATTTTTTCTTTCATGCGGCGCAGAAATTCTATTGTATTCATCTCTGTATAGTGTAGGGACCTCATAACTCATATCTCTTTGAAATTTTTCAACGTCTAACCCACAGCAACCTCTTCCATCAGGACATTCTTCAGGATATTTCCATGCAAGATTATCATAATATTGTTCGCAACATTCTAATAATAGTGCATACTTGTCAACTGATATAAAAGAGGTTTTTTGTATTCCTTTTCTCATTCCATGTCTTTTAGTAAAATATTCCATACACTATCTTCCTTCTTCTAAAGAACCTTTGATTAAAATTGGGCAAAGGTCTTTGATTTGTGCTTTTAATTTTTCGTTGATTTCTTTGCGCTCAATATAAGCATTGTAAATATTTACAACCGCTTGTTGAAATTTAATTTCGGGAATAGGAAATTCCAATTTCGCCAATTCTTCAAATGAAAAAACGTCCCTAGTAGAACCCCATGCGTTAAATCCACAAAAACGTTGTGTTTCAGGTCTCGACATCCATAACATTAGGTATTCAGGCAACAAGTGTTCTTTGTTGGCAACTTCAAATACTTCATAAGAACCTGAAATAATACAATCCTCTCCACGTCTTAAGGCAATAGGCAATTTAGTACCATTAGACTTTACAACTTTATTAAAAGCAAATTGCCCAGTTCTAACAATTCTTGTAGACTCTTTGTCAACTGCCTCACGTTTGGCAGAAATAAATTGCATATTTACATCGACACCCTGTGCTAAGGTTATAGATAAATCATTATTTCTTTCATCACATTGAATTAAGTATTTCCCTATCGGTTCGCAAGGAATTTTGCGGCGCAAGTCTTCAATGTAACCATCGCAAACAAGTTTTAAGTCTTCAAGGCCTTTTTCGTAGGCTTGCTGATTGGCAACCATTCCTTTATACACATCCACAAATTTTTGTTGCACGATAATATCGGGAAGATTAAATTCTATATCGCAAAAAATATCCCAATCCAAATTAGACCGAATACTGCCGTCACTATAGAACCAACCAAGTCTATCCCTTTCTTTAGACAAAAACAACATAAAAAAGTATTCGGGCAAAACCTTGTCCATTGCCGTAACTTCAAACGTAGTATACGCAGGTGAAACAATTATCGGCTCGTCTTTTAAATATAAAGCAATTCTAATACACTTATCTCTGCCCGTTTGCATTCCACTAAATACAAATCGACCTTTACGAACAACTTTATATTTTGTTTCGTCCAAATTATCCGTAGAGGCTGCCGTAGGCATAAATTCTTTGTTAATATTTATACCATAAAACTCTTTTATTCCCAGTGTATTTCGCTCATCAACAGGCGCAATCAGTTGTCCTATTTTATATTTAGTCAATGCCATACCCTATCCCCTTGAAAGCATCTTCCAACATTTTTTGAGATTGTTTTTCTTTTTTTAATACTTCTTTCATTTCGCCTTGAATACGAGCCATTTCTTTTTTGTAATCGATATCCAAATCGTGGTCGATAAATTCGATATATTTACTAGGCATAAGCACGTAACCCTTGCTTTGCACAGTTACTTCGCCGCCTTTTGCATCCTTATCAAAGATTTTTACCGATTTACAGAATTCGGGTACGTCTTGATAAAGAGAAGTATCTACGCTTTGCCAATTATTATAAACTTCTTTCACTTTTGCAATCTGCGTATCAGTAAGAACCGTCTTTTTCTTTTTAGAACCTTTCTCAATAACAATTTCGTCTATATTCTCATCCCACGTTCTTAAATCCATAAACAGGATTTCACCTTGTCTATCACGTACTTGCCTGCCATTGACGGTCCCTGCTTTTTTGTTCATATTGACAATCCAAAGGGTAACCGAAATATCCGTGGTATAGAACATATCACGGGGCAAAACAATAATGGCCTCCACTTTATCTTTCTTAATTATATTTTCTCTGATTTCCGCATCATCGGCATCACCCAACGCACCGTTTGCAAGAAGGAAACCCGCAATACCGTGATTAACGTCAAGTTTTGAAATCATATGCAAAATCCAAGCATAGTTAGCATTAGAAACTCTAGGCGCGGTTTCACAACAACCGTCCCAACGAGAATCTTTTACAAGTTCGTCTTCATTTCTCCATGCCTTCAAATTGAAAGGCGGATTTGCCATAATGTAATCAACTTTTTTATCTTTATGTTGGTCGTTTGTGAAAGTAGAGGCATTTGTTGCACCCAGATTATGCGCTATCCCACGAATAGCAAGGTTCATTTTTGCAAGGCGCCACGTCTCTTGTTCGCTTTCCTGCCCAACAACAGATATTCTCGTCCTATTTCCGTTATGCTTGTCCACAAATTTCATAGACTGAACAAACATACCACCCGAACCACAGCAAGGATCATACACAACACCGTCGTAAGGTTCAATCATTTCGGCAATGAGTTGCACCACGCAAGCAGGCGTGTAAAATTCACCGTCTTCCTTTTTACCAGAGGCAGCATAAATACGCAAGAAATATTCGTAAACACGACCAATTAAATCGTCTTCATTGAAACGTTTTTCTTCAATTTTATTTACGTTGTCAATAAGCGTTTTAATTTTATTTTTATCTGCGCCAAGCGATGCAAATAAGTTCTTTTGCAATGCACCCGACAACGACGGGTTGTCCTGTTCGATATCCGCCATTGCTTGGTCAATAATAACGGCAATATTATCTTTGCTGGCGTTATCCTTGATATACGACCAACGAGATGTTTCCTTTAAGTAGAAAACGTTTTTTGCGTTATAAAAGGATTTCTTTTCTAAAAACGCAGGAATATTGCCGTGTTCCGCTAAAATCTCCGCACGGCGTTTATCAAATTTATCCCCTGCAAATTTCAAAAATACCAAACTGATAACAGCATTTCTATTTTTATCAAGACTGCCTACGCCACGAAGTGCAACACGACACTCCCATAACACGTCTTCTAATGATACTACTTTTTCTTTTGTTGCTTTTGTCTTTGCCATTTTTATTAATCCTCACTAATCAGCTTTTCATAGTTCCTTAAAACTTGGATTGTTATTGTAAATAAATTTCTCAAATTCTCAATATTACTAGGATAATGATATATTCCGATATGCGCAAACGGTTTCATCCCTATCTGAAACCCTTGATAATCATTTAACGGTTTAGAATACGTATATTCATTCTCTACGCCTACACCCTCGTGAACAAACTTGTTTCTCGATTTATATGCCTGCGTTACATTATCTCTAATAAAATCATAGTTTAATTTTTTATCATTCTTAAAGAATTCTTGAAGAGCCACAACAAGATGCTCTTTCTTATTTCCCTCATTTTTAACAAACAGAGATTCTAATACCGTTAATAATAGAATCATTGTTGAATCATATCTTTCAATAGACGCAAACTCATAAGCAGTATTAAACATTTGAATTGCGTTTTGCCATTTTGCAATTTTCACCAATGTTTCTTTGTTATAATTTATAGAATCTAAAAAACAATAGTCAATATATTGAGATAATAATTTCTCAAACTCTTTTAGATTATTTAGAAATCCTTCCGTTGAAACATCTAAAAAGGGAGAAAACTTAAACCGCATTGAATATCCATATCCATTAGCATCCATTCCCTCTGGTAATTGGGTAAGCCCTTCTTCGTTATAATAAACCCCATACGTACTTGCAGGCGCTAAGCGAGAATGGAAAATATATCCCCAACCGCCTTCTTCTAAGCAATTATCAAAATCTAACATTCTAATAAAAGCGTATACCGCATCAACAATTCTACCAGATTCAGTTTCAACCCTATGATCAATATTATTTACTAAAATTGTTAACAGCGGAAAATTAAAAAAGTTTCTGTCTTTCGCCTTTTCAATATGTTCTCTCAATAAGAGCTTATAAACTTTTTCCTTAAAATACTTTGCTAAAGGTGTTTCAGATATTATCGGGTCTCTAAAAAAGCGATATGTAATTTGAGGCTTATCTGTTTTGAAAAGGGTAATATTCTCAGATAATCTTGTATCTCGTTTAATTTTAGCATCATTTATAAAATTTAACGGAATAATTATTACACACGGCACAACTAATTTTTTTAAGCCTTCCCGTATTGCAGTAAAAAATTGTTGATAGTTCCTTCGATTTTTTACACTTATTTTCAACTCATCAAACAATAATTTTTCAAATCTTCCATCAAAAGTATAATTAGAATATTGTTGTATATCTTTTGCAAGTGCATTATAAAATTCTCGAAAGTTGGCATCATCTCTATAATTATAGATACTAACATAACCCCTCTCCATATCAGATAATACATTTAAGTAAATTTTTTCCTTATTTACCATTTTAGACCACTTAATCCTCTTTATCTGGAACGATTTCTAAGATTTCGTTCATTGTGCAGTTTAAGGCAGTGCAAATCTTGACAAGCACGTCGCTTGACACCGTTGCACCGTCTTTTTTCATCTTTGCAAGAGTTGCAGGGCTAATGCCTGCCTTTGCAGCAAGGTCTTTGCTCTTCATTTCCCTATCAATTAAAAGCTTGAAAAGTTTCTTATAGCTTGCAGCCATGTTCCACCTCATAAAAATAATTATTTATATACATCTATCATTATAGCACTTCTCTTAAATTTTTTCAAGAGCATTCAATAAATAAATTACAAGTTCTTTTAATTTTTTTAATGATTGACAAATATAAAACGCCGTTTCGGTTTTACGAAACGACGTTTATTTTTAGTTCTAGTTAGTATTTTACTTTATTCCCCTTTTCTAAATCCAGTTGATATAAAACCTTATCAATGTCATCAAAGTTTGTATTAGGACAAACACTTTGGTTATATTTGTAGCAATCTAATATGTATTGAAAATATAAGTCAGCATATCTTTGATTAGCACTTGCACCATAGTAATCTGGCAAATCTTCCCCATTTAATTCTCTATATGCTCTTTGATCAATTATAGGGAAAGAATCAGGGTAAAACATTTTCAATATCGTGCTTGCCATTGCAATTTTCACACCTTTAATTTCTAACAAATCAAAAACAATTTTTTTAATTTCTTTTTCTTTTGTTTTAATGATAGATGGCGCTATATTTAGGCTTTTTATAGCAAAAAAAGCTCAAGTCCGATATCAACCTGTCTATTAATTTTCCATAAAACGATTGAAAATTATATCTCGATTTTCTCTTTCATCTTTACCTGTGCAGTTTTTTATCCTACTAATTATTTCTTTATCATCTGCATAAGCGTATCTTTTTAATAATTCTTCCACTTAAAAACCTCTTGAATTTTATTTCAGTTTTAGACCGTCGAAGAAGGCTTGACCGACTTTTTCACCGAGCGTGTAGTAGCCGTGTCCGTCAGTATCGTAGCAAATAGGTTTGAATTTAGTTAAATCAATTTTGCCCTTTGCATCTAAGATACTGTCGTCAACTGAAACGTTTACCACTTCCCCTATGCAAATTTCAGTTTCAGTATCATAACTCACAAGTTTACACTCTAACACAAGTGGAAGTTCTTCTATAATAGGTGCATTTACAAAGACACTTTTTGTAATTGTCCAACCAGTTTTTTCAAGTTTATCGGGAACGTCGTTTGCTGAAACTACGCCAACGTAATCGGCAGGAATAACGTTTTGACTATCCGCAATCGCCACCGAAAACGCTTTTGTTTTTAATAAGTTTTTTACGGTTTTATGATTTTTATCAAGACAAATAGAAACTTGTGCTGTATCGCAAACAGTACCCCACGCTGCGTTCATAGCGTTTGGCGTTCCATTTTCGTCATAAGTGCCAATAATTAGCACCGGCAACGGATAAATATATGCTTTTGGTTTAAGATTTCTTCTCATAATTCTGCTCCTTTGCAACATTATAACTTTTTAATCTTTTTTGAATAAAACAAACGAAGGGCAAACCTTTATCTCGATCTGCCCTTTCTTCTTTAATCACCTTTTTTATGTCTAATTAATTCCATGACAACATCGGCCACTTCAGTGTAAGGATTTTTATCTACTTCTTTAAGAGCGTCATCGTAACGACTGTTCCTTATCTCGGAGTTTTGAATCGCCTGAACGTGTTCATTCATACCCAATTTAGCCACAGAAATAACGTCCATACTCTCGGTATAACCAGGAATCACTTTTGCCGTTTCTTCTTTCACCTTTTGTGATGAGCTAACCACTTTAGGACTTTTTGAAAAATAATACTGCAACCATATCTCAAAGCAAGGATTCGATGGTATAATTTCTATTTTCTTATACGTTTCTCTTGCTTTTATAAATTTTTCATATTTACTTTGTTCTAAATCCAAATCTACCAAACAATAAACCTTGTCCCCAATATCCAAATCAAGTTCGTATTTTATAAACAACGAAGCCGCTTTTTTCGCCATACTGGTTATATCGGTAGATTCGGAATCAAAAACTCGTAAATTAAACGGAGCATTTCTTTCATTAAAATGGTTAAAATAAGTTTTTTCCGTTTTATTCCGCCCCTCGCACACAATAAATATAGACGATTTTCGTTTTCTTCTAAATTCTTCTTTGGTTTGTCTTGCCATCTTATTCCCCCTTGATAAAAGGAATTGCGCCAAAACGCCCTAAAAGATATGCCTTTTCGATATTTTCAGATTTCCTAGGCGAGAATTCTGCCAACGAATACATTTCGGTTTTACCGCTCTCATAATTTCTTTCAGTAAACCAAATATCATCTCTTCTAAAAATATCAAGATTGAGAAGATTCGTATCGTGGGTGTTTGCTATCAGCTGTGCATTGCCTGTATTAATGTTTTTATCAAAAAACATTTTTACAAGATATTCAACCATTAAAGGGTGCAAACTCTTGTCTATCTCATCAATAAACAAAACCTTACCCTCCTTAAACACATAATAAAGCAACGGAGAATACTTAAACATCTGAACAGTACCAAAAGATTCTTCTGCTAAATTTAAGCTATATCTATTAGATGTTTCACCATCAACTACATCATGGAACGTAACAAAATCATAAACGTTTGAATTTTCCACACTGGCAACGGCTTCTTCATTACCTTTTGCCGCAACACGAAGTAATTCTCTAAATAATTCAGCGTCTTTGCTGACATCTTTAAACTTCTTTGAATCCACCTTAAAATCGCTGATACTGATATCCGCATTATTTAAGATTTTCAAACAAAAAGTTTTATACTCTTCCACCTCATTGTTTGCATATATTCTATCTAAATTGACTTTCCAAAGCGCTTCTATATTAATAGCAACCATTATTGTGTTTAATAAATAATCCACTACCGGCTTTGTTTTTTCATAGTTCCAAGATGCAGAAGTAACCAAGAACAATTTATTTTCAAGGTTCCTTTCTTTTAATTCATTTAAAAGTTTAGAATCCTTATTAAACTCGTATGTGTTCGTATTGGCACGATTAAATATCATCGTAGGTTTAGAAGTATAATATACATCCAATCTTTCATCAATAACTTTCTCTTTAGTACAACTAAACTGATAAGAATACTTTACCTCATCTTTAATAAACGTGATAGCAAATTCCGTAGGTTTATTAAAATAATCGTCGCAAAACTTAAAAGGAGTGACGTGTATAGGCATTTTTTCTAATAAAGTATTAGAATTCGCAATAAACACCGAAACGAAAAGCATTGCTTTTATAAAAGAAGATTTACCAGATGCATTCGCACCATAAATCATTCTAGCTTTAGAAAGTCGCTCTTTACCTATCGCAATCAAATCATCTTCATGAGATTTGTCTTTATTGGCAAGCATTGTAAAATAACATTCATCGGCAAATGATAAATAATTTTTAAACTTGAAATCAATAATCATAACATCACCTCGTACTATTATTATATTTTTCCAGCGCCGGAAAGTCAACTAAAAATAGTTGATTTTTCAAATATTTTTGTCGTTTTTGCAAAATTTATACAAAATAAGCAAAAATATTTTGGTTTTTAAGATTATTCTATAGAATTACTATAATATACGCTGTATAACTGATTTAGTTTTGAATTGTCAAGTTTTTTGAATTTTAGTTGACATTTCTTAATTAAAACAAAACTTCATAAATTTTTCTTCATCACTATCAAAGTCAAAACTACCATCACCAAACTTAGAATAAACTAAACCATATTTGTAATCATTAGGAACATCTTGATACAATATACCCATTTTATTTAATGCATCAATTATTGCACTTGACGTATGTAATTTGTAATCAATTTTATTTTCACCTTTAAATTGCGTTAAAAATTTATCAATACAAAATGCTTGTCTCGCCTTAAAATAACCATAAACATCTATCTTATCCAATTCAATAATTCTTGCATCAAATACCCATAACTTGTTTTGTAAATCAAGATTATTTTCTTGAGAACACTTTTGAAACAACAACGATAACTGCCCTGAATATATAGATAATAATTTTTCTATTCGTTGATCATCTTCCAATTTTTTTTCTTTTTTGCCTTTATTGTTACCTCTAACTAATATAGATATCTCATCACTAAAGGAGTAAGCAAACCTAATGTCGTTAATTTGGCAAAACTCAATTAAAACAGATTTCATAACAGCTAAAAATTTATTATTAATAGCCTTGCCTTTTTCCTTAAACCCAGCAGTCATCTCTTTCCCGTCAAAACGAATAATATAATACTTTCCATTTTTCAATTTATAATTAAACTGCTCCTCGTTCGCCTTAAATGGTTTATTTATTTCAAGCGCATATCCATAACTATACTTTTCTTTCGTAGCCTTCTCCATACAAATCTCCTTAAAGCACTTAAAAATAGTTATTTGCTTTTAGCATGATAATGTCCATGAAAATGAACTTGTTTGCTTTTATCATTTTTATTGAATGATATATTTGTTGTTCTCGTTTCTTTTTTAGGCTGTTTTAATTCAGCAAAAGCAATATCCGTTTCAACATTGTTTCGATGAATTTTTCCGTTAATTTTGTTAATTTTTTCCTTATCTGTTTTGGGGTTTAATTTTGACCTCTTATCTCTCAATCTTTGAGTAGATTTATCAGCAGTTCTAATTCTTTCTTGTGGTGATTTTGCCTTAAAAAATCCAAACATATTTATTCTCTCCTTTACTCCTCGTATTCGTAATCCATTAAATAGCAAAGCATTCTGTATGAAGCATCACGTTTTGCCTCTTTTTTAGAATTTGTCCAGTATGATGTTTTATTGTTCCCTTTTATTCTACAATAGCATCTCCAAATTGGTCCACCATATTCGTCATAATCCTGTTCATAATCATAAATCGGTTCATCAATACAGCCTTTTTGATAAAGCTCATTTAATTGATTAATTGCACGATTTTCATCCGGTTCCCCGACTTCATCTTCAAAAGAATAATCTTCTTGTAGCGATTCAATAATTTGTGGCAAGGTTTCTTTGAGGTTGAGCATTTTAGAAACAACTTTTTTCAACTTTTCAATATCCCATCTGCCTATACCGTTTTTATCTACGTGCTTCCAATCCAAATCCATTGTCACAGCACCAACAATTGCTTCAAACAAATCTTCTTTTACACTATCATCATTTTGCACATTGTTTCTTCTATCACCTTTTCCCATAATGAGATATTTTTGTAATCCCATTTCACTAATACAAGAGGCTAAATTCTCACTACAAACAAGCCCCATTAGAATATCCGTTAAGTCTTCTTCGTCAAATTCAATCGCATATTCTTCATCATCTGTAGGATAAGCATATTCATCACTTAACGCTTTCACAACGGCAAGACTTAAAACTTTATCACCTAAAAATTCTAACACCTCATTGTTTTCACCACCATATTCTTCCGTAAAGGAACGACGTGTAAATGCTTGTTCTAATAATACTTTATTTTCAAAAGTATAACCAATTTTTCTCTCAATTTCTTCTATTTCATAATTTTTTAATATCATAATTTCACTCCTTAATTTTTTATTCTTTTGCTGAAATAGAAAGTTATCATCGTCGTTTTTTCATAAAACAAAAATCCTCCTGCAATTATTTGCAAAAGGATATAAAAATAACCTGAAAACAAGATGTAAACAAATAGACTACACCCTTGAAATCAGGCTTAACCAATAAAATTCTAACATTTAAACCAACCGCATTTGAAACCTGCTACTTTCATAGCAAATAACAAATATTGTCATTTTACACATAAGAATTTAAGTCGCTTAAACCTTTTGCATATTTATTTGTAATTTAATTATACAATTTTTCACATTAAAAGTCAATATGATTTGATATGTTTTTAGAAAAAAAACAACTTCTAATCTTTATTAATATATTAAAGACGCAGTTGGTATACTGCGTCTTTAACAAAATTGTTGCCAATTTAAGATTTTCAGACCGAGAATTAGCTTTGTTCCCAATGATTCCTATCATTATCCTTTTGGTCAATTTTTGGGTAATTTTGTCCCTTGCAGTTAAAATTTTTCTCTTTTTTTGTGAGAATTTTTGGGAACTTTTGGGAACTTAACAGATTTTTAAAAGAAGACGGAAAAAGGCTTTATCGATTGATTTTTGTTTGTTTTTGGGGCTTTTTATGTGTTTTTAGTGCAATTTAGCCCCGTTTTGCACTTTGAGAAACTTTTGATTTTACCCTATTTTACCCGACGCAAGGGACTTAAAATCCCTCGGAGTAACATCCGTGCCGGTTCAAGTCCGGCCAGCGGCCCCAAAATAACCGTAAATTGAACCCAAAAAAGGCTCGATTTGCGGGTTTTTGTTATTTATTCAAAAAAATCAGGCGCTTTAACGGATTTTGGAACGTTTTATATCTAAAATCCCCTTGTGTTTTCCCAACCACTACTACACACTCCCTTCTTATTTCTTCTCAAAAAAGCATAAAAACAGGCAAAAATCGGTTGATTTTGCCTGTTTTTTATACATTTTTATTGATTGGAAAGTGCTTTTTACTTCTTCAAGGCAATTTCCACTTCTTCGCGCGTGGGGATAGATTGCATTGCTCCCTTCCTCGTCACGGCAAGGCTTGCGGAATGCGATGCAAAACGGAAAGCTTCTTCACGGCTTTTTCCCTCCGAAATCGCTACACACAACGCCCCGCAAAAAGTGTCACCCGCCGCCGTCGTGTCCACAGGCACAACTTTCGGGCAAGCCCCGTAAAATTCCTTTTCTTTCGAGTGATAATAATACCCCTTCCCGCCAAGCGTCACCAAAACTTCCGCAACGGGGATTTTCTTCGCCATTTCATCTACGCTTTCTTGTCCGCCTATCATCAAGGCGAGTTCCGTTTCATTGGGAGTAATCATATCGCAATAATCAATATACGGCAAAATTTCCGCGCTATACGGTGCAGGATTCAAGACGGTAAACAAACCCTTCTCTTTCGCCTTTTGCAAGGCATAACCCGTGATTTCGATGTTATTTTCAAGCTGCGTAAGGAAGATGTCCCCTTCCTTAGCCCCCGCAAGAAGCGCATCTACGTCCGATTTTTTCAAACGCATATTCGCCCCGCCGTCCAAGATAATACGGTTGTCGCCGTCCGTCAAAATAATCATCGCAATCCCCGACGAAACCCCTTCAATTTCACGAACAAACGAAACGTCCGCACCAAAACCACAAAGCGTTTCTTTCATATTTTTACCGAACGCATCTTTGCCAACACAGCCCGCCATGTACACCTTTCCACCCAGCTTCGCCGCTGCCGCCGCTTGGTTTGCACCCTTGCCGCCACAATTCATGAAAAAGTCTTTCCCACGTATCGTTTCCCCTTTTGCGGGAATCGCAGACGAAATAACCAAGTCCGTGTTCAAGCTCCCTAAAATATAAATATTCTTCATTTTTTTGCTCCCTTTATGATTTTGTGAAGGATTTATCATTTACCCTTTTTTCGCCCTTTTAACGGCATTTTTAAGCGTTTTACGCCATATCACAAGCGTTGCCACACAATCTATCTCCAACGCAAGCAATATTCGTTAATAAGGCGAATTTGACATCAAAAGCGTTGCCATATCAAGGAAGATACGGCAACGCCCTTTCTCATTTCATAACAACGAAGAAGCCCGTCGATTCTGCCGGAAGGCTAAAATTAAATTTCACAACTCCGTTTTCAAACTTTGCCGAAATATCCGTCACTACGCCCGTCACTGCGTTATAATATTTCACGCTCTTTCCAGTTGCGTACAATTCAATATCATAACTCTTATTCTTATTATAAGCGTTGACAAACGTGAACACGCTATAATTTGCATTTTCACGCTTGCTGGTGAAAATGTTTTCCGCATACGAATCGGAAAGTTTTACGTACGTATGTCCCTTTTGACGAAGTTTGTTCGCCGCGCCGTTTTCCGTCGTTGCGTAGTACGCTTTATCCAAAAGTTCGTCCCAACGCGCTGCAACGTTATTTTTGCCCGTTTCACAAACTACTTGGTCGATACCAACCACCACAACTTCCACGCCCGCATTTGCCGCTTCAATGAGCTTCAAAATACTGCTCGAATACATTGCCGTCGTATAAGGCACAACGATGGACGTGTATTCTTCGCCGTGAGGCGCAACCAAAGTGCCCGCTTTTACGGTGCATTTGTCAAGGTTGATATGATCGACAAGGTCGTAATCCACTTGCTTGCCAACCAACGCTCTGCAAAGGTTGGAGAAGCTGTTGCTAACTTCTTTCGCGCCGTCCGTTGCAACCCAAAGGTTTTTCGTAGGCAACGTTTCCGCCGATGCGCCTTCATAAGGATAGTAAACTGCCGTCTTTGCGGTGTGCGAAACGCCCGTCGTCATATAACGCATACGGCCAAGCGCCGTCGAGAAGATTTTATCTTCTTCAAGCGTATGGTTGCCGCCTTGATAATAATAGGAAGCGTACGTGTTTACACCCATACAAATTTGCGCGCCAACTGCGTTGATTTGGTCGTAAACGTCGCCAACCGTGCCGTCAAAAGCACCCGAAATTTCCGAGAAAGTATTTTCTTTACCCGTGTATTCCGCTGCCGCCGCTGCGAACTTGGACGTAATACAAGCCGCATTCATTGCACCAAGCGGTTCGGAATAAAGAAGGTCAGTGCCGGGAATCGTCATCGTGGAAAGAAGCTGAATCATATTCCCTGCGAACCAAGGATTTTGATAGAGCAATTCTTCCAAAAGCAAATGCCCAGAGCTTGCAACGCCCTTATCTTCACACCATTCGCCCACTTGTCCAAGATAGTTGGTGCGGAAAAGTTCGCTCGTCAAAGCATAGAAATCCATACGCACTTGTTTTGCTTTCGCCGAGCCGTCGTCCATGTACAAATACCCCAAGTAAGGATTGAGCGCATATCCGTACGCTTGCTCGAATTTTTCAAAAAGACTTTCGGAATAGTTCAAACATTCCACGATAGGAATATCTAAATCGGGCACGTCGAGCACTTGACGATTTCTATCGGAAACGTCAAAGTAATTCCCTTGCAAAGCAGGTTCGTCCGTGAAGAACGCTTGGATGCCGTTGCCGAAATATTCTTTAAGATTTGCGTAATACTTATCGTGCGTAATCGAAATGAATTTTTGGGTAGGTTCTGCATCCAACATATTGATATAACGTTGTTGTGCATACCAGTTTTCCATGGAGTGCGTGAACTCGTACCATCGCTTGGACATATACGCCACGAGCACTTTGGAAGAAGACGTACGGTTGATGTACGTCACCGAATCCTTATTCGCTGAAATGGACGAAGAAACGTTTTGCGCGGATGCGAGGTTGACGTTGTTTGCGTTGCTGCCTTCGTAAATATACGCTGACACGATTTCCTTGTGTCCGTGCAACAAATTGATAGTTTTCGAGCCGCCCGCAGGAACGATTTCCGCAACGGGCACCAAACCCAACGCTTCGTATTCGGGATTGCCCTTTAAAGTTTGTCCGTATGCCGACCCGGAAGGATAGCCGTATTCGTCGTACAACCAAATGTGCATACCCTTGTCAATCGCGCGTTTTACGCCCGATTTCAACACAGAAAAAGCACGGTCGTTTTGCAAATAGGTGTTATCCCAAGCCACGTTCGTAACGATACCGCCGTAGCCACGCGCGTAAACGTCGTCCACAAGCGTGCTTGCAATAGAGTGCATCATAACCATAGGACGATCATCCAAGGAAGGATTATTCCAAAGGTCTAACGAAAGCACTTTATCGTCCGTGTCTACGGGGTCACCACTTGATGTAGGCGGGTTTGCGGGCGGATTATTGGAAGCGTCGCCGGAAGGATCGCCATCTATTCCATTACAGCCCACGAAAGACGTAAGCGTCAACGAAACGCCAAGAACACCACTCATAATTTTTTGCCATCCTTTCACGGATTTACTCCCCCTTCTTCTTGAAAAGAACGGCAGCTGCTGCGCCAAGCGCAACCATAGCCGCGCTCGATGCGCCTAATACGGAGCCACAACCCGATTTCTTGTCATCAGCCTTGTTGCCGCTGCCGCCACCCGTCGTACCATTATCGCCGCTTGTATTGCTCGCGTAAGAAACACCGTTGATTTCCTTGATGGTGAGCGTGGTGAAATCGTTGCTAGGTTTATCTTGCGTGTTCAAAACAACGGTGAGATAAAGCTTGTCTTCGGGGAACAAAACTTCACGGTCAATGAAAGCAAGTTCGTCCGACGTGGAAATCTTATTGCCGTTGATGTACAAGCTGTAGAAAGCCGAACCGTTGGGAAGTGTTTCCCAAGCAAGTTTCATCGTAATATCGCTTTCAACCGATGCGCCCGCAGACTTATTCAAACACGTCCACGTGTCAACCGTTTGGCTAGAAGGATCTTCACCTGCCGTCTTGTAGCCTTCTTGGTAAACGTCCGTAATCAAACGAAGGTCGCCGTCATAGCTGAAGAAACGGGTGACAAGACCAGGGGTGTCTTTCGCCCAGCCGTAGCTTTGGCTGTTTCTCCAGTTGAAGAATGCGGGCACACCCATAACGTTCACCGACGCCCATACGTCGTTTGCCAAACGTCCCGATGCAACGTAATCGTTCATCGTCACGCTAAATTTAATTTCAAAAGTATCTAAATCTTCAAAAGGAACTTCCAAAATTGCAATCGCCTGACTGTCGGGAATACCCATTTCCGTCTGCGTGATTTCAATTCCGTTATCCGTATATTCAATAGTTGCGCGGGTCAAATCCCAATCGTCAGCCGTGTGAGCCGTCGATGCGGAAGCCGTGAGTGCGGGTGCCATGCTAAAAGCACATACGCTGGCAGCGGCAAGTGCGCCGCAAAGCATTTTTTTCATAATATACCTCCATTTTAACAAGAAGATGTCTCCTTCTTGCGTTTGTCTTATAATCCTCTCTTATCGTTTGCTTTCAAAATTTGAAAGCATCTACGGCGTGGGCGTGAACCCACGCCGTAGAAAAACTATTCAATTTATGATTTAATTCAAGCTATTATTTTCTTTTTCTTGCGAAAAGTGCTGCGCCGCCAAGAACTACCATTGCTGCAACGGAGCTAAGGCCAAGCATGCTCTTGCAACCAGATTTTTCTTCTTCAGCTGCTGCGCCGTTGTCGGGCGTCGTATCAGGCGTCGTGTCGGGCGTCGTATCAGGCGTAGAACCTTGGTTGTCGTCTGCGGGAGGTTCGTCAGCGGGAGCTGCGCTGATTACGAATTCTTTTTCAACTACGTTGCCGCCAAGTTTACCAAAGAAGGTAACTTTCGCCGTAGCCGTACCAACTGCGTTGTTGTTCAAGTATTCAACAGTGTAGTCAACGCCGTTTTCAAGTTCAACGCCACCAACCGTAACTGCTACGTCAGGGGCGCAAGCTTCGTCAGCATACGTGTATTCCGTTTGGGAAAGAACTACGTCTTCAGCCGCAACGTCAAGCGTGTATGCTTCTACGCTGTAAATGGAAACGCCTCTGTGTTCCCAGTGGTTGCCATCGCAGCCAGCACCTTCATAGATAGCCGTCGAGAAGAACGTTTGACCATTTTCGTTTACAAACGCTTCTTGGTTCAAGTTAAGACCAGAGATTTCTTTGATTACGGTGTCCGTACCCATAGCGTAAAGGGTCAACGTGTAGCTGTCGGAAACTTGTGCAAGCGAGAACGTCATTCTAACGTCTACGATGTTGTCTACGAATTGCGTTGCAACCGTTTGCGTGTCGCCGTTCAATCTTTGAACGATTTGCATTTCTACGCAGTTGGGTGCGGTGTTGCCCGAATAGTTGGTGATGTGCAAGAATACGCCGTCCGTGCCGCTTGCATAGTTGGGAACGGAGCTGTCACCAATAGCCGTGCTTGCTGCAACTTTACCAAACGAGTACGTTACCCAACCGTCAATGCCAGTACCACCTTCTTCTACCGCTTTTTTGGAAAGAACCTTGAAGCTGGTGTCGAACTTAATGTCATCACCCTTCAAAGGCGTGTCCAAACCAGCGTGTGCAAACGTAACGAAACCGTCGCCGTCTTCAGGGTTGATGTCGCCTACGCCACCCCAGAAGTTTGCGGTGTCGTATTGATCGGGAGTATAGTCTTTAACGGAATATACTGCCGCATTGCTACCTTCGTCAGCCGATGCCGTTGCCAAGCCCGTGATGCCTGCTGCCGAAACTACTGCCAGCGCCGTAACAGCGCCCAAAAGTTTTGTGAATTTTTTCATAAATTCCTCCAATTTTTTTTATTTCTATGGCTTTAGCCATAAATTTCAATTTAATAATCTTTTTATCCGTTTATCGGATATGCGAGCGATTGTTTTCGCCCTATTTTTTACGAGTTTTCCAGCACTTTCGCATCTAATTTGCAAACGCTTTGTACAAAATACTCGCAAAATGCTTTTGCTTTAACGGACGTAGGCACGTAAAGGTCGTCCCTACCCGTTCTTCGCCAATTGAAATCACAAAGGTTGACGCATTTCCCACGGGAATAATAGCCGTCCGTTTCCACCATGAGATCGCCCTTTTCAAATTTTACGAACTTATCAGAAAGAAGTACGCCAAGCGTCAACGGATCGTGCAAAATCATGCCTTCCCCCCAAAGAACGCTCATGCGGAGCACTTGTTTTACAAGCTCGCTCTTGCACTTTTTCAATTTCGACATTTGTTTTTCCGTCAAAGCACACGGGAAAGTGACGTCAAGGCTGACAACCTTTTTAGGGGCGCTGCATTGCAACACTTTTTCCGCCGCTTCGGGATCGCACGAGAAATTGAATTCGTTAAGATTAAGCCCTATCGCGCCGCCCATGATATACAAGTGTTTAATTTTTGCTTGGTCCTCGGGATATTTTTCAAGCAAGCAAGCGATATTCGTCAATGCGCCAAGCGTGACGACGTTGAGATCGTCATAGGTATTCAACGCATTGTGCAACGCTTCGACTGCGCCCGTTTCCACTACGGCTTTACCAAAAACTTCTTCTTCGTACGTTTTGGGCAAGCGATTTACATCCAACGGGATAGTGTGCACGTAGGTCGCTTTGAGTGGATATGCTTCCCCAGCATAAACGGGAATAGCTTCTTCCCCCGCAAGAGAAAGAAGCGTTTTCGCTATTTTTGCACGGGCGATCGTGTTTTCGTACACGGTGCTCACCCCTACAATTTCAAGTTGTGGCGACGACAAGGCAAGCAACAATGCAAGCGCATCGTCAATGTCGCCACCGATATCCGTATCAATCCAAACTTTCATCATATTATTTTTTACCTTACATTTTAATAGACGAAGACATAAGCCCTTGGATATAGAACTTGTTGCCAAACAAGAAGATGCAAACAAGGGGCAAAGATGCAATCAAATAACCTGCGTACGTAATAGGCATATTTTGCGAATATTGCGTACGAAGTTCGATAACGAGCCCCGCCGAAATGGTAAGCGCTTCGTAGTTGGTAGAGATTACCGTCATCGGCCAAAGATAATCGTTCCAAAGCCCGTTGATTTGCATAATCGCTTGCGTTACCAAAATGGGAATACTTACGGGGATTGCAACGTTTGCATAAACTTGGAAGGGATTTGCACCGTCAATCTTTGCGGCGTTAAATAAATCTTTGGGCAACGCGCTAAACACCATGGTCAGCAAGAACACTTGCCCGATCGGTTGCACCGTGAGTTGTGGAAGCAAAATTGCAACCAGTTTATTGTTCAAGTTAAGGTTTACGTAAAGCAAGAATTGCGGTACGAGCGTCAAGCAACCGGGAATCATCATCAAGCAAATAACCATCATGAAGAAGATTTTCTTGCCAGGGAAATCCATCGTCGCAAACGCAAACGAGGCGAGCGATGCGATGAAAAGCGAGCCCGCAACGCCAAATACTGCAACCGCCACGGTGTTGAACATATATCCGCCCACCTTTTCAAACGCCACCGAAACGTTGGACAATTTGAAAGGGAAAGTGGGATAGAATTTGCTAATATCGTATTCTTGCGTCGTCTTGAAAGCACACCATACCGACATCAAGAAAGGATAAATCATGCAAAAGAGTAAAACGGCCATCGTCAAGTGGATAAACAATTGTCCAAGCGCTTCCGCCCAGTTGTTTTTCCAGTAGGTCTTTTTCAAATATTTCACCATATTCGTTCGCCCCCCCTTACATATCCGCTTCTTTCGCAAACGGGCCGTAGTGCATTAACTTGAACGCTACCAACGTGACGGCGAAAATAACCACGAACAATACCGTACCTATCGAGCAAGCGTATCCGTATCTACCCGAAGTGAACGCCAACTTATACATGTACCAACCAGGCACGTACGTGGAATAGCCAGGCCCACCGTTCGTCAAGACCATTTGTATGCCGTAGTCTTGCATCAAACCGATAAAGCCAAACACTGCGAAATAACGAAGTTGTCCTAACAACAACGGAATATCAATCGTGAATATTCTACGCCAAGTTCCGCAACCGTCCAACTCGGAAGCTTCCAAAACTTCGCCCGAAATACTCATCATGCCCGAGATGTAAATCAAGATATTCGTACCGTTTACCCAAGGGAAACCAAGCACGATAACCGTTGAGATAACCCACTTGGGGTCGTTCAAGAAGTCGATAACCGCGCCCTCTTCACAAATGCCGAGCATTGTGAGAAGTTTTGCATACAAACCCGTCGTCGGCTCGAAAATGTTTTGCCAAATAAGCATCCCGACAACGCCGGGCGCAACCATAGGCAACAACACCGCCACACGATAGAACGATTGCATACGCATGCTCTTCGTGTTGAAAATCAACTCCGCCATGATAAGGGGCATGAATACGCCGATTAACAAACGGGGAACGAGCAAAATGAACATCGTGCCGATGGAATCAAGGAAGATTTCGTCCTTGAACAATTCCACGTAGTTTTTAAGCCCTCTAAAATCACGCACGCCCGTGCCGTCCCACCTAAAGAACGACGTGAATATACCGCTGAACGCGGGATAATAACTAAACCCTACCGCGCCAATGACAAGCGGCAAAATAAACAGGTATGCCCATTTATTTTGTACTATTCTTTCCCATAGCGTTTTCTTTCTAATTTTCATCCGCTTCCTCCACTCTCACGTCTTGCCAATCCCTTTGTACGCCGTTTGCTTCAGGTTTTACAACGGGGAAAGAGAATTCCGCCTTTGCGTTCACCATAAAGAATTTGGAATTTGATTCGTCTTGAAAATACAGCGTGACGTCTTGTAAAGGCGTTAATTCGTCGTTAAGGTACGCATACGGATAATAACGGATGGTGATCATGCCGTCCGCATCCGTCACGTAGCGCGACGAAGGCAACGTGCCGTTTGACGCATAGATATATATTGTATGTCCTTCTACAGGCTTGTCGTCTTTACTCAACTTTACGGAAATACGCACCGTCGATTCGCCATCAGCGACAATCGTTTTCGCCGTCGTCTTTACAAGTTCAAACTCGTAATCTTTCGCTTGCGCTACGTCGTAAAGATAACCGCCGCCGATGAGAAGACCTAACGCCCCTGCTACAATCCAGCCAAATTTTACTTTCATTGCGCCCCTCCAATATTCCATAAAGAGACATCGATTCCCATGTTTCTTACAAACGCTTCCGCACCCTTTTGTTGCGCGTTATCCACTTCCGCATAGAATTGCGCGTCCGTGATATTGCCGTTTACCCATTCCTCAAACTTTCTGTTCAATCTATCACCGTATTCGTCGGTGAAGCCAGCAGGCCAAGATGCGTTGGGCATAATCGGGAATTTTTGGGAAATGAACTCGTCAATCAAGTTGGAATGTCCCGTATTCTTCACTGCGCCAAGTACGCCCGCGTTTTCAATACAAATCAACGATACGTTTTCGGGTTTGGTCAAAAATTTCAAGAAACGTACGGCTGCATCCAACATTTTAGGGTTGTCTTTCACCGCCGCCTTCATGATATTCAAAGACAAGTCGGGCGCAGGTTGATAAGGTCCGTTGGAATATTCCACTTCTCTTACGTAGGGCGAAGAATCGGTGGAAACCAATGGTGCAACGAATACGCCGTAGTCGAACGCACGTACTACGTTGGAGTTTTCCACGGGGATTGCCCACAAGCCTTCTTCACGAATACCTACGTCGCCGTTAAGCCATTGCGCATTGTAATCCACAGACGCCCAACCCTTTTTCAACATGTTCGTATAATAATATTTAAGTGTCGCGTACATGTCGCGCGTGTACTCGTGTTGCGTGGAGAACACCCCTTCAAGCGCCGCTCTTGCTTGTTCGGCGGTGCTCATGATGCCGTTGCCGTCGTAATCGATTACGTCCATCAATGCACCCGCATACGAAGGAGAAATAACCGATTGATATACCCACGCGTCAAACGTCGTGGTCGTGTCGAAATACAACCAAGGCGCAACGCCTACGTAATTTGCTTCTTCTAATTTTTCCGTGGCCTCAATAAATTGTTTCCACGTCGTAGGCACCGATTCAATGCCCGCCTTGTAGAAAGCCGTTTTGTTGTAGAAGTAACCCGTGGATGCACCAGGATATACGGTGACGGGGATTGCAACGATTTCTTCTCTTGCGTTGACGATCGAGTTGGATTCCCAAAGATAATCTCTAAATACGTCCTTCCACGTTTCGTATCCGCCGCCATATTCCCAAGGATCGTCTAAATATTCTTCCAAGGGAACGTACCAATCACGGTCTTGATAACGAGTACCCCAGCTGAACGCTACGGCAGGAACAGTGCCGCCCGCAATTTGCGTCGTAAACCATTGCGCCACTTCCGAATCCATACCGCCAACGGGTTTCGTTCTCGCCCAAACGATTTCAACGTCGGGGTTTTCTTCCATAAACGCTTCCGCGATGTAGTGTGTCGAGTTGAAAACTTCGGGGTCGTCCGCCGTGGGGATTCTGCTAACCGAAGGCATATAACCATGTAAATCGACGACAAGACGAAGCTTCCCCGACGATTTTAAGCCTTTGAAAAAGGGGATGGCAGCAAGAGATCCGATTGCGATAACCAAACTCGCAACCGCTATTTTTTTCAAATTTCGAATTAGTTTTGCGTTCATTCTTCACTCCCACCAATATTCTTCACTAAAAAAATTATAACATAAGTTTTTTCATATGCTACAATATCAGGGCTAAACTATATCATAATTTGGCTAAATCGCAGTTTTTGCTTGAAATATTTTTTTATTGTGATATACTATAAATAAGGTAAAAAAGTCCGTTTAGCGTTGTGGCTATTCCACAAAAGAACTCAATTAAGCAAAAACTCGCTTGAAATAACCCCTTATAGGTGTATCTCTATGTTAAATTTAAACACTACGTTTTACTTTAAGCGTTCCGACCAACATAATTACAAAATTCCCATACATTCCCATAAATGTTATGAATTGGTTTATTATCTGTCAGGAACTGGGCATTCTCGTATCAATAACAAAAAGCACGAGTATGCGGAAAACTACTGCGTAATTATCCCGCCCGACTATCCGCATAACGACGTGCATAAAACGAACTGTACGCTTATTTGCATCGGTTTTACCATTGAAGATCACAACTTCCCCACTTTGCAAGGAAGCTTCCCCGATGCGGATGGCGAAATCCGCGCAAGTCTTTTGGAAATCGACAAAGAATTCAAAGAACAAAAGAATGATTTCATGGATATTATCAACAATCTTTTGAAGAACGTTTTGCTGAAACTCAAGCGCATTGCGGGGGTGCAACCCGAACGAATTTCCAGCCATGAAAACAGCCTTTCGCGCGCGTTAAATTATATAAATGAGTATTTCTTGACGGACATCTCGAACGACCAGCTGGCAAAAATATCGCAATATTCTTACGATAGATTTCGACATATTTTCAAAAACGAAATAGGCGTTTCGCCCAGTCAATATATTTTCAATAAGCGGCTGGAATATTCTAAATCGCTACTTTCCAGCACCACGCTTTCCATCACCGAAATAGCCTTTCAATGTGGTTTTTCCTCCACGTCACATTACATTCAAGCGTTTAAGAAAAACACAAATATTACCCCTAATCAATATCGCAAGCAACTACACTCAGAGCTTGTCTTCTCCCCCGATCAAACCAAATATAAAAAGTAATTTTTTCAGTTCTACATTTAAGAGTTTTCATATTCTCCCCAAAAAAATAAGCGCCGACTTGGAAACAAGTCGGCGCTTATTTTGTATAATTTTTTTCCCAACGCACACTTTATATCTTTGACATAATCATCCTTACAATTTTGCCCCAAAAAAAGGAAATCCCATACAGATCTCCTTTTATTTGTAATCACTATCTAAAACGTTTCTTCTTTATGGCAAGCAATGCCCGGCGGCGCGGTAAATTTCATACCACTCGGCACGGGTAAGCGTGACGTTTGCCCCATCGCAAATTTCGCGTAAACGGTTTGCGTTCATCGTGCCCGCAATCAGCTGCATGTTGGCGGGATGACGAAGAATCCACGCTGCTGCTACGCCCGTTTTGCTCAAATTGTATTTCTCGCCGATTTCCGCAAGTTTGGCGTTTAGCAAAGGAAACTCGTCGTTGTCGATATACGAGCCTTTGAAAAATCCGTATTGAAAGGGCGACCAAGCTTGAATTGTAATATCGTTCAAGCGTGCGTATTCCAACGAAAAACCGTCGTGCATAACCGATTCGGCGTTTTTCATGTTCACGTTCATGCCAGCCGTAATCATCCCTGCCTCGGTGAGCGAAAATTGCAACTGATTGACTTTCAACGGCTGTTTCACCGCCTTTTTCAACAGCTCCATTTGCATAAGGTTATGGTTGGAAACGCCGAAATGGCGCACCTTGCCACTCGTAAACAAAATTTCAAACGCTTCGGCAACTTCGTCTATTTCCATCAGCGTATCGGGACGGTGCAGCAACAAAAAATCGACGTAGTCCACCCCCAAGCGAGCAAGACTGCCTTCCACCGAGCGCAAAATATGCTCTTTGGAAAAATCGTACTGCCCGTCGTGGATAGCGCACTTGGTTTGTATTAAAATTTTATCACGCACGCCCGTGTTGCGTTTCAAATACTCGCCAAACAGCCTTTCCGATTCCCCTCTACCGTAGATATCCGCGTGGTCGAAAAAGTTCACACCGCTTTCTATCGCGCAATCCATAATTTCATCCACGCCCTTTTCGTTCAATGCGCTCATACGCATACAGCCAAGCGACACGGCGGACGATGCAATGTCCCCGCCTATCTTAATCATTTTCATAAGCTACCTCCTATCTTTTTTCCATGCCGCAATCGTAGCAGCGTTTGGACAGTTCTTCTTCGTTTTTCATGCTTGCGTACAACCGATACCCACCCGCAAAGTTATACGCGTCAAACCCGTTTTGCATCAAAATTCGACTTGCCAAATAACTGCGCAGTCCGCTTTGACACATTACGTAAATTTTTTTATCCTTATCAAGTTCGTCTAATCGCTCTCTTAAATCGTCGAGCGGGATATGGATAAAACCATCGGCGTGCCCACGAGCGTATTCCATCGGCGTGCGTGTATCGAGCAACGTCACGTCAGCTCTCGCCCGCAAATCGGCTATGTCCTCGTAGTAAAACTGCTTTACAAGCCTATTTTTGATGTTTTCTACCACGAAACCCGCCATATTTACGGGGTCTTTTGCCGAAGAATAAGGCGGCGCATACGCCAAGTCCAAATCCTTTAATTCGTGCGCAAGCATACCCGCTCTAATCGCCGTAGCAATGACGTCTATGCGCTTATCCACGCCGTCGTAGCCCACGATTTGCGCGCCCAAAATCTTATACGTGCCCCTTTCAAACAAAAGTTTCAACGTCATCGCCGTGGCGTTTGGATAGTAGCCCGCGTGCGAGTTTTGCGTTAAAATTACCTTTTCATAATCAATGCCGTTTGCTTTGGCTTGCGCCTCGTTTATGCCCGTCGTTGCCACGCTCATATCGAAAAGTTTGACGATGGACGAGCCTTGCGAACCTTTATATTCGCTATTTAACCCGCATACGTTGTCAGCCGCGATTCGCCCTTGCTTGTTGGCGGGCCCCGCCAAAGGAATTGCCGTGTCTTGTCCCGTGATAAAATGCGTCACTTGCACGGCATCGCCCACCGCATACACGTCGGGTGCGGACGTTTCCATTTTCGCATTGACCTTAATCGTGCCCTTTACGCCAAGCGCCAAACCCGCCTTTTTCGCAAGCGTAGTTTCCGCTTCCACGCCCACGGCAACCACTACTACGTCCGCTTTCAGCGTTTCGCCAAAATCCGTTTCAAGCGATACTTGGGTGGGGTAAACGTCCATTTTGCGAGTGTTTGTGTTCAATAATACTCGTACGCCCTTACGACGGAAATGCGCGTGAATAAAGGATGCCATATCACTATCCACCGTCGGCAAAAGATGATTGCCACGTTGCACTATCGTCGTTTGTATGCCAAGCGAAGCAAAGTTTTCCGCCATTTCAAGCCCGATAAACCCGCCTCCTATCACAACTGCCGTTTGCGGATTATTTTCTTCTACAAAGCCGCGAATTTTCAGCGTATCTTCCACCGTACGAAGGGTGAACACCTGTTTCCCATCCTTATAAAAAGCGGGCAAAATCGGTCTTGCGCCTGGGGACAAAATCAGCTTGTCGTACGTTTCGTTAAAGCGTTCGCCCGTGTGAAGATTATGCACCAAAACTTGCTTGTTTTGCACGTCGATATCCACCACTTCGTGGTTGACTTTCGCCACGATTTTGAAGCGACGGAAAAAGCTTTGCGGCGTTTGCAACGTCAAATCGCTTTCGTTTTCAATTACGCCGCCGATATAATAGGGCAAACCGCAGTTTGCGTACGAAATATAACCCGAACGCTCGAAAATAATAATTTCCGCACGCTCGTCTAATCTTCTTATTCTTGCCGCAGCCGTTGCGCCGCCCGCAACTCCGCCCACGATGACAATTTTCATAAGCCGTCTTCTCCTTTTTATTATTATAACCTTTTCGCCCGCCTTTTTCAAGACCTTTTGGAAATTTTACCGCAAAACAATTTTTATACGATAAAACGGATAGCCTAAAGTTTGGTGGATAAGTAAAAAAGGAAATCTCGTTTGAGATTTCCTTTTTCTTTGTGATGTATATACGGCTTAACTTTTTTATGTAATTGTGTAAAGCTAAAAGGTGCGGGCGATAGGAATTGAAGCAATATACCGACTTATAAATCCCTTATAAATAAAGGTTTTCAGCGTCCTGCCCCCACATGTATTCGAGCTTTTTACTATTACTTATTGCTGTGAATCGTAGGCACGTTTTGTTTAGGTTGCTCAGACACTTGAGGAGCGGTTTTACCGCCATTTTCAACGAAAGGATTGTTCTCGCCAAAGACTTGTTCCTTATTATTACTGTTTTGAATTTCTTCATTCACATTTTTATTGGCTTTGATTTCATTATTAGAAACGCCATTTATGCGATTGAACTCAACCACTTCCATTTCCGATACAAAATCTTTGCCTTGTCTAGACAATTCTTTCATGGTATTCGTATATTGTTCAACATAGCCGTTTACAGCGTCGCCAAGCTTATCGGAATGGAGCGCAAGCGCAGTATGTCTTTCGAGCATCGTTTTTGCCATAATTTTCGTGGCTTCAATTTTATCTTCCATTTGAGAATAGTCGCCCCAGGCCTTAACAGCTTTATACGCATCAACAAAGAGTTTTCTTACAACGTGCTCCATTTCCGCCTTCGGATCTGCGCCAGTTGCAATTGCGCTATCAAAGTCCGCATTAATTTGGCCGATATTTTTGGATGCTGTTTTCCACAACGTTTGAAAGCCCATCATTCTCATGATGTCCATTTGACCGTTCGCAGGAAGTTTCTCATGCAATTCTTGTCCCATCGCATAAGCATCGACTTTTTCCAACGTTTTGTTAAGTTGTTGCGCAACAGGGTCCATCTGCGGAGCTTTTACTTCTTGTATCGGCGCGTTGTTCAATTCGGTGTTCTCAGAAGGTTGGTTTTGGATTTGTTCCGTTTTTTGGGGTTGCGGTTGGCTTGCTTTTTCCGCAGCGTTTACAGGTCTCCCCAAAGCAGTCTTGCCCATAAGTTCACCCAATACTTTCTCCGTGTTGAATTGTTGCGCTTCCCAAGTTGTAATACAGGTGTTAAGTGCCTCTAAGCAATCTCTTTCTCTTCCGTTAATTCTAAAATTGAAGAGCCACCAAATCGCACCAAGGAAACCGCGGGGACGGCTTTCACGAAGCTGTCTTACCGCCTCACGTGCCGCAACTATGCGCGTGAAGCTCTCCATCAACGTTGCCTTTTGATCCAAATTTTTAGCCAATCCAGCTGTTAAGTTTTCGCATCTTTGTTGTATCTCCGTCACATCCATCGTACCCTTTTTCATTCTTTCCATCCATACGGTAGGCAAGGGCTTATTGATTTCTTGGAAGTAAGGAGTGATTGCAGCGAGAATTTGTTTCCTATTTGCGCCTGCGTACGGTTTACGGTTAGGGGCTTGACCTTCTGGCAATTCAGAAAGGTATTTTGCCTTGGCAACCTTTTCAAAATCATCCAAAAATTCTTGGGAGTGGAACTTAAACAAATTCTTTTTCCAATCACTTGAAAATTGCGAATGTTTTTCAAAATAGTTCCTAATTACTTTCGAAAGCCAATCGACAAATTGCCCCGAAGGACCGCCTACAGAATCTTTCATAAGAAATTCGTTTACGTAACGGAATTTTTCATCAATCCCTGCCGTTTTTTTCAGGTCGTAACCTTCCATACCGTACTTGTTGTTGAATTCCTTCAAATGACCTTCATAATCGTTTTCTGCTAAAGCCATAATTTTTATCTCCTTTTTTATTTTTATATTTGAATTATATCATGCGGTATACACCGAGAGTACATCAAAATTTTTATTTTTAAAATTTTTTTTATTTATCCAGTTTGGGTACGCTAATTTGGGGTTGTTGATTTACGGGTGCGGATTGATTAACATTACTTTCCACGAAAGGATTATCTTTGCCAAATACGGGTTCATGGTCATCGCTAGCAACCGCGTCCCCTTCCAACATCTGCTTATAATCTTCTATTACTTCACCGTACTCTTTGTCGTTCGTTACGATTTCTTCATAAACCGCAAGGTTTCGCTCGATATACTCATTTACCGCATTGCCAAGCTCGTTGGGATAGATTGCGGCTGCCGTAAGCTGATTGGTAATAAGTTCCGCCGCAATTTTAAGCCCTTCCATTTTATCCACGCCAGTTTCTATCATATGTCCAGAAAAAGCTTTTACCGTCTCTTTGAATACGCCGTGTACAACCTTCGCCATTTCCTTCTTCGGGTCTGCGCCGTTTTCAACTGCTTTATCAAAATTCTCATTCAATTCGTTGATCGTCTCGAGAATCTTCCCCAACTCCACCTGGTATTGCCAAATTCTAACTGTGTGAGGCATATTATTCCCAGGAAGTTCCTCGTTAAATTTTGCGGCAAGATCGTTTATAAACTCACTGTTTGCCATTTCGATGATTTGCCCTGCAACGGGTTGAATCGCCTTCGGCTTAACCAAATTTTTCACGGGGTCTTCTTTGGTTTTCTGGGCTTTCTTATCCTGCGTTCTCATCGTTTCCGTTTTAGCGTTCACGTCTTTCCCAAAAACGGTTTTCTCTGTGAGTGTTCTCGTTATGCCATCCATCAGGTAGCCTTTTTCAGTCAATGCACTGATTTGGTTGTTAAGCTGTTGTAAATATTCTTTTTCTTGGCGGTTTTGCGTTCTATTAAAAATTACTTTCCAAAGCCAACCCAATACACCCGAACGGCTTGCACGAAGCTGTTGCATCGCTTCACGCGCCGCAAGTATGTTGGTCAATTCGCCTGCCATCTCGTTTGCATCTACATACCATTTCTTAGCCACAACGTCAAAGGAACTCGACGTAATATTTTGCAGGTTTTGCATATCCATAGTGCCATTTTTCAAATTTTCATACCACAAAGCAGGCAAGGTTTTTTTGTAGTTTCTCTTGCAGTTTGCAATAATGTTTTCAAGACTCTGCTTTTGCCCATTTGTGACGTCTTCCACTTGAGGAGGCTCTTCTCCTCTTTCTTCCGCATCGGCGTCATATTTTGCTTGAACAAGGTTTTTGAAGCTATCATAAAACGCTTGCGCGTCAAACGAAGACATATATTTACCGTTTTCGTTGGGCGTGGTATTCGCTGAAAAATAAATGGAAAGCGTTCTCGAAAACCATTTTTTATATTGCGTTGCAGGGGAATTATCCGAAGAAGAACCCTTCAAAAACGAATCCGCAAAACGAAGCGCTTGTACGCTTTCCGCTATTCTGTTAAGGTTGTAGGTGGGTGGTAAGTTCCATTGCTGTCTAAAGTCTTCTAATACCTGTTCGTAGTTTGCCATAATTTTTTCTCCTTGAAATTGATTATATGCCCATTATAGAACGCCGAGTACACCAAAGGTACACCAACATTTTACTTATACATATTATATCATGCAAACAACAACAAAAACTACAACAAAAAAAGCATTTATATTGAAAATATAAAATGCTATATGCGTAAATCGTTCCCCCGTGCGACTATCTACAACAAAACAAAAAAGGAAACCCCAGTTGGAATTTCCTTTTTTGTGGTGCGGTCGACAATAATCTATCCTTTGGATAGAGCTTCGAAACGCCGTCTGCAATTCGCTTTTTCTTTCTCGCTTTTGCGGTCGTTTCTCGCGTGAACCTGCACTAACTTGCACGCTCGCGCAACTATCTACGACAAAACAAAAATAGGATGCCCGAAGGGACATCCTATTTTTGTGGTGCGGTCGACAGGAATTGCGCCTTTAGCGGCGCGCCCCGCTCCGCCGTTATCAACGGCGTCCTTTGCCGTCAAGTTTTTTTTGCAATTCATCTTGCGTTGGCAAAGCGTTTTGCTCCCGCAAAACGGCTCCACCCTCAATTCCCGTCGAAATGTCGGTGTCATACCAAACAAAAAAGCACCCTCAAGGGGTGCTCGTTTGTTTGGTGCGGTCGACAATAATCTGTCCTTTGGACAGAGCTTCGTCACTCGCAAACGTTTCTATCCTTTCCAACTTTATCGTTTCTCGTTCCTCGCGTGAACCTGCACTAATTTGCACGTTCGCGCGCCTATCGCAAGCATAAAAAAACAGCGGTATCCCTCAAGGGATTCCGCTGTTTTTGGTGCGGTCGACAGGAATTGAACCTGCATGGAGTTACCCACAAGATCCTTAGTCTTGCGCGTCTGCCAGTTCCGCCACGACCGCATTAACGAAATCAATTATATCGCAACCGTTTGCGTTTGTCAACTTATTTTATCGCACTTTTACAAAAAAATAAAATAATTTTTCACTTTTATTTTTCTTTGCCTCTTTTTCCGTTTTTTTCTCTATTTACGTATATTTTCCTTATCCTTTCGCAAAATATTTGTACTTGGAGGTTTTTATGAAAGCAACAGGGATTGTAAGAAGAATTGACGAGCTTGGTCGTGTCGTGATTCCTAAGGAAATTCGTCGTACGCTCCGTATCAAGGAAGGCGACCCTTTGGAAATTTTTACCGACCGTGACGAGCTCATGTTGAAAAAATATTCCCCTATCGCCACCTTGGAACGTTTTAGCAAGGCAACCGCTCGTTCCCTAAACGATTTGAGTGGCAAGATTGCCGTCATTTGCGACACCGACGGTGTTTTACACGCTTTTGGCGAGGGCAAGAAGGATTTGGGCGGACGTCCCCTTTCCCAAGACATGGAAAAGATTTTGAAAGATCGGCGCACCTATATCGCCAACCTTTCCGACGGCGGGGAAATTATCCCCCTTACCATAGCGCATGAGGAAGGCGTGACGGCGCAAGTAATCGTCCCTATCGTGGCAAGCGGCGATTGTTTGGGCGCAGTTGCCGTCCTTTGCAAGGAATCGGGCGCAAAAATGGACGAAAGCGACGTGAGCCTTGCAAAACTTACCGCCGATATCTTGGCAAATCAATTTGAATAGGCTCATACCTGTATGCCTCGAATTGTTTTCAACGCATACCTGCCCTATCCATTTACAAAAAAGGCGGACACCAGTCCGCCTTTTCATTATATTATGTTATTACTTAGGAAGTACGCCCAACGCTTGGTCGATTTTAATAAGTAAAGGTTCGATAATGCTTCCCGCAAGATTAAACACACCGTTGGAAAGGCTTGCGTCCGCCGTGAAAAGTTCGTCCACGTGGAAGATGCCGTATCTTGCCAACAAATACCAAATTGCCCACGTTGCCAAGCAAACGATAATGCCAAGCACGAGATACAATATAAACGCCAAAATCCCGTCCGTAATACGCGTAAAGCTGTGTCCGTGAATCCAATCGGCAAGCTTTTTAAGCACCCAATTAAGCACGTACGTAAGCGCTACGAAGAACACCGCAAGCAAAAGCCCCGCGATAATCTTGCCCACGATAGGCGCAAGGAACGCAAGTTTCCCGCTGCCGAAAATTTTCGTCATTGCATTTACGCAACGAGTCGTAAGTCCGTACAAGAAGATATTGCCGCCTTCTTTCACAGCAAAGGGCAAATACAAGCAAATAAGCGCAAACGCAAAGCCCACGAAACGCACCAAATTGCGCATCGTTTCGGTAAACCCACTTCTTCTACCCTTGCACGCAAAGGCAATCAAAATACCGATAAAGAAGAAGTCGAGCGCAAAGCGGGACACGAAGGACACCAACGTCGGCACAAGCACTACGCCCCCCACGTCGAACGTGAAAAGGAAGGCAAGCGGGCCGTCTTTAAGCGACGTTGCGTTGAGCAAGAACAAGCCGAGCGACAACACCGTAAAGATGATGGTAAACGTATTGATAAAGCAAATCAACCCGCCGAGAAGTTTCGTGCCAAAGCCAGGCGTTTCGTAGTTGATACGCAAGGGCATTTTTTTCGACGTATACGATTCGTAATCGTCGTAATCCACCCAGTCTTCGTCGTATTCAACGCCGTCTTCGTCCATCACGTACACGTCCGCATTTTTAGGAATCATCTTGATTTTGGGACGGAATTTCAAAGAGAACACCCCGTACAACACCATCACGATGAGAATACAGCCAAGCGCGAGAATAAACGCTGGAATGAACGTGGTTAAGCCGTCCGACAATCTCGTCAAGGCTTCCCCTTCTAATCCAAATCCTGTCGCCATATTAGAAAGCGCACCGTGCATAGCCGATTTCAACGCGCCGCCTGCCAATCCTTGCAGCAAGAAGAACAAGGCCGCCGCCAAAAGCCAAACGAGCCCCGCCCAGCTGATACGTTTTGCGCCCTTCTTAAAGCCCACGATAAAGGCAATAATCAAAGCCACGCCGCTCAGCGCTAATATAAGGATAGGCAAGAATTGCAAAAATCCGCCGCCCGCATCCGCTTCCGTTGTCAGAATCGAATTCAATCGCGTCATTTTCCACTCCTTAAAAAGTTATTTTACTTATTGAAGTTATCTTTCAAAGAAACGATTTCGGAAAGCACCAAACCGCCCTTTTCATCCGTACATTTTTTATAGTAGCCCACGCGCATAAGTTGGAAAGCCTTATTTTCTTCGCTTTGCGCAAGGTAGGGTTCCGCCTTGCCGTAGAAGATATGTTCGCTATCCAAATTCATACGTTCGCCAAAGTCTTGACCAGCGTATTCCGCATCCTTCAAAAGATAGGAATAGCGACGGATTTCTACGTCCACACCCGTCTTGCCGTCTACCCATTGAATAGTGCCTTTTACCTTAATACCACTCGTGTCGTTTGCCGAACGGCTTTCGGGCACGTACGAACATTTAAGCTCTACCACTTCCCCGTTTTCATCCGTCACCACTTCGTCGCAATGGATGATATACGCGCCCTTCAAACGCACGTAGCCGTCCATCTTCAAACGTTGGTATTTGGGGGGCGGGTTAAGCGAGAAGTCCGCTTTATCGATATACACTACGTTCGAGAAAGCCACTTGTCTTACGCCTAATTCGGGCTTCAAGGGGTGGATTGCCGAATCGAGCATTTCTTCCCCTTCGTAGTTGGTAATCGTCACTTTCAACGGCTCTAACACCGCCATAGCACGTTCCGCATTTTCGTTAAGGTTATCACGGATACAAGCTTCCAAATAGGAAAGCTGACATTCCGAATTTGCCTTTACGATACCGATTTTCGTGCAGAAATCCAAAAGCGCTTCGGGGGGGACACCACGGTTACGCAAGCCTGCTACCGTAGGCATACGGGGATCGTCCCAGCCGTGTACGTGACCTTCTTCTACAAGGCGTTTCAAATAACGCTTACTCATCACCGTGTTCGTCACCGCAAGGCGAGCAAACTCGATTTGACGAGGTTTCGGGTCGAAACCAAGGTTGATGCCCACCCAGTCGTAAAGGGGGCGATGGTCTTCAAATTCAAGGGTGCACAACGAGTGCGTAACGCCTTGCAAATAGTCGCAAATAGGATGTGCGTAGTCGTACATAGGATAGATGCACCACTTATCCCCCGTGCGGTGGTGCGTTGCACGCAAGATACGATAGATAACGGGGTCACGCATGTTCATGTTGGGCGACGCCATATCGATTTTCGCACGCAAGCACTTGCTTCCGTCGGGATATTTGCCCGCACGCATTTCTCTAAAGAGTTGCAAGTTTTCTTCCACGCTACGGTTTCTATAAGGGCTTTCCTTGCCCGCTTCCGTCAAGCTGCCACGGGTTGCGCTGATTTGTTCGGGCGATAAATCGCACACGAAAGCTTTGCCTTCGCAAATCAAACGTTCTGCGTAGTTGTAAATGATTTCAAAGAAATCGGAAGCGTACTTTTCTTCCGCCCAGTCGTAGCCTACCCACTCGATATCCTTGCGGATAGCATCTACGAATTCCGTCTTTTCCTTGGACGGGTTGGTGTCGTCGAAGAAAAGGTTGCACTTGCCTTCGTACTTTTTCGCCGTACCGAAGTTGACGAGCATACTCTTGATATGCCCGATATGCAAATAACCGTTCGGTTCGGGCGGGAAACGAGTTTGCACCGCGCTAATCTTTCCCTTTTCGATATCGTCGTTGATAATTTGTTCTATAAAGTTCGTTGCTTCAATGGTATTCATACTACTCACCCACTCTTCGCATTATTAAGACAAGCCCACGATTGTGCCGTCGGAAAGCAAATCGATTTTTTCCGCTGCGGGACGTGCGCCAAGCCCGGGCATGAGCATAATTTTGCCTGCAATCGCCACGATAAAGCCCGCACCGCCCTTCAATACGATGTCACGAACGGTGATTCTAAATCCCGTAGGTCTGCCGATAAGTTCGGCGTTGTCCGAAAGGGAGTATTGCGTTTTCGCCATGATAATCGGTTTATCGCCGTAGCCCTTTTCTTCAATCGTCTTAATCTTCGCAAGCGCTTCTTCCGAGAAATCTACGCCGTCCGCGCCGTAAATCTTTTGCGCCAACTTTTCAATCTTTTCGCAAACGCTGTCCGAAAGTTCGTAAGGATAGCAAAGCTTGGAAGGAATTTCGCAAGCCTTTACCACTTCTTCAGCAAGTTCCTTGCCGCCTTCGCCACCCTTCAAGAATACGTCGGTGAATACCGCCGTCGAGCCTGCGTTTCTAACCGTTTCAATGACGTAATCGGTTTCCGCTTGCGTATCGGTGAAGAATCTATTCATCGCTACGACAACGGGCTTTTTATATACGTTTTGAATATTTTCAATGTGTTTCAAAAGGTTGGGCATACCCTTTGCAAGCGCTTCCAAGTTTTCTTCCGCAAGCGTTGCTTTGTCCGCACCACCGTGCAATTTAAGCGCTTTTACCGTAGCAACGATAACTACGCAATCGGGTTCAATCCCCGCCTTTCTACATTTAGCGTCAAGGAATTTTTCTGCGCCAAGGTCAGCGCCGAAGCCTGCTTCGGTGATAGCGTAATCGGCAAGACTCATCGCTGCGTACGTTGCTTGTACGCTGTTGCAACCGTGCGCAATGTTCGCAAACGGACCGCCGTGAATAATAGCGGGCGTGTGTTCGAGCGTTTGAACAAGGTTGGGCTTCATCGCTTCTTTCAAAAGCACCGCCATCGAGCCTACTGCGCCGGGGATATCCCTTGCAAATACGTAATCGCCGTCCGTGTTCAAGCCGATGATGATGTTGCCAAGACGGCGTTTCAAATCGTCCAAGTCGGTTGCAAGGCACAAAACTGCCATAACTTCGCTTGCCGCCGTAATATCGAAATGGTCTTCTCTTTCCACGCCACGACCGTTTTTGCCGATCGTGATATTGATAAGTTCACGTTCGTTCATGTCCATACAACGGTGGAAATAGATATTGTTCAAGTCAATTTTGAGCGCATTGCCACGGAAAATGTGGTTATCCATCAATGCGCAAAGCAAGTTGTTTGCCGCCGTAATTGCGTGCAAATCGCCCGTGAAGTGCAAGTTGATTTCACTCATCGGCACAACTTGCGCATAACCGCCGCCAGCTGCGCCCCCTTTCATGCCAAATACAGGGCCAAGGGAAGGTTCACGCAAAGCAAGACAAACGGATTTACCGATTTTGGAAAGCCCGTCGCCAAGCCCGATAGAAACGGTGGTTTTCCCTTCGCCCGAAGCGGTGGGATTAATGGCCGTCACTAAAACGAGTTTCGCTCTGCGTTTTGCATTTTTCGGAAGCGTAATCTTCGCTTTGTATTTGCCGTACAATTCCAAATCCGCTTCACTTAAACCGATTTTTTTGGCTACTTCTCTAATGTCAATAAGTTCGGCGGATTCAGCAATTTCAATATCCGAAAGCATTTGTTTTTCTCCTTTGTGAGCCGTTTTCTTTTTTTCGCACGCATATTTCGCGCGTAAAAAAATAGAAAGCGACCATAATAACGCTATTTTAACAACTATCATTATACCATATCTTTTCAAAAAATGGAATAGTTATCTCGTGCTTTTTTAGAAAAATTTCATAATTTTTTTAATATTTTCGGCAAAATATTCTTCACTCAAGAAAAAGGCGGTCAAAAAAAGATTTTTTCATAGAAAACAAGCTCCTTTCATTTGACTTTACTTTGTAAAAATCGTATAATAAAGGCGATAATGTAAAGTTTTTATCGAAAGGAGAACTAATCATGGCAGAAAAAAGAGCGGTGACGATGGAAAAACTCGTTTCCCTTTGCAAAACGCGCGGCTTTATCTTCCCCGGCAGCGAAATTTACGGCGGCCTTGCAAACACGTGGGACTACGGTCCTTTGGGCGTTGAACTTAAAAACAACGTAAAAAAAGCTTGGTGGAAAAAGTTCGTACAAGAAAACCCCTACAACACGGGCGTAGATTGCGCTATTTTGATGAATACCCGTACGTGGAAAGCGTCCGGTCACCTTGGCGGATTTTCCGACCCCCTTATGGACTGTAAGTCCTGTAAAGCTCGTCACAGAGCCGACCAACTCGTAGAAGCATACGTTGCGAAAAAGGGCTTGGACGTAAAGGTTGAAAGCATGGATAACGAAGGTTTGGAAGCGTTCATTTCCGAACATAAAATCGTTTGCCCTATTTGCGGCAACAGCGATTTCACGTCCATCAGAAAGTTCAACTTGATGTTCAAAACGTTCCAAGGCGTAACGGAAGACTCGACGAACACCGTTTACCTTCGTCCCGAAACGGCGCAAGGTATCTTTGTAAACTTCGCAAACGTACAACGTGCAACCCGTATGCGTGTACCCTTTGGTATCGCGCAAGTAGGTAAATCCTTCCGTAACGAAATCACGCCCGGCAACTTCACGTTCCGTACCCGTGAATTTGAACAAATGGAACTTGAATTCTTCTGCAAGCCCGGCACTGATTTGGAATGGTTTGCATACTGGAAAGATTTCTGCCGTGACTGGCTTTTGTCCCTTGGCATGAAGGAAGAAAACTTGCACCTTCGCGACCACTCGCCCGAAGAACTTTGCTTCTACTCGAAAGCAACGACCGACTTTGAATACCGTTTCGCATTTGGTTGGGGCGAACTTTGGGGCGTAGCGGATAGAACGGATTACGACTTGTCGCAACACGCAAAAGAATGTGGCAAGCCCATCGATTACGTTGATCCCGTGACGAACGAAAGATACGTGCCTTACGTTGTTGAACCGTCGCTCGGCGCGGACCGTGTAGTGCTTGCCTTCTTGACGGATGCGTACGACGAAGAAGTGGTTGACGCTGAAAAGAACGATATCCGTACGGTACTTCGTTTGCACCCCTTCCTTGCGCCTTACAAGTGCGCCGTATTGCCTTTGCAAAAGAACTTGGCGGACAAAGCTGACGAAATCTATGCAAAGATGATGAAGAAATTCCCCACCACCTACGACGTGACGGGTTCTATCGGTAAGCGTTATAGAAGACAAGACGAAATCGGTACGCCTTTCTGCGTGACGGTTGACTTCCAAACGCTTGAAGACAACACCGTAACCGTTCGTGATAGAGATACGATGGAACAAATCCGCGTATCCATTGACGAAGCAATCGCTTACGTTCAAGAAAAAATCGAATTTTAATTAAATTAAAACCCAAGGGCAGGTATGCGTTCAACGCACACCTGCCCCTTTTATTTTATTTTCAACGCGTACATGCCCCTTAGATAAAAAGGAAAAACCAAAAATATAGCGCAGGTTTATTAGCGTGCCTTGAAAGGTCGTGTCCGTGACTTTTTCCATAGCACATGCGCTTATATCCCACATATTAAAACTTCGTTTTCGTAATCTTCCTATTAAACGTGGGCATTACGCCACCAAATTACGCAAACAAAAAAAGCAAGGCAAACGCCTTGCTTTTTATCGTTTATCGATACCGTATGGGGGGATAATCCCCCCATACGTGCTTGTTTATTGATTATTCTTCATCAGTTGCGGGGGCTTCATCCACCTCTTCGTCGTCGAGAACAACCGTTTCTTCCGTTTCTTCCACTTCCGTTTCGCCAACCAAATCTTCAGGGCTTAAATCCGCCGCCGTTTCTTCGGGTGCTTGCGTTTCCGCTTCGTCGTCACGTTCGGTGACGTCTACGGTTGCTACTTCGCTGTCCTTAACGTTCATAACTCTTACACCGCGCGTGCTTCTGCCGATACGGCTAATCGTGTCTGCGTGCATGCGGATAATGATACCGCCCGTCGTGATAATCATGACGTCGTTTTCGTCCGTCACAAGGCGCATATTGACAACTTCGCCCGTCTTTTCGTTGTAGATACCCGACTTGATGCCCTTACCGCCACGGCTTTGCAAACGATATTCGTCAAACGACGTACGTTTACCATAACCAAGGGATGTGAGCGTGAACAAGTCTTGATTTTCGTCCACGATAAGCATATCGACAACGATATCGCCCTTGCCAAGCGTAATCGCTTTTACGCCTTGCGTGCCACGGCCGGTAGGTCTAACGTCCGTTTCCGCAAAGCGGATACACTTGCCTTGGCGGGAAGCAACGAAGATTTCGTTTTCGCCCGTCGTGAATTGTACGGAAATGAGTTTATCGTCTTCTTGCAACTTAATTGCAATCTTACCGTTTTTAGGAATACGCTTAAATTCGTCCGTCGACGTCTTCTTAATCAAGCCGTTTCGCGTAGCCATGACAAGGAAGCCCGTGCCGTCTTCTTTAACGGGCAACACCGCTTCAATCTTTTCGCCTTGTTCAAGTTGAACGATGTTGACAACCGCTCTACCCCTTGCCGTTCTATTCGCTTCGGGGATTTCGTAGCCTTTAATCGAGTACACTTTACCCTTGGACGAGAAGAGCAAGATAGGATCGTGCGTGCACGTGACGAACATTTTTTCCACGTAGTCTTCGTCTTTCGGTCTATGCGCCGTAATACCCTTACCACCACGACCTTGCGCCTTATATTCGACAACGGGCAAACGCTTGATATAGCCCGAGTGCGTAATGGAAATAACGACGTCTTCTCTATCAATAAGGTCTTCGTCGTCGATATTGCCGTAATCTACGCAAATTTCCGATTTTCTCGGGGAAGGATATTTCGCTTTGATTTCCGAAAGGTCGGCACGAATTATGTTCATGACACGATATTCGTTTGCCAAGATGTCCTTCAAATCTTCAATCGTAAGGCGGAGCGCTGCAAGTTCTTCCTTGAGTTTTTCCACTTCAAGCGACGTCAATCTTTGAAGGCGCATTTCCAAAATGGCTACGGCTTGTTTTTCATCGAGTTCAAACGCGCCCGTCAAGCCTGCAACCGCTTCGTTTTTATCGGCGGAAGCTTTGATAATGCGGATAACTTCGTCCACGTTGGCAAGCGCAAGCACCAAGCCTGCGATGATGTGCGCACGTTCTTCCGTCTTATTAAGTTCGTATTTCGTTCTACGAGTGATAACTTCTTTTTGGTGGTTAAGGTAATGATACAAAATATCACGCAAGTTAAGCGTTTTGGGTTCCGTACCGTTTTCCACGAGCGCAAGAAGGATAATACCGTCGGAAATTTGCAATTTCGTCTTCTTGTAAAGGGTGTTGAGCACGACTTGTGCGTTTGCGTCCTTCTTCACTTCGATAACGATACGCATACCGTCTCTACCCGATTCGTCGCGGATATCGGAAATGCCTTCCAAACGCTTGTCGTTTACCAAGTCCGCAATCGTCTTAATAAGCTGCGCCTTGTTTACTTGATAAGGAATTTCCGTGACGATAATGCGGGAACGAACGTTTGCGCCCGTGCCGAATTCTTCAATTTCACAACGGGAACGGATAACAAGGTTGCCTTGCCCCGTTCTATACGCTTGACGAATGCCGTTTCTGCCCATAATCAAGCCGCCCGTAGGGAAGTCGGGTGCGGGAATATAATCCATCAACTCTTCCACCGTAATATCGGGGTTGTCAATCATGGCAATCGTGCCGTCGATAACTTCCGCAAGGTTATGGGGCGGGATATTCGTCGCCATACCTACTGCGATACCGTCCGCGCCGTTTACCAAAAGGTTGGGATATCTTGCGGGCAAAACGGTAGGTTCTTCTTCGCTGCCGTCGAAATTGGGGATAAAGTCCACCGTTTCCTTATCCAAGTCTTTCAACATTTCCGCTGCAAGCTTGGTAAGTTTAGCTTCCGTATAACGCATTGCTGCCGCGCTGTCGCCGTCCACGCTACCGAAGTTGCCGTGACCGAAAACAAGGGGGAAGTTGATGGTGAAGCCTTGCGCCAAACGAACGAGCGCATCGTAAACGGAGCTGTCGCCGTGGGGGTGATATTTACCCATACAGTCACCGACGATACGCGCGCACTTTCTCGTTGCTTTATCGTTGTAAAGCCCCATTTCGTGCATGGAAAACAAAATTCTTCTATGAACGGGTTTCAAACCGTCGCGAACGTCGGGAATCGCTCTCGATTTATTTACTGCCATTGCATAAGCAATGAACGAACGCTTTAACTCGTCGTCTACTTCGACGTCGAGCATTTTCGTCATCGCTAACGTTTTCTTAAATTCCTCGGTTAATTCCGGGCTAGTTTCTTTCTTTGCCATGTTTCTTTTCTCCTGTTCACTCGTTAAACGTCAAGGTCGGTGACAAGCGACGCGTTCTCTTCGATGAATTTTCTACGAAGGGACGGGCTTTCACCCATGAGCATTGCAAACATTTGGTCCGCTTCCGCCGCGTCTTTCATGGTCACGCGCGTGAGCGTACGCGTTGCGGGGTTCATGGTCGTATCCCAAAGCTGTTCTTCGCTCATTTCGCCAAGACCTTTATAGCGTTGGTATTCCACTTTCCCGGGAGCGTTTTTGTCGTATTCGATTTTTTCTTCTTCCGAATACAAGTAATCGACGTTGCCCTTGTACGTTGCCTTGTAAAGGGGCGGTTTTGCCGCATATACGTGGCCGTGTTCGATAAGCGGGCGCATATAACGGAACAAGAAGGTGTAAAGCAAAATTCTGATGTGCGCGCCGTCTACGTCGGCATCGGTCATCGAGATAATTCTATCATAGCGAAGCTTGCTTTCGTCAAACTCGTCCAAGATACCGCAGCCAAACGCCGTAATCATCGATTTGATTTCTTCGTTTTCAAGAACTCTGTTCAAGCGCACTTTTTCAACGTTAAGGATTTTACCACGAAGGGGCAAAATTGCTTGGAAACGTCTGTCACGGCCTTGCTTTGCCGTACCGCCTGCCGAGTCGCCTTCTACGATGTAGATTTCGCAAAGTTCGCTTCTTCTATCCGAACAATCGGCAAGCTTGCCAGGAAGCGTGGTCGAACCCAAAATGCCCTTTCTTCTCGTGTTTTCACGTGCTTGACGAGCCGCTTCACGCGCCTTTTGCGCCGTCACACAACGCACGACGAGCGCTTTTGCAATGGCGGGATTTTCTTCCAAGTAGGTGGACATATATTCGCTTACGCACTTATTTACGTAGGTGCGGATAAAGCTGTTGTTGAGCTTGTCTTTCGTTTGCGATTCAAATTGTGCGTTGACGAGTTTTACCGATACAACCGCCGTAATACCTTCCATAACGTCTTCGCTCGACAACTTGTCGCTTTCCTTCAAGATATTGTGCTTTTTACCAGCGTCGTTGAACACCTTGGTAAGCGCCATTTTCAAGCCCGCAACGTGCGTACCACCGTCAATCGTGTTGATGTTATTTGCATAGCTGTAAATAACTTCGTTGTACGATTCGTTGTACTGAATCGCCACTTCACAAACGGTGTCGCCGTCTTGTTCTTCAAAATATACGGGGGTAGGGAAGAGCAATTCTTCACGGCTCTTGTTAAGTTCTTCTACGAACGAACAAATACCCCCTTCATAGCAGAAGGAATCGATTTTTTCTTGACCTGCTCTCTTATCTTCAAGCGTGATACGCAAACCCTTGTTCAAGTAAGCAAGTTCGCGAAGTCTGCCTTTCAACGTGTCGTAGTTGAAGATAACCGTTTCAAAGATTTCGCTGTCCGGCTTGAACGTGACTTTCGTACCCATAGCGTCCGTATCGCCTACGATTTGAACGCTGCGTTGAGGCACGCCACGGTTGTACGTTTGGCTGAAGATATGCCCTTCGTGGGAAACTTCCGCAACCAACCATTCGGACAAAGCGTTTACGGCTTTTACACCTACGCCGTGCAAACCACTCGACACTTTATAACCCGAGTCGCCGCCGAATTTACCGCCCGCATTTACCTTCGTGAAAACGACTTCCAACGTGGAAACGCCTTCTTTGGGGTGAATGTCGGTGGGGATACCACGCCCGTTGTCTTGAACGGTGCAGCTGCCGTCGCCGTTAATGATTACTTCGATGTGCGTACAATACCCCGCCAAAGCTTCGTCAATCGAGTTGTCTACAACTTCGTGAACAAGGTGATGCAACCCCTTTGCGTCCGTGGACGAGATGTACATACCGGGGCGTTTACGGATGTGTTCCAAGCCGTCAAGGACTTGTATTTGCTCCGCGCCGTATTCGCCTTCTACTCTTTCCGCCATAGTTTTTTCTCCCATTTCGCTTTCTTTTTTTTATAATAAAAAAAGAAAATCGTTATTTTCTCCACTATTATACCACCTTTCAAAAAAAATGTACAGCGAATACGCGCACTTTTTGAAAAAAAGTTTTATCCACACCCTATTTGACGGCAAAAAAGCCGTCTAAATCGTTTTTCACCGCATTTTTCGGGAAAGAATACGGAAAATATAAAAACGAGCGTTTTTACGCCCGTTTTCGTTTTTTGATATAAAATGAGTTATCCCAAGCTATTAGCGGTGGATAGATACAAGCAAGAGAAAGCGTGGCGTATTTTTACAACGATTTTTTCTCCCCCCCTTGACTTATTGCGACAATTTTGGTATAATAAATACATTAAAATTAAGGTAATGGACAACATGGAAAGTATTGAACCAAAAAAATTGGCGCTTATTAGAATATTACAAATATTGCGACAACACAGCGATATCGAACACCCCATTAAGCATGAAAAAATCGTCGAGCTTTTAGAAAGTGAGTACGGGTTGGCTATTGAAAGAAAGGCAATCGGCAGAAATATCTCTCTACTTAAGGAAGCCAGTTTTGAAATTGAAACAACAAAGAAAGGCTCGTATCTTGCGGAAAGAACATTTGAAGATAGCGAATTGAAATTGTTAATCGACGGCGTTTTGTCAAGCAAGCATATTACGCCCAAACAATCGAAAGAACTTATTGAAAAGCTTTGTGCTCAATCCAACAAGTATTTCAAGAAACACGTAAAAAATATTTATTCCGTGCAAGATTGGAATAAGACGGAAAACGTAGCCGTTTTCTACAATATTGATATTATCGACGAAGCAATCGAGTTGAATAAGCAAATTAAGTTTTGCTATAACAAGTATGGAGCAGACAAAAAAATGCATCATACGGCTACGCACTCGGTTAGCCCCTATCAAATGATACTGCATAATCAACGTTATTACCTTATGGGCTACAATGAAAAGTGGCAACACATACAATATTATCGTATGGATAGAATTACTAATATTGAGCAACTTGACGTGATTAGAACTCCGTTAAAATCAATAAAGGGATATGAACACGGCATTGATTATAAGCGTTTCTCTTCGTCCATGCCCTATATGTTTTTTGACGAACCACAAGTTATTGAATTTCTTGCGGACGGGTGGGCTATCGACCAAATTATTGATTGGTTTGGCAAGGATATCCGCATAGAAGAAAAAGCAGACGGACAATTTTTAGTGAGTTTAAAAGCGAGCATCAATGCAATGGAATATTGGGCGATGCAATATCTCAACGCCGTGGAGATTTTATCCCCTATTGACTTGCGAGAACGCATAAAAAACAACGTACAAAAAGCAAATGAAAAATATAAGGATTGAAAGAAAATGAAAAACTTATTTGATTATGCGACAAAAGAATTGTCGCAAGACGCTTTTTTAAGATGGTTGTTTGAAAATTATGATTGTGAAAACGAAAAAGTAAGGCGAGTGTGTCAAAAACTTTTTAATAACTTTACAAGCAACGAACTTGATTTTTCCAAAATCGAAAACCTAACAACTATGGCTCAATGGAAAAATATAGACGTTTCTATTTGGTTTAGCATTGATAATAAACAATACTTAATCGTTATAGAAGATAAAACAACAAGCCAAGAACATTGGCAGTTAAAAAACTACAATGAAAAAATAGAAGCGCATAATCGTTGGTTGATTGAAAACAAACAAAACACAATAGAAAAAGTGTATAAAGTATTTTATAAAACTGCAGAGATTTGGGAAGAAGAAAAAGAGCGTATAAAAGAAGCGCAATGGCTAAATATTTTGGATATTCAAGAAATACGCTCTATTTTTAATGATATCACTCCCACAAATAGCGAAGTGCTTGATTATTATATAGAGCATATACAAAAAATCCATCAAACTCTTTTCGATTATCAAACTAAGCCCGTTAAGGAGTGGTGTAAAACATATGCTGTGTTTACAACGTATAGCAAAAGATTGATTGAAAAGTACTCGACCGAAATAAACAAGGAAAATTGTAGAACAGGGGTTTATCAAGGGAAATATGCAGAAACTTTTATCCAAAAAAATTTACCTAACAATATAACGGTGGAACTTGGGCTGTTTTTTAGAGATTGGGGCACAACCGCTTGGATAAAATTATGGGATACGAATAAGGAGTGGAAAAATCCTTTCACTCGCCTGCAGGAGCTTCAAAATTTAACATTCGAGAAAGACAAATTGGATTGGGAAAATAAAAAATATAAAAATAGGGTTAAAATTGTAAAGAAAACGTTTACCGAAGAACTTACTTACGAAGAGTTTAACTCTTGGATAGAGAACTGCTTGATCGATTATCTTGAATTCTGTGAAAATGTTGCAATAATCCCAAAATTGGGATAATCACCATGTTATAATTACTATACTAACACAAAAGGAGAAAGTATATGAGCACTATTTCAAAAACTAGTAAGTATTGTTGCACTTGCAAACATTTTGGCGGTAACGCAACACTTAAAGGTAGCATTGTCGAGTACGAAAACGTTTCACACTCTTGCAAAATTGGGGCGCGAGGCAAAGGCAACATCAACCCCGCTATGACTTCCGCTTGTTCACAATGGGAAGAAAGAAAAAATTAACAATTCCATCCCAAAATTGGGATAATAAATACGCTACACTATTCTTAAAAGGAGTGGCGTATGAAAAAAGATAATAATTTTGGGGCTTTCATAAAAGGTTTTCTTATAGGTCATTGTATTATTAAGTTTTTCGAGATACTATTTGGTGGTGGCAAGAAAAAGAAATAGTCCCCTATTTGGTACAATTAAAATGCTATACTCTCTTTACAAAACGTAAGGAGAGTATTTTTATGGAAAACGGATTAAATACGGGAATCAAGGCATTTGATGAAATGGTTGGGGAGATTCAACCAGGCGAATTGATTGTAATTGCAGGCAGACCAGGTATGGGTAAAACAACGATAGCGTTGCAAATTCTTGCAAAAAATTGCTTGGATAAAAAATGCCTATACTTGTCGTCAACCGATAATATAACCACGTGTTTTAACAACATTGCTTGTGTTCTTGGAAACCTAAATCGTTATGAAAATGAAAAAGAAGTTTGGGAGAGTGTTAACGAAGTAATAGACTGTAAGTTAAATAAAACTTTGCACTTGTGGACGTTTGATTTTGATTTTATTTCGTTAAGTATAGAGCTCACAAAACTCAAAACGGAAAAAGGTATTGATTACGTTTTTATAGACGGATTTCAACTGTTTTCCCACGATATATCGGCGAATTTACGGGCAAAATGGTTGAAAGATTTGGCGGTTTCCCTTGGAGTTACGATTTTCATTACAGCGCAAATAAAATACTCCCTTTTTGGCGATAGGATAGATTGCACCACCGTCAACTACCGTTTGTATTACATGGCGGACAAAGTGCTTGGTGTATATCGAAAAGATTACTTTATGACAATAAAAGATATTGGACGGATAAACAAAGGTGAAAGTTTTTTATGTGCAGTTAAAAATAATGCGGGCAAACAAGGTGCAATAACGGCATATTTTAACTATGCCCGTTGCGCTTTTAGTGATAATTTTATAGATGAAGACTGGTATAAACCGACGCCAACTATAATTTCAAGTGTAGATTGACTCTTGATAAGCGCAAACGCAAAAAGAAACCCCCGTGTCGATACACGGGGGACATTTTTCAAATTTATATATTCAGTTGTAAGAGCGTTCGTCTTTTCTATCCGCTTCTTCTCTGAACTTAATTTCACCGTGTGCGATGTTTCGCGCCACTTCGCACTCTTTTATTCTCGCGGATATTTATTTGCGCTCCTCGATTTCGCTATTCATTGGACCATCCTCTCTTTTTTATTTCTTGACGAAGTACCTTCCTTGTTTTATGGTCATCTTCGTGCCCTCCTTTTGTTAAAGTTTACGTCCTCCTTTGTACGTCGGCATCCCTTTTAATACCTCCTTTAACTATGGATTTTTCGCCGTATCCCTACGGCACTTTCGATAGACTTTCTATCTTTATCGCTTAGTGCATTGGTGTGCTCCATTTGATATTTTTTTGAGAATTGCGAACATTTTTTGTTCGTTTCTTTCTCTTTTGTACCTTTATTATAGCACGTATTTTTCATTTGTCAATAGGTTTTTCAAAAATTTTTTAGATTTTTTTGAAAATTTTTTTTTGCAAGATAAAAACCGCAATCTCTTCAACAAAAAGGATTGCGGTTTAATTTTTCATTTTCTATTATTCAGTAGGCAAGGAAAAAGCCTTCAAAAGGTCCTTTTCTCGCAAGATTGCGCCGCCGCCGATGACGGTTGCGTACTGCGGTTCGTCGCACACGTGATAGCGCATTTCTAATTTCGAGCCGATATATTGCGCCAAGTGAGGAATTTTCATCACGCCACCCGAAAGGTAAACGCCGTTTCTATTGACGATTGCCGCCACTTCCGCAGGCAAACGGCGAAGCACCGCCACTGCGTATTCTAATATCTTATCCACGTACACGCGTATGCAATCGGTTAAATCGACTGCTTGCACCGATACGGCAGAGGGACGACAAGTGTCCATCGAACTACCTTCTGCTACCATTGCGCCACGTGCCGACGGGGACAAAGAAACGAGTTCGTTTTTCAATTTTTCCGCCGTCAAAGTGCCGATACGAAGTCCGTTTGCACGAGCCACTTTCGCCAAGACGTTGGCATCCATGTTATTGCCGCCCACGTTCATCGAAACACCCGAAATAATGCCGTCCGCCGAAACTACGGCTACGTTCGTCACGCCGCCGCCGATATCCAAGCAAAAGACGGGATCGCTATCGCTGATAACTGCGCCTGCACCCACCGCCGCCAAATAGGGCTGTTCGACGAAATGCACCTTTCTCAAACCGCATTCTTCCGCCAAAGCGATGTATTGCGCAAGCACGTGCGGGGCTACCCCGCAAGGCACACTGAAAAGCGCTTGAACTTTATGAAGAACGCCCGTTTTTACGCCGATACGGGAAAGGAATTCCTTTAACATTGCCGAAGCAAGGCGCATATCCGCAATTTCGCCTTCGTAAACGGGATAGACGATGCTGGTGTATTCCGCCGTTTTACCGATAAGGTTTTTGGCATCTTTGCCCACCGCTTTTATCTCTTTATCTTCACCGTAAATCGCCACGCAAGAAGGCTCGGCAAGGACGACGCCGTTGCTCGTATCCGCGCGGTAAATTTTCGTCATTGACGAACCGAAATCGATTGCCAACTTCCACATAAGCCCTTTCTCCTATCCTATCTTCGATGCAATTTCTTGCACCATTGCTTTGCAAAGTTCTACGGGTAAACCAACTACGTTGGTAAAACTCCCTTCTATTTTTTTCACCAAACCGCCGTCTTGTATGCCGTACGCACCCGCTTTATCCATGGGCGAGCCGCCTTTTACGTAGTCGCTTATAAACTCGCCCGACAGCGTGTTAAAATACACTTTCGTACAATCGGCTTTGACAAGATTTTTTCTTACGCCCTTTTCAAGATAGGACATACAAACGCCCGTATAAACTTCGTGCGCCCTACCCGACAACGCGCAAAGCATGCGCTTTGCATCTTCTTCGTCCTTGGGCTTGCCCAGCACTTCGTTATCGAGCACCACCACCGTGTCCGCACCAAGCACCGCTTTGTCCTTGGCTTGGGGCAGCGCCGCCACTTCTTCCGCCTTTTGCGTTGCGAGCGCTTTGACGAGCGTTTCGGGACAATCGCTTTCCGCCCGTTCTTCGCCCGTTGCAATCATGATTTCAAAATTTTCCACCACTTCGCCAAACAGTTCTTTACGGCGGGGCGAAGCGCTTGCTAAAATCCATTTCATAGCTCAAAAAAAGGAAAGCCGCCCTTGTTGAGCGGCTGCTTCCTATGCCTTTATTACAAAATTTCCAACGTCTTTTTGAACGCTCTCTTAAATTCGGGGTTCGCCGCCGTCGCATCGCGAATTTCAAGCGCTGCATCGCCGTTTACTTCCGTCTTCATGATAACCGAATCGCCCAACACGTCGCAGTTCAAGCCCGTGACAACGCCACAATGCGATCTATCCAAACTTTCCGCAATACGCAAAAGTACGCCAAGCTTCTTCACGGCATCAAGGTCTTCTTCCGTCACAAGGTCTTTGTATTTCATCCATTCTACAAGGGGCACTTCTTCACGGTTATGGCAACCTGCAACGAACGCCGCAAGCACGATTTCTCTATGCGACGCGCCGTAAATAGACGATTGCAAAATGGTGTACCAGCTGTGACGAGCGTGTTGATAATATTTCAATCTTTCCCCGCAATCGTGCAAACTTGCCGCAATTTTCAATACTTTCAAGTATTGACGAGAGAATTTATGCAATACGCGAAGTTGTTTGAAAAGCTGTACGGAAAGCTGCATAACGTGTTCTACGTGCTTTTCGTCACATTCGTAATATTTCACAAGCGTTTCCAAGCTGTAGCCAAGCACGTCGGAAATAGGTTTTTCCATCGTGATAGGCATTGCTTGGTTGAGCATAAGCCCTTCGCGAAGTCCGCAACCGGAAATTGCAAATTCTTGTACGTTCATGTAATCGATAAACGATTTTACGATAGCCATTGCCGCAGGCATAATGTCCGCACGCTTGGGCGAAAGCCCTTTAATCTTCTTACGCTTGTCCACGTCTAACACACGAAGCATGTCGTAAATGGACGTAAAGTCTTCCGTCGGCAAACGGAAATTGTGCGGCGTATCCAAAGGATATTTTCTAACGAGTTTGGTAATCTTGAACAAGTTTCTAAACGAACCGCCCACGCCGATTACTTGCGTTTCGGGATCGACTTCCGCAAGCCAAGGCAACTTTTTAAGTTGTTCGGTGAAGAATTCTTCTACGTGACGAGCCGCTTCTTCAGGGGTTGCATCGTTTGCAAACAAATCGGTGAGTGTCACCGCACCGAAAGGCAAGTTTGCATAATTAAGCAAGTTTCTTCTATTGTAATAAATAATCTTCGTGCTGCCCCCGCCGATTTCCAAAATCAAGCCCTTGGGCGCTTCCATCGAGTTGATAACCCCACGATATACGAGCACCGCTTCTTCCTCTTCGGAAAGAACACGGATAGTGATGTTGCACGAAACTTGGATTTCGTCCAAGAACGAGCGTTGGTTTTTCGCGCGTCTAACCGCCGCCGTACCAACTGCAATAATACGGTCCACCTTTCTTGCGTCGCAAAGCCTTTTGAACATCTTAAGCGTACGAATCGTTTCTGCGATACGTTGCGGTTTCAAAAAGCCGTCTCTGTCCATGTCTTGACCAAGACGAACGCTTTCTTTTAATTCGTCTACGACAACGTAATGCCCGTCCGTGAACATGTCCACGATGACGAGTCTTGCCGTATTCGAACCCAAATCAATAATGCCTACTTTCTCCACTTTTTTACCTCACAAAAATGCTATGTCCTAAACAAGGACTTTGTGTTTTTTTCTTTTCTCCGTATGAAAAGCGTGCTTGTAAACAATCGTTTACATTACGCCCCATTTTCCACTTTCCCATAGTTTACCATACAAATGCAAATTTGTAAATAGTCTTTTCCGATTTTTTTTGACTTTTTTCCAAATTTTTTCGTTTTTTACAAAAAGTAGTCATTTTTTTGTACGATTTGCCATACAATTTTCACAAAAATAAGCGATTGCCCTCTTGCAACCGCTTTCTTGTTCTCTTCTCACCCCTTTTTCTTTCCTTTTATCTCTCGATAAAAGCTGACGATTCCCAGCCCCACCAAAAACACGCCGAACGCTTTCGTCAAAATCGCCGAAGGCAATAGCGCCGCCACGCTCACGCCGATAAGCGAGAAAAGAAAAGCGGGGCAAATTATCCAAAATATTCCGTCCGTTTTGAGAAGATTATTGTCCGAGTGCATTTTCAATGCACCTACACTCATGGGCAAAAAGGCAAACAGGTTTGCCGATTGTGCAATTTTTTGTTCCACGCCCCCTATAATGATGAGAAGCGGGATAGTGAGCGTACCGCCGCCCATGCCCATTCCCGCGGGAATCCCGCCTATAAAACCAAGCAAAATATATAGATAAAAAGACATAAGTAAAAGGTGATTTGACGGCGTTGCCGTCGTGATTTGCCCTTGGCGTGATTTGGCTTCGCCGTGATTTGCAAAACTTTGTTTTGCGTTGTGGGAATTATCCCCTAACGTATTATCACGAAAAGACAAGAATCAAGCAAGTGAAAACCATGCTTTGTTCTTCAGCGAAAGAATAAAAACGCCCCCGCCACCACTTGCAAAATGGCAAAGGTGTAGTTCACGGCTTTTTCGGGCAATTTTTTCAGCAACTTTGCCCCTAAAAATCCACCGAAAGTGACGCCGATTGCCGTGGGGATTAGCACGGATAACTGGTAAATTCCACGAAGAAAATAGAGAAAAACGGAAAAGATGGACACGGGAAAAATCACTAAAATTGCGGTGGCGTGCGCCACTTTGTCCTTGTAGCCGTTTCCCTTCAAAAGGGGTACGGCAAGCATGCCCCCGCCGCCGCCAAATAACCCGTTGGCAAGCCCCACCGCCGCCCCGCACGTGATTTGCTTGCTCTTTTGCAATATTCTTTCGTCCATTTCTCACCTATCCTTTGGATAACTTTTCCAAAAACACTTCCCTTCTATCCATATTTTGCGTAATTTTTTGCATTTTATCAAACTTTTTCCCGCTTTTTACACGAGAAACGCTTGCTTATAAATCGATTTTGTATTAAAATAATATAGCATGGGTGTTTGAACACTTGAAAGCGTGTTTCGCCCTATCTCAAAATTGCAAAAAACAAAACCAAAAGGTGGTTGTATGAAAGGAAACGAAATAACCAGCAAGAAGAAATTTCTTGCACTGCTCTTGTCTCTCTTGATGGCATCTTCCGTAGCTACGGTATTTGCATCTTGCGACAAAACGGACGACGAAACGGCTGACACCGAAACGGAAGAAACGACGGATACTGAACCCGAAGAAGACACCGAAGAAGTCGTCAATGAAAAAGACCTTATTACGAACAGCTTGTTCAACTCCGCTTCTTACGATGCGACGAAGCCTATCGTGACGAGCGTTAGCGGTTGGACGAGATCGACCAACTCCGTATCGAGCGGTACTGCTCCCTCCTCGGAAGCGGCAAGCGGCGTCATCGACGTATCTACCGAAAAATGGAAGGATTTGACGACGTCGGGCATCGACGTTGATCCCGCTACGTTGACGGAAGAACAAGCGAAGGAAAAATGGTCGTCCATGACCACGAAAGACAAGCTTGAATATTACGAAGCGTGGAAGGCAAACGATGCAAACGACGATCGCAGCCTTTCCGACCTTGAATTCTACGAATCGTTCAACATCGACGTTGACGACTTGCCTTTCATTGAAGATAAGGACGGCAACAAGACGGCTATCGCTAACCCTGGCGCACGCACGGGTTCGACGGACAACAACGTCTTGATGATCCACAACGAAAAGCAAACGGATACGTATATCGGTACGGCGCAAAAGTTCACGTCCACGTCCACCGTTACGGTGAAGATGGGCGAAACGGCGAAGTTCTCCGTTTGGGTAAAGACGAGCAACTTGCTTGGCTCTTCCGCAAACAACGAAGAAGATACGACCGCGTACAACAAGGGCGCGTATATCCAAATCAACCACAGCGTTGGTAGCAAGTCGCTTGACGCTCTTGAAATTAAGAACATCAACTCCGACGAATGGGTAGAATACAGCTTCGTGCTTTGCGGCTCGTCCTTTGCGGACTCCACCTTCTCGATTGTGCTTGGTCTTGGTCAAAGCGGTGGTACGAACAAGGAAGAATACGTAAACGGTTATGCTTTCTTCGACGATATCACTTGTGAAGTTTCGTCCGATGCGGCTGAACTTGCCGATTACACGACGTTCACCTTTGAAAACAACAAAGAAGAAAAGACGATTGCGGCAAACAAGACGGCAAACAAGAAATTCGCGCTTGACTTCTCGGACGTTGGTAACGGCTTTAGCGCATACGACGTAAGCGGCTTGACCGCTTCGGCTACCACCGAAAAGAACACGTCGGGCGTTGAATACAGCACGGTTGACGGCGTTGGTACGCTTGTTCCTGCTTTGACCGCTCCCCTTGACACGAACAGCGACTTGAAGCAATTCTACAACCTTGCAGACCTTGCAAACGGCGATGCTACGCAAAAGGCAGTTTACAACAACTACTTTGCTGACGACGATTTCCTTGGCAATGCGAACGCATTCCTCTTCCTTTCCAAGAAAGGCGCAGCTTACAAGGCTGAAAAGGAAATCACGATTGCAGGTAAAGCTGACGAAACGGTTTACTCGGCGCTTTCCTTCTACGTGAAGACGTCGGAAATGAACTCGTTCACGGGCGCAGGCGTTAAGCTTGAATTTGAAAACGACGAATACGCTTCCACGCAAGAAATTGCAAAACTTGACACGACGGTTGTCGTTGATGAAGAATCGAACACCGACGGTTGGCAACGCGTAGTATTCTTCTTTGAAAACAAGACGGGCGCAGACCAAAACGCAACGCTTACCCTTTCGTTCGGCCCCACCACCGGTTTGGTGACGGCAACGAAGGACACCTTCCATGAAGGTTTTGCAGCGTTCGCTAAATTTGAATCGAAGACGCTTGACAAAGCTGAATACAGCTGCGCAGCAAGCGGTTCTTACTCGAAGATTGTAAAGATTGAAGTTCCTGAAAATGAAACGCAAGTAGACAGCGGCTTCGACGCAGCTGGTTCGTTGCAACAAGCAAGCATCAAAGACGGCTTTGCTAAAACGCAAAACTACACGGGCGTTTACAGCGACAGCGCGTTCGTTGGCGGCGGCAGCAACCTTAAAGCAAACGAATTGAAGACGGCTGGTCTTCTCAACAAGCAATACGCTGACACGGACAACTACAAGGATATCCTCACCGCCATCGGTGGCACGGGCGCAACGTGGGACAGCCTTATCGGCAAAGACGTCACGCAACCCCTTGTAATTTACAACGCAGAAGAAAGCACGAAATCGTACGGTTTCATCGGCGCAAGCTCCACCATTTCGGCAAGCGCATACGCAACGATTTCCATGCGCGTTAAGGTATCCGCAGGCGCAACCGCGCACGTATATCTTATCGATATGAGCGACGATAACTACAACAACACCCTTTCTATCGGCAACAAGGTTATCTACTGGTACGACAAAGACGGCAACGTTTGTGCAAAAGACCCCACCGATACGAAACACTTCAACGCAAAATCGGACGTAGCGTTCAAGCTTCAAAAGAACGGCCTTTACAAGGTCAACCCCAACTGGAGCGGCGCGGCTGGCGTAGATACGGAAGCATACTTTGCAAACCTTTCGGCGTACAAGTACGACGAAGACAGCAAGAACCTTATGCTTGACGATTTAGCTACCGATTACGAATACAACGAAAACTGGCGCCACGACGGCAACGACAGAATCGCCTTCTACAGCTATGACGCAGCAACCAAATCGGCTTATGCGTACTCCAACAACACGACGAAGGTTTACGATTTCTCGACTGTAAGCGCACTCACCCCTAGATACGCAGCTCAAGCAGAAAAAGAACTTCACATTGCAGTTGATAACACCGACGGCAACAACGGCGACTGGGTGACCGTAACCTTCTACGTTCACGCAGGCGAAAACGCAAAGAGCTACCGTTTGGAAATTTGGAACGGCGCACGCGCAGGCGAAACGATTGCGGCTGGCTCGTACGTAATGTTCGATTCTTGGAAGCCCGAAACGCTTAACTCCACCACTTGGGAAACGATGCTTAAAGAAAACGGCTACGACAAAAACGTAGACAGCAGCGACAAGTGGATGAAGAGCGTATTCTCCTTCTACGACACGGCGAAGTTCTTCCGCTATGACGAAACGATTGACGAAGCAGGCATCGGCGACTACTACGAATCTTACGACTCGACGACTTACACCGAAGCGGTTGTATATCTTGAAAGCGACGATTTGTACACCATCTTCGCTGACTACTCGCCTTTGGAAACGGCTGTAAGCAAAGACGCCGTTGAAGAAGAAACGGAAGAAGAAGAGGAAGAAGAAACGGAAAACGAAACGAACGCTTGGCTTCTTGCAAGCTCAATTGCGATTGCGGCAGTTCTCCTTCTCACGATTGCAAGCCTTATCATCCGCAAGGTTGTAAGCGCTAACCGCAGAAAGCGTGGTATCTATCCCGAAAAGGATAAGAAATCGAAAAAGTAATTGATGCGTAAAGCATAAAACACCGCCTCGGCAGCATTGCCGAGGCGGTGTTATTTTTTCTATATATAATATGGAAGCAAAAAACGCCGCCAAATGAAATAAAACAAGGGGCGAGCATCGCTCGCCCCTATTCTATTTACAAATCTCTTAAAAACGTTGATAAATTGCAAACGCAGCTAAATTCACCCTAATCGTCTTAACCCTTTGGGCAAATGGTTTTTCACCACGCCGTTTACCACTTTGCCAAGCGCAAGTGGATAACCTTCTACGCAAACTACGCACCAACCGTTTGGCGCATTTGCTTCTATCGTTTCCCCACGCATGTATTTATCCAAGCGCAAATCCTCTTGCGACAAATCCACTACGTTTTTGCACTCCGATTTTTTCACGCAAGTTGCCAAAGCGTGAGAGGGCTCGAAACGCCCGTTTTTCACTTCGCCAAGTCGCACGCCCACACGAAGCACTTGCAAGCCACGCCAGTCAAATACCCCCTCTGGTAAGGCGTACAACACGCCGTTTACTTCGTGCAAGTTTTGAGCAAACGGGGCAAAGAAAAATCCTTTCTCAAAATCCTTGTACACCTTCGCAGTGGCGGAAGAAACGCTCGATTTCATCTCTCTAATCGTCACGCTTTCGCACTCGTCTTCGCGCGAAAATAAGGCAACGAAATGCCCTTCGCCCTTTATCTTATGCGGATACAATTTCTCTTGTTTTACAAGGCGCATAAACGGGTGCGCTTCCAAATACGCTTGCACCTGCCCTTCGTCTTCTTCGTAGGCAAACGTACAAGTGGAATACACCAGCTTGCCACCCGCTTTCAACATCTTCGTTGCCGAATCTAAAATTCGGCTTTGTCTACGCGCGCAAAGCGCCACGTTTTCTTCACTCCACTCCGCAAGCGCTTCGTCCGCATTTTTACGGAACATACCTTCCCCCGAGCAAGGTGCGTCGACGAGAATTTTATCAAAATATCCCACGAACTTTTCCGCCAACTTTTCGGGCGTTTCACACGTGACGATTGCGTTTTTTATCCCCAGTCTTTCCACGTTTTGAAGAAGAATTTTCGCTCTGCTTTCCACGGGCTCGTTAAGCACAATTAAGCCCTTGCCTTGCATTTTGCAAGCAAGCTGCGTGCCTTTACCGCCGGGGGCGGAACACAAATCAAGCACCCTTTCCCCCGCCTTAACTTCCAAAAGAGGCGCGGCGGACATGGCGGATGGCTCTTGCGAATAGAACACGCCCGCAGCGTGAAAAGGCGAAAAACCAAGTTTTTCCAAATCGGTGTAAAAACCGTTTTCTTCCCACGCAATTTGCTCTCCCAAGAAGGGCAAAAGTGCTTGCAATTCTTCTCTTTCCCCTTTAAGCGGGTTCAATCGCACGCCCTTATACGGCTTGTTTTCATACGTGGCAAAAAATGCTTCCCACTCGTTTTGGGGAAGCTGTTTTTGCATTTTTTCGATGAATTTTTGGGGAAGGGAATAACTCAAAATTAAACTCCTAAATATTGTGCAAAACTTTCGGGGGTGTAGATAGGCGTGTTTCTATCTTGCACCGATTTTTTGCGGGGACAATTTTCCGTTTCAAAGCATACGTACAAATCGCATTCTTCCGCGCGGTAAGTGATTCTCGCTGCGTTGTCAAAAGCGGCTTTCAAAAGCTTTTTCGCAAGCGCCGTTTGCAATTCTAATGCGTGCGAGAAACAAATGGTTTTGTCTTTCAGCTTGCCGTCTTTTGCTCTTTTTCTCTTTTCTTTATCGGCAAAAATATGGAATTGCGCGCGGGCGCGTTCCCTTTCTTCTTTCGCCTTTTCACGAGCCGCCTTGTATTCTTCCAAAGCCACCGACGTCGTTTGCGTGATTTCGTAATTTTCTATCTTGCCCGTTTTTACTTGATATTTTTTAAGCAAGCCTTGCAAAGAACAATTTTCCGCCTTGCAAAGCGCCGCCGCCACTTTCATCGTTGCGTACGCATCGTCCACCGCACGGTGAGGCGTGAACTCTACACCCAAGCGTTCGGCAATCGCGCCCAGCCCGTATTGACGGGAAAAATCGCCTACGACGTTCATGTACAAAAACTGCGTATCGGCAAACTGGAAAGCAAAGGAAGGCAAGGAAAAACGGTGGCTTTCCAAGTTCAGGTATTTCACGTCGTTTTGTACGGCGTGCCCTACCACCAACGTATCCTTGTCTTGCAAAAGATTGTAGATTTTATCCGCTTGCGCTTTGAAGGTGGGATATTTCTTAAAATCTTCGTACTTGTAGGGAAGAACTATCCCTTGCGAGCCCTTTCTATCGGTGAGATGAAAGCCGCCTTGTGGATTGATAAGAATATCTTCCTTTTCGAGTATATTAAATTGTTCGTCCGTCAAACAATACCCAAACGCGCAAATTTTGGCTACGTTTTTGAAAACGCCTGCGCATTCGATATCGAAAAATAAGTATCTCATAAATCCCTTTTACAGTATTAGGGAACGGCGTTTTGCCGTTCCCTTTATTTTTTATTTCGTGGGGTTAATCACGCTCTTGCCGCCCATGTAAGGACGAAGCGCTTCGGGAATCGTCACGCTACCGTCCGCTTGCAAGTGGTTTTCCACAAATGCAATCAACATACGGGGAGGCGCAACTACCGTGTTGTTAAGCGTGTGCGCAAGCTTCACTTTGCCGTCGCTGTCCTTATAACGGATTGCCAAACGACGAGCTTGCGCATCCGTCAAGTTGGAGCAAGAACCAACTTCAAAGAATTTTTGTTGTCTAGGGCTCCACGCTTCTACGTCACAGCTCTTGTATTTCAAGTCCGCCAAGTCACCCGAGCAGCAACCAAGTTGTCTTACGGGGATATCGAGCGAACGGAAAAGTTCCACCGTGTACCACCAAAGTTTTTCATACCACTCGTCACTTTCTTCGGGACGGCAAACAACGATCATTTCTTGTTTTTCAAATTGATGAATACGATAAATACCGCGTTCTTCAATGCCGTGCGCGCCCTTTTCCTTTCTAAAGCAAGGGGAATAGCTGGTCATCGTCAAAGGAAGTTTTGCCCCGTCGATGATTTGTCCCATAAATCTACCGATCATCGAGTGTTCGGACGTACCGATAAGATACAAATCTTCCCCTTCGATTTTATACATCATGTTTTCCATTTCGTCAGAGCTCATTACGCCCGAAACGACGTCGCCGTGAATCATATAGGGCGGGATAACGTAGGTAAAGCCCTTGTCAATCATGAAATCACGAGCGTACGAAAGCACAGCCGAGTGCAAACGAGCGATGTCGCCCGTCAAATAATAGAAGCCTTGACCGGACGTACGGCGAGCCGAGTCAACGTCGATGCCGTCCAACTTTTCCAAAATATCAAGGTGATAAGGAATTTCAAAATCGGGCGTGAACGCTTCGCCAAAACGTTTCAATTCTACGTTTTCGCTGTCGTCCTTACCTACGGGCACGTCGTCAGCGATGATGTTGGGAATAGCCATCATCACTTTTTTAAGCGCTGCTTCCACTTCTTCATTTTCCGTTTCGATAGCGGCAAGTCTATCAGCGTCCGCTTTAACTTGCGCCTTTACTTTTTCCGCTTCTTCTCTTTGTCCCGCTTTCATAAATGCGCCCACTTGCTTGGAAAGGGTGTTTCTTGCCGCACGAAGGGCATCGCCTTCCGCAATCAATGCGCGACGACGAGCATCAAGCGCAAGCGCTTCGTCCACAAGCGGAAGCTTGTGGTCTTGAAATTTCTTTTGGATATTTGCTTTCACCAATTCGGGATTGCTTCTAATGAGATTGATATCAATCATACGACACCTCGTTTCGTGTTTTGAACTTCCTATTCTCTTCGCCCTATACGCGTGGGCGAGTATGCAAGTCAAAGACTTGCAAATCATAACAATATTATACAACTTTTTTGTCGTAATTGCAATTAAAAGGCGTCTATCCACATCAAATTCCCGTAAAATTTCCCGAAAAAACTTGTCTTTTTACCATACGTGTGCTATAATAGAAACACTATACTGCATAATGGAGAAATTTATGGCAGAGAAAAAGGCTACATCCGCACCTTCGCAAGCGAAGGGAACGGAAAAATTGAAAAAGGAGAGCGTAAAAGTTTCCCCGCCTGCAAACAAGGCAAGCGAAGAAACGAGCAAGCCTATCGAGAAAAAGAAATTCTCGTTAGACTTTTTGAAAGGCAAGAAGAAAACGCCCGCTCCTCAAGCCACGCAAGTGCAACGCTTTAGCGCTGATCCCGACGTCGGGCTTTCTACGGCGCAAGTGGACGAACGCACCAAAAACGGGCTTGTCAATCAATCGACGAAGAAATATTCCAAGAGCTATCGCAGCATCTTCCTTGGCAATATCTGCACGTTTTTCAACTTCCTTTGTTTGATAGCAGCCGTTGCGCTTATCTTGGCGCGCGCGCCCGTCACGCAATACCTATTCGTGCTTATCTTCGTGGTGAACATCGTATTTAGTATCGTGCTTGAAATTAGGGCGAAATTGAAACTGGATAAACTTTCTATCCTATCTTCCCCTATCACCAAAGCAGTGCGAAACGGCGAGAGAATTGATTTGCCCGTCGAACAAATCGTTATCGACGATATTCTTATTCTCGTAGCTGGGCAACAAGTGCCTGCCGACTGTATCGCAATCGACGGCAACGCCGAACTGAACGAATCGCTTTTGACGGGTGAATCCGTACCCATTAAAAAGGAAGAAGGCGACTTTGTTTATGCAGGCTCGTTCGTGTCTAGCGGACGTCTTGCCGTGCGTGTGGATAAAATCGGCGACGATACGTACATCAGCAAGTTGACGGCGAGAGCGAAGAAATATAAAAAGCCCAACTCCGAAATCATGAACTCGATTACGTTGTTCATCAAAATCATCGGTTTGGCGATTGTGCCTTTGGCAATTTTGATGTTCTTCAACAACTTCCGTGATCCGTCCATCGGCGGGGAAAACGCTTGGGCAAACCTTGCCCTTCGCGGCGGTTTTTGGAAAAACTTGTTCTCGGGGGATTTGATTGTCAGCGAAGCGATTCAATCGACCGCTTCCGTCGTAATCGGTATGATTCCATCGGGCTTGCTCCTTCTCACCACCGTTGCCCTTTCCACGGGTATGATTCGTCTTGCTAAGTACAACACCTTGGTGCAAGACATGTACTCGCTTGAAATGCTTGCGCGCGTTGACGTGCTTTGCCTTGATAAGACGGGCACGATTACCGACGGACGTATGAAGGTGAGCGATTGTATCCTTTTGAACAACCCCACCGAGTTTGGCATCGACGAAATCATCGGTTCTATGCTCGCTTCCTTGGAAGATAACAACCAAACTTCCATCGCTTTGTACGAGCGTTTTGGTCACTCTACGGCACTTACGCCTATCGCTACGCTGCCCTTCTCGTCGGCGAGAAAACTCTCCGCCGTGTCCTTTGAAGGTGCGGGCACGTTCGTACTCGGCGCACCCGAATTCGTATTAAAACCCATGCCCACCCGTGTGGATAAGATTGTAAAACAATACGCACAAATGGGCTTGCGTGTAATGGTTATCGCACACTCCGTTGGACAGTTGCAAGGGGAAAAGATTCCCGTAGGCTTGAAGGCGGCGGCAATCATTACCCTTTCGGATAATATCCGTCCCGATGCCGTTGACACCATTCGTTGGTTCAAAGAAAACGACGTAGCCGTCAAAGTTATTTCGGGTGACAACCCCGTCACCGTTTCCGAAGTTGCAAGACGTGCGGGCATCAAAAACGCTTCCCTTTTCATTTCCTTGGAAGGGCTTTCCGACATCGAAGTGGAAAATGCAGCAAATCAATACACCGTGTTTGGCCGTGTGACGCCCGAACAAAAGGCTATCCTTATCCGTTCCATTAAGCAAGCGGGGCACACCGTAGCCATGACGGGCGACGGCGTAAACGATATCCTTGCCATGAAAGAAGCGGACTGCGCCGTATCCGTTGCCTCGGGCAGCGAAGCGGCAAGAAACGTTTCCAACCTTGTATTGCAGGACAGCAATTTCTCGTCCATGCCCAAGATTGTAAACGAAGGCAGACGAGTTATCAACAACGTCAAGAACTCCGCATCCTTGTATATCATGAAAACCCTACTCATCCTTATCCTTTCGGTGGTTTGTTTGGGTATTCAAAACAAGTATTTCTTCAAGACGAACAACATGCTCTTATACGAGTTCTGTATCAGCGCAATCCCGTCCATGGTGCTTTCGTTGCAACCGAACAGCGAGCGTGTAAAAGGCAAATTTATCCCCTACGTTTTAAGCCGTGCAATCCCCGGCGCAATCACAATGGCGCTTGGCATATTGACCATTTACGCCATTAGAGAATTGCCTATCGGCGAGAAGTTCGGGTTTGTCGTAAACGGCGATCCTACGCTGGAATACGATGCGCTTATGATGATTGCCCTTACCTTCTGCGGGCTTGTTATGTTGTACCGCATTTGTCAGCCCTTCAACGTCATTCGTGCAACCTTGTTCTTATTGACGGCGGCGCTTTGTATCATCGTCGTTTCCGTGCCCATTTTGAGCGAAATCGTCTTCGACGGTTGGTCGGCAGTAGAGTTCACTCTTCCCCAAGTGCTTTTGAGTATCATCATCGTTTTGGTAAGCTTCCCTATCTCGGCAACGCTTATCAAGCTGTTCGATATGATAAACCCTGCGGAAGAATTGCCCCTTCAAAAATAATTTTATCAAATAAAAAGCAGGACTTGCTTACAAGTCCTGCTTTTTTATTTCGTCTTTTATTAAGTCACGTTCACCGTATAAATTTGATTGTGAATATTCATCAAAATACCTTTGATATGCTTATAGCCAAGGGGCGGTAAAAGTTCTTCTTCCAACTCGGGAATATTCTCTATCTTACCGTCGGCATAATCAATCAAGCGTTTTTTACAATGCGCCATACGTTGCATAAGCCCGCCCAAACGCTCTGCTTGTACGTCGAAGCCGTGCGGTTTCTTCTCGCGAAGCCAACATTTTTCGTATTCGTCGTAGAAGATTTGCACACGCTTGATAACTTCTTCATAATCGGTTTGCGCCAAGGCACGAAGAGCTTCTTTATCCCCTTCTTTGTAAATACGTCTTGTCTTTACGCCCAGTTCAAACTTCACTTCAAGCACGTCCGAAAGCGCGCGAATAGCGGTGAAGAGATATCCCCATTCGGGGTGTTTTTCCCCTTGTTTGAGCGTAGCGGATATTTTACGATAGAATTTTTCCGCCTTGCCTTCTTGGATAATCGCATCGAACACGCCGCAGAAAGGCGAGCTGTACAACTGCGTTTTAGAAGCGGTGTACGTGTCCGATTTGTTCTTTTTCGAGTGGTATTTATCGGGAAGTTGCAACGCCGTGAAAAGGTTGTATTCGATGCCTACGTATTCTCTAAACATCTCTTTTACAAGCGGTTCGTTAAAGTTGCCCTTGGCAAATTGCGCCACCGCAAAGATGGTGGGAAGAACGCCAAAGGGCGAGCACTCGCCACCGTTATCACCCCAAACGGTCAAGCAATATTCTTCAATCCCTTTCTTTCGACAAGCCGCCACCGATGCTTCGCAAGCTTCGATGCTGTATCGATTGTTGGGACAAAAACCAAGCCATGCCCAAGCGCCGCCCGCAAACACGACTTTGTCCGAAAGTTTTTTATAATTGTCGATAAGCGTTTCGTAGAACGCCGTATCCGTGTGGTAATAATCCCACGCAACCAAGCGCAAGTTTTGAGGAACTTGCTTTTTCACCTTTTCCGAGTCGTCTTTCGTGAAATGGAAAACGTCGCCGTACGCTGCGCGGAGGTACATATCCCCCCAAATTTCGCACGTAAAGCCGTATTTTTCGGCGATTTTGAGCACTCTATCAAGGTGGCGACGAATAATCTCTTCCGAGGGCTGTGCGCCGTGTTTGTCTTGATATTTGCCCCTACCAAGCTTGAACGCTTCGTCCATGCCGATGTGCACGCTGCGGCTGGTGAAGCTTTCCGCAAGCGAACGGAACATATTGTCTATCAATTTGTACGTGCGTTGCATACCAACGAGCAAGATATCGTCCGCATCGTTGATTTTGTAATATTCCGCATAGCGGAAAATGGAATTAAGGTGCGCAAGCGTTTGAATACAAGGAATAAGCTCCAAGCCCTTCGATTTCGCATACGCGTCCATTTCACGCAATTCTTCACGGGTGTATCGACCACGCATATACCCAAAATAGGGTTCGCCTTCCACTTCGTAGGTGTCTTCCGTGTAAAGGCGGATAAAGTTGTAGCCAAGCGCCGACAGGATATCCACCATACGGCAAAAAGATTGTTTGTTGAGTACGGCGTTTCTTGAACAATCAAGCATTACGCCAAGTTTCTTAAAGGCATTGTCCGACATAATAATCCCTTATTCCTTTTACGTAAGAAAAACCGAAAAAACACGATTGTTTTTCGGTTTTTCTTGTGTAATTTTTCCTTTTATACTTCGATTACAGGGTAAACCTTATCAAGCGCCTTACGGATAAGGAGCGTGGTAGGCAAGGATACGCATGCAGCCAAAATACTAAGCGCCGAAGCGTAGTACGGCCCGGTTGCGCCGCCTGTAATGGTGACCATCATGTATAGACCCCAAGTCATTGTGCCGTGTTTACCGGTTTGGTCGAGCATTAGAGGTTGGTTTACAACGCCGAAAGGCACCATCCACGTAAGCACGAGTACCATCGAAAGGGTGGGCCAAATTACGGGAATCGTGATATTCCAGAATTCTTTAAGCAAGCTTGCACCGTCAAGGTTTGCAGCTTCTACAAGTTCTTCGGGGATACGGTTCATTGCGCCCCAAATCAAGATTGCGTTATAACCGAAACCAAAGTAAACGGTGTATATGTACAATCTTAAATTCGATTGCGTGGTCATCCATCTATTGTTATCGAGCGGATAATCTAACAGCCAGTTGAGCGCCTTTGCAAGCACACCGCTTTGGTTAAGGTCCATAAGCGATTCCCAGTAAACTGCAAGGATAGATGCAGGAAGGATGTTGGGCATGTACAAAAGCACGATAGCAAGTTTATTGCCGGGTACTTTCTTATAGATGAAGAAAGAAACGACAATCGAAATGGGCACGGAGATGAACATAACGAGGAAAAGGTATGCAAACGAGTTTACAATCATTTGCTTAACCGAAATACCACCGTGCGAACCGTCGTTGATTTCTCTAAAGAACGTCTTGAAGTTTTCAAAACCGATAAACGTCACGCGCGTATAGCCGTCCGAGCCTCTCTTCAACGTGAAGAACGCTTGCACCAAGCCACCCAAGTTACCATACACAACGAAGATTGCGAAGGTAATCAAAGGCACGATTAAAAGGCAAAGGATGAAGATTTTAACCCCAAAAGGGTTGCCATATTTACCGCGCGGTTTCTTTCTTATCGGTGCGGATTTTTCAGCCACGGGCGCTGCGCCGTCGCTAATTTCTACACTTTCAAAAAATTGATTGTTTTCCATAATAAACTTTCCTTTATTACTTTTCTTTCTTATCTAAGGTAAATTGCTTTCCAGTTGTTTGCGTTGAAATCCCAGTAGCTCTTTACTTTTTCCGTTTCGTTCTTTGCCGCGCCGTTTACTTTTGCACGTGCATCCGAATAGCTCGTTGCTGCGATTACGTCACGAACGATGTGTTGGTTTTCACCACCGAACATACAAGGTGCTAATCTACCAGCCATCTTCGCCGTGGAAACTTCGTAAACCATTTGCGTGGGATTTTCTGCAGAACCCTTATAATAATCGTAAACTTGTTTTGCAAATGCGCCTTTGTTCGTCGAGGTGTTGATACCAGATACGTCAGGCGTGAACGTCATAGGACGGCTTACACCACAGTTCGATTCAACGAAATCGGTCAAGCTTGCGTTAGCATACAATTCAGCGATGAAGAGTTTTGCGCCCGCTTTGTTCTTACTCGTCTTGGGAACTACCAAGGAGTTGGAAGCAAGCGAATAACGAACGTTGGAAGAATCGTTGCCCGATGCGTCTTTCTTGTTGGAGTTGATGTGGGGAAGACCGAAGAAGCCGTATTCAAACGTTTCACCCAAGTCGTTAAGCTTGGTTGCTTCTTCCGTAGGAAGCCAAGGACCGCAAATGTACATTGCAGCTTTAGGGTCAGCCGAGATAAATCTTTGTTGCGCAACCGTCGAGCTCATGGATTCGCTACCAGCAAGCGCATACGATCTTCTTTGGCTATCTTCGCCTCTCAACATTCTTGCAAGCGTGGTGTACGCTTTTTGTCTGCCCGTTTCCGTTGCTTCATAGTATTGCCAGTTGTCATACTTGAAGAAGGTTTCCGTCATGTATTCGTAGCCGTAGTATTCGATAAGCCATTGATTAGGAAGAACCATTGCATAGCCGTCTTCCGCACCGCAATATACAAGCGGAGCCATATCGCCCAAGTCAAGGATTTGATTGCAAAGAGCAAAATATTCGTCCATCGTCGTGGGGATTTGGAGGTTATGTTGGTCAAAATATTTCTTATTATAAATGATACCAGGTGCGCATTGATCTTGCCAAGGAACACCATACCACTTCGCTTCAGCTCCCAAGCCAAGTTGTCTATAATCCATATGGGCTTGAGGGATAACATCCTTAATCAACGTATCGCTTTCAGGAAGGGGTGCGTTCATCAAATCGGTCAAGTCCGCAAGCTTACCGTTGGAAGCAAGCAAACCATAATCGTTATCGTCGATAAGCGCAACGTCTGCAAGACAGTTTTCTGCGTCGATTTCCGTTTGGAGTTGGTCGAACATGCCCGCGTCGCTGACGATGCTTACGCTGTAGTTGGTGTATTTTGCACAGAAGTTTTTCGCTGCTTCTTCAATCCAACCGATACCGAAACCTGCTTCGTAAACGTAAACGTTCAAGTTGTATTCTGCGTTTGCATTACCAACTTGTGCGCTGGGCTTTTGCGCCCCTTCGTCACCGCAAGCGGTGAAGAAAGGAACAGCCAACATGCTTGCAAGAGCCAAAGAACCAATTTTTGTCATTATTCTTTTATTCATCGTGTCTTTCTCCTTCTACTGTTTTGCTTAACTGTTATATACGGGAACTACGAAGTAGCCTTCACCTACGGGAATCGTGAACGTTGCCACGCCGCCGTTTAAGGTAATCGTTTGCGCTACGCCGTTGGTTCCGGGTGCGTACAACTTAACCGCCGATACGTTGCTTGCAAAGGTAAGGCTTACCGTTGCCGTATAGCCTGCAACTTTATCGGGATACGTAAACGAGCCGTCTTTGTTACGCTTCAAATAACCAAGGCTGGACAAACCGTTTACGTCACTTGCGTTGGATACCATGTAGCCTTTTTGGTCGCCGTTATCTCTATTCGAGAATTCACCGATGAGAATTTCTTGGTTGGTGCTGATGCCGCTGATGTCCGTATAACCACGAACTCTCTTACCGTCGTCGCCAACGTAGCCTTCCCAGCCTTCCAAGCCCTTCAAAAGTCCACTCTTATTTTTGGAGGCGTCGTGCCATGCAGAAGCATGATCCCAATCGTAATTAAGATAAACTTCGTCCATTGCATCGATGTCATCCATCGTCTTTTTAACGAAATCGTAAATCTTCGTGGGGTTGCCTTGTCTATCTACAATTGCATCGGAGATAGGTGCGTTGCCGTTACCGATAGACGCCATGTGCGGCCAGTAGTTGAACGTTTGGATACCCGTTACGCCATAAGCAAGAGAAGTGTAAACTTGCCATGCCCATTGTTCGTAGTAGTTGATTTCCGCTTTCCATTCAAAGCCCATCGATTGAAGGTAGATATAGAAAGGAACTTCCCAACCATACGCTTCTTCAAGTGCTTTTACGTTGATTGCGCCAACTGCAAGGTTGTAGAAGAAGCCGTTGTAGTAAGTACCGTTATCCTTCAAGCAGTAGTGGTCGTAGCTGAAAATGTACGGGTTAACCGTTTCGCAGAAACGAGCGATGTGGTCGGCGTAATCTTGATAACCAGGTTGACCGTTTAACGAGCCGAAGAGTTGTTCGTTCGACGCATATTCAGGCAACAAGTTTACGTAGAATTCGTATTGAGGATAGTTATCTTCAAACCAGTCTTGCGCGGCTGCAATCGCTTCAAACTTCGTTGCATCAGGTTCGTCGCAACCGAAGATACCTGCAAACGATTCGTATTTCATGAACTTTTCATAACGAGCTTTGATTGCGTTTTCATTGCTCTTAATTCTGTTATACGCTTCTTGATACGAACCGCCTTGGTCGCTTATGTAGCCCAAGCTGTCGGGGTTGGTTTTATCGGTGGAAGGGAAAAGCACTTTCACGCCAACTGCTTCGGCGTTTGCAAGCGTCAATTCCTTGTCTTCATCCGTAATATCGTAGTGAATAGGCGTTGCGTAGTTGAAACCGCAATCTGCCATCGTTTGCCAATGTTCTACGGTGTTGTAGTTGGGATTGCCTTCATACGGCGTACCTTCCGAGCCTACGTTCGCATTGGGGGGCGTACTGTACGCAACCCAACGGAATTCGTGAGGAGGTTGATAGTAATCGGGACGGGTAATTTCGTTGCCTGCAACGTCCGTTGCATCGGAAGTGTTGCCCGTGTCTTTGTTCAACGTTTCGTCGTTGCCATCAGCCGTGTTGCAAGCCATAAGCGGCGTTGCCAACATCAACGAACAAAGCAATAACGATAAACCTTTTTTCCATGCTTTCATCTTTTCGTCCTCCTCTATTAACCTTTCAAGCCGCCCGCAGCGGTGTTGGAAATAATCGTATCACGCATGCTTACGAACAATACGACAAGCGGAATGATACAAAGCACCATGATTGCGCAGACGATAGGTCTGTCAACGCCGGGGTTTTGCGTAATTTCGTACATACCGAGTGCAATCGTGGGATAGCTTCTCAAGTACATCCAAGACGTATAGTAGTTGTTCCACGAACCGATTGCCGACATAACGACCATCATGCCTACCGTACCCTTAATCATGGGAATCATGATTTGAAGCATGATACGGAATTCGCTTGCGCCGTCAATCTTCGCCGCTTCTGCGTACGTTGCCGAAATTGTTCTAAACTGGCTGTACACGATAAGGAACATCAAACCGAAGGGGTTCAAGTTTGGCCAAAGTACGCCCCACGTGTTGAGCAAGCCCGTTGCGTGGTAGAACTTATAGATTACGGATGCCGAACCGAAGTCGGGGAAAACGAGCGCGCCAACGCCGATGCCAAGGATGATGCCTTGTCCACGGAACTTAAATCTTGCGCACGCATACGCCGTGATAACCGTCGCAATCGTCGCCAAAAGCGTACTTGCTACCGTAAAGATTATCGAGTTCAAGTACAATTTATAAATGGGCGCAGCAAGCTTGGCACATTCTTTAGACGCTACCTTGTATTGCTCAAACGTGAACTCACGGGGAAGACCAAAGGCGTTGGTGACGTCTTTATAGAGCGAACCCGTGTAGTCCGATGCTTCCTTAAAAGAGTTGATTACAAGGAACCAACAAGGAATCAACATGGATAACGCGTAAATACCAAGTACTAAACCTACAGACCAATACAGTACTTTTCTTTTGTTTACTTTACTCTTTGCCATATTGTTAAATCTCCATCGATTTTTTAATCTTTTTTTTGTAAAATCGTTGCCTTTTTTTGTAAAATATGCTATAATCAATTCACTTATAACCATTTTACAAAAGGAAAAGGCTTATGAATAACTTTGTACAAACAGAACACAGCACTTCCGTCTATCATTTCCAAGACGTCTTAAAGCACCGTTTCCATATTCACGGGGACTTGCATAAACATATCCACGCAATTACGTATTTTCACGAAAACGATTTTCCTTTGTATATGCACTCGCATTCCTTTTACGAACTCAACATCGTGACGGGAGGCGAAGGCGTGCATTATTTGGGTGAGAACAGTTTCCCCGTTAAAACGGGTGACGTGTTCGTGATTCCGCCCGATTATAAGCACGGATATGAAGAAGTGAAAAAACTCACCGTCTTTCATATTGCTCTTTCAAGCGAGTTTATGGAAAAATATGATTCTCTTCTCAAAGAAACGTACGGCTTTTCGCTTTTGTTCCAAATCGAGCCAACGCTGCGTAAGGAAAACAATTTCAAGCTGTTCCCGTCTCTTTCGCCAAACGATTTCGTTTATTATCTCCACGAAATGAACAAGCTTTCGCAAATGAGCCTTGCTGCCGAATCGGGTACGCTTATGGAAGGCAATAAATGTTTGAAAATTCTTAACATGATTGCCGACCTCGCCAAAACGATGAGCGCAAGTGAAGTGAAAACTTCTAAAAACGTGTTCGTCGATACGCCAAGCGTGTTGCGTGCGATTACTTATATTGAAAAGAATTACAACGGAAGCGTGACCGTCACCGACCTTTGCAAGATTGCAAATATGTCCCGTTCGTCCCTTCTCAAACAATTTTCCGTGCTTTGCAAATGTACGCCCGCCGTCTATTTAATGCGTATCCGCATTGAGAAAGCTTGCGATTTGCTTCGCACGACAAATTATTCTATCGCGCGCGTAGCGCAAGATTGTGGATTTTACGATAGTTCTCATTTCACCAAAAGCTTTACGCAAGTGATGAAAGAGCTTCCTAAAGATTACCGCAATCGTTTTAGAAACGAAGTATTTTCTAAATAATTTACCCTTTCGGGTTTCCCCACGCCACGGCAGTTAAGCCGTGGCGTTTTATTTTTGTTTTTTAGTCCAATTCTACAAGGAACGCTTCGCCAGGTCTCAAAGCACGGATAAGCAACGAGTTTGCAAAGTCGCTCGTAAACGTAGTGTTGTCCTTGATAGGAATTTTTTCCAACGTCGTATGCGAGCTATCTACCAAATCGATATACGCTTGCGAATCGCTCGACGCATATACGCGGCCGCTCGTATTTGCACCAAAATACAAACGAGTGAAGTTGTTATCCAAAGAAATATCGTTGTCTACAATAGAGTTGTTAACGACGTACAACACCGTCTTGCCGTTGTAATCGAAGCAACCAACAAGGATATTACCTTCTACTTGTACGCACTCACGATAATTCGTCAACTTACCAAGCGTAGGGATTTCCGCCAAGTTTTCTTCTTGCGTCAACGGCGTGTACAAATCGCTGCCGTGAACAGTTGCAAAACTAGGAATCGATCCCGCATACATAACACCCATGCTACGCGAGTTCATCAAGATATGGTCGATGTCTTGGATGAACATATTCGCGCGTTGTGCGTAGTAGTAAACGTTCGTGCGGTTGCCGTTTTGATCGAACAAACCACCGGCAAAGCTTTCTCCACCCGCATCGTAAGGCACAACGCCCGTGAAGTATTGGATACCCTTTGCACCATACGCAAGCGCCGTGTTTACGTTCCAACGAAGTTCTTCTTCCGTAGGCAAGAAACCACCTTGATACCACGACGTCGTTTGGATGTACGTCCAGAAAGGAATATTCGCTTTCAACGCTTCGTTGCGGATAACTGCAAGGTTTTGGAAATAACCTTTACGCAAATATCTTTGCGAACCAACCGACGTAACGCCACGTACGTTATCAAAGTTAAGAACAGCCGTTTCACTCGAAGCATTCGTTATATAGATATAACCCCAGTTGTTGTTTGCAATAGCCGCGTTGACGTGCACAGAAATTTCATACGTGCCCCATCCCTTTTGAACGGTAATCGTGTCATTATTGTGGAAGCTCAAGGTTACGGGGTTGCCGCCATTATAAATATCGACATAAATAGCATGGTACAAGTCCGTCATTTGCGCGTATGTCAAACCTCGCGTACCGAGGTTAAAGTAGTCACCTGGTGCCAACTTAACCTGCAAGCTCGTTGTACCTTCCGTAGCCATAGCATTGCTTGCGAAAATCGTGCTATTGACACCAACGTGATCATTATCACTCAAATCGCAAGGGTTGAGCAACGTGCCAATTTTTGCTTGTTCGTTACCAACGATAGGATATACGTCGAAGGAAAGGACTTGCGGACTATAAGTACGGATATATTCTTGTACGTACTTTTCATACGTGTAGCCGCCTTCCCACCAACTTACCATATCGGGGTTCTTGAAGTTAAGCAAAGCGTCTACGCCCGCCCAGTTCGGCAAGAGGTTTACGTGATACAACGCATCTTCGCCCCAATATTTTTCAAACGCTTCACGCGCTTCTACAATATTGTCGTAGGCAACTGCGCCCGGTTCGTCCGTGAGCATAATGCCCGCAAACGCCGCGTACGTAGCGTATTCCAAAAGCCACTCTTTCATAAGGGCTGCATCTTGGCTTTCAAGCAATTCTTCCGTAAACGTCGTGCCGCCCATCCAAGCAATCAAGTACGCCATGTCGCGTTCTGCACACTCGTTAAGCATATTGATTACGAAATCATGCCCCGGTAGAGAGTAGTTTGCGTAATCGTACAAGCCCATCATCGTGTTAACGCCACACTCAACGTAGAAATCAAGCAAGCTTTCGTGGTTGAGCGAATCGTACTTACTTAACAAATCGTCCATCATTTGGATATTGTCAAGGGAAGCTTGAATCTCTGCCTTCTTATCTGGATCCGTTTCCTTATCTCTTTTTGCCGTCAAGTCGGCAATTGCATCTGCGAAATAGCCCGATTTAGGAGGAATAGAGTTGTACGCCGAAATAGGCATCGTGCCGTAATCTTGTTGCGTATGCCAATAGGAAGCGTTGTTCGAACGATACGTTTCCGAATTGTACACAAGGCTTGCCTTGTCGATAATCCAATAGTCCCCTTCGTTTGCATCGGAGAATTGGAAGAGGGCATAACCGCAAAGACGAGCCAAAGGCGAGCCGTCGTAAGGGCTATTGCCGTTGGTGTACGGCGCAGAGGTATGCCCAAGTCTTGACGAGGCAGACGCTTTGTACTCTTGAATTACTTGGTACATCTCTTTCGTCGAAACACGGATGGTGTTCCATTGACCGGGGGTGAGTCTGCACTCGTCCGCGGGGGGAACAGTACCGTTGAAGCTTAAATATGCCCCTGCTTTGTTGTTTGCCCCTGCATATACCAACAAGTCCACGTAATCCGCCGCGAGCAGTTGCTGATTCGTCAAAGGCTGACCGCCAATGGTAAGAGGCAACAAGAATACGCCGTATCTCGTCGAGCCGAGCGTAAGTTTCCAAGCGTAACCGCCACTGCTTGCCGTGCTCGGGATACGAGCAACTTCCTTAAACGCTTCGCTTTGCGCCATTGCTACATCGTAAATGCTTTCGCCCTTTTCTACGTAAACAATATCGTATTTTTGTTGCGTTTTTTCGTCGGTATGTTGACCGTTTTCGTTGTAGTATCTTTGTGCTTCCGTAACCGTCGCACCTACCGCTTCGCCTTTATATACGACAGGCTTCGTATGAGCGCTTGCCATTTTCTTATCCGTCGTAATAACGCGAACGGAGAAGGAATCGCCATGGTTAAGGAACGCTTGCGTTCTGTGCGTGTCATACGCTCTTACACCGTTGATATAACAAGCATAACCATTATCCGCGCCTGCAGCAGTCGTCCAATACACTACGCCATTTTCCAACAGGGTGACAACAGGTGTAGCGAATTCCGTATCAGCATGATTGAGGTCATACAAAACAACGTAGTTGTTCCACAAACTTCCTTCCTTCGCTTCGTCCCATTCGTAATACGTCCAATCGCTGTATCTCTTTTCGCCTGTTTCTGTATTCGTTTCTACCGCACGTACTGCATAGAAATCGAGCATATTACCAATCGAGTGTTCGCGATAACGTTGTCTACCATTTTCTTTACCGAAGTCTATATAGGTAGATAACTGATTATTTTTCTTTACTTCGTAGCTATATACCAAATTCGAATTAACGTTGTTTACTTCTTCGTCAATCGCAAACCAATAAGGAACGTTTTCTACGTCTGCAGGGTCGTCAATCGAATGATTATCACCGTTAATCGCATACATGTTTGTAATAAATTCCGGTGCGGAAAGAAGTTCCGTTCTCGTAGGCAACGTAACAAAATCGTCCAACTCAATTACGTTGTCGTGCGCGTTTACGTACGTTGCCGTAATGTTGTCGATGTAAATGGTTTCCGATTGACCGTACGGGATTTCCGCAAAGTAGATACGCATAATGCCCGTCTTTTCGTCGTATGCAACGTGGTCTTTTGCGATGTTCAACGTCGCATCAACCATACGCCAACCGCTCATACGAATCGTATTCCACTCATTGACTTTAAGTGGTTGCGTATCCGTCCATACACACCCGCCAAACCAAATGATAAGTTCGCACGTCGTATAAATTTGGAAGGAAAATTCCATTTGGGCAAGTTCGGAAAGCGTAATCGGCTCGCCGTCCTTTTCAAGCTTAATATCAATCGCCGTCCAACCGCCATCATCTACGTTACGAATATCCACAAGCTTCAACGATTTCTTGCCTTCATATACGTATTTCATGTCGGTGTTGATAGATGCCAACATTTCGGGAGATACAATCTCGTCAGCGTTGGTGAATTCTTCAAAGCCACCATAAGATACGTGTTTCTTATAATCACGGTCTTTAACGCCGATCGTCGTGTCCACGTACAACGTCCAATCAACCGCATCTATCAATTGATGTTCTGCGCCGTATTTTGCCGTATCATCTACGATAAATTGCAAGTATTGTCCGTTTCTATAAGGCGCGTAAACCGCCAAACGAGCATTTACTTCATCGTCCTTCATGAGGCCGGGGATAGGGTTGCCTTGCGCGTCTTTCCCGCCGCCCGCTTTTGCGTATGCGGTGATAACGTCTTGCAACATTTCACCGTCAAGCTTGATACGGTTCCAGCCCTTTTTGATTTCATAGTTTACGCCCGTCGTCACAGGCAAAACATCACCGTTTGCCGTAACCGTCGAGCCGGAAATCAAGCTCATCGTCACGCCGCCAATCGTCGAATAGAAACGAAGGAGAACGTATTCGTAATCGGCAAAGTTGATACCGCCCGACAAATACGTGCCGTCAGCGTTAAACTGCATGGGGTTCAAAGCATCTTGCGCCGAGAACAACAACGTGTTGTTGTAAAGCTTCGTGTCGATTTGATGCGAAACGTGGTTGTGGTTAGGGCTCTTACAGTTTACTTTATCACAAGTATGTACACAGTCTTCAAATGCGTGTTCAGCACAATAGGTGGGACGATAGGTGTCGTCTTGAAGGGTGTACGCCTTGTCGTATTGTGCATAACTTCTATCCGTCGAACCTGCGTAAATATCAGTTTCGTAGTGCCATGCAACAGCAGGGTTTATATCGTACGTACCATATTCGCAAAGTACGTCGTAATCGTTTGCTGCGTTTACGTAGTCATCATTTGCATAGTAAAGCTTAAACACCGTCCTACCGTTTGCATAAGCGTTGGAAACGGTCATCTTGGACGGGTTATACCAGTCGATTTGCGAGCCGTATTGTTCTACAACCGATTTCAAATCGGTGCTCATGCTCATGTCGATGATTTCGAACGTGGACATTTCGATAAGTTGCCCTACCGTGTAGTTGCATTCCGCCGCATCTACCACGACGGTATAAGGCGAAATTACGTTTCCGTCTTCGCCAACAACGGTGGGCATAATCGACAAGCCGTCCGCATCGACGAAATGGTATTCAATCGAATAACCCGTCTTTGCGTTCCAATCGATAAATTCGTCAACCGTGTTGTTTTGCTTATGGCTGATTTGCGTTGTCGTGTCGTCAACGTAAATTTTGTCTTCCGCCGCCTTCTTTTCGTCGCTTTCCAAGTATTTTTGCGCAACGTAGGTCATAGAACGGGAGTTGTTATCGATATCCCCTTCCGCATAATCGGCAAATTTATAAATGACTTTGCCCGCTTCATCTATATATCTTACGTACGCGCGACCAACGAATTCCGTTGCTCTATTTGCAGCAAGTTGACCGTCGGGAATATTCAAATACCCCGAAATTACGTAATATGCCGCACCAGCCTTGCCGTCAATCGACAAGTTTTTGTTGATAAGCGTGTTCCATTGATTTTTACTCAACGCATCAAGGTTATCATAACGGGTGGGCGTGAACATCGATTTGCCGTTTGCAACTTTGTTTGCTTCGTCAACGTTCTTAACGATGCCGCCGATGGCGTCGGTTGCCCAGTTTTTCGTAGTGTCGCTGTCTTTCGTCCAGTAGTATTTACGCGTTCCGTTGTCGTCCGTTTTGGATTCGCTATCATAACCGAATACGTTTTCCGCCGTCAAATCGCCTACCGCATCAATTTTCGAGCGTTGTACAATCAACATACCCCACTCGGTCGTGTCGTTTGCGCTATATTCACCGTACGCCTTTTCAATATCTTCGTATTGCTTTTGGTCGATTACGCCCATGAAACGCAACGTATTGCCAAGCTTATCCTTGGTTGCCCCTTGCGAGTTTACGGGCAAACGAATTTGCGCACCGTTGTACATTTGGAAGGAGCTCAACGTCAAGTCTGCTTGTTGATCTTCCGCCACTACGGGTGTTTTATCCGTTTTAAGGAATGCGAAAGACAACACAAAGCATGCTGCGCTTGCGATCGATAAAATCAAAGGAAGGATTCTTTTCTTTCTCATCATCGTGTCCCCCTTTAGTCTTCCCAGCCCAAATCGCCGTCGCCACCGGTACCGCCTTCTTGGTCGGTATCTACGCTGGGCGTATCAAGCACAAACCAAACTTCGCTGTCCAAACGAAGAATTTGAATCGTAGGTTGTTCATAGAATTTTCTATCCATAAACTTGTTATCCTCTTAAAATCAGATTTTTACTGCTAAAAAACTTTTTTCATATTTGCTATGCCGTCACGCCGTCGCAACGGCATAGCCCTTATACATTATATATATTATCTATTGCAAAGTTGAATGTTATCGAAATACAACGTACAAGCCGCGCCAACTGCGAAATAGAATTCGCCTTGGTTGTATTGAACCGTGCTTTGGTTATATTGTTCGATAATCGTCGACATTTCGATTCTTACTTGGTTCCAACCTTGCGTAAGCTCTGCCGCTACGCAGTTATACAAGAACAAGTTGACAAATGCTTGGTCGCAATAGATGTCGAGATACAAGTAATCGTACGATTTAACTTGGTCCCACGTCAATACCGCGTCGCCGTTGTCGTAGTCACGCAAGTAAACAACGATATATCTATACGCATCTGCCGTGTTAACGACTTTAAGCGAGCTTGCGCCTTCCGTCTTCGTCGAGCTATCCGTCGTCACCGCCATACCTTGACCTGCAAGCCAGTAGTTTGCAGCAACTTCGCATCTATTAACAACCTTACCTTCTCTCGTCGTTTCGGTGCTACCGCCACCGCTCGTACCGCCGCCCGAGCTTTGGTTACCGCCGATAACGAAGCCGGGGTTATCCGCCAACATACAACCTTTAACGTTGTCGAAGTAGAGCGTTACGTCTTCCAATACGTAGAAGGTGTTGTATGCGCCCGTGCCTTCTTCAAAGTTGCCTGCGTTGTCGTCAAACCACGTACCAACGTCTTCTTTCGAGATACTGATTTGCGTCCAAGCGTTTGCTTTCAACGTTGCAAGAACGGTCGTTTGGTCCTTCATGTACAAGTTAACGTCCGTCGATTTTCCGTTATATACGTCCATATAGAAGAAATCGTATTCCATAAGTTGCGCTTTCGTTACGTGGGCATCGTTGTTGCCGTAGTCGCGCACGTATATATTAATATAGTTCCAAGCCGCCGCCACTACTTTGATGGAGCCGTAGCCTTCCGTCTTATACGTCGTATCGATGGTAGGCGTGGTGTTCGTTGCAATCCAACCCGCTACTGCATCACACTTGTTAAGCGTTACGCCAACTACGCCGCCTTCTTCTTCACCTTCGTCGCCACCCGATTGAGGAGGTACGTACGCGCTACCGTTGCCGATAACTGCCATTACCTTATCCACGTAAATCGTATGACCAGCGTCTGCAAGTTGCATATACAAGAAGCCGTTGCCGTAAATGCTAGGCGTAATGTCGGGATGCTCATCCATGTGATCAAGGATGTCCTTGGTCGTCAATCTAATCGTGCTCCAACCCGTCTTTTCAATGGTTGCAAAATGCGTGTTGTAGAGATAGAATCTTTGGCCAACCGTATCGGAATATACGTTGAATTCTACGTATTCGTATTGTTGCCATTCTGCCTTCGATAATGCCTTGTCGTCAATTCTCAAATACATATACAACACCGACCAGTTCTGCGTCGTGGTAAGTTGTACCGAGTTCTTGCCTTCAAGTACGTGCGTCGTATCCAAAGCCTTCGTCGCAGCCGTATCGAAGTAAATCAAATCTTCTGCGTTGTTAAGGATTACCTTACCGTTGTAGTAGGCCTTGGAAGCACTCTTACTACTATTATCATAGTTTTGAGCGTCGCCGTTTGCACGAACTTCAATCGTTTGTTCGTCTTGAAGCGTGTATTCAAGCGTTGCTTGCGTAACAATTTCCGTTCCGTCAACGAATACCGTGTAACCCGTTGCGTTTGCTACTGCTTCCCAGCTTGCTACACCCGTAGCCGCATCAATCGTTACTTGAGGCGTGTCAAGTTTAGGAAGTTCCTTTTCGTAAGGCATCGTGCCTTCCGTATATACGCCCTTCACTTCGTAAATCGTAATCTTATACGTAAGTTTGAGTGCACAGTAGATGTTAATCTTCAATTCACCCGTTTGCGCGTTGTATGCGTTGGAGTCGTTCATTGCTGCAATCAACGTTGCCTTATCAATCGTCACGTTGTTCCAACCAGATACCAAACGGCAAAGTTGTACGCCGTTGCCAAGCGAAAGTTCCGCGCCAGGGTCGTGGCTCAACATACGGATATTGATGTATTGCATTTGTTGAACGTCTGCAACCGTCAAAGGTCTTCTCGTCGCATCCGTTGCCGAATTAGGAATTTCGAGCTTCAACCACATCGCTTCGCTTTCAACGGACGTTCTAACTTCGACCTTACCGTTCTTGCTGACATTGTCTTTAACTGCAACTTTCGACGTTGCATTTTCCATCTTAATTTTCGCCACGTCGTCGCCGTAGTTAAGCGTGATTTCTTCCATACCTACTTTCGTGTACGTAGGGAATTTTTGTCTTACGACAATTTGCGTAGATTTCGTCACAGAGTTGCCAGAAGCGTCTCTTGCCGTCACCGTCAAGTTGTACGTTTCGCCAAACGTACCAACTCTCGTGCCGTTCATAACCGCCGTCGTCACGTCTGCGCCGCCGATGGTTACGCTATACGTCGTATCGATGTGACCCATGCTGTTGTCGCATACGTGTACGTGCTTGTCGATTGCCGATTTAATCGTATCGCCTTCCGTCACGCTGATGTTGCCGTAGATACCTTTATATTCAGCGATTCCTTCAATCTTCGATTCAGCAATTGCCGCACCTGCGCCAAGGTCCAAGATAGGAGCTTCTCTATCCGAGCCCATTTCTTCATAGAATACGCCAACCATGTTATCGATGTAAAGGTCAACACCCTTAGGACCACGGAACTGCAACCAGATATGGTCGGAGCTCTTATAAACGTCGTTTGCGTTCATAACCTTACCGTCTTTATAGTCCTTCGAGAAGTCGCTAATCTTATAACGGATAATGTTTTCGCCCTTTTCAAGGTTCGTAGGAGCGTTGTAGTTGTATTCGTTGTTCAAAAGGTAAACACCTGCGGAAGAACCTTGCAACGATTCGCTTGCGTAAATCGTAAATGCAATTTCGTCAAATCCGCTCAAGTCGAAGTAGTTGGGAATTGCAACAACCTTGATGAAGCCGCCTTCGCCCGTACCACGCGTCGTTACTTTCAACGAGTAGCCTTCGTCGCCATAGCGATGTTCGGTGCTGAGTTCGCCAAGCGTTTCTTCACCCTTGTAATATTGCCAAGACCAACCGGTGTCAAGCGAGTCGAAGTCACAAATTTCAACCATACGCGCACATTCTATATTAAATGTCGTCGAACCAGTATTGCCTTCCGTATCTTTTGCCGTGTAGGTTACTTGGTACTTACCGAATTGCGTCGGCGTGAACTTACCGTTCGTCACGGGAACTTCCGTGCCGTTGTAGGTGACGGAAATGCTTACGCCGTTCTTGCTATAAAGTTCACCATCAGCGCCTTGAATACCGCTGTAGTCGTATGCCGTCCAGTCGGGCAAGGAAGCAGGTTCGTTAATGTAAACGAGCATACCGTCTGCCGATGCAGGCAAATCGAACGTAGGACCTTTCGTATCTTGAATCGTAACCGTTGTCGTTGCAATCTTTTGTACGCCACCGACTTCAATATAGTAATCAATGATATGGTTTTCCAAGCTTTCTACGTAGAATCTCGTACCTCTACCACCGATGTCAACTTTTTCGTTGCCGCACGTTACCCAAGGGAACGCTTCATACCATGCGTTATCATATTGTACGTAAACAACGGGAATGTTCGCCTTGCCGCCAACTTCTGCCGAGAACGTTTCTTTATAGTTGAGCATTCTGCCAAGCTTGCTTGCGTCGAACACTACTTCGCCGCCTTCGCCAGGTTTTACAACGTCTTCGGGACGTTCGCCACCTTCAATGTCAGCAGAACCGGTTTCAACGGACGTACACGTCACGGGTGCAGAATAGTCGCTGCTTGCGTACGTAATGTCGTCGCCAACAGTTTTTACCGTAATCGAATCGCCAACTTTCAAGGCAAACTCCATCGTCGTCTTCGTCGTCGTACCCGTTTGGATATCGGCTTCAACGTCGGCAGGCACTACCATGTATTCGTAAGCACTTGCATGAGGCACAGCCGCCCAGCTTGCAAAGCCCTTCTTATCAAGCGTAATAACGGGCGCACCAAGCTCGTTGGGAGCATAGTAGGTGACTTCGTCAGACCAGTCACTTTCAATGCCCGATTCAAAGCCAAGCGAGCGTACGCTGAACGTTTCGCCGTGCTTGAGTTCAAAATATGTAATCGACGAGCTGTCAATCATGCCACTTCTAACAACTCTGCCGTTTTTCGTGATTTTATATTCGTAGCCAACCGCCTCGAAATCTTCTTCCCAAACTGCCACGTTTGCGTCCAGCGTGACAACGGGCGTGGGCATACCAAAACCCGAATCATCGTCGAAATCATCGTCGATGTTGCCTGCGTTGTTTTTATCTTTCACAAACATACAACCCGACGTTTTTCCACACGCGATCCCCGATGCGGCAAAAACACCACACACCACAGCAAGATAAATTGCAGCCGTCCATTTCTTCATAAAACAGTCTCCTTATCCAATCGATTTGACTCGTTTTTTCTCTGTCTGAAGGCGCGCAGTATCCATAAGATACTATGCGACCATTCCTATTATACCTTATATATATTGCATGTATTGTATTATAATATCATAAAATTGTATAATCGTTTTAAGTAACCACTTTTTTGCGCATTTTTTACATTTTTTGGGAGAAATGCACGCTTTTGGGGGTATTTTCGTGTATTTACTATGTAAAATAGTATTTAAGAAGCGAAAAAAGGCAAAAATGAGACGAAATTTTGCCCTTTTTTTGCATAAAAAAACCATATTTTCGGCAATTTTTTGCCTATAAAAAGCATGGATTTTTGTACTTTTTTCCTTTTTTTGGAAAAGCGTGAAAAATTGTAAAAAAGCATGAAAAAACCGCGCTTTTCGGCGCGGTTTTTGTGGTCTTTTTAGGACAAATTTACTTTCTATACATGGTGTGTTCCGCTTCTTTTGCATCCACTTTTTCCCCATCAAAAATGGTGTCGAAAAGCGTTTGTGCGAACAATTCGTGCATTTCACGGGTGGGGTGATTGATGTAGTTTGCAAGGAGCAAAGTGGTGTCTTGCGTTTTGGCAAGTTCCTTCCATTGCGAGTAGCAATCCGCCACCTTTACGCCCATGGAAAGGGCAAGATCTTTCGCCGAATAGATATACTTATCCATTCTACCGCTGTTTTGCACTTCCGCCGTCACGTGAGCATAGTCGTAGAAGCGTGCTTCCGTGCCTTCCACAACGTTGGTGTTAAGCATATTAGGCGTCATGAAAATAACGTCCACGCCCCTTTCTTGACAGCGGGCAAAAATCGTTTTTAAGGCGGACAGGTATTCGTCAAGTTCGCCGTTGACGTCGTTTAAGCCAAAGCAAACGATAACCAAATCGGGATTGTGAGCAAACACTTGTTTTTCCATACGATCAAGGGACAAGTGCGCCGTAATACCACCGATACCCGCGTTGATCATATTGACGGGGGTGTAATCGCGTACGGCGTTGATTTTTTTCACCAAGCGACGATGATATACCGTTTCGTAATCGATTTCGCCCGCGCCTACTGCACCGTGCGTGACACTGTCGCCAAACGCAACGATATTGATAGGGCCGTGTTCAATCAAGCCTTCGTAATCGAGTTGTAATTTTTCTTGCAAAGTCATATTTCTTTCCGCCTTTGTTTGTTTTTTATTTATTGTAGCACTTCTTTGCCCTTTTTTCAAGCCCTTTATGAAAATTTTCCACCCCTTTTCACTTTTTCGGGATTGCCACGCTTCGCTCGCAATGACACGAGCAAAGCTTTTGCTTAGAGATTAAAACCCCCCACGGCAAATGCCGTGGGGGTTAAAGTTTTTCAAAATAGGAAATTAGTCGAGCATTGCCGCTTCGTCGCTGTCTTCAAAATTTTCGTATTGATGACAAAATTCTGCGAAAACTTCGTCCAAAAGTTGTTCGTCTTCCAAGGGCAACAATTCGCCTGCTTCTTCGTTAAGACGGAAGATAACCACTTCGTCTTCTTCCTCTTCCGATTCGGGTTCAGCCTTTTGGAATACGCAATACATATCCTTGCGATATTCAATCGTTGCGATGTGGTAGTATTTTTCTACGTTCCCTTCATCGTCTTCAAGTTCGATAATGCGTTCTTCTTCCATTTCGTCCAATTCTTCCATCATTTCTTCTTTCATTTCTTGTTCCTTCCTTTCTTTGATTTTTTCACGCTGCAAATAGCTTTCTAAAATGTACGATGCGGCGATAGAATCTATCGTTTTCTTTCTATCTTCCCGCTTTACCCCGCCGACGATTTGCGTTTCACGCGCTTGCATGGTCGTAAACCGTTCGTCTTCAAGCACGATAGGAATATCCGTTTTCGTTTTCAACGCCTCGATAAAATCTTGCGTCTTTTGCGTTTGCACGCTGTCCGTGCCGTCGAAATTGACGGGCATACCGCATACGATTACACCTACGCCACGATCTTTGGCTATCTTTGCCAACGCTTCTACGTCCGTCCAAAAACGGTGCGTACGGAAATACGTTTCGCAAGGCATTGCGTATTCGTTAAACGGGTCGGAAATCGCCACCCCTATTCTCTTGTCGCCTATGTCAAAGGCTATCGCTCGCTTTTTCATGACATCATTATAGCACAATTATCCCCCGCCGTCTATCGTTTCGCGCATTTTTCTTTCGTATATTCTAAAAAATTTTATCACATACTGTTTTCGTGATAAGAGCGGTTTGCTCTTTAGGAGGGAATTATGGAAAAATTTGCTTTCGGCGTGCTTGTGGGCGGAATGCTGGGTGCGCTGCTCGTTGCCAACAATAATAAAATGCGTACGCTTGTCAAAAAGGCGCAAGCGGAATCGCAAGAAAAACTGCGCTCGTTTATGGACGAGAAAATGGATATGATGGAAGAAGGTTTAGATAAGCTTACGCAAAAAGCGGAAGAAACGACGGATAAAGCGAAAAATAAGCTTTCCAAAAAACAAGCGTAAAGCGTCTATCCAAAGGAAAAGCGAGCCGATGTTTTTCGGCTCGCTTTTTTATGCGTTTTTCTCAGCGGCTTGTCGAAGTCTTTCGTTTTCTTCTCGTAAGCGTTCGTTTTCTTCTTTTAAGGTTTTGGCAAGTCTATCGTAAAGTGCGTTGATTTCGTTTTCCAAACGACGGCGCAAAAAGCTTTTATCAGGTACGTTATCCACCTTTCCCAACCGTTCAGTCCCCATACGTGTGTATTTTTGCACCTTTTTCGCCTCTTCCATCAAGCCCATTTCTATTGCAAGCGCTTCAATCCGCTCGGGCGATTTTTTCAACGTGTTGCGGTATTTGTTTTGCAAACGAAGCATCAATTTATCGTCCCCGCTTGCCAAGTTGTAAATTGCCCGCCGCACGGAAAAACCTTTGCTCTTTTCCAACAAAATACTTTTCAACGCTTGCGTCGTTTCTTCTTCCGTAAATTCCTTAATCTTTTCCACGCTCAAAAACGAGCCGTCCAACAGCTTGACGATACGCTCGTCCTTCTTCTCGTTTTTCATCAGCGCATAGTAATAATTACGTACACTTCCCTTTGCTCTGCCCCGCGCCAAACCGTAGCTTTCAAATAGGTAGGTAAGCGTTTTGCCCTTGCTTTTGCCTTCTTTGATATATTCGACAAGCGTCCTTGCTTCTTCTTCCGTATAACCGTTGATTTTGTTCATAATAACACCTCCATAGGGATAAGTTTGCCTTGTAATTATTGACAAAATTACTCTTTTTATACTTTTTTGCGAAAAAAAAGAATATAGTATCGTATGAAAGTGTATTTTTTATCCGCGCAGCCTTGCGCTTTGAGTTTGAACGGCGCTTTTTTCGGCGTTTGCGACCATTTTGAACGGTTTGCGGAAGTTTCCCTATCCGACAACGTGTACGCACAGTTTTCCCCCGCAAACGCACAGCCTATCGGGTGCTTTTTATCCCCCGAAATCCGCTTTAACCCCCCAAACGGGTTTGAAATTTACCTTCTTCCCGACGGTTTAGCCCTTTACGCGCGTGACTTTCCCCCGCGCGATTTTACTTTGTCCGTGTGCGCGCAAGAACGAAAGGACGACATGCTCGTCACTTTGTTTAAGCAAGGAAACTTGCAACTTTCCATAGAAAAGGGCGGGCAACTGCTCGTTTTGCCCGTGGCAAACGCCTTTGAAAACGCAAAAATTTCCTTTGCGGAAAATTTTGTCCTTTTGCATACGAAAAACCGTCTTGCGCTCTATTCTTTGACGGGTAAGTGCGTATTCAACGAAGAAATCGTCGATTTTTCCATCGAAAAAGATACGCTCAACGCAACCATGCCCCTATCAAACAGCTTAGGGCGGGTGGCAAAATGCACGTTTGCCTTGCAAGAAAACGAGTGCGTGCGTACAAACGTTTCGCTGATACAAGTATGCGATGAAAAGGGAAATACGGATAAGGAAAGCGTGGAAAATTCTCTTCTCCCTTTCGCCTTTTTTGAAAGCGTTCTATTAGGCGTAGATTACACCCCCTTTCTATCCCCCGCCCTTGTGGATAAAGCGGATAGTTTGCTTGCTTTTTTAGGGAATTTCGTTGCCGTTGCCCCTACGAATAAAGCGGGGACGATCGCACTGGTGAGAAGAAAGAAGGAAGGGCTGTATGAAGTGAGTCATTACGCCGTGGAAATAAAGGACGGGAAAATCGTCGATATTAAGGGATAAAAGTGAAAGAATATTTTTCCAAGGAAAAACAGCGGAAAAAAATGAAAATACCCTATCGAAAACTTGACATAAGCGTTTTTTTCGTTTACAATTATGTTGCGAAATTTGAAAAAGGAGAAAACGGATATGAAAAAAGTTATTTGCAAGAAGGAATATGATACGGAAACGGCGGAAATCATTAAGAAAGTGACGTTTGGCTACTACGGCTGTGCGGACGGTTGGGAAGAAACCCTTTACAAAACGCCCACCGGTTTTTATTTCCTTTACACCAACGGCGGTGCGGAATCGAAATACACGAAAGAAAAGATTACCCGCATGAGCAAAGTAAGAGCAACCGCTTGGGTTGAAAACAACTAAGCAAAACCCTTGTTGTTGCAAAACGAAATCAACACACCAAAAAAGACTGTGGAAAACCCACAGTCTTTTTTATTTTTTTGTCATTGCGAGCCAACAAAGTTGGCGCGGCAATCCTCTTTTACCAAGCCGTTGCTACGCCGTCAACGTAGTGCCAGTAATTGCCGTCCGTCATTTCCGTTCCCGAATAGATATATTTCGTTGCGCTCGTCAAATAGTTTTCCACCCAGTTATTGCTCGTGCCCGTGTAGAAAACTTTGGTGATTTGCGCACCATAGAAAGGATACGAACCGAAGGTGACCAAATCGCTGATGACAATCGATTTCAAATTTACGCAATTGTAGAAAGCGGAATCACCTACGTGTCTTACGCTGTAATCAAATTTCACCATTTCCAAATCTTCGCAATTTTGGAACGCCGAACCGCCAACCGATTCGCAGTCTAATTCCACGTATTTCAATGCTTTAGAATTTACAAAAGCCTTATTCCCAAGCATATCGCATACGATTTTCGCCGTTTCCAAGTATTCGCTGTCCGCAAAAGCTTCCATTGCAATCCCTTCTACCCCACCAGGCGTGACGAATTCTTTATCCGGCTTGCCAAGCGCGTATTGCAACAAGTACGAGCCACTCTTGGTGTACAAGTTGCCGTCTATATCCTTAAACGACTGGTTGTTATCCGATACGTCGATATTTGTAAGCGACGTGCAACGCATGAACACTCTTTCGCCGATGTCCGACACGCTCTTGCCGATAACAACGCTCGTCAAACCAAAACAATCGTGGAAAGCGTCGCTGCCTATCATTTCTACGTTGTCGCCGATAACGATACTCGTGATGCCGCCGTTGTTAAATGCGTGCGCCGCAATCTTTTGCACGGGCTTGCCTTCGTAGTTGTTAGGCACTACGATATCCGTTTGCGTACATTCGCCGATACCTTTCAAGCTGTAATACGTACCGTCGTCGCTCAATTCGTATTCAAGACCAACGGAGCCCGTTTCTTCACCGCTGCCTGCCCCGTCACCGTCGTCGCCACTTTTATCGCACGCTACAAAAGCAATGCTTGCAAATGCCGTCGTCACAGCAAGCAAGCCTACAAGCCATTTATTTTTCATAGATACAAGCCTCCTTGTTCGTGTGTTTATCCTATCACATTTTTCCGCCGTTGTCAATAGCTTTTTCAATAAAAAACACACCGCTTATGCGGTGTGTTTGATTTTGCTTATTAGGTTTTGGTAATCTTGACCGATTTGATTACTACGGGCGATGCCAACACGTTGTAGGTTGCCGTGTGGTTGCTTTCGCCAACGTACGCATCGTCTTCGTCGATGTTCAACGTAAATTCTTCCTTGCCGTCTTCGTTATCGGTAAGGTAGTTCGTGATTGCCGTCTTCAAGCTTTCAAGCGTTTCTACGTCGTCTTCGTCCAACGTTGCAAACGTGCAGTATTTCGTGTTCGATTTTTCCGTCGTGGTGAGCGAGATAAAGAATTGCGACGTTGCGCTGTTTTCCTTATAATCACGCATCAATCTGCCTTCCGTGTCGGGGTGTTGCACGGAAACACGGTCTTCGTTCGATTTCTTGTCCGTGTAGAACATGGTAAGCGAGCCAAACGTTTCTTTCAACGCTTCGCCCTTTTCCCATTCGAAATGGTTGTCGGAGAATTCGCCGCAAAGGTTGTAGGTTGTTACGTCGTCTTCCGTGTAAACGCTTACAGGGAAGTTTTCATAATTCTTCACCACGTCGTAATACTTCTTGTACACCAAGCCGCCGTTGTTTTCTTCGTTTGCATCATAAGAGTATGCACCCGTGTACATTCTATCGTCAGCATAGTTATGCACGCAAAGATTCGTGTAGTATTCTTCTTCCACAAGTTTCAAGAAGTGCGCCGTCGTTGCGGGCGTCAACTTTCTCGACATAGAATAGTTCAATTCGTAATCCTTTCCTTCAAAAGAGATCACGATGCAAACTTCAGGGTGCGCCGTTTCGCACGCCGTCATCATACCAACGCCGCCAACAACTGCCGTCGTCGCTAAAATACTGCTAATCAACCTTTTAAGTTTCATATCTTTTCTCCACTTTCCACTTATAGTGGAATTTCTTATTACTTCTATATTTTATCGTTTATTTCCCTTTCCGTCAAGCGTTTTTTTGTATTTTCTTCACTTTTTTATTTCTTTTAGCTCGCTATTTGCCTATCCCCCTACCATGTATGCGTTGAAATACGCCTATTTTCAACACGTACATGCCCTCTTGCTTTTATTTCACCCCATACATGGTGTCGCCATTTACATATTTGCAACTTAAAAAATAAGCAAAACTAATACGCCAACGTAAAGAAAAAAACAAAAACGACTTGTTCGTTGGAACAAGTCGTTTCGTTTTGAAAGCGGCAATTACCTATCCTCCCGGCAGTTCTCTGCAAGTACTTTCGGCGTAAAAGAGCTTAACTTCTGTGTTCGGAATGGGAACAGGTGGATCCTCTTTG
>JAZQWG010000031.1:0-89059 GCA_045632265.1 Candidatus Scatosoma sp.
TTTGCAAGCGGTGGGAACGAGAATCATAACGATTTCCTTTTCAGGTTGCACGGTGATTCCGAAAAACTTTTCCGCATCTTTGGGTGCAGTGCCACGTGCGCTGATAACCGTGCCCCCGCGCGCCCCGTGTTTTTTTGCGGCATCCATAACCGCTTCGCTATATCCGTCGTTTACGATACAAAAAATCGCTTCGTGTTGAAATTCCATAATATTTCTCCTTGTAAGGTGAAGTTTTCGCCGCTTGACAACTTATCGATTGTCGCTTAAAAAGCGGTAAATCGCCACGCCGATGACGGACGAAAGGGGGATAGTGAAAGCAATGCCTTTGCCGCCACGGAGTTTTTGAAAACGCTCGTCAATCGTGCGCATAATATCTTCCGCCTTGTCTTCGGGGATAACGCTAAAGATAACGCTCTTGTCCGATTCTTCCAAGCCAAGCAGGGAAAGCGTTTCCGATCTCGCCGTGCCTTTGGCGTTGACACTCGTTTGCAAATTCACGCCGAAACTTGCGATTAAGTCGATGAAAAATTCCGTCTTGCCACGGTTGACAACGGTGACAAGAAGCTTAAGCTTCTTAAAATCAGAAGGCGGCGTTTTTTCTTTTTTCGGTATTCGTAAAATTTTCCGTAAACCCATACTTGCCCCCTTTGATTATAAAAACGAAATGATTTGTTCGTCGTCCGAAGAAAGAATACGGCGCATGGCGATTCTTTCACGGAAATGTTTGGTGACAACCGCCTTGAAACCAAGCGATTGAATAGAGATAAGCGGCGTCATGGCTACCATGGCAACCAAGCCGAACGCATCGTATAAAATGCTGCCTTCCCCTTGCAATACGGCGCACACGCCGATGACGAAAGGCAAAATAAACGTCGAAGTCAAAGGTCCGCTTGCTACCCCGCCCGAGTCGAACGCAATCGCCGTGTAAATCTTGGGTACGAAGAAAGACAAGCCCAAGGAAATGAAATACCCGGGGATAAGATAATACAATACGCTAAAATCATAAATGATACGTACGACGGAAAGAGTGATGGCGATGCCCACGCCCACCGAAAGGGCAATGAGCATAGAACGCTTTTTCACAGCCCTGCCCGTGACGTGTTCTACTTGGCGGTTGAGTACGTGGATAGCAGGTTCGGCTAACACGACGGTAAGCCCAAGCGCAAAGGCGAAGATAACGAGAATCACGGGGCTTTGCAACGCAAGCTGTTCGCCCATTTTATAGCCGATAGGCATGAAGCCGATGGCAACGGCGGCAAGGAAAAGCACAAGCCCAAAGAAGGTGTAAAATACGCCGACGATAATTTGCAAAATACGTCTTTTCGGCAATTTTAAGAACAAGAATTGTAAGAGGAAGAAGAAAGCAACGATAGGCAAAATAGCAATCGCCACTTCTTTGCTCTTAAGCGCAAGTTCGTGGAAAATTGCTTTTGCGCCCGTTTGCACGGCGTACTCGGGGATTTGATAGGAAACCGTTCCGCCCGACGTCAAGCCAAGAATTATTACGGCAAGGATAGGTCCGATAGAACAAAGGGCGATGAAACCAAAGCTGCTTTCTCTATCGTGTTTGTCGCCAAGGGCGGCGGATACACCCACGCCAAGCGCCATGATAAAGGGCACGGTAATCGGCCCCGTCGTCACCCCGCCCGAGTCGAACGAAAGGGGTAAAAATCCCGCTTTGCCTTGTTCTATCATCAGCGCCGCAAAGGCAAAAAGCAATAAATAGAAAAAGGTCATCAAATGCGCCAAATGCAATCTAAATACGATACGAAGCACGCCTAAAACAAGGAAAATTCCCACGCCCACGCCAATGGTAATCATAAGAACGGTGGAGTTGATAGACTCTTTCACTTGTTCGGCGAGTACGGTAAGGTCGGGCTCGGCAATCGTCACGCAAACGCCCATGATAAAGCAAATCAAAAGCAAGGTTTTGAACTTGCCCGATTTGGGCAAACCCGAACCAACTTGTTCGCCCATCGGCGTCATCGCAACGTCTGCGCCAAGGTTGAAAAGCGCCATGCCGAACACGAGCGCGATAGCGCAACACGCAAAGGTAAGAGTTTCGGCTACGGTGAGTGTGAAAAGGGGCGTAAAGCTTAAAACGAGCACGATTAAAGCGACGGGGAAAATAGATATCGCCGCCTCTTTCAATTTTGTCCACAATGCTCTTAACATACGCGCACCCGTCATTATTAAATAAATCGCCTATAATTATATACGATTAAAAATTGCTTGTCAATACAAGAATATAGAAAAAATTCGATAAAAAAATAAAATGGTGAAAAAATCGTTGACGAATACATTTTGGTGTGCTATTATATTGTATAGAACGATTTCATAAATAAATGAAAAACGAAACATCTATTCGTTTTTTGAATAAAAAAGGGAGAGGCTACTATGAAGATTGCCATTACGAAAACGACGACTCCCAGCACGATGCCGCCGGAAGAAAAACTTGGTTTTGGTAAGGTGTTTACCGACCACATGTTCATCATGGATTATGAAGAAGGAAAGGGTTGGTACGATGCAAGAATCGTCCCGTTTGGGTACATTCCTTTGCACCCTGCTTCCACCGTTTTGCACTACGGTGCGGAAATTTTTGAAGGGCTGAAGGCGTATCGTCGCAAGGACGGCGGCGTACAACTTTTCCGCCCGATGGAAAATATTCGTCGTATGAATAACTCGGCAGAACGTATGAGTTTGCCCTTGCTTAACGAAGAAGAAGCGCTTGAAATTTTGGAAACGTTCGTGCGCTTGGAAGAACGCTTCGTGCCCCACTCGTTCGGTACGTCGTTGTACCTTCGTCCGTTCATGTTCGGCAACGATGAAGCGCTTGGCGTGCATGCGGTTAAACGTGCAAAGTTTATGTTGATTGCTTCGCCCAGCGGCAGCTACTATGCGGAAGGCATCAACCCCGTAAAAATTATGATTGAAAGCGAAGACGTCCGCACCGTTCGTGGTGGCACGGGCTATGCAAAATGCGGCGGCAACTATGCGGCAAGTACCCGCGCGGGGGAAAGAGCGGCAAAGAAAGGCTATTCGCAAGTGCTTTGGCTGGACGGCGTTGAAAGAAAATACATCGAAGAAGTGGGCGCAATGAACGTTATGTTCAAAATCGACGGCGAAATTATTACGCCTATGCTCACCGGCTCGATTTTGCCCGGTATTACGAGAAAGAGCTGTATCGAAGTGTTGAAAACACTTGGCTACACGGTAAACGAACGCTTGCTTTCGGTGGACGAATTGTTGTCTGCGCTCAAAGAAGGCAAGTTGGAAGAAGCTTGGGGGTGCGGCACGGCGGCGGTTGTTTCGCCCATCGGCAAGCTCGCTTACGGCGATGAAGAATACGTCATCGGCGGTGGAAAAATCGGTGAAGTGACGCAAAAACTTTACGATATTTTAACGGGTATTCAATGGGGCGAAGTGGAAGACACGTTCAACTGGGTCCACAAATTGTAATACGACGCATATACGTCGCAATACGGCGTTGCGCTCCGCTTTTCTCACTCGTTTACAACAAGTAAACGTCCTTTCGAAAATGCTCGCGCGCCTTGTCTTGCTCGTATCTTCGTCGTCTTACTTCGGTTGGACGGTGGTTGGTGGAAAACCTTGCGCAATACTACGTCAAGCTTGCGTTTTTGCGCTCTTGCATAAGGGCTTTCCAAATAATGGTAAATTACGTCGTTTTTTTATGATTTTTTATAAAAAAATCTAAAAAAGGCGGGGCGTAGTGGTTGACAAAAAATAAAAAGTGGTATAAAATAGATATAATCAAATTTTGAAAAGGCATTGACGGGATAGAAATTCGTAAAAACCGCTTTTCAGAGAGTTGACGGACGGTGCGAGTCAACACGGATTGCGAAATATAGCTCCTCCCCGAGCCGCCGAGAGAAAGGCGTACAGCCAAGTAGATTCGGACGGGATTCCCCCGTTATCGGGAAAGTCTTGTATAGGACACGAGTGGGTGCGTGCGCACCAAACAGAGTGGTACCGCGGAGAAAATCTTCGTCTCTTTACGCAGGTGTTATTGCCGTGCGAAAAAGAGGCGATTTTGTTTATTTAACGGGTACTAAACGAGAGGAATAAGATGAAGAACAGCAAAAAATACGTAAAACAATATTTTGAACCGAGTGGCGTGACGATGGACTGGACGAAGAAATCTTCCATTGAAAAACCGCCCGTTTGGTGTAGCGTCGATTTGCGTGACGGCAACCAAGCGCTTGTGATTCCGATGAGTTTGGAAGAAAAACTCGAATTTTTCGGGCTTCTTTGCAAAATCGGGTTCAAGGAAATCGAAGTGGGCTTCCCCGCGGCAAGCGAAACGGAATACGAACTGTGCCGTGCGCTTATCGAAAGAAACTTGATTCCCGACGACGTCACGATTCAAGTGTTGACGCAATCGAGAGAACATATCATTGAAAAGACGTTTGAAGCGTTGAAAGGCGCAAAAAACGCAATCGTGCATTTGTACAACTCGACGTCGGTGGCGCAAAGAGAACAAGTGTTCAAGCGTGAGAAAAAGGAAATCGTTGACATCGCCATTTTCGGGGCAAAACTTTGCAAAAAGCACCAAGACGAAGCGGAAGGGAATATCCGTTTGGAATACTCGCCCGAAAGCTTTACGGGAACGGAACCCGAGTTTGCGGCGGAAATTTGCAACGCCGTGCTCGATATTTGGCAACCCACGGCGGATAAGAAGGCAATCATCAACCTTCCCGCAACGGTGGAAAATTCCATGCCCCACGTGTATGCAAACCAAGTGGAATATATGTGCAAAAACTTGCACTATCGTGAAAACGTCGTCATTTCCTTGCACCCGCACAACGATAGAGGCTGCGCGGTGGCGGACAGCGAAATGGGCTTGCTTGCAGGCGGCGATAGAATTGAAGGCACGCTTTTTGGCAACGGCGAAAGAACGGGCAACGTAGATATCGTCACCCTTGCGCTCAATATGTATTCGCAAGGCGTGGATCCTTTACTCGATTTTTCCAACTTGCCTGAAATCACCAAGGTGTACGAACGAGTGACTCGCATGAAAGTGTACGCTCGTCAACCGTATAGTGGACAGCTCGTCTTTGCGGCGTTCTCGGGCTCGCACCAAGACGCCATTGCAAAGGGCATGAAGTTTAGGGAAGATAGACACGTCAACGAGTGGACGGTACCTTATCTCCCTCTCGACCCTGCCGACGTTGGCAGAGTGTACGAGGCGGACGTTATCCGCATCAATTCGCAATCGGGCAAAGGTGGTATCGGGTATATTCTCGAAACGCAGTTCAAGCTTGTTTTGCCTCCTAAGATGAGAGAACAATTTGGCTACCACGTCAAGAATATTTCCGATCACGAACATAGAGAACTTTCTTCGCAAGAAGTGTACGACATCTTCACCAAAGACTTTGTCAATCTTCGTGAAAAACTTAACGTGTTGGAAGCGGGGTATGAAGAAGTGGACGATAGATTGAAGGGCAAAATCGTCATCGAATACAACGGCGCAGCCGTCACCGTGGACGTGGAAGGCAACGGTCGACTTGACTGTGTGAGTGCGGCGATTAAGCAAGTGACGGGTAAAGATTACGTCCTTGAAAACTACGTCGAACACGCTTTGGAAGGAAAATCCACTTCGCAAGCCGCTTCGTACATTTGCATTGCGGCGGGCGATGAAAAATACTGGGGGGCAGGTATCCACACCGACATCATGACGTCGAGCGTTAGGGCGCTTGTATCCGCCGTCAATAGAATGCTTTAAGCAATCAAGAAAATCATACTATAAAGTTTTAGGAGAAAATAGATTATGCAGTTAACAGGTGCGCAAATTTTAATTAAGACGTTGATAGAGCAAGGTGTCACCGACGTTTTCGGTTATCCCGGCGGACAAGTTATCAACATTTACGATGCGCTTTATGAATATAAAGACCAAATCAACCACGTGCTTACCGCACACGAACAAGGCGCTTCTCACGCAGCGGACGGGTATTCCCGTGCGACGGGTAAAGTAGGCGTATGTATCGCAACCAGCGGCCCGGGCGCAACCAACCTTGTCACGGGTATTGCAACGGCAATGCTCGACTCGATTCCTTTGGTAGCTATCACGGGCAACGTTCCCAACTCGTTGATCGGTAAAGACAGCTTCCAAGAAATCGACATTACGGGCGTGACGCTTCCTATCACGAAACACAACTTCTTCGTAAAGAAAATTGAAGATTTGGCGGACACGATTAGAGAAGCGTTTGCAATCGCTAAATCGGGCAGACCTGGTCCCGTACTCGTCGATATTCCCAAGGACGTACAAGTAGGCAAATACGAATACGAAGCGCAAGCAATCGTAGAAAAGAAACCTTTGCCCAAGGTAAAGGAAAGCCTTATCGACGAAGCGGTGAAATTGATTGCGGAAGCAAAGAAACCCTACATCTACGTAGGCGGCGGCGCAGCAGGGCTTGGCATGGGCAAGGACATCGTAGATTTTGCCAACAAGATTGATGCGGTTATCGGTTGTTCGTTCATGGGCCTTTCGGCAGTACCCCAAGAAAGCGAACGTTTCCTTGGCATGCAAGGTATGCACGGACATTACGCATCGAGCATGTCGCAAAACGAAGCCGACCTTATTGTGGCGGTGGGCGTTCGTTTCTCCGATAGAGCGACGGGCAACGTTTCCAAATTTGCAAAACAAAGCAAGATTATCCAACTCGACCCCGATCAAGCGGAAGTAAATAAAAACGTACGCGTAGATTTGGGCTTGGTTGGCGACGTATATGATTCCTTCCATAGAATCGCTGAAAAGTGCGCGGCAAAGAGCAGCCCCGAGTGGATTGATAGAGTGCGTGCATTGAAAGCGGAAGAACAAGCGTTTGAAGCGGAAATCGCAGCGGCAAACACCGCGCCGATTACGCCCAAACAAGTATTCGACGTTATCAACGCTTGCAAGCCTGCAAACACCATTATCACGACGGACGTAGGGCAACACCAAATGTGGGCGGCGCAATACGCAACGTTTGACAAACCCCGCCGTTTCGTATCAAGTGGTGGTTTGGGTACGATGGGCTTTGGCTTGGGTGCGGCAATGGGCGCGTACGTAGCGACGAAAGACCCGACGGTTTTGATTACGGGCGACGGCAGCTTCGGCATGAACCTTAACGAACTTGCAACGGCAGTCACTTACAAAATCCCCGTCGTAATCGTGCTTTTGAACAACGGCGTTTTAGGTATGGTAAGACAATGGCAAACGTTGTTCTTCGGTAAGCGTTATTCCAACACCATTTTGGAAAGAAAGACGAACTTCGTAGACCTTGCAAAAGCGTTTGGCGCAGACGGCTACTTGGCGGAAACGCCCGTAGAATTTAAGAAGGCGTTTGAAAAGGCGATTGCATCGGGCAAACCCACCGTTATCGACGTGCGCATTGACAAGGACGAACTCGTTCTTCCCATGTTGCCCCCTGGTGGCGCAATCAGCGACATCATCACGAAAGTGAAGGCTTGATAAGGAGAGAAAGAAATGGAAAACAATAAATTTGTAATTGCGGTTTACGTAGATAACCAAGCGGGTGTATTGACGCGCGTGACGGGTATGTTCACTCGCCGTGGCTTCAACATCGACGCCCTTACGGTAGGCGAAACGGAACGCCCTGAATATTCCCGTATCACCATTTGCATGAGTGGTGATAAATACGTACAACAACAGCTTATCAATCAGCTTAAAAAATTGTTTGTTGTAAAGAAAGTGGAAGTGCTTTCGGATGAACCGATTAAAAGAGAGCTTATGCTTATCAAGGTGAAAAACGAAGCGCAATTTAGACAAGAAATTATGACGGCGGTGGACGTATTCCGTGCAAGCGTAATCGACTATTCGACGGAAGGCATGTGTATCGAAGTAACGGGCAACCCTTCCAAGATTGACGCCTTTGTAAAACTTATGCAACCCTTTGGCATTTTGGAAATGTGCCGCACGGGTATCGTAGCGCTTGAAAGAGGCACGGCAACGCTCTTCGACAAGTAATCATTAACCAAGAAATCTTAAAAAAGAAAAAATAAAAAATTAACATAAAGGAAAGGAAAATTATCATGGCAAACAGAATTTTTTATCAACAAGATTGTGATTTGAACAAGCTCAACGGCAAGACGGTTGCTATCATCGGTTACGGCTCGCAAGGCCACGCACACGCACTCAACCTTAAGGATTCGGGTGTGGACGTAGTAGTTGGTTTGTATGAAGGCAGCAAGAGCTGGGCAAAAGCTGAAAAGCAAGGTCTTAAAGTTATGACGGCGGCTGATGCGGCAAAAGCGGCTGACCTTATCATGATTTTGATTAACGATGAAAAGCAAGCAAAGCTTTACAAAGAAAGCATCGAACCCAACCTTACCGAAGGCAAAACGCTTGCGTTCGCACACGGCTTCAACATCCACTTTGGTTGCATTAAGCCCCCGAAGAACGTAAACGTTATCATGGTTGCTCCCAAGGGCCCTGGCCACACGGTTAGAAGCGAATACCAAGTAGGCAAAGGCGTTCCTTGCCTTATCGCAGTAGAACAAGATGCAACGGGTGACGCTCTTGAAATCGGTCTTGCTTATGCACTCGGTATCGGCGGCGCAAGAGCGGGCGTTTTGGAAACCAACTTCCGTACGGAAACGGAAACCGACCTTTTCGGCGAACAAGCAGTTCTTTGCGGCGGTGTTTGTGCACTTATGCAAGCAGGCTTTGAAACGCTTGTTGAAGCTGGCTACGACCCCAGAAACGCTTACTTTGAATGTATCCATGAAATGAAACTCATCGTAGACCTTATCTATCAAAGCGGTTTTGAAGGCATGAGATATTCCATTTCCAACACGGCTGAATACGGCGACTACATCACCGGACCGAAGATTATCACGGACGAAACGAAGAAGGCGATGAAGAAAGTTTTGAAGGACATCCAAGACGGTACGTTCGCAAAAGACTTCTTGCTCGACATGTCCGATGCAGGCAGCCAAGTACACTTCAATGCAATGAGAAAGATTGCGGCTGAACATCCTTCCGAAGTAGTTGGTAAGGACATCCGTAAGCTTTACAGCTGGGCTGACGAAGAAAAGTTCATCAACAACTAATGACGTGAAAAAGCACTTCGGCGTGGGTAATGGCACTCACGCCGAATGATGCTTGTTAAAAGGTCTTGCACGGGGGCGGAGCAAGACGATGCGGAAGCGGAATGCTTTATGGGCGTTTGCTATTACAAAGGTCAAGGCGTTAGACAAAGCAATCCCTTGGCGGCGCATTATTTTGAAAGTTCGGCAAAGCAAGGCTTTCCGATGGCGCAACTTATGCTTGGCTGTATGTATTGCGACGGCTTGGGCGTAGGCAAAAATTTAGGGCTTGGCGAATACTGGTTGCAAACGGCGTACGACAACGGCGAAGAAGAAGCTGGAAAACTACTTGCCAAAGTGCAACAAGCCAAAGCGCAAGAACGTGCGAGAATTGCCATGCAAGAACAAGCCCGCAGACAGCAAAAAGCAATTGCGGAATATAACGCCGCTGTGCAACAGTTTGAACGGGATAGAGCACGCTATTTGGCGGCGATACAAAAAAAGAAAAAAGAACTTCAAAGATACGCGCAGTTTTTGGACGAGCAAGATGCTTGGGTAAACGACGTCAACCGAAAACTGAAAGATGGTATGCAAAAGCTGAACAACGTAAGCAAGCATAACAAAACGTATTATAACGGTTATTAAATAGGAGCAAGATTATGATTAAAGATACGATAGTGGACGGTTTCCATAACGCACCGCATAGGTCGTTATATCACGCACTTGGTATGACGGACGAAGAACAAGCTCGTCCCCTTATCGGTGTAGTATGTTCGTACAACGAAATTGTTCCCGGACATATCAACTTGGATAAAATCGCCCAAGCGGTTAAAATGGGCGTTGCAATGGCGGGCGGTACGCCGATTATGTTCCCCGCAATCACCGTTTGCGACGGTATCGCCATGGGACACACGGGTATGAAATATTCGCTTATCACCCGTGACTTGATTGCCGATTCGACGGAAGCGATGGTGCGCGCACACGGGTTTGACGGGCTTGTCATGATTCCCAACTGCGATAAAAACGTGCCCGGGCTTTTGATGGCGGCGGCACGCTTGAATATCCCTACGGTGTTCGTAAGCGGCGGGCCTATGCTCGCGGGTAGAGTGGGCGGCAAAAAGCGTTCGCTCTCGAGTATGTTTGAAGCGGTTGGCGCGTATAATGCGGGCAAAATCAATGAAGAACAACTCACCGAATTTGAAAGAAAAGTATGTCCCACGTGCGGTTCGTGCTCGGGTATGTACACGGCAAACTCTATGAACTGTTTGACGGAAGTACTTGGCATGGGCTTGAAAGGAAACGGCACGATTCCCGCCGTTTACTCGGCTCGTATCGAGCTTGCAAAGCATGCGGGTATGCAAGTTATGGAACTTGTGAAGAAGAATATCCGTCCTCGTGACATTATGACGGCGGCGGCGATTAGAAACGCAATTACGGCGGATATGGCGCTTGGCTGTTCGACGAACAGTATGTTGCACTTGCCTGCTATTGCAAACGAATGCGAAGTGGAATTCGATTTGGACGAAGTAAACGCTATCAGCGAAAAAACGCCCAACCTTTGTCACCTTGCGCCCGCAGGCCCTACGTACATGGAAGATTTGAACGAAGCGGGTGGCGTACACGCGGTATTGAAAGAGTTGGAAGCGTTGAACCTTCTTGACACGTCCGTAATGACGTGCACGGGCAAGACGATGAAGGAAAACCTTGAAGGCGTTGTCAACATGGACGACGAAGTGATTAGAAAACCCGAAAACGCCTTTGGTAAGACGGGTGGTATTGCGGTGCTTAAAGGCAACCTTGCGCCCGACGGCTGCGTTGTAAAACGTGCGGCGGTGGCAAGCGAAATGCTCGTACACGAAGGTCCTGCAAAAGTATATGAAAGCGAAGAAGCGTGTATTGCGGCAATTTACGGCGGCAAGATTGAAAAGGGCGACGTAGTCGTTATCCGCTACGAAGGCCCTGCAGGCGGCCCTGGTATGCGTGAAATGCTTTCGCCCACGTCGGCGATTGCAGGCATGGGGCTTGATAAGGACGTTGCGCTTATCACCGACGGTAGATTCTCGGGTGCAACGCGCGGCGCATCTATCGGGCACGTATCCCCCGAAGCGGTTTCGGGCGGCACGATTGCGTACGTAAAAGACGGCGATATTATCTCGATTGATATTCCAAACTATAAAATCGAACTTAAAGTTTCAGCGGAAGAACTTGCAAAGCGTAAAGCGGAAATGCCGATTAAGAAAAAGGAAGTAAGCGGTTATTTGAAACGTTATGCGGCGCAAGTAAGCTCGGCGGACAAAGGCGCAATCATCAATATTAAATAAAACCGTAAAAAGGAAACAACGACAATGGCAATGACAATGACGCAAAAAATCCTTGCGGCGCACGCAGGGCTTGATAAAGTAGAAGCGGGGCAACTCGTTCTCGTAAACGTGGATAGAGTGCTCGGCAACGACATCACTTCCCCCGTAGCTATCCGTGAATTTAACCGTATCGGCGCAAAAGACGTGTTCGATAAGGATAAAGTGACGATGGTTATGGACCACTTTGCCCCCAACAAAGACATTAAAGCGGCAGTACAATGCAAAATGTGCCGTGATTTTTGCAACGAACACGAAGTCACGCATTTCTACGACGTAGGTCGTATGGGCATTGAACACGCATTGCTTCCCGAAAAGGGCTTGGTAGTGCCTGGCGACGTAGTTATCGGTGCAGACTCGCATACGTGCACGTACGGTGCAATCGGTGCGTTCTCGACGGGCGTTGGCTCGACGGATATGGCGTGCGGCATGGCAACGGGCAAGGCATGGTTCAAAGTGCCTTCCGCTATCAAATTCGTACTCAAGGGCAAGCTCAATAAATACGTGTCGGGCAAAGACGTCATCTTGCACATCATCGGCAAAATCGGCGTGGACGGCGCGTTGTATAAGTCTATGGAATTCGTAGGCGAAGGGGTAAAATCGCTCACCGTTTACGATAGATTGACGATTGCGAACATGGCGATTGAAGCGGGCGCAAAGAACGGTATTTTTGAAGTGGACGAAGAAACGATCAACTACGTAGAAGGCCGTGCGGAACGCCCTTACGTAGCGTATAAAGCGGACGAAGACGCCGTGTACGACGAAACGTACGAAATTGATTTGAGTGAAATCAAATCGACGGTTGCTTTCCCGCACTTGCCCGAAAACACCAAGACGTTCGACGAAATCGGCGAAGTGGTTATCGACCAAGTAGTTATCGGCTCTTGCACAAACGGTCATTATAAGGATTTGGAAGAAGCGGCGGAAATTTTGAAGGGCAAAAAGGTTGCGAAACGCGTACGTGCCATCATTATCCCCGCAACGCAAGATATTTACCTTAAAGCGGTAGAAAACGGGCTTGTAAAGACGTTTATCGAAGCGGGCTGTATCGTATCCACGCCCACGTGCGGGCCTTGTCTTGGCGGTTATATGGGTATTTTGGCGGCGGGCGAAAGAGCCGTTGCCACCACGAATAGAAACTTCGTAGGCCGTATGGGCGACGTGAAATCGGAAGTGTACCTTGCTTCCCCCGCAGTTGCGGCGGCAAGCGCGATTACGGGTAAAATTTCTCAACCGTCGGAGGTGTTATAATGATTTTTAACGGAAAAGCAATCAAGTACGGGGACAACGTCGATACGGACGTAATCATCCCCGCAAGATATCTCAATACGATTGATAAAAAGGAACTCGCTTCCCACTGTATGGAAGACATTGATAAAGAGTTCGTAAACAAAGTACAAGACGGCGACATCATGGTTGCGGGCTTTAACTTCGGTTGTGGTTCTTCGAGAGAACACGCGCCTATCGCTATCAAAGAAAGCGGCATTTCGCTTGTTATCGCAAGAAGCTTTGCCCGTATTTTCTATCGCAACTCGATCAACATCGGCTTGGCGATTTTGGAATGCGACGAAGCGGTGGACGGCATCAACGAAGGGGATAAAGTGGAAGCGGATTTGGACAACGGTATCATCTACAACCGCACCACGGACAAGCAATTCAAAACGCAACCCTTCCCCAGCTTTATCCAAAAAATTATCACCAACGGTGGCTTGGTGGCATCTATTCAAAAGGGCGAAATTAAGTAAAGGTGAAGTTTTTACGCAAAGCGTAAAAGTGAAGTTTATCAAAAGATAAGTGAAGTTTTCCACAAGTGGAAAGTGAAGTTTTTTGCCCGCATTGCGGACAAAAAGTAAAGGTTAAAATTAAAATAGAGATTGTTTCACTTTCGTTCGCAATGACAAGCCATAACTTTTTCATAGAAAAAACATCACTGCGAAGCAACTTCACTTTGACAAAGGCAAAACATCACTTGCAAGGCAAACTTAACCACATTAAGGAGAGTATTATGAAAAATTATAAAATCGGTTTGCTTCGTGGGGACGGAATCGGTCCTGAAATCGTTGACAGCGCAGTTAGAGTATTAAAAGCGGTAGGCGAAAAGTACGACATCGGCTTTACGTTCACGCCCTATCTTATCGGTGGTGCGGCAATCGATGCGTGCGGCATGCCCTTGCCCCAAGAAACGGTGGAAGGGTGCTTAAACTCGGATAGCGTACTTCTCGGCGCAGTTGGCGGACCGAAATGGGATAACTTGCCCGGCAACGTACGCCCCGAAAAAGCGCTTTTGGGGATTCGTGCGGCGATGGGGCTTTTCACCAACCTTCGTCCCGCAAAATTGTATCCCGCATTGAAAGACGAATGTCCTTTGCGTGCGGACATCGTGGCAAACGGCTTTGATATTATGATTGTTAGAGAGCTTACGGGCGGCATTTACTTTGGCGATAGGGGTTATCGTGAAGGCAAGTACGGCGAAGAAGCGTTCGACACGGAAGCATACAGCCGTATGGAAATCGAACGTATCGCAAAAGTAGCCTTTGAAACGGCAAGAAAACGCCGTAAAAAGCTTATCAGTATCGACAAGGCAAACGTGTTGGAAACGTCCCGTTTGTGGCGTAAAATCGTGCACGAAATGGCGGCGCAATACCCCGACGTGGAATGCAGCGATATGCTTGTGGACAATGCGGCAATGCAACTTGTACGCAACCCTTCGCAATTCGACGTAGTGGTGACAAGCAACATGTTTGGGGATATTCTCTCGGACGAAGCTTCGCAAATTACGGGCTCTATCGGTATGCTGCCTTCCGCTTCCCTTGGCGATAACACGCGTGGCTTGTACGAGCCGATTCACGGCTCTGCGCCCGATATTGCAGGTCAAAACAAGGCAAACCCGATTGCAACCATTTTGTCGGCGGCAATGATGCTCTTGTACGCGTTCGACGAAGTGCAGGCAAGCGAAGCGATTGTAAACGCCGTAGACAAAGTTCTTAACGAAGGTTTGCGTACGGCAGACCTTGCGAGAAACGGCGTAAAAGCACTTACGACGACGGAGATGACGGACGAAATTATCAAAAGGCTGTAAAAAGCAATGAAAAAGATAGAACAAGTATATGAAAATCTCGCTCTTGCGAGCGTGTTTATAAACGTAATGAAGAAGCCGTTGTGCGCGGCTTTTTCGGCATATATACACGCACCTTCGGGCATAGACAAACGCTCGGCGTATGCGGCGTTCGTGGCGGAAATTTATAAGGGTGGCGGCTCGCTTACCTTGTGCGTGCAAACGCTTTTGTCCGAAGATGAAAACCCGTACGTGACAAGCAAGGCTCGTGGGAAAAAACCGCTTACGTGCGTGGAAAAATCGGCGAAGAAAGAACTCGAATTTTTCACGGCTTTCGCTTCTTTAACGACGGCGGATTTTGCGGAAGACATGGGCACGACGGAAGCGCAAATCCCGTCCTTTGATTCGTTCAACGCGGACATGGGTGCGTTTTATGCAAAACGCTTGCGCAGTATCCACAAACATGGGTACGGCATTTTCTCTTCGCACGGTATGTTCCGCCTTTCCGATGATAAGGAAATCGAGCCGATTATCAGCGCGGACACGACGTCCTTTGATAAGTTTATCGGCTATGAAGAAGAACGTGGCAAAGTGATTGAAAACACCCGTATGTTTATCGAAGGCAGACCTGCGGCAAACGTGCTTTTGTGCGGCGATGCAGGCACGGGCAAATCGTCCACGGTGAAAGCGGTGGCAAACGGATTTTACGGCGAAGGGATTCGTCTTATCGAACTTCGCAAAGACCAGCTTTCTTCCCTTCCTTACGTCATGGCGAAAATCAGCGGCAACCCGCTTAAATTTATCATCTTCATCGACGATTTGTCTTTCAATAAAAGCGACGACAATTTCAGTATGTTGAAAGCGGCGCTCGAAGGCTCGGCAAGCGCAAAAGCGGAAAACGCCGTTATCTACGCAACGAGCAACCGTCGCCATATCATCAAGGAAAACTTTGGGGATAGAGAAGGGGACGACGTGCATAGAAACGACACGTTGCAAGAAACGCTTTCCCTTTCCGAACGTTTTGGTTTGGTAGTCCTTTTCTCGAAACCAAACAAACAACTGTATTTGGAAATCGTCCGTGCGCTCGCAAAGAAATTTGCTATTGATATGCCCACGGCGGAACTTGAAATTAAGGCGGAAGCCTTTGCTCTTCGCAAGGGTAATCGCTCGGCAAGATGTGCCGAACAATTTATCGACAGCTTACGATAAGGAGAAATTTATGCTTACTATCGACAACGTGTACAGCGCAAGCAATGCGCTTAAAGACGTAGTCCGTAAAACGGACGTTATCTACGCACCCAAGCTTTGCCCTGGTGTGGATTTGTATTTGAAGACGGAAAACTTGCAAATCACGGGCTCGTTCAAGGTGCGTGGTGCGTATTATAAAATGACTCGCCTTTCCGACGAAGAAAAGAAGCGTGGCGTAATCGCTTGTTCGGCAGGCAACCACGCGCAAGGCGTAGCGCTTGCGGCGCAAAAGAACGGCATTAAAGCGGTGATTTGCTTGCCCGATGGCGCACCCATTTCCAAAGTGGAAGCAACGAAAAGCTACGGCGCGGAAGTTTGCCTTGTAGAAGGCGTGTACGACGACGCGTATAAAAAGGCACTTGCTCTTCGTGACGAAAAAGGCTATACGTTTATCCACCCCTTTGACGATGAAGACGTTATTGCAGGGCAAGGCACGATTGCGCTTGAACTTATCGAACAGCTTCCCAAAATCGACGCAGTTATCGTGCCGATAGGCGGTGGCGGTTTGATTTCGGGTATGGCGTATACGTTGAAGACGATTAACCCCCGTATCAAAGTTTACGGCGTGCAAGCAGTAGGCGCGCCGTCTATGAAAAAGGCAATCGAAAAGGGAGCGATTGAAGAACTTTCCGCTGTTTCGACGATTGCGGACGGTATCGCCGTGAAGAAATCGGGCGAAAATACGTTTGCCCTTTGCCAAAAATACGTGGACGAAATCGTCACGGTAAGCGACGACGAAATCTCGGCGGCAATTTTGGCGCTTATGGAACAACACAAACTCGTCACCGAAGGTGCGGGCGCAGTTGCCGTAGCGGCGGCAATGTTCCACAAAGTCGATTTGAAGGGCAAGAAAACCGTTTGTCTTTTGTCGGGTGGTAATATCGACGTGACCATTTTGTCAAGAGTCATCAAACGTGGTCTTTTGATGTCGGGTAGAAGTTGTCAACTCATGATTGAGCTTATGGACAAGCCTGGTCAATTGAAAAACGTGTCCCGTATTATTGCCGATTTGGGCGGCAACGTGACGTCCGTACACCACGAAAGAGCAAACGAAGGCAGCGACGTCAACGGCTGTTTCTTGCGTATCTTGCTTGAAACGAGAAATTACGAACATATTGCCCAAATTAAACAAGCTTTGACCGATTATGGGTTTAAGCTTTTATAAACGACGGATATACTTTGCAATACGTGTATAAGGAAAACGCATCAATTTGATTATAGTGTAAACAATAAGGAGAAAGAAAAAATGGAAATTATCAAAGTAGCAACGGAAAACGCACCTGCGGCAATCGGACCTTATTCGCAAGCGATTATTTGCGGGGAAATGGTGTTTACGTCGGGGCAAATTCCTATCAATCCCGCAAGCAGCAACGTGGAAGAAACGACGATTGAAGGGCAAGCGGAACAAGTGATGAAAAATTTAGGCGAAGTGTTAAAAGCGGCGGGCAGCAGCTTTGAAAAAGCGGTGAAAACCACTTGTTTCTTGGCGGATATGGCAGACTTTGCGGCGTTTAATAATGTGTACGCAAAATATTTCACGACGAAGCCCGCAAGAAGCTGCGTGGCAGTGAAAACGCTTCCCAAAAACGTGCTTGTAGAAGTGGAAGTTATCGCAACGAAATAATCGAAAAATAAGCATAATAACAAAAATGGGCGTGGTAAACGGTTGCTACGCCCGTTATTTTATAAAAATCCGCAAAAAAACTTATAAAAATCGTCTAAATTTTTCTTGTTTTGTATAGCTTTCTTTTAAGAAATATGCTATAATAGTTAGGATAAGGAAAAATAGAACGCAAAGGAGAAAGCGATATGCAACCTATTTACAAGAGAGTGCTGTTAAAACTTTCGGGCGAAGCCCTTGCAGGCGATCAACGTTTTGGATTAAATCACGAAGTGATTGCGCCTGTCGTAGAACAAATCGTACAATTACACAATTTAGGCGTACAAGTAGGCTTGGTTATCGGCGGCGGAAACTTCTGGCGCGGTAGACAAGGCACGAATATGGACAGAACGACTGCCGACCACATGGGTATGCTTGCAACGGTTATGAACTCGCTTGCCATGATGGACGCAATCGAACAAAGGGGCGTTCCCGTACGCGTACAAACGGCGCTTGACATGGTGTCTTTGGCGGAACCGTTTATCTTGCGTAAAGCAATCCGCCATTTTGAAATGGGCAGAATCGTTATCTTCGCTTGCGGCACGGGCAATCCGTACTGTTCGACGGATACGGCGGCTGCGCTTCGTGCGTGCGAAATCGACGCCGACATTTTGCTTATGGCAAAGAACGTGGACGGCATTTACGATTCCGATCCCAAAACCAACCCTTACGCAAAGAAATACGAAACGCTTCGCTATGCGGACATCATCAATCAAGGCTTGAAGGTTATCGATTTCACGGCGGCGACGATGTGTATGGAAAACAACGTGCCCACGCTTGCGTTTGGTTTGAACGAAGAAAACGCAATCGTTCGTGCGGTATGCGGTGAAAAACTTGGCACGATTATCAAAGTATAAAAAACATAACAATAGGGAATAAAAGGAGAAATATCATGATTGAAAACGAAAAGATTGAAGAAATGATGATGGAACTTGAAGAAAAAGCGGACAACTCTTTGCGCGCGCTTGAAGGCGATTACGGCGCAATCCGTACGGGCAGAGCAAACCCCCGCATCTTGGATAGATTAGACGTAGAAGCATACGGCGGCATGAGCAAGCTTATCGAACTTGGCAACGTATCCGCGCTCGATGCAAAATGCTTGCAAATCAACCTTTGGGATAAATCGCTTTTGAAAGCGGTTGAAAAGGCTATTTTGCAATCGAATATCGGTCTTACGCCTACCAACGATGGCAACGTAATTCGTTTGGTATTCCCCGACATGACGGAAGAAAGAAGACGTGAACTTGTTAAACAAGCAAAGAAGATGGGCGAAGACACGAAAGTAGCCGTTAGAAACCACCGTCGTGAAGCTATGGACGTTATCAAGAAGATGAAGACGGCAAAAGAACTTTCCGAAGACGAAGCAGCAGGCTGCGAAGCGGACGTAGAAAAGATGATTTCCGAATATATGTCCAAGTTGGAAGTAATTATTTCGGCAAAAGAAAAGGAACTCATGTCTATTTAAGGTATGAGAAAGAATAGAATAACGGGGGAAACAAAAATCCCCAAGCACATAGCGATAATCATGGACGGCAACGGGCGTTGGGCGAAAAAACGCCTGATGCCCCGTTCTTTTGGGCATAGACAAGGCATGGAACGCATGATAGGGCTTATGGAACGATCCTTTGATTTGGGCGTTTCGTACGTGACCGTATATGCGTTATCCACCGAAAATTTACGCCGTCCGCAAGAAGAACTTGAAGGGCTTTTCGATTTAATTAGAAACCACTTTGAGAAAAATATGCGCCGCCTTTGCGAAAGGGGGGTGCGTCTTCGTGTTATCGGCGATATGAGCTTATTGCCTACCGACGTGCAAGAAATTTTGCGTAAGGCGGAAAAGGATAGCGAGAAATACGAAGGCAAGTGCGTGAACATTGCGCTTTGCTACGGTTCTCGCTCGGAAATCGTGCGCGCGGCGAACTTGGCGGTGGAAAAGGGCGAAAAGGTGACGGAAGAAACGTTTTCTTCGCTTATGTACACGGAAGGTCAGCCCGACCCCGATTTGATGATTCGCACGGGCAAAGAAGTGCGTTTGTCCAACTTCCTTTTGTGGCAATCGGCGTATGCGGAATTGTATTTTTCCGATAAAATGTTCCCCGAATTTTCCGATAAAGAGCTGGAAAAAGCCATACTTTGGTTTTCTTCCCGCACCCGTCGTTTTGGAAAGACGGACGAACAGTTGAAAAAATAAAAGCAAAGGCAATACTATGAAAAAAAGAGTGATTAGCGGCGCAGTCTATACGGCAATTTTGGTTGCGTTTTTCTGCTTAAAAATATTTGTACATGCGTTCTTCTTCGACGCGCTTATCTATGCGTTCGCCGTGCTTGGCACGCTGGAAATTTTGCGCGCGTTCAAGGATAAGATGACGAAGGCGCAACGTGTGATCGTTATGACGTTTGCGGTTGTGTGCATACCCGTATGTGCGGTGACGGAACAATTCCTTTCCTACGGCTTGCATTATACGTGCACTTGCTTTGTCGTGTTCGCCGTGGCTCTGTTGTCCTTGCTTGTGCTCGATCACGACAAAACCACTCCCGAAAATTTAGGGCTTTCCTTCCTTTCGGCGGTGTACCCCGTATTGATTTTGAGTATGTTGGTGCTTGCTAACCACGCTCCTGCTCTTGCAAGTTTGAAAAACGTAGCGTTCAATTCCAACTTGCTCGTGCTTTTCATCTTCGTCGTATCTCCGCTTGCGGACGTATTTGCTTTTCTTTTTGGTATCACGCTTAAAAAGGTATTCCCTAAAAAACTTGCGCCCACCTTAAGCCCGAACAAGACGATTGTAGGTGCAGTTGGCGGCTTAATCGGCGGTATGCTCGGCGCGCTTGCATTGTACTTTGCGTACGGCGCAATTTGCGGCAGCTTTGAAAACATGGGGCTTTGGCTTAGCGTATATATGGTTATGGGCTTGCTTGCGGCGGCGGCAACCGAATTTGGCGATTTGGTGGAGAGCTGCATTAAGCGCAAAGTGGGCATTAAAGATATGGGTAAAATCATGCCTGGGCATGGTGGCGTACTCGATAGAATCGACGGCACGTTGTTCGCATCTATGGTGGTGTATTTGGCTTTCTCCGTGGTGCGCATGTATTTAATCTAAAGGAGTGGAAATGAAAAGAATTTCCCTTATAGGCTCGACGGGTTCGATAGGGCAACAAGTATGTTCCGTCGTTCGTCGCCATAGCGAAAAATTTCAAATCGAATCGATTGTCGCAAACGCTTCTTCGGAAGCGTTTTTACGCCAAGTAAAGGAGTTTAAGCCCCAATACGCCGCTCTTGTTAGCGAAGAAGAAGGGAAGAAAATCGCTTCCCAAATCCCCGACGGCGTGCGTTTTGCTTATGGAAAAGAAGCGGCGCTTGCGGCGGTGGAATACGGCGACACGGCGTTTATCGCTTCGACGGGCTTTGCGGGGCTTGCCTATTCTTTGAAAGCAATCGAGTGTAAAAAGGACATCGCTTTGGCAAATAAGGAAACGCTCGTTTGCGGTGGCGAACTCGTTATGAACAAAATCGCGGGGGCAGGTATTAAGCTAATGCCTGTCGATAGCGAACATTCCGCGCTTTGGCAAGCGCTTTCCTTCCGCACGGACGCGCCCTTTTCCCGTTTGATTATCACGGCAAGCGGCGGGCCTTTCTACGGCTGGGATAAAGCCCGTTTGCAAAGCGTGACGCCTTCGTCTGCGCTAAAACACCCCACTTGGCAAATGGGCGCAAAAATCACCATTGACAGCGCAACCTTGCTCAATAAAGGTTTTGAGGTTATCGAAGCGAAATGGCTGTACAACACCACGCTTGATAAAATACATACCATCGTACAACCGGAAAGCATTATCCACTCTATGGTAGAGTTTGCCGACGGCGGCATTTTGGCGCAAATGAGCTATCCTACGATGGAACTTCCTATTCAGCTTGCGCTCACCTATCCCGAGCGTTTTGATTGCGGTTTGAAACCGCTTGATTTCGCCGCTTTGGGCGCAATTCGCTTCTTGCCCTTAAACCGTAGCGATTTCCCTTGCTACGATTTGGCTTTGACGGCTGCGGAAATGGGGGATAACTATTCTTGCGCGCTTAACGGGGCTGGGGAAGTGGCTGTACGTGCGTTCTTGGACGGGGAAATTCCTTTCTTGGGGATTGCGGAAGTCATCGAACAATCGTTGCACGCAACCAAGCGTATGAAGGTAAGCGATTACGAAATATTAAAAGAAACGGACGCACAAGCGCGTGCGTATGCGAAAGAAGCAGTTGATAAAATTACGAAAGCGGGAAAATAAGAAAAGGTAGAGGAAAGAACGTTGCAAATCACGGCATTGTTGGCAGGAAACGTATGGAAAACGATAGGTGGGGTGGCGATTGCTATCGTCATCTTGCTTGCTATGGTCACCATACACGAATTCGGCCATTATATAGCGGGCAAAACGTTGGGCTTTAAGATAAACGAGTTTTCCGTCGGCTTCGGCCCCGCAATTTTCAAAAAACGGAGCAAGAAAACGGGCGAAATTTTCGCTCTTCGAGTGATTCCCTTGGGCGGTTATTGCGCCTTTGACGGGGAAGATTTTGAAGAAGAAAGCGAACAGAAAAAAGAGCCGCTTTTTGAAGAGTTTTCCAAGGAAGAAGAAAAGCCGTTGGAAGAATATTCTAACAGCGTAAAAGACGAGAAAAAGGACGAAGAATACCCCGAACCGAAAGGGGAAAAGTTCACCAACCAACCGCCGTGGAAACGCATTATCGTCTTGGTGGCGGGCGCAACGATGAACTATCTTTTGGCGCTTTTCCTTATCATTTTAACTTTCACCATTTACGGGCCTACGCACTCGTACGTAAGCTATCAAGGCACGGACACGGCAATCGTCAGCGAAACGACGTTGTCGGCAAGGGACATCGTGCTTTCGGTGGACGGACGGGATATTTATTATTCCACCGATTATTCCCGCGCGCTCAACGGCAAAAAACAAGGGGATAGCGTAGCGGTGGAAGTGATACGCTATAATAGGGAAACCCAAGTTTGGGAAGAAAAAACCCTTTCTATCACCTTGCTTTGCGATTGCGAGTTTAAGAATATGTCGGACGAGTCGCCTATCTACAACGCCTTTGGCTTGGATAGGACGAAATACTATCTTGCCAACGTCGCCGATAGGGATGTGACGGGGGAAGGATTTTTCCAAATCATAGGCCGTTCGTTCGTGTATTCGTGGAAGACGGCGGGCATTATTTTGCGCTCACTTGGTGAACTTTTAACGGGCAAAATAGCCATTACTTCCATGGGTGGACCGGGGACGACGATAGGCGTGACTGCGCAAGCCGCTTCGGCAGGGCCGCTTTCCGCGCTCTTTATGGCGGCGTTTATCGGGGTGAACTTGGCGGTGTTCAACTTGTTGCCTATCCCCGCACTTGACGGGTGCAAAGTCATCTTTTGTCTAATCGAGTGGATTTGCAAAAAGCCCGTCAATCGAAAAGTGGAAACGATTATCCACCTTGTTGGAATCGTCTTCCTTTTCGGCTTTGCCATTTTGCTAGACGTGTTGCAATGGGTGTTGTAGGACGAAAAATTATCAAAAATTCAAAAAATATTACAAGTGTCAAGTAAAAATGCTTGACACTTATCTTTTTATAGGGTATAATGGTTGAGAAGAAGGGGGGTAAAGCGCATGAAAGACGATTTAGGGTTTATGCAGCTTTGGGACACCTATTCCCCTTTGCTTACCAAAACGCAACAAGAAATCACGCATTTGTATTTTAATTGCGATTTGTCTTTAGGCGAAATTGCCGAACAAAAGGGCGTTTCCCGTCAAAGCGTATCCGATTGTTTGCAAAAGTGTAGAAAGCAGCTTGAAACGTACGAAGCAAAACTTGGCTTTGTCAAGACGGTAAGCGAAATGCAAGCGCAAATCGATGCGCTTAAAAGCGTAAAGAGATAAAGGAGAAAAGTATGGCGTTATTTGGTTCGTTGTCAGAAAGACTTAATCATATTTTTTCCAAGCTCACGAAACGCGGAAAATTGACGGAACTTGAAATCCGCACGGCGATGCGCGAAGTACGTATTGCGCTTTTGGAAGCGGACGTCAATTTGAAAGTGGCTAAAGACTTCATTGCCGAAGTTTCCGAAAAGGCGGTGGGACAAGAAATTCTTTCTTCCCTTAACCCCGCACAACAAGTTATCAAGATTGTAAATGAAGAGTTGATTGCGCTCATGGGAGCGAAAAACGCAAAACTTGAAGTGGCTTCCAAGCCCCCCACAGTGATTATGATGTGCGGTTTGCAAGGCGCTGGTAAGACGACGCTTTGCGGCAAGCTTGCGTTGCAACTTAAAAAGCAAGGCAAAAAACCGCTTTTGGTGGCGGGGGACATCTACCGTCCCGCAGCGATTACGCAGCTACAAGTAGTGGGCAAAAACGCACAAACGGAAGTGTTTGAAAAGGGCACGCAAAACCCCGTAAAAACGGCGAAACAAGCGATTGAGCACGCTCGCTCGATGGGGTACGATACGATTATCCTTGACACGGCTGGGCGTTTGCAAATCGACGATACGTTGATGCAAGAGCTTGAAAATATCAAGAAAGAAATCGAAGTCACCGAAACGCTTTTGGTTGTCGATGCGATGACGGGGCAAGAAGCGGTGAACGTTGCCAAGACGTTTAACGAACGTTTGGACGTGACGGGCGTTATCTTAACCAAGCTTGACGGCGATACGCGCGGCGGTGCGTGCTTGTCCATTAAAGCGGTGACGGGCAAACCGATTAAGTTTATCGGCGTGGGCGAAAAGCTTGGCGATTTAGAGCCTTTCCATCCCGATAGAATGGCATCGAGAATTTTAGGCATGGGTGACGTGTTGTCCCTTATCGAAAAGGCGCAACAAACGATTACGGAAGAAGAAGCGAAGAAGATGCAACAAAAAATGCTTGGCAATTCTTTCACGCTCACCGATTATCTCGAACAATTCTCTATGATGAAACGCATGGGCGGCGCGCAAGCAATGCTTTCGATGCTCCCTGGCATGGGCAAATTGAAAGTGAACGAAGGGGACGTGGACGAAAAGCGTATCGAGCGCACGAAAGCGATTATCCTTTCGATGACCAAGCAAGAAAGGGATAACCCTTCCATCATCGACAGCAAGAGAAAACGCCGCATAGCGGCAGGCTCGGGCACGAGCGTACAAGAAATCAATCAGCTTTTGAAACAATACGAACAAACGAAAATGCTGATGAAACAACTCAAGGGCAATAAAGGCCGCTTGAAACTCCCGTTCTAATAGCGGGCTAAACGAAGAAAAAAATAAAAAATTTATATATACTTTGGAGGTATTTATTATGGTTAAAATGAGACTTTTGAGAATGGGCGACAAGAAGAACCCTATCTACCGTGTAGTTGTTGTTGACAGCAGAAAGGCTGCAACGGGCGAATATATCGAATGCGTTGGTCACTACAGACCTACCTGCGATCCCGTTGAACTTACGATTGACGTTGAAGCAGCAAAAGCTTGGCTTGCAAAGGGTGTTCAACCCACGGAAACGGTTAAAAACCTTCTCGTACATGCTGGCGCAGTAGAAAAGAGCGACAAACTCAGCCCTTCCAAGACGAAGGCAAAGAAGAGCAAATAATAGGTAAAATTTTACCGTAAAGCCAGCCTTCCTTTATAAGGAAAGCTGGGCGTTATTTGTAGCAAAAGGAGAAGAACCATGCTTGATTTGATTAAATACGTTGTCAATCAGTTTGCCGAAGACAAGGAAAACGTGGAATTTAACGTACAAGAAAAGGACCGCGTTATCGAGGTGACGGTGGTGCTTTCCCCTTCGGACATGGGCAAAGTGATTGGTAAGCAAGGCAAAATTGCAAAAGCGCTTCGTACGTTGGTACACGCGGCAACGCCTGCAAGCAGCAAGAGATACGTCATCGAAATTCGCGAAAGAAACGGCGAAGCGGATGGCGAAATCGACGCGGAATAATTTTGCAAAAATAAGCAAAAAAGGCTTTCAAACGGAAGCCTTTTTTTGCCATAGGAGAAAGATTTATGTCTAAATTGATTATTGGCGAAGTATTGAAGCCGCAAGGGATTAGAGGGGAACTCAAAATTAAGACGTTCACCGATTTCCCCGAAGACGTCAAAGCGTTTAAGACGTTGTACATCGACGGCGTAGCCTATAAAATTTTATCCTATCGCGTAGGCACGGACGGGTTTGCATACGTTGGTCTTCGTGGAATCCCCGATAGAAACGCAGCGGAACTTTTCCGTGGCAAAAAAATCGAAGGGGAACGTGACGATGCGCCCGCTTTGGACGAAGGACAATATTACATCGTGGATATCATCGGGCTTTCTTGCGAAACGGAAGAGGGCGAAGTGTTGGGCGTAGTGAAAGAAGTGTCCAACCTTTCTTCCGATATTTACACGATAGAAAAAGCAGGGAAAAGTATTCTCTTCCCTGCTGTAAAAGGTGTCGTAAAATCGGTGGATTTGACGAACAAAAAATTGATTGTCGATAAAAAGATTTTCGACGAAATCGCCGTTTATTGATTTTCGCCGTTCACTTTCTTGCGCGTGCGCAAATGCGCCGTCGCGGTAAGGAAAGATTTGGACGAAAGCACGAATACACCCGCAACGATAACAAGCGCAACGTCGATAAATACGTAGGAGTTGTAGATAAGACTGTACGTCCACACGTTTTGTCCAACCGAATACGCTTCAAAGGCGAATACGCCCGAAAGTACGTGGCAAGCAAAACGGAGCGCGCCCGCAACGATTGCGCCCAATGCAAAACGGGCTTGGGGTGCTTTTTTCCAAAATTTAGCTTCCCCAAACATACCCGCTACGCCAATAGCGGAAAAGGCGATGGGATAATCGAGTAAAAATTGCGCGGGGTGGATAATCCACGGGTCTTGCAAAGCTTGTAAAGTGCCGTACACGAACCCGACGAATACGCCCTTTTTCGTGCCGAATAAGAAGGAATACAACATTAAGGGAAGCGTACTGACAAGCGTGACCGAACCGCCGTTGGGCATATCCCAAAGCTTGATGTAGGAAAGGGCGAAGCTCATCGAAGCCAACACGCCCGCATACGCAAGCGATTTAGCTTGGAAGCGCAACGGTTGTTTGTCGAGAAAGGCGAGCGCTACGATGAAAAGAATCGTAATAGCAACGCTCGCGTAAAGCGCAATTTGTTTTACGGTTGCGGTGTCGGAATTGTAATACCCGTCGCCCGCAATCTTTTTGCCGTAATATACGGCGATACAAACAAGTGCGCTTATCAATGCGCTCACGCTAAATACCGCCACGAGAATAGAGCAAAGGCGTTTTCTTTGGGGCAAGAATTTGTTGACCAAAGCAAGCGCGGTAAGGGAAAGAAGTAGGGTACAAGCAAAGACGAGCAAGGGGATAAAGACGAATTTGATAAGCGCGTCTTTGTCCAACCAGTTCTCTTGCGTGTAGGTGTCGCTGTAATGGTGCGCTATATCCAAACTCAAAAAGACGATAGCAAGTACGAGCGAATAGAAGAATACCCCGAAAAACGCGTATTTCACGTACGTAGAGCAAACGCTTCTTTTGACGAAGAATAGAATTGCGCCAACGATGAGAAGCAGGGCGATTACGCCCACGGTAAGCCATTTGGCAATCGGCTCGAATAAGTCGATTGAATCAGATAAAAGGGAAGAAAGAAACATAAAACACTCCTTTTCCGTCGTTTTTGCAATCAAAGAAAAAACGCCAACCTAAAAAGGGTGGGCGCTACGTTTTCTCGTTTGCGTAGCGTAAAAAACGATACGGAAAACGAATCTCAATCTCTCGCTCAAGTATTACCTTGCCGATTCCAATGGTATAATCTCAGCCTTTTTCAAAGCACCCACGACGGATAATTAAATTTTGTAGTATCATTATATAGCAAACGAATTGCGTTTGTCAAGCAAAAAGGAGAAAATTTTTATGAGCCACAATTTTTATGCGTATATGGATAGAATGAAATATATCAAGCGCTGGCAACTTATGCGTTCCACGCGTGAAGAAAATATTATGGAACACTCGCAAGGGGTGACCGTGCTTGCGCACTCGCTTGCCGTTATCCATAACGAAGTGTTCGGCGGCAACGTGGACGTGTTGAAAACGGTTATGTACGCCGTGTATCATGAAACGAGCGAAGTTATGACGGGGGATTTGCCCACGCCGATTAAGTACTACAATCATAGTATCCACGGCGCGTATAAGGACTTGGAAAGAACGGCGTGCGAGAAAATGGTGGGTATGTTGCCCGAAAAAATGCAGGGCGCAATCGCTCAATTCGTGCTTGCCGATGAAGAGAGCATGGAATATAAGCTTGTGAAAGCGGCGGATAGATTGTCGGCGTATATCAAGTGCTTGGAAGAATTGCGCTCGGGCAATAGCGAATTTTCCAAAGCGAAAAAGAGCATTGAAGAAGACTTAAAGAGTAAGAAAATGCCCGAAGTGGATTACTTTTTCAAGCATTTTATCCCGTCTTTTTCCTTGACTTTGGACGAATTAGAGGGTTTTTGATAACGCTTTCACCAAACTTTCAAATAATTATAAAACGTTTATCCCAAACTTGACGTATAATAAAAAAGTGAAATGAGAAAAATATCGCTTGTGGATAAGCAAAGCTTATCTATGGCGAAGGGGAAATAGCATGAAATTTATTAAAAAATTGACGGCGTTGGCGCTTTCGGCGGTGGCTTGTGTTTCCGCTTTCTCGCTTGCGGCGTGTTATGAAGAAGAAAAACCGCTTTCCGCATACGAAATTGCCGTGGCAAACGGCTTTGTGGGCAGCGAGCAAGATTGGCTTGCAAGCTTAAAAGGCAACTCGGGTGCAAACGGCACGGATTTGTCGATTGAAGATATTTACGCGGCATCGGGCTTTGAAGGGACTTTGGAAGAATTCATCGCGCAATATATGAACGAGCTGAAATTCCCTATCCAAGAAGACAACGACACGGCTACGATTGCGAAAAACATTTCTTCCGTCGTCACCGTCGTTGCGGGCTTCCAAAAGGAAGTTTCCGTCACCGATAGATATAACAGAGTGACCAAGAAAACGCAAGTTGCGGCATCAGAAGGCAGCGGCGTAATCTTCAAAATGGAAAGCAACGGCGAATATACGGATGCGTATATCATCACCAACTACCACGTTCTTTTCGGCGGACCTTCTTACACGAGCAACGCCGACGGGCTTTCGACGGACGTGTACGTTTACGTGTACGGCGCAAGAGAAATGTTCTCTACAGGCGACGTAGTCAACGGCTCGACGGCGGACGGATTTTTGGACGAAGGCGGGGTGATGGGCGACTCGGGCGACGGCATTAGGGCAACGTACGTAGGCGGTGCGCTCGATTACGATATTGCCGTTTTGAAAATTTCCGATAATAAATACTTGCCCAAGAGCGGCGCTACGGCGGCAACGTTTGGCGATTCCGACGAAGTAATCGTAGGGGAAAAAGCTTTCGTTGTGGGCAACGCAAACGGGCACGGGATTTCGGTGACGGGCGGTATTATTTCCGTGGCAACCGAACATATCGCCTTGAGTATGAAGACCATAGACGGGACGAGAAGCATTAACTATCGAGTTATGCGTACGGACGCGGCAATCAACCACGGCAACTCGGGCGGGGGCTTGTTCGATGCGCAAGGCAAACTTATCGGCATCACCAACGCAAAAAATATCCAAGACGAAACGGATAACATGGGCTACGCTTTGCCTATCTCGCAAGTAAAGAGAGTGGTGGAAAACATCATGGACAACGTCAGCGGCAGCACGCCTGGATACGTACTTCGCGCATGGCTGGGCGTTGAAACGTTCACGCAAGAATCGGTGGCATACTTTGAAGACGGGCAGTTGAAGATTAAAGAAACGTTTTTGGTCAACAAAGTGTACACGGACGACAAAGGTGGCGCAGGCGCGGGCAAGTTCATGTATATGGATATCTTCCAAGCAATGAAAATCAACGATGGCGAATGGTTTACGCTCGATAGAGCTTATAAGCTTGGTGATGGGTTGCTTGACGTACGCAAAGGTGACGTAGTGACGTTTAAGGTGCTTCGTGAAGGCGTTGAAACGGACGTACAAATCACGTTCAATAGAAACGAATATTTCGTTTTGTACGACTAATACAGCATATAATTTCTCTTTTTTATATTTCAGAAAGGCACGCTTTGGTGAAAACCGAAACGTGCCTTTTTATTTCCTTATTTTAGTGTATCTTTAACCCCTTGACAAAGTCAAGGAATTATCGTATAATAGTATAGATTTAGTCCACGAAGGAGAAAAAGGCTTTATGCGCTCGGAAGAATTTATTTCGTCGCTTACGACGCTTTGTGAAAAGGAAGGGGATTTGCAACGCTTGCGCGTGGGCGTTCCGCTTGGCAACGACGTCACGGGTGCGCTCGTTCTTTCCCAAAAACGAGAAAAGCCGTTTATGCTTCGCCACACTTGCGTGACGGGGGTTAGACGTTCGGCGTTCATTAAGCGTGTCCTTTTCACCCTTTCGTGTTTGTACGAAAAATCGGAAGCAAACTTCCTTATCGTGTCGCCCAAAAAAGACTACGGCGAGTTGTTGCGTTTATTAAACGCTGACGTCACCGTGCCTTACGTGCGTGAAAAAGCGGACGTGGACGAATGTTTTAAGTGTGTGAAAGAACTTCTTTCCATGCACGAAACGCAAAAGGGCTGTCCAAGACTTATCATCGTGCTTGACGGCTTGGAAGAGATTGCAGGTTGCAACAAAAACGGGGATTTAGAAGAATATCGTGATTTCTTCGATTTGGTTGCAAGAAAAAACAACGTGGAAATTATCAGCGGTGTAGAACTGATGAAAAGCATTTTCAGCGGTTATCCCGGGGCGTTCGTCGGGGTGGGCAATACCCTTGTCACGACGATTGAAGACGGCAAAGCGGACGTCACGTACGTAGGGGAAGACAGCACGCTGTCCATGCCCACGCCCTTCCGTTTCCCGATTGCACCTTCGACGACGGAAACGGTGATTATGCTCAACGCCTTGGCGCAAAAAAGAAGCGCGCAAGATTGATACTTATGCTTAACGATTATCCTTTTGAATATATCGTTTCGCCCTTGCTTACGTGGTATAGGGCAAACAAACGCACCTTGCCTTGGCGGGAAGATAACTCGCCTTATCGAGTTTGGGTGTCGGAAATTATGCTTCAACAAACGCGCGTGGAAGCGGTGAAGGAATATTTCGTCCGTTTCATGTCCACGCTTCCTACGATAGAAGATTTGGCGGCGTGCGATGAAGAAAAGCTTTTGAAGCTTTGGGAAGGGCTCGGGTACTACTCTCGGGCAAGGAACTTGCAAAAAGCGGCAAAAGAGATTATGCTTCGCTTTGACGGAAAGTTCCCGTCCGATAGCAAAACTTTGCAATCGCTGTCGGGAATCGGGGAATATACAGCGGGCGCAATCTCGTCCATTGCCTTTGGTAAGCGAGTGGCGGCTGTGGACGGCAACGTGCTTCGTGTGACGGCTCGTTTAAGCGAAAACGCTTCGTCTATCGACGATAGGGCGTATAGAAAGTGGCTTAACGAACGCTTGCAAGAAATTTACCCCCAAGAAGGGGTGGATTGCGCCGATTTTACACAAAGCTTATTTGAGCTTGGCGCGCTTGTATGTAAGCCGCAAAACCCCGATTGCGCTGCTTGTCCGCTTGCATCGCTTTGCAAGGCAAAGGCAAACGGCACGCAAAAAAATTATCCCGTGCTTCCGCAAAAGCGGGAAAAACGCCACGAAGACGTGTACGTGTTCGTCATCGAAACGGCGGAAGGGATATGTATTCGTAGAAGAGAAAAGGGCGTTTTGAAAGGGCTGAACGAACTTCCGTCCCACGTCATTGAACGGGGCGAAAGTGCGGAAAACGTACTAAACGAGTGGGGCATGTACGAGTTCACGGAAATCAAGCGCAAGAAATATAAGCACGTGTTCACGCATATCGTATGGGATATTACGTGCGTGTGGGTGAAAACGGACGTTGCGCCCTTTGACGTGTACACTTTAGAAGAAATTGAAGAAGGCATATCTTTGCCTACGGCAATCAAACAATGTTTGGAAATTATCAGCGAAAAAGGAGATAGATAAAATGAAAGTATTACTTGTCAACGGCAGTTATCATGAAAAGGGCTGTACGTACACGGCGCTTGCGGAAGTGGAAAAGGCGCTCAACGCAAACGGCGTAGAAACGGAAATTTACTGGCTTGGTCAAAAGGACGTAAGCGGCTGTAAAGGTTGCTGGGCGTGCAAGAAACTTAAAAAATGCGTTATCGACGACGGCGTAAACGAGTTTGTGGAAAAAGCGGCGCAATTCGACGGCTTCGTTTTCGGCTCGCCCGTGTACTACGCATCGGCGGCGGGTGCGCTCGTTTCCTTTATGGATAGAGTATTTTATAGTGGCGGCAGAGCGCTTGCCTATAAGCCTGCGGCGGCGGTGGTAAGTTGCAGACGTGCGGGTGCGGCGACGACGTTTGACGTTATCAACAAATATTTCACCATCAACAATATGCCTGTGGTTGGTTCTAATTACTGGAACGAAATTCACGGCAATAAGGCGGAAGAAGCGCAACAAGACGTGGAAGGCTTGCAAACGATGCGTGTGCTTGGCAACAACATGGCTTGGCTTTTGAAGTGTATTCAGCTTGGTAAAGAAGCGGGTGTCGCGCCTATTACCGAGAAGAAAATTTTTACCAACTTTATTAGATAAAAAATTTACGTAAGAGAGTAGTACAAATGAAAGAGTTTTTTGGTTTTGGCGGTTATCAAAGAGAAGCGGAAGGGTATATGTCGTGGCAACATTTGTTGTTCGTATCCAGCTTAATGGTGATTATGATAGGGCTTGCCACGTGGCTTGGCTTGCGCAATAAAAAAAGAAGCGATAAAGTGAAAAACAGAGTGCTCATCGTTGCGGCGATTGCGATTGACGTGTTCGAGCTTATTAAAATCGTCGTATGCTGCTGGCGTTCGCACGATATGCGTTCGATTTTGCACTTGTTGCCATTGTTCCTTTGCAGTATTCAACTTATCACAATCCCCCTTGCGGCGTTCACGAAAGGCAGAGTGAAAGAAGCCTCGCTTGACTTCGTGTTTATCTTCGGTATTTTAGGTGCGGTGCTTGGCACGTATGGTGCGGGACAAAACTACAACGCATATCCCGTATTGTCGATGGATAACGTAATTTCGGGGCTCACCCACTCTATTTCGGGCTTTGCTTCCCTTTACATTGTCATTTCGGGCATGGCGAGCATGAAAAAGAAGAACATGGTTATCACCCTTTCCATTTTGACTGGTGTTTGCATTGCGGCGTATATTGCCAACGTATTGATTCCTTACAATTATATGTTCTTGATGGCAGGGGACGGCACGCCTTACGACATTTTCTACAACCTTGTGAACGGCAGCAAAGTGTTCTATCCGATGATTGTTGTAGGCTTGTTCTATTTGTACATTGCAACGTTCTATCTTATCTATTTCTTTATCGGCAAACGCAAAGCGAAGAAAGCAAGTTGAGGATTGGCGGAAAATGGAAGAAAAAGAAATTTTATTAAGAGCAAAAACTTACATCGACAAACTTGCAAACGGAATTAACCCGTTGGACGATTCGCCCGTTAAAGATGACGATATCGTGAACAACGTTCGGATTTCAAGATGTCTTTTTTACGTATCGGGCGTTTTGCAACAGGTGATTGAAAATGGTGTGGGCGTTCAAAAAAAGCATGCTAAAAAAGTAGATTTTTTTATTACGCAAGACGCTATCGAAAAGATAGAATATTCTGATACGCCGCTTGTGCTTAAAGAATTTGTACAAAGGATTAACGAAACCATCAATCAAGACAAAGTAAAAACTTTGCCTGCTGTGGCGTATAGAGGTTGGTTGCAACAAGCAGGGCTTTTAGTTCCTACCGAAACATATCAAGTTTTGCCTACGGAAACAGGTGTAGAGGTTGGCATTTCTTTGGAAAATAGAATCGGTTCAAAAGGGGAATATACGGTAGTTGTGTATAATCGCAATGCACAAGAATTTATCGTCAATCATCTTCAAGAAATTGCAAACTTTCAAATAGAAAGAAAAATCAATATGAAAAAAGCAAAAGAAGAGAAGTAAACAACAAAACAAAACCGCCTCGACAGTTTGTCGGGGCGGTGATTTTTATGCTGAAATTATACGAAGGGATGTTCTACACGGATAACGCAAGCGCATTCGGGGCGGGCTTCTTTGATTTTTTCTATCACTTGTTTTTCCGCATCCTTGGTGCACGTTTCGCAATCGGTGGGCACGACAAGGTCGAAAATAAGGTTGATATTCGTTTCCCCTTTCGTCATGCGGAAATCGTGTATGGAAAACGTTTCGTCCACTTCTTTTGCCTTGCATTCCGCAAGCGCGCGCAGTTCGTTGACAAGGGGATCGTCCACAACTAACGGGTCAAGGTGCACGGTGACGATACAGCCGAATTTTTCGTGCATATCCCGTTCCATTTGGTCCACTTCTTCGTGGGCAACGTTGATGTCGCAATCGGACGGCACTTCCGCATGGAAGGACACGATTTGTCTGCCGGGGCCGTAATCGTGCACCATAACGTCGTGTATGCCCACAATGCGCGTATAAGACTTTGTAAAGGCGTAAATACTGTCGATAAACGCAGGGTCGGGGGTAGAGCCGAGAAGCAAATCAATCGTCTCTTTAGCGGCTCTTAAACCGGTGAAAAGGATAAACGCCGCAACCAAAATCCCCGCATATCCGTCGATATGGACGCCCCATGTACGAGATATAAGCGCACAGCCAAGCACCAAGGTGGTTGCGATACAATCGGTGAGCGAATCGGCAGCCGCCGCCTTGACGGGGGAAGATTGTATTTTTTTGCCTATCTTGCGATAGAAGAAAAACAGCCAAACCTTGACGAGAATAGAAGCGGCAAGGATAATCAGCGTGATATTTCCCACGTTTGGAAGGGTGGGGTTGATAATTTTTTCAATCGAGCCTTTGAAGAGTTCAAACCCAACGAGAATAATCAACATATCGACGATAAAGCCTGCCACGTATTCGTATCTGCCGTGTCCCAAAGGGTGTTCTTTATCTACGGGCTTGTTGGCAAGGCGCACGCCCAGCATGGTGACGATGGACGAGCCCGCATCGGAAATATTGTTAAAGGCATCGGCGATAATGGCTACGGAAAAGGATAAAATACCCATGACGAGTTTGCCGATAAACAGCAAAACGTTGGCGATAATCCCCGTTATCCCCGCAAGCATAGCGTATTTTGCGCGCACTTTGGGGTTGGTGACGTCTTTGTCCTTCCCGATAAATGCGCCGATTAGTAAGTTTGTCATACTGCCCCCTTAAAGAGTTTGGATAAGATTTATTATATGCCACCCGCGCCCGTTTGTCAATGAAAAAGCGGAAATTTCCTAAAAAGACGTAAAAAATCGTTGACAAAATCTTTTATTATATGCTACAATTTTTTATGTCATAGGGGAGTAGTCGGCTTGAAAAAGTCGTTACGTCTACAACACTGAAATGCACAATTTCAGGCGTAATGGTAAACGACAAGACTTATGCGCAACGCCCAAAGTGGGCGTATTTGCGCGTAGGTCTTTATTTTTTTGTAAAAAACAAAGGAGCTAAAAGTATGTTTTGGACTATTTTTTGGGCGGTAATTATGGTTATCGGCGGCTTCGCTTTTCTCGTAAAGGGCGCAGACTGGTTCGTTGACGGCGCGGCGGGGCTTGCGGCAAAACTTCGCATTCCGCAACTCGTCATCGGTTTGACAATCGTGGCGTTTGGCACGAGCGCGCCCGAGCTTGCAACGTCGGTTATTTCGGCTATCGGCGGGGACGTGGGTATTGCCGTAGGCAACGTTCTTGGTAGCAACATCACCAATATCTTGCTCATCTTGGGTTTGTCGGCTGTTTTTTGCGCTTTGCCCGTGCAAAGGGATTCGCTTATCCTTGATTTGCCCTTGCTTTTAGGCGCTTCGACGTTGATTGTTCTCTTCGGTGCGTTCGACGACAAAATCGGCAGATTAGAAGGTGGCATCATGGTGCTTATCCTTATCGGCTACACCGTATTTTTGATTATGAACGCGCTTCGCTCGCGTGATAAGGAAAACGCTTTAGCCGACCTTGAAAACCACGAAGTTGTGGTGGAAAAGGAAGAAGAAAAGAAGGGCGGCTTTGCTGGCTGGTATGAAAAAATGAAAGAGCACACGTGGTTTTTGGGTATAGCAACGGTGGTAGGGCTTGGCCTTGTAGTAGGCGGGGCTATGCTTGCGGTTGCGGGCGCAAAGACGATTGCGGCGGAAATCGGTATCAACCAAAAAATCATCGGTTTGACGGTGGTTGCAATCGGTACGTCCTTGCCCGAACTTATCACTTCGGTTGTGGCGGCAAAGAAAGGGGAAACGGACATTGCCATCGGCAACATCGTAGGTAGCAACATTTTCAATATCTTGATGGTTGCAGGGCTTTCGGCACTCATTATGCCCTTGCCTTTCTCGTCGCAAGGCGTCACCTTCCTTTGGGACGGCATTATCGCACTCGGCGCGGCGGCGCTTTTGGCAATTCTTGCCTACCTTCCCGGGCACAAAATCAATAGAGTGGGCGGTTGCATCATGTTGACGGGCTTCGTTGCGTACTATACGTACTTGTTCGTAATGATGTAAAAAAATGATGGAAAAAAGCAAAATTTCTTTGAAAAGTAAAGCAAAAACGCTTGCCAAGCAAGGCAAAATCGTATATAATAGGTAAGACTTCGAACGTTCCGCTGCCTTTTTATTTGGGCATAACGAGGAGTTATGCAGCGGGTTATGAACGTATCGTAATTAACGGAGGTAAAGTCGAGATGAAAGGATTGATTGAAGCGATCAACGCAGAAAGCCTTAAAGCGGAAGTTCCTGCATTTGAAGTGGGTGACACGGTTAAAGTTGGCTACAAGATTATCGAAGGTGGCAAAGAACGTGTACAAAACTTCGAAGGCGTAGTTATCGCAAAGAAGAACGGTGGTATTTCCGAAACGTTCACGGTACGTCACATTTCCTATGGCGTAGGCGTAGAAAAAACGTATCCTCTTCACTCCCCGAAAATTGCATCCATCACGGTTGTAAGAAAGGGTAAGGTAAGAAGAGCGAAACTTTATTATCTTCGCAAGTTGACGGGCAAGGCTGCCAAAGTCAAAGAAAGAATTTAATAGGAAATATCGGAGAGTATCCGACAAGACGAGTTTGCTTAAAGTCAAAGGCAAACTCGTTTTTATTTTCTTAAAAAAATATGCAAAATATTGTTTACTTTTTCTAGCTTTTAGGGTACAATAATAGAAAAGGACATATAATAAGGAAGGGAAATCATGATTGCAAGGGTGCAAAGCTATGCTTTATCGGGTTTAGACGGCGTTGCGGTGACGGTGGAAACGGACGTTTCCAAAGGCTTGCCCGCATACGAAATCGTCGGGCTTCCCGACGCTGCCGTAAAGGAAGCGCGCGAGCGTGTGAAAAGCGCTATCAAAAACAGCGCTCTCGAATTTCCTTTACATAAAATCACCGTCAACCTTGCCCCCGCATACGTGAAAAAGGAAGGCTCGTCTTTCGATTTGCCCGTCGCTATCAGCTTGTTAAAAGCAAGCGGAGTTTTGCAAGCGAACACGGACGACACGGTGTTTTTAGGCGAACTTGCCTTAAACGGCGATTTGCGCCCCGTAACGGGCGTGCTCCCGTCCTTGATTTCGGCAAGGGATAAAGGTTATCAAAAATTCGTTATTCCTTATGAAAATCGCAAGGAAGCGGGATATATCCACGGCGTAGAAGTGTACGCGGCGAAAAGCTTGAAAGAAGTGGTGGACCACTTATCGGGCATCACGCCTTTGACGGCGGTGGAAACAACCCCTTTTGAAAGCGGGGAAACGGCGGAAAAACGCAGCTATGATTTGTCCTTTGTAAAGGGGCAAGAAATTGCAAAACGCGCCTTGGAAGTGGCGGTTGCGGGCGGACATAACATTTTGTTCGTAGGCCCTCCTGGAAGTGGTAAAACGTTGCTTGCACGCGCTATCCCGTCCATACTTCCCGATATGCGCTTTGACGAAGCGCTTGAAATCACGAAAATTCACTCTATAGCAGGTACGCTTGGCGAAGAAGGGATTGTAAAAGTTCGTCCTTTCCGTTCCCCCCACCATACGGCGACGACGGTGTCGTTGTGTGGCGGTGGCAACAAGACGGTGCACCCTGGGGAAATCTCTTTGGCGCACGGTGGGGTGCTCTTTTTGGACGAATTGCCCGAGTATAAACGCTCGTCTTTGGAAGCAATGCGCCAGCCCTTGGAAGACGGCGTTATCACGGTGTCGAGAGCAAGTGGCACGATCACCTTCCCCGCATCGTTTATGCTTTGCGCAAGCATGAACCCTTGTCCTTGTGGAAATTACGGCAGCAAAAAACGCCGTTGCGTTTGCCGCCCTAACGATATTAGAAAATACCACGCTCGTGTGTCCGGTCCGCTTTTGGATAGAATTGATATTCAAGTGGAAGTGGACGGGGTCGAATACGACGATTTGGTTTCCACAGCGGAAGGGGAAACGAGCGAAGTGGTGAAAAAACGCGCGGACGTAGCGAGAAATATCCAACGCCAACGCTTTGAAGGTAGCAAGATTACGTCCAACGCCGAAATGGGCGAAAAGGAAACGAGAGAATATTGCAAGTTGAGCGACGAATGTGAAAACATTTTGCGTGAAGCGTATGAAAGATTGCGCTTGTCCGCAAGAGCGCGCTCGCGTATCTTAAAGGTAGCGCGCACGATTGCCGATTTGGAACTTTGCGAAACGATTTTGCCCGAACATTTATACGAAGCCATTTCCTATCGCGCATACAGCGGTAAGGAAGACGAGCTCGAGTAAGGTAGCGCATGAAAGAAAGCGATTGCAAACAACTGCATATCGACGACAACGCTTATCCAAGCGAGTGGAAATCTTTGCCCGATGCGCCGAAAACGTTGCAATATTTAGGGGACGTCACCCTTTTGCAAAGCCGTAAATTTACGGTGGTAGGCTCTCGCACGACTCCCATGCAAGCCAAGAAATTAGGGGGCGAGATTGCGGGCGAGTTGTCGCAAACGTTTACGATTGTCAGCGGTGTAGCGGACGGCGGGGACGAAGCGGCAATCGAAGGTGCGCTGAAAAACGGCGGCAAGGTGATTTGCATTTTGGCTGGCGGTTTTTCCGCAATGCCGCAAAGCAATTTGCCCTTGCTTAGAAGGGTTGTCAAAAACGGACTTTTGCTTTCCCCGTATCCTTTTGACGAGCCGACGAGAAGTTATTCCTACGAATATCGAAACAAGCTGCTTGCCCATCTTGGCGAAGGCACTTTGGTGCTTGGGGCGGCGGAAAAAAGCGGTGCGTTGATTACGGCAAAATACGCCAAGCAAGCAGGCAAAAAGGTGTTTGCCTTGCCCTACGCGCCCGGTACGTACGACGGGGCGGGCTGCAATGCGTTGATTAAAGAGGGAGCGTATTTGACGGAAAGCGGCAAGGACGTGTTTGCTATTTTGGGGGAAGAAGCCCCCGAAAGAAAGGCGAACGTGCCGTTAAGCGACGGGGAATCCAAGATAATTGATTTATTAAAAACGCTTGCCGATTGCCACGTGAACGAGCTTGCGGAAAAATCGGGCGTGCCCTTGTACAAATTGCGTGCGACGTTGTCGGCGCTGGAAATTAAAGGACTAATCGTGTCGCTTGGCGGAAACCGCTATGCGAGCGTGAAGTAAATAACCAAGTTAAAAATTTTAATAGCATATATAGCAAAAAAGGATTACGAAATGGAGCTTATTATCGTAGAGTCGCCTTCCAAGGCAAAAACCATCGCCAAATATCTCAAAGGTCAGTATCGTGTAGATGCGTCGGCAGGGCATATCAGAGATTTGCCCGTGCATACGCTTGGCGTTGACGTTGCAAACAACTTTGAACCCAACTACGTGAACTCGGACGGCAAAGAAGACGTTATCCGTCGTTTAACGGACGCAACCAAGCGTGCGGATAGAGTTTATCTTGCAACCGACCCTGACAGAGAAGGGGAAGCGATTGCATGGCACTTGCAAACGGTGCTCGGTTTGGACGAAAAAGGGAAAAACCGTATTGAATTTAACGAAGTGAGTAAAACGGCGATTGAAAACGCATTGAAAAAACCTCGCACCATCGATTACGATTTGGTTGATGCGCAACAAGCGCGCCGTGTGCTTGATAGATTAGTGGGGTATAAGCTTTCCACGCTACTCAACCACAAAATCGAAGACAAAAACGGCAACGGTAAACGCTCCCTTTCGGGTGGTCGCGTACAATCGGTTGCGCTTCGTCTTGTCGTAGAAAGAGAACGTGAAATTACGGCGTTCAAGCCCGAAGAATACTGGAATTTGACGGCGGAACTTCGTGACAAACAGCAAGCGTACGCACCTTTCAAGGCAATGCTTGAAAAGAAGGGTACTCGTAAATACAAGCCTTCTTCCGCAGAAGAAGTGGCACAAGTGCTTGCGGCAATCGAACAAGGCGTATTCACCGTTTCCAAGGTGAAAAAGGCGGTTGTAAAATCGCATGCGCCTGCGCCTTTCACCACCAGCTCGCTCCAACAAGACGCATCGACGAAGCTTGGTTTTACCGCGCCCGAAACGATGACGCTTGCACAACACCTTTATGAAGGTATCGACACGGAAAACGGCGACCATATCGCTTTCATTACGTATATGCGTACCGACTCCGTACGTGTGTCGAAAGAAGCGCAAAATAAGGCTCTTAATAAAATTAAACAAGTTTACGGGGAAAACTACGTACCCGAAAAACCCAACTTCTACGCATCGAAAAAGGGTGCGCAAGATGCCCACGAAGCTATCCGCCCTATCGATTTGGATATGACGCCCGATATAGCGAAAAAGCTTTTGGATAGAAAGCACTACGCCCTTTATAAGTTGGTGTACGAACGTTTCCTTGCTTCGCAAATGGCGGAAGCGAAATACAACAGCGCGCAAATGGAAATCGACAACAGCGGCTATATCTTCAAGGCAAGCGGCAAAGTGTTGCTCTTTGCTGGTTTCACGGCGGTATATCAAGACGTGTCGGCAAAGAAAGACGATGACGATTCTATCGACGTTTCCAAGCTTTTGCCCGATTTGAAAGAAGGCGATCAGCTCGATCTCGTTGCTATGCAAAAGGAACAAAAATTCACCAAGCCCCCCCTTCGTTATACGGACGCATCGCTTGTAAAAACGATGGAAGAAAAGGGGATTGGCAGACCTTCCACGTACGCAACGATTATTTCCAAACTCATGCAAAAATACGTCAAGAAAGAGGGCAAATACATGGTACCCACGGCGATTGCATACGACGTTGTGGATATGCTTGTAAAATGCTTTATCGACGTTATGGACGTAGGCTTTACGGCGGAAATGGAAACGAAGCTCGACGGAATAGAAGAAGGCGGCGTAAACTGGCGTGCAGTTATCGGGGAATTCTATCCCGATTTTGAGAAAAATCTTCGCAAGGCTTCCAACTACGGCGACGAACAAACGCAAGAAATTTGCGATAAGTGCGGACATTTTATGCTTCGTAGAATGGGCAAATTCGGTAAATATTTGGCTTGTTCCAACTATCCCGAATGCCACAACATCGTCAGCGAAACGAAAGAAGAAATTTCCCCCTTGCGCTGTCCTAAATGCGGGGAAAATATGGTGGTCAAGAGCGGTAAGTTCGGTAAATTCTTGGCGTGCCCTAGCTATCCCGAATGTAAATCGACGTTGCCTATGCCCACCGAAGAAGAAGTGAAATACGTGGGCAAATGCCCCGAATGCGGCAACGCAATGACGGTGAGAAAATCCAAAAAGGGCAAGGAATATTACAGCTGCTCGGCATACCCCACTTGTAAGTTTATGAGCTGGGATATCCCCACGGGCGACAAGTGCCCCGATTGCGGCGAAGCGCTTGTCAATACGGCGCGCGGCAACGTGAAGTGCAGCAATAAAGATTGCAATTTCCGCATTAAGTATTCCAAAGCGGAAAAAGCGGAAAAGGCAAAGAAAGCGGAAGGCGTAGAATTTGTAAACGGCTTCGATGCGCCCCCTTTGATGGAAGAACCGCCTGAAGTAAGCGGTGGATATATCTTCAACGGCTACGACGACGAGTAGTGAGCCACTACGGGCGAGTCTTTCTATCTTTCGTTAACGCATAGAAGATAGGGTATCGTCGATAGGTGGGTGCAACTCCTAAACTTTTTTAAGGGCGGAGAGCCGTCACGGGCGAGCTTATCTATTCTTTGTTGTCGCATAGAAGATAGCAAATTGTAGATAAAAAACTCTCAAAAAATAAACACAAGCAGAAAAAATATGGATAAAGTGAAAAAAGTGCTCGTTGTCGGCGGTGGCTTGGCGGGTTGTGAAGCGGCGTATTACTTGGCAAACCAAGGGATAGAAACGACGCTTGTGGAAATGAAACCCAAGAAGTTTACCCCCGCGCACGAGAGTGAAAATTTAGGGGAACTCGTTTGTTCCAACTCGTTGAAAAGCAACGATTATTACGCCAACGCATGCGGGCTTTTGAAAGAAGAAATGCGCCGTATCGGTTCGCTGATTATCAAGGCGGCGGACGAAACGAGCGTGCCTGCGGGTGCGGCTTTGGCGGTGGATAGAGATAAATTCTCTGCTTTTATCACGGAAAAAATTAAAAATCACCCGCTTATTAGCGTGGTGGAAGGGGAAGTGGAAGAAATTCCCCAAACGGACACCCAGTACGTAATCATTGCAACGGGGCCTTTGACAAGCGATAAATTAAGCGAAGACATCGAAAGACAGTTTGGCAACGATTTGCATTTCTTCGATGCTTCCGCGCCCATTATTTCGGCGGAAAGCGTGGATATGTCGTGCGCTTTCACGGGGGATAGATACGGCAAAGGCACGGGCGATTATATCAACTGCCCGATGAATAAGGACGAATATTATGCGTTCGTGGACGAGCTGTTAAAAGCGGAAAAAGCGGAATTGCACGAGTTTGAAAAGGGCGAAATTTTTGAAGGGTGTATGCCTATCGAAGTGATGGCTTCGCGTGGACGTGACACCTTGCGCTACGGCACGTTAAAGCCCGTAGGGCTTGCGGGGGAAGACGGGAAACGCCCGTACGCCGTTTTGCAACTTCGTAAGGAAAACGAATACGGCACGTCGTACAATCTCGTTGGTTTTCAAACGAATTTGACTTTCCCCGAACAAAAACGAGTATTCTCGATGATTCCCGCTTTGAAAAATGCGGACTTTATGCGCTACGGCGTTATGCACAGAAATACGTTTATCAATTCGCCTTGTGTTTTAAGTCGTGATTTTTCGGTTAAGAATAATCAAAGGCTGTTTTTTGCAGGTCAAATCACGGGGGTAGAAGGGTACGTAGAAAGTGCGGCAAGCGGTTTGCTTGCGGCGATTGCCGTGGCGGATAGAATTTTGGAAAGAGAGCCGTTTGTTTTGGACGATAGGACGGTGTGTGGAGCGTTGCAAACGTATATCGCTACGCCGAATAAAGATTTCCAACCGATGAACGCCAACTTCGGCATTTTGTCTCCTTTGCCCACGCGCATTAAGGACAAGAAAGAACGGTATAAAACGCTGGCGCTTCGTGCTTTGGAAGCGGTGGAAGAAGCGCTGAAAAAAGAGTAAATTTCTCAAACAAGGAGAAGGGTTATGGAATTTAGAGGAACGACCATTTGCGCCGTTAAAAAGGACGGAATTACGGCGATTGCGGGCGACGGACAAGTGACGCTTGGGCAATCGATTATCTTCAAAAACACGGCGGTGAAAGTGCGTAGAATTTTCGGTGGGAAAGTTATTTTGGGCTTTGCAGGTTCGGTGACGGACGCTTTTGCACTCACCGAACGTTTTGAAGGCATGCTCAATAAATTTTCGGGCAACTTGATGCGTTCGGCGGTGGAACTTGCCGAGCTTTGGAGATCGGATCAAGTGGGCAGAAAGTTGGATGCAATGATGATTACGGCGGACGAAAACACGCTTCTTATCCTTTCGGGTACGGGCGAAGTTATCGAACCGGACGAAGGCGTTTGCGCTATCGGCAGCGGCGGCAACTACGCTTTGGCGGCGGCACGTGCGTTGTACCAAGAAACGAATTACGATGCGGCGACGATTGCAACGAAAGCGCTCAAAATAGCATCGGAAATTTGCGTGTTCACCAACGACAATATCCGTTTGGAAACGGTTGGCGAAAAGAAGGAGGCGTAAGATGGATTTATCCCCTAAACAAATCGTATATCGTTTGGACAAATACATTATCGGACAAGACGATGCGAAAAAAGCGGTGGCAATCGCTCTTCGCAACCGTTATCGCCGTGCACAACTTCCTACGGAAATTAGAGAAGAAATTACGCCTAAAAACATTATCATGAAAGGCCCTACGGGTGTTGGTAAAACGGAAATTGCTCGCCGTCTTGCCAAGCTTGTGAAAGCGCCTTTCGTGAAAGTGGAAGCGACGAAATACACGGAAGTGGGCTACGTTGGCAAGGACGTTGAAGGCATGATTCGTGACTTGGCGGAATGCGCTTATCGCCTTGTAAAAGCGGAAAAGGAAGAAGAAGTGAAAGCAAAGGCAACCAAGGCAACGGAAAAACGCCTTGTGCATGCGCTTGCGGAAGCGAAAAAACACGAAAAGGGCGAAACGGCGAAAGAACTTTTTGAAAACGACTTGTTGGAAGGCTTGAGAAAGGGCGAGTACGACAATTTCGTGATTGAAATGGAAGTGATGGACGTCACGCAACCTATGGAACTCGTGCCCGGCGGTGCGGCAATTTCGCTTGGTAGCATTTTCGGGGATATGATGCCCCAAAAGAAGAAAAAACGCAAATTCCCCGTCAAGGAAGCGTACCAAATCGTGTTGAGTGAAGAAGCATCGAAGCTCATCGACGAAGATGCTATCAAATCGGAAGCGTTGTACCGTGCCGAAAACGACGGTATCGTGTTCATCGACGAAATCGACAAGATTGCGGGCAAGGGAAACCAACACGGCGCAGACGTGTCGAGAGAAGGGGTGCAAAGGGACATTTTGCCTATCGTAGAAGGCTCTACGGTAGTGACGAAATACGGACCTATCAAAACGGACTTTATTCTCTTTATTGCGGCGGGCGCTTTCCACGTTTCGTCGATTGAAGATTTGATTCCCGAATTGCAAGGTCGTTTCCCCGTATCGGTGGAATTGAAGAGCTTGACAAAGGAAGACTTTGTAAAGATTTTGACGGAAACGGAAAACTCGCTCACCTTCCAGTACGCACAACTTTTAAGCGTGGACCATATCGATTTGCAATTTGATAAAGGCGCAATCGAACGCATTGCGGAAGTGTCGGTGGATCTCAACGCAACCAGCGAAGATATCGGCGCAAGACGTTTGCATACGGTTATGGAATACTTGCTTGAAGACATTTCTTTCAACGCAGGCGGCGATTATCCCACGTTCACCCTTCAAATTGATAAAAAGTACGTGGACGAACATTTGCAAAAGCTCACGGGCGATAGAAACTTGAAGAAATACGTTTTGTAAAAAGGACAGATTATGATTAACATACCCAAAGGCACGAAAGACGTGCTCCCTTCCGATTCTTATAAATGGCAATACGTGGAAAGCGTAGCGCGCGACACGGCGAAGTTGTTCGGCGTGAAAGAACTTCGTACGCCCACTTTTGAACATACCGAACTTTTCCAACGTGGCGTTGGCGACACGACGGATATCGTGACGAAAGAAATGTACACCTTTAAGGACAAAGGGGATAGAAGCATTACGTTGAAACCGGAAGGCACGGCTGGCTCGGTGCGCGCGTTTATCGAAAACGGGCTTATCGGCGGAGCTATGCCTACGAAAATGTACTATATCACGCCTTGCTTTAGATACGAACGTCCCCAAGCGGGCAGACTTCGCGAATTCCACCAATTCGGCGTGGAAATTTTCGGGGCAAAGGGCGCGCAAACGGATGCGGAAGCGATTATGATTGCGGACACCCTTTTGAAAAAGCTGGGGCTTAACGTGCAACTTTACATCAACTCGATCGGTTGTCCTACGTGTAGAGCAAAATACAATGCGGCGCTTAAAGAATTTTTCGCCCCGCATATCGACAGCCTTTGCTACGATTGCAAGACGAGATACGAAAAAAATCCCTTGCGCCTTTTGGACTGCAAGGAAGAAAACTGTAAAAAAATCAACGTAGATGCGCCTAAAATGCTCGATTATCTTTGCGAAGATTGCGCAGCGCACTTTGAAGCGTTGAAAACGCACTTGGATAACGCGGGCGTTGACTACGAAATCGACAGCCGCATCGTGCGTGGGCTCGATTATTATACGAGAACGGTTTTCGAGTTTGTTTCCACGTCCATCGGTGCGCAAGGCACTGTTTGTGCGGGCGGTAGATACGACGGACTTATCGAGCAGCTTGGCGGCAACCCCACCCCTGCGGTTGGTTTTGCGGCAGGCATCGAACGTTTGCTTATCGTCATGGAACAATCGGGCGTAGAAATCCCCACGGACGAAGCGCCGACGGTGTATATTGCGGGCATGGACAATGCGTGCCGTGATAAAGCGTTTGCGCTTGCATCTTCTCTTCGTTTGGCGGGCGTAAAAGCGGAAATCGACCACATGGAACGCTCGGTTAAGGCGCAGTTCAAGTACGCGGATAAAATCGGCGCAAAATACGTGGCTGTCATCGGCGGCAACGAACTTTTGGAAGGTAAAGCGAATGTCAAGAAAATGGCTACGGGCGAAAGCGAAAGCGTAGCGTTTGGCGATTTCGTTGCATACTTTTTAGGTAAATAAATCAAACTAAACAAGGGGAAAAGAAATATGGTAAAACACGTAAACAAAGAAGAATTTGAACAACTTTTACAAGGCGAAAAAACGGTATTTTGCGATTTTTGGGCAAGCTGGTGCGGACCTTGTCGTATGCTTGCGCCCGTGTTTGAAAGCTTGGCGGAAAAATACGGCGACAAAGCGGAATTTGTCAAAGTGAACGTGGACGAAGAAGAAAGCCTTGCTATGCAATTCGGCATTTCGTCTATCCCCAACGTACTTGCAATTAAGGACGGTAAAGTGGTAGGCAACAGTCTTGGTTTCGTGCCTGCGGCAATGCTTTCCGCTTTCGTAGAAAAATATATTTAATAAGGGGAAACACAATGAAAAAAGTGGCGTGTCTTTTGCTTGCTTTGGCAAGCGTAGGGTGTATGGCGGCTTGTAAAAACGAGGCGAAAATGAAACTTTCGTACGGCGAAAAGTACATAAACCACGAAGATATTACCGAGCCAGAAGAAGAACAAACGTATTATATCTTTTATAGAAACGGCACGGGCGAATACCATTATTACAGTTATAGCGCGTATACGATGCGAACATCTAGCTACACCATCAGCTTCCGTTATAAAATCGTGGAAGAAGAGAATATGGTATTTTGTTTCTACGATAGCGTAGAATACGACGAAGTGGATACGGCAAAGTTGTTTAAAGATTCTACGACGATATATAAGCTTATGTACACGCAAGACTTTATCATGGACGCAACAAACGCGAATATGTATTTGACGGAAGACTTTGTAGAAGACGAAATTCCCAACTTTGGCAAGGAAGAAAAATAAAAAAGCAATCACCCGACGAAGGGGCTTCGTCGAGTGATTTTTATATTTATATTTCGTGATTGTTAAATGGAAGAGTTGCCACGTCTTAAAGCGGTGTTCAATTTATTGATTTCGCCGTTCAAACGAGCGATTTCAGCTTTGTTGCTATTGATTTCGTTGACGTGTTTAATAATGAAAAAGATGGGTACAACTAAAAAGAAAATCAAGGCACATTTAGCAATCGACCATTTGAGGTCTTTATTTTTCGCGTACAAACTTGCTACTTTTTGTTCAAATTCTTTCTTTCTACATTCGGGGCAAACGCCACTATGTCCGCTGTAAGACGAACAGTTTGCACACATCGCTTTGCCACAAGTTTTACAAACGGCAATAGCTTCTTTGTCAAAATGGATAAAACATTTCATAATCGTTCTCCTAAATTGTATAAATTCCCTTCCGCGGGTCAATTATTAATATACCATAGTATTTTAATATTGTCAAGTAATATTTGTATAATGGTATTGTAAAAATTGATACTAGCAAGGGAATAGACAAAATGAAAGGGTTATTAAACGAAAATATTAAGCAGTTGCGTTTACAAAACAGCTTAAGTCAAGTAGAGTTTGCGAAAATGATGGGTGTGACGAAACAATGCGTTTCCAACTGGGAAAACGACAACGTATTGCCGTCGATTGAGATGCTTGTGAAAATTGCGGATAAGTTCAACGTCAGCACGGACAGCCTTTTAGGCAGGGAAAGTAAAATGCAACTTTGCGTGGACGGCTTGACGGAAGAACAAATAGGGCATATTCGGTTATTAGTAAACGATTTGCAAAGAAAATAAAAATGCAATCACCCGACGAAGGGGCTTCGTCGGGTGATTTTTTTAGTTGTTATTCCATAAGAATTGACAAACGTTTGTCAAATTCAATTATAGGCTATACTATTAGTAGTTTTCAGCGCGAACTTGGAAGTATGCTTGAGGGTGTGCGCAGATAGGGCATACGTCGGGCGCTTTCTTGCCAACAACGATGTGGCCGCAGTTGGAGCATTGCCATACAGCATCGCCGTCCTTGGAGAATACCAAGTCGCCTTTAACGTTTGCAAGAAGCTTTCTATATCTTTCTTCGTGTTCCTTTTCAATTGCGGCAACGCCGTCGAAAAGTTTTGCGATGTCTTCAAAGCCTTCTTCGCGAGCAACTTTTGCAAATTCGTAGTACATATCCGTCCATTCGTAGTTTTCGCCTTCAGCTGCGTGCAAAAGGTTTTCTGCCGTCGAAGAAATTTCGCCACCGTTCAAAAGCTTGAACCAAATTTTAGCGTGTTCTTGTTCGTTCTTCGCCGTTTCTTCAAAAATAGCAGCGATTTGTACAAAGCCTTCTTTCTTTGCTTTGCTTGCGAAATACGTGTATTTATTTCTTGCTTGCGATTCGCCTGCAAATGCAGCTTGCAAATTCGCTTCCGTTCTCGAACCCTTCAATACGGGCGTTTCTTCAAACTTACCTGCTTGCTTGCAAACGGGGCATACTTCAGGTGCTTTGTCGCCTTCCGCAACATAATGACATACTTTACATTCAAATTTTTTCATACAATTTACCTCTTATTATTTTCCTTAATAGGATTTAGTTTTAATAACTGATATTATTATAATACAAATTTTTCGCTTTGTCAATAGATTTTTCAAAAAAATTCAAAAATTTTTGCACTTTTTTTAAGAAATTTTTATCACGAAACGTTTATATAATTTTTACGCAATTTTAACCGCGCGCATACACGTACGTAATATAATAAAGGAAAGAGCCGAAAGGTTGACAAGAAGATAAAAAAGGGCTATACTATAAGGAGAGAAGATGAAGAAGCTAACGGAAAGAAAGCGTAGGTGGATAGAGCGGACGGTTGCAAATGATAGGCGATACAAACTGCTTGTGTACAACCGCTTTTTTGCATTTTTGCTTGCGGCAATTTTACAATTAACCGCTTTTGTGGTGTTTGTATTTTTGCTTATTTATTATTCCAAATACGCGCTCGTTTATCAAATTGCGCTCTTTTGCTTGCAAGTGCTGTTTTTAATCCATATTCTCAATCGTTATCCCCGCCCGTCGGCGAAAATGGGTTGGATTATCTTGATTGTTATCGTGCCTTTTTTCGGTGTACCGTGGTATTTGCTCAACGGCATGGTGCGCCCCACTCGCAAAATGCGAAAAAAACTCGATTTGGCGCACGAACAAAACCAAAAGAAAATCGCCGATTTTTACGGGGAAAGACAGCTTCCCAAGGTGGAAAGCAGGGCGGACAGTATTTCGCTGTATTTGGCGCAATACGCCCACCAAAACGTGTATTACGACGGGGACGTGCGCTATTATCCGTCGGGGGAAGAGATGTTTCAAGATATGCTTGCCGCTTTGCAATCGGCGGAGAAGTTTATCCTATTAGAGTATTTTATCATCGCTCACGGCAAGATGTGGAGCGAGATACGAAAAATCCTTTTAGAGAAAGCGGCAACGGGTGTGCAAGTTCGCATTATCTACGATGATTTCGGCTGTTTGACGACGCTTCCGCCCCGTTATGAAAGGTATTTAGAACAATTAAGCGAGAATATCAAATGTCTAACGTTCAACGACGTTATCCCCGTGGTGGCGCTGCGTTTGAACAATCGTGATCATCGCAAAATACTCGTGGTGGACGGCAAGGTTGCCTTTACGGGCGGCATCAATATCGCCGATGAGTACATTGCGCAAAAACGGCGGTTTGGCTACTGGAAGGACACGGGCGTACGCATAAAAGGTGGCGCAGTCAATTCCTTCACCGTTTCCTTTATGGACATGTGGAACGCTTTTGCAAGGGACAAGGAAGATATCACGTCTTTCCTTCTTCCGCTTGAAAAGCGCAAAGGGGAAACAAGCCTTCGTATTCAGCCGTACGACAACTCGCCTTTAAGTAAATATAACTGCGCCGAGGCGGTGTATGCGGACATGATAAACCGCGCGCAAAAATACGTTTGGATATTTACGCCCTATTTGGTGTTGGACGAATATATGCGTGTGGAACTTTGCTTGGCGGCAAGGCGTGGGGTGGACGTGCGAATCGTCACGCCTGCAATTCCCGATAAGAAAATCGTCTATCGGCTCACCCGAGCCAACTACGATATGCTTATGCAAGCAGGGGTGAAGATATACGAATACACGCCCGGGTTTATCCACGCAAAAAGTATGCTGTGCGACGGCGAAAGCGGGGTGGTGGGCACGATTAACTTTGATTATCGCAGCCTATATCATCACTTTGAAAACGCCGTGTATTTCAGCGGCTGTAAGGCGGTGCAAGATTTAGAAAGGGACTGTGAAGAAACGTTCGCCCTTTCCAAGCTTCGCACCCCGCAAGATATACGAAAAACGTTGATAGGCAGGTGGTTTGACGCCCTTTTACGGGTGTTTGAAACGCTTCTATAAGGAGAAAAAATGAAAAGACAAACGAGAGAAGAAAGACGCGCGGAAGAAGCTCGTATCATTGCGGAAATGGACGAAGCAATGGGGAAAACTACGCCAAGCGAAAGCGCAAAAGCGCAAAATCAAGGGGGTAAGTACGGGACGAATAGCGAAATTATCCATTGCAAACGCTGTAAAAGCGTGATGGAAAACGGGGTATGTCCGACGTGCGGTTTCCGTATCTACATGCCTATGGACGAGGGTAAGAGAAAAAAAATTCGTATCATCGTGGGCGCAGTTTGCGTGGCGGTGTTCGTGGCGGCGTTTGTTATTTTAAGAGTTTTATAAGCGTTTTATCGGCTTTTTCGCCTCCCTTAATAGGGAGGCGTTTTTTTATTTTTAGCGCATTTTCCTACGTTTTCCTATTTACAACGGCGAAAAAGTGTGCTATAATACAACGTAAGGAGTACGAAAGTGAAAATTTTACATATAGGCGATATTCATATCGGGTCGGCTTTCCAAAACTTGCCCGTCGATAAAGAACGTTTGCGTAAAGCTGAAATCTTGGACGGATTTCGGCGTGTTTGCGCATACGCAAAAGAGAATGCCGTCGCTGCCGTACTGCTTGCGGGTGATTTGTTTGAAGAAAACGAAATCGCCACCGATTTGAAACGGGAAGTGCTGCTTTGTATCGAGCAGGCAAAACCCGTAGTCTTTTTCTACGTCACGGGCAACCACGATGAAGGGATAACGCTTGAAAACGCGCCCGACAACTTCTTGCGTTTCTCGAAAAACCATACGTGGGCAAGCTATGCCCTTGGCGAAAACGTGGTGGTGACGGGTTTGGATTACGCTGATTTTTCCGAGCGTAATTTTGCCAGCCTTTCCCTTTCGCCCGACAATTACAATATCGTGTTGTTGCACGGGGATATTCAAGGCGCGCAAGGGGGTAAGGACACCCTTCCCATCGCCCATTTACAAAACAAGTATATCGACTATTTGGCGCTTGGGCATATCCACGCAGCGGACGTGACGGCAAAGCGTTTGGATGCGCGCGGGCGTTTCCGCTATTGCGGCTGTCCCGAAGGCAGGGGCTTTGACGAGCTGGGCAAAAAGGGTTTCTTCCTTTTGGAAGTGGAAAGGGGCACGCTGATTGACGAGAAGTTTTACACCTTTGCCCGTAGAGAGATTGTGGAAAAACGGGTGGATATTTCTTCTTGCAATTCGTATGCGGAAATTGAAAATTTGGCGCTTTCGTGTTTGCAAAACCAAAGCCAAGACAATATCGTAAAATTAGTGCTTTGCGGGGCGTACAAAGAAGGTATGCGCAAGGACGTCAATTTGCTTTCTTCCCGTCTTTGCGGGCAATTTTTCCATGCAAAAGTGGTGGATGAAAGCCGTTTGTTTATCGACCCTAATAGCTATATGAACGATTGCACCGAACGTGGGGAATTTATCCGTGAAGTGCAACGCTACGACATAGAGCCTGCGCTCAAAGACGAGATTTTGGAAGTGGGCTTAAAGGCACTTGCCGGGGAGGAAATCGAGCTGTGAGAATTCTTTCCTGTCATATCAGCGGGTTTGGCAAATTCGTCAACCGCGCCTTTGATTTATCCAAGCCTATCGTCGTTTGCAAACAAGAAAACGGCTGGGGCAAAACCACGCTTGCCGACTTTATCGAGTGTATGTTCTACGGACTTGACAACGGCAGAAAGAGCAGCGTGGAAGAAAACCTTCGCATGAAGTACGAGCCGTGGTCGAACGCACGCTACGGCGGGGCGATGGTGTTTGAAGAAAACGGCAAAACCTACCGTGTAGAACGGTTCTTTGGCAAAACGCCGTCGGGAGACACGGTGCGTGTATTCGACGGTAATAATATGGCTTGCTACGATTTTGGCGAGCGAGCGGACCGCTTGGGCGAAATGCTCTTTGGGGTGGATAGAGAAAGCTATCGAAGAAGCGCGTATATCCCGCAAGGGGAAACTACGGCGCAACCGCTGACGGGGGATATTAAGAGCAAACTGCTTGCTATCCTTTCATCAACCGCACCCGAAAACGGCGCGCAAAAGGCAATGGATAGGCTGGATGCGGCGGAAAGGGCGCTTCGAGCAAAACGCCGTCCCGCCAAGGGGAAGTTGGACGAAATTGACGAACAGCTTGCCTATTTGGAAGCGCAAAAAGCCGATTGTATTCGTGCTTCCCAAACGTGGCGTATGCAAAAGGAAACGCTTGCGGCGTACACGCAAAAAATACAAAATTACACGGCGGAATTGCAAAAACTTTCCACTTTGACGGAAGAATACGCTCGCCGTGGCGAACTTGCGGCTAACCGTGCGGCAAGACGGGAAATGGAAACGACGTACGCAGGGGCAAGTGCGGCGTTGGAAGACTTGCGGATTTTCTTTGGCGAAATCCCGCCCGCTTCCATCAACACCGAAGGCTTGGAAAACGCCGTTAAGGAATTTTATATACTCAAAGACGAACTTGAAAAGACGGAAACAACGCTTGCAAACTTGTCGGCAAAGGAAAAGGACAAGCAAATGTTGCAAACGCAGCTTGCGGCGTGCCAAAAGACGATTGAAAGCTATGAGCTACTTGTTCGCGCACAAGAAAAGCAAGAAAACCAAGACAAACGCCAAGCCCGTGCGGAAGGTAGATTTGCCAAAAAACGCCGCAAACGTGGTATGCTCGTTTTGTTCATCGGCTTTTGTTTAGCGGTGGTGGGCGCAGTGCTCGTTGACAGCGTTAAGCCGCTTGGCATAGGGCTGTTGGCAGTGGGCGTACTCGGCTCGCTGTACGGGTTTGCCGTGGTGTACAAAAACACCAAGGGTTTGCCGTCGGCAAGAAAACCTAAACTTAAATTCGACGATCCCGAAATAGCGGCAAAATACGATGCCACGAAAGCGGAAGAAGCGGAACTTATGCAAAAGCTTGCAGAGATGGACGGGGAAGCGGGGCAAGATTACGCCACCCTTTTAAGCGAAACGGAAAGCAAGAAAGAGCGTGCTTTGCAGCTTGAAAAAGCGATAAGAGATTTCGTTTCTAACTTCCGTTTTGAAGCGGTGTACGATTACCGTGCGGCGCTTTCTCGTATCAAAGAAAGCGTGGAAGATTATACGAAATACTCGCAAGCGGTGCAAACGTACGGGGATAAACTCTCGGCGCTTGGACCGGTGGAAGAGAGTGGCATTATCGCCGAATACTCGCAAACGGAAATTGAAAGTATCAGCGCAAGAAAAGTGTCTATTGAAAGCGAAAGAGAACGCTTGCGTGAAGAATACGCCCGTTTGTACGCCGAAGCGGAAGCACTTGAAAAGCGTGCGTTTGCACTCAAAGATTATCAAGCGGAACAGCTTCGTTTGGGCGAAGAAAAAGCCCGTTTGGAAAGAAGATTGTACGCCATTAGAAGCGCAAAAGAACTGTTGACAAGGGCAAGAGCGAATATGGCGACCCGCTATCTTGATCCGATTGCAAACCATTGCCGCCGTTATGCACAAATCCTTGGCTTTGGCGGTGGGCAAATGCAATTTACGGGGGAAGGGTTGCCCGTTTTGGAAGAAAACGCTGCGCTTCGTCCGCTTGGGTATTACAGCGCAGGTATGCGAGAATTGCTTGATTTTTGCGTGCGAGTGGCGCTTGCGGAAACGCTGTTTACAACCTATCGTCCGCCCTTGATTTTGGACGATCCGTTTGCAAATTTGGACGACGAAAAGACGGCGAGAGCCAAAGCGCTCGTGCAAGAACTTTCCAAAAAGTACCAAATTTTGTATTTCACGTGTAAGCAAGAACGCACGTTGTAAACGCAATGAAATTCTCGTGAAAGCGGGGATTTTTTGCTTGATTAAATTGACTTTGTAATTTTATAGCAATATACTAATTTTATATTAGTATCAGTTGATAGGAGTGTTTTATGGCAACAAGTACGTTAAAGACGCTGTTAAAAAGCGTACGGGAATACAAAAAGCCGTCCATCATCACGCCCTTTTTCATGGCGTTGGAGGCTTTTTGCGAGTGTTTGATTCCCTTCTTTATGTCGAGAATGATTAACGCACACGCCTTGGCGCAAGCCAACGCCATGCGACATATCTTGCTTTACGGCGGGATATTGCTTGGTCTTGCGGCAGTTTCCATGCTTTCGGGCGGTTTGGCGGGCAAGTTTGCGGCGACGGCAAGCTGTGGTTTTGCGAAAAATTTGCGCCACGATTTGTTTTATAAAGTGCAAAAATTCTCGTTTTCCAACGTGGATAAATTCTCGTCCTCGTCGCTCGTCACCCGTTTGACGACGGACGTCACCAACGTTCAACACGCATACCAAATGAGTTTGCGTATCGCTATCCGTGTGCCTTTGCAATTTATCTTTGCAATCGTCATGAGTTTCGTTATCAATCCTTCGCTTGCGTGGATTTTCGTGTGCGTAGTGCCTATTTTGGGCGGCTTGATTTTCGCAATCGTGCGCTACGTTATGCCTTTCTTCCGTCGCATTTTCAAAAAGTACGATGCGCTCAATAACTCGGTGCAAGAAAACGTCAGCGGTATCCGCGTTGTAAAATCGTTCGTAAGAGAAAAGCACGAAACGGAAAAATTCGACAAAGCGGCAGGGGAAGTGCGCAACAACTTCACCAAGGCGGAAAAGGTGCTTGCGCTCAACGCCCCGATGATGACGCTTTTCATCAACGTGGCGGTGCTTATCATTTCCTTCTTCGGCGCAAAACTTATCATGACTACGGGTAAAATCGGCGCAAATAATGAAATCGTCGGCGAATTTTTGCCCACCGAACTTTCTGCGCTTATCACCTATGGCGTGCAAATTCTTTCCGCGCTTATGATGTTCTCGATGGTGTTCGTTATGATTACGATGTCGCTTGAATCGGCGAGAAGAATTTCGGAAGTGCTCAACGAAGAATCGGACGTTGTTAGTCCCGAAAAGGGCGTAAAGGACGTGAAAGACGGCTCTATCCGTTTTGAAAACGTCAGCTTCAAGTATTCTAAATCGGCGGAAAACTGTGCGCTGTCGAATATTGATTTGACGATAGAATCGGGCGAAACGGTGGGTATTTTAGGGGGCACGGGCTCGTCTAAAACCACCCTTATCCAGTTGATTCCCCGCTTGTACGACACGACGGATGGCGCTGTGTACGTGGGCGGTGTAAACGTAAAAGATTACGATTTGGATGCGTTGAGAAAGGAAGTTTCTATCGTTCTTCAAAAGAACGTGCTTTTCTCGGGCACGATTAAGGAAAACTTGCGTTGGGGAGACGAAAACGCCACGGATGAAGACATCGTGCGTGTGTGTAAACTCGCCCAAGCGGACGAATTTATCCGCTCTTTCCCCGACGGCTACGATACGTTTATCGAACAGGGCGGCAGCAACGTTTCGGGCGGTCAAAAGCAACGTCTTTGCATTGCAAGAGCCTTGCTTAGAAAGCCGAAAGTGCTTATTTTGGACGACTCGACAAGCGCCGTTGACACCAAGACGGATGCGCTGATTCGCCATGCGTTCAAAGAAGAAATCCCCGATACGACGAAGATTATCATTGCCCAACGCGTATCGTCCGTAGAACACGCGGATAAAATCATTATCTTGGACGGCGGCAAAGTGCTTGCATGCGGCAACCACGAAACGCTTATGCAAACGAGCAACGTATACCGTGAAATTTACGAGGTGCAAAACAAGGTAAGCAAAAATACGGAAGGGGGTGAAGCGTAATGGCACAAGCAGTTCCCCAAAAAAATATAATGCCTAAAGGCGGTATGCCCAAAGGCCCTATGCGTGGGCACGCAATGCCCGTGCCTAAAGGCGCTATCCCTAAAGGCACGCTTGGTAGATTGTTAAAGACGGCGTTTAAGTATTATAAATGGCGCTTGATTACGGTGTTTATTTGTATCTTAATCAGCTCGTCTGGCAGTTTAATTTCTTCCTTGTTTATGAAAACGCTCATCGACGGCATTATCCCCAAAGGGGTGGCGCAAGGCTTTGAAGCGGCGGTGGGTGATTTGCTCAAGTTGATTTTGATTATGGGCGGTATGTACGGGCTTGTCGTTTTGACGACGTTCGTGTACAATAGGCTGATGGCAACCGTCACGCAAGGGCTTTTGTATCATTTGCGTACGGATATGTTCAAGAAAATGCAAAGCTTGCCTATCAAGTATTTCGATACGCACGCTCACGGCGAAATCATGAGTACGTACACCAACGACACGGACGCTACTCGCCAACTTATCGGACAAAGCTTGCCCATGGTGATGAGCAACGTTTTAACATTGCTCGTGTCTATCGGCGTCATGCTTGCGTTCAGTTTTTGGTTGTCGCTCGTCGTGCTTTGTTCCACCTTCCTTATGACGTTTATCGTCAAAAAGATAGGGGGGAATAGTGCGAAATACATGGTGGCGCAACAAATGTCGCTTGCCGTAGAAGAAGGCTTCGTCGAAGAAATGATGAAAGGGCAAAAGGTTGTCAAAGTCTTTACCCATGAAGAAAAGGCGAAGGAAGATTTTGATAAGCACAATGAAAAACTTTTCCACGACAGCGAAAGAGCGCACGTATTCGGCAACATTTTAGGCCCGATTATCGGCAATGTGGGCAATTTTAACTACGTACTATTGACGATTATCGGCGGCTTGTTCTTGACCATGGGTTGGACGAATTACGGGTTTATGAACGTATTTAATGGCGGCGGATTGCTTGAAATAGGCATTATCGTGTCCTTCTTGGGTATGTCGAGAAACTTCGCAATGATTATCAACCAAACTTCCCAACAAATTTCCATGATTGCAATGGGTATGGCAGGTGCGGGTAGAATTTTCAAACTCATGGACGAACAAGAAGAACAAGACGAAGGGTACGTCACGCTTGTAAACGCCAAAGAGGACGAAAACGGCAACTTGGTGGAAACGAGCGCACGTACGGGCGTTTGGGCGTGGAAACATTTCCATAAAGCGGACGGCACGACGACGTACACTCGTCTTCGTGGGCATGTCGTTATGGAAGACGTGGACTTTGGCTACGTGCCCGAAAAACAAGTGTTGAAAGGCGTAAGCTTGTACGCAAAGCCTGGGCATAAGATTGCCTTTGTAGGCGCAACGGGCGCGGGTAAGACGACGATTACCAACCTTATCAACCGTTTCTACGATATTGACAATGGTAAAATCCGCTATGACGGAATCAATATCCAAAAAATTAAAAAGAGCGATTTGCGCCGCTCGCTTGGTATCGTATTGCAAGACACCAACTTGTTCACGGGCAGCGTAATGGAAAATATCCGTTACGGTCGCTTGGACGCAACGGACGAAGAATGTATCGAAGCGGCAAAACTTGCCAACGCAGACGATTTTATCCGTCGTTTGCCCGAAGGTTATCAAACGGTGCTCACCAACAACGGTGCAAACCTTTCGCAAGGTCAAAGACAGCTTCTTTCCATTGCTCGTGCGGCAGTTGCCGATGCGCCTGCAATGATTTTGGACGAAGCAACGTCGTCGATTGACACGCGCACGGAAGCGCTTGTACAAGACGGCATGGATAAGTTGATGAAGGGCAGAACGGTGTTCGTCATCGCTCACCGCCTTTCGACGGTTAGAAACGCCAACGCAATTATGGTGCTTGACCACGGCAACATTATCGAACGTGGCACGCATGACCAACTTATTGAACAAAAGGGCGTGTATTATCAGCTCTATACGGGTGCGTTTGAACTTGAATAAGCCGACGTATATACGTCGCAATACGTCGTTGCGCTCACGTTTTCCATTGCTCGTTTACGATAAGTGAACGTTCCGTCGAGCAATCAAGCAAATTGAAAAAAAGAAAAGTGAAACAAGAAAAACCCACGACAAAAGTCGTGGGTTTTTCCTTGTTTTATACAGTTTATTTTTCGCTGTCGTATTTGAAATCAACGGCGTATTTGGTGGTGCTGTTCCCGCCGACAAATGCGGTGAAAACGCCGCTATCGGCATACAACTCGCCGTCGTCGTGGTAGTATTCTAAAAGGCTTGTATCAATTTCAAATTCCACCTTTTTGCTTTCCCTTGCTTTCAGGGCAACTCGCTTAAATCCTTTCAATTCCCTTGACGGGCGCACTACTTCGGCAAAGTGGTCTTTGATATACAGCTGCGCAATTTCCACCCCGTCCACGTCGCTTTCGTTTGTGATAGTGAAAGAAAGGGTGATGGGGGAATTGTCTTTCACGGTTTCTTTGTCTATTTTCAAATCGCTGTACGTAAATTTGCTGTACGAAAGCCCGTATCCAAAGTTGTATTGCGGATAACTTTCGCCGTCGTCGTAGCGTACTTGGAAGCGATAATCTTGTCTATCGGGCAAAAACGGTCTGCCAGCATTTTTTCTATTATAATAAATAGGAAGTTGCCCCGTCGTTCTTGGAACGGTGACGGTGAGTTTACCGCTAAAGTTTTCTTCCCCGCTCAAAAGTTTTGCCACGACGTCGCCCGTGCATTGTCCCAAATTCCAACAATACGCAAGCGCATCGCTGCATTTGAAAGCGTTGACGATAAGCGGCCGTCCCGCAAATAAAAGGGTGACCACCTTCTTTCCACGCCCTTTCAAATAATCGTAGCATTTCTTCATCTCTTCAGGCACGTCAAGGTTGTGCTTGGAATGCGCTTCGCCGTTTTCGTCTTGCGTTTCGCCCCAGTTGAGAATGACGACGTCCGCATCGTAGCTTGCTATTTCAAGGCGGGTTAAATTGTAATCGTCGCTCGTGCCCGTGATTTCAAAGCCGCCCCCTTTCAGCCCTTCTACCAAAGTGATGGTGTCGTCTTGCTTGGAAGAAAATTGCCAACACCCGCAAAGGCCTTTATTGTTGGAAAATGCGCCGATGACGGCAACTTTCGTGCCCTTTTTCATGGGCAATACGCCGTTGTTTTCAAGCAGAACGGGGCATTCAAGCGCAAGTTTTTTCGCAAGCGCTTTGTGCTCGTCGCAGTAGATAATTTTCTTGTCCTTTTTTTGGAAAGAGAAGGGATCGTCGAACAAACCCAGGTCGAATTTTTGTTTCAACACACGAAGCACTGCTTCGTCGATTTCGCTCTCGCTAAGCCGTCCGCTTTCCACTAACGAAGCAAGATGGTCGTGGAAACAATCGGTGCCAAGTTCAATATCAAGCCCCGCTTTTATCGCTCTATACGCGCAGTCGGCATACGTTTCGCAGTAGCCGTGCGCCAACATTTCGGGCACGGACATGGCATCGGAAATGACGATTCCGTTGAAGCCGAATTTATCCCTTAAAATATGTCGCAAATATTTCTTATTCCCGCTTGCGGGGATATTTTCAATAGAATTGAACGAACTCATGACGGAAGCCGCGCCCGCTTTCACCCCTTCTCTAAAGGGGATAAGATAGCAGTTGAGCATGGTGTTTTCGCACACTTCGGACGTATCGTAATCTCGCCCGCCCTCACAGCTACCATATGCGGCGTAGTGCTTGAGCGTGGACATGATATAAGCTTCGTCGTTTTGGAAACCTTTTACGTACGCTTTCGCCATTTCGCCCGCAAGGAAGGGGTCTTCCCCTTGACACTCGCAAATTCTACCCCAACGCGGGTCCCTACATACGTCAACCATCGGCGCGTTCGTATAACGTATTCCGCACGCTACGGCTTCTTTTGCCGCCGCTTTAGCAGAAAGCTCTACAAGCTCGCAATCGAAACTACAAGATGCCGCAAGGGGGATGGGGAAAACGGTGTCAAGCCCGTGCACAAGGTCGGCGTTTACGAGCAAGGGAATCCCCAGTCGGCTTTCATTGACGGCAATGTTTTGCAACGTTTCAAGCGCAACGCAAAAATCGTTGGGCAATTGTATAATCGTGCCGATAGCCCCGCTTCGCACTTGTTCTAAAAGTTGCTCGCATCTGGGCACGCCTTGTTCGTCTAACCCGTCTAAACCTTTCAGCGCAAGTTGCCCTATTTTTTCTTGCAACGTCATTTTTGCAAGCAGTTGTTTTGCTCTCGTTAAATTATCCATAACGCCACCATAATTTTTTTGTTTTATTATAACACGGAATTACGTAAAGGTCAATAGTGAAAAACGTAGAAAATCGGTGGATTACGCCACAAAAAAGAGTGATGCTTCGGCGGCGGTGTTGCCCCCTTTGGTTTCCATGGCGTTGCGCAAACATATAAAGCCAATGATGTGCATGGATAAGAGAATACAAAACGACCACACACTTTCAAAGTGCGTGGTCGTTTTATATATCGTTAATTTCTCGTGGCGAGCCAAACCATCAACACGGAAACGTCCGCGGGGTTTACGCCCGAAATTCTGCCCGCTTGTCCAAGGTTCATGGGACGGACACGATTAAGTTTTTCTCTCGCTTCCAAACGAAGCCCTGCAATAGTATTATAATCGATATCTTCGGGCAAAGCCTTGTCTTCCAACTTTTTCGCCCGTTCAATCATTTCCAAGCCTTGCTTTAAGTAGCCTTCGTATCGCACGGTGATTTCCGCCGTTTCGATGACGTCTTTGCTATATTCATGGAATACGCCGAAATGTTCCATAATATCTTTCAAGGGGATAGAACGTTTTAACATATCCGCGTACGACACGCCGCCGCTGGGCTGATCGTAGCCGTACTTTTGAAGGAAAGGCGTAACTTCTTTCAAGGGCAAGCGAGTACGCATTTGCTCAAGCAAGCTTTCGTATTTCGCCTTTCTTTGTTGATATCTTTCCAAGCGTTCTTTTGTCACAAGTCCGCATTCATACCCCTTTTCCGTCAAACGGAAATCGGCGTTGTCTTGGCGAAGGCAAATGCGGTGTTCGGCACGCGAAGTCATCATACGGTAGGGCTCGTCCGTGCCCTTAGTCACCAAATCGTCGATGAGTACGCCGATATACGCTTCGTCACGGCGCAAGATAAAGGGGGGAAGCCCACGCATTTTAAGGGAAGCGTTCAAGCCCGCCATCAGCCCTTGTGCCGCCGCTTCTTCATAACCGGACGTGCCGTTGATTTGTCCCGCCGTGTACACCCCTTCCACCTTCTTAAACTCAAGGGTGGGAAGTACGTCAAGCGTGTCGATGCAATCGTATTCGATAGCGTAGCCATAGCGCATAATATCCGCATTTTCAAGCCCTGCTATGGACGAATACATTTTGCGTTGTACGTCGTGGGGCATGGACGTGGACATACCTTGCACGTACACTTCCAAAGTGTCCGCACCTTCCGGTTCGAGGAAAATTTGATGGCGTTCTTTGTCCTTAAAGCGTACAACCTTCGTTTCAATGGACGGGCAATATCTCGGGCCCGCCGATTGAATAACGCCGTTGTACAAGGGGGAACGATCCAAGTTCTCCATAATAACGCCGTGCGTGGTTAAATTCGTATAGGTAAGATAGCACGGCAATTTATTTTCGGGGGGATTGTCGTGCATAAACGAGAAGGGATAAATATCCGTGTCCCCGTTTTGGATTTCGCACTTGGAATAATCAATCGTGCGGCCGTCCACTCTTGCAGGCGTACCCGTTTTGAAACGGCGTACGTTGAAACCGATGTCGATGAGGCTTTGCGTTAAGTGGTTGGCGGGGGCAAATCCGTTAGGGCCCGATTTTTGTACGACGTTGCCCGTAATCGTTTCGCCGTTGAGATATACGCCCGTGCAAAGGATAACGCTCTTACAAGCGATTATGCCGCCGTACGTTGTTTTTACGCCCACGCATTTGCCGTCTTCCACCAAAATTTGGGAAGCTTCCGCTTGGATAATGCGAAGGTTTTTGGTGTTTTCAAGCACTCGCTTCATTTCACGGTGGTATTCGTTTTTATCCGATTGCGCGCGCAAACTTTGCACTGCCGCGCCTTTGCCTACGTTGAGCATACGGATTTGGAGCGCCGTTTTGTCGGCTACAATCCCCATTTCCCCACCGAGCGCATCGATTTCACGTACCAAATGCCCTTTTGCCGTGCCGCCGATAGAGGGGTTGCAAGGCAAGAACGCAATGCTGTCAAGGTTGAGCGTTAAAAGGGCGGTGTTCATGCCCGTGCGCGCCAAAGCAAGGGCAGCTTCACAACCAGCGTGCCCCGCACCAACGACAACTGCGTCTGCGGTATATTCTAAAAACGTGAAATCTTGTTCCATAATAAAAGTGCCTTAAAGTTAAGCTTATTTCTTCAATACGATATTTTTAATATCGTCAATTTCCTTTGCGATACGGTCGTTAAGTTTTTGCAAACTTTCCATCTTATCACGCGCGTACATAATCGTCGTGTGGTCACGTCCGCCAAGCGTTTTGCCGATGAAATCAAGGGGAAGGGAAAGCATATCGCACATAAGATATGCGCAAATTTGTCTTGCCTTTGCAAGGTCGGCTTTTTTGCCTTTGCCAAGCAAATCTTCTCTCGATTGCTTGAAGTACGAACAAACCGCGGAAATAATCTTTTCGGGCGTGACGTCTTCTTGTTCGGTTGTTTCGTTCACCGATTCGTTCAAGGCTTGCTTTGCAAGTTCAAGCGTGATAGGTTCTTCGTGCAACTTGCTTGCGAAGATAACCTTCGTCAATCTTCCTTCCAACGTTCTTACGTCGTGGCCGGAGTTTTGCGCCAAAAATTCAAGTACGTCGTCGGGCATTACGCAACGTCTATCCAGCGCCTTTCTTTGCAAAATGGCAATCTTCGTTTCGATAGACGGGGGAAGAATGTCCGCAATCATGCCCCCTTCAAAACGGGTGCGAAGTCTTTCTTCAAGCGTAGCAATTTCCTTCGGCGGTCTGTCGCTCGTCAAAACGATTTGCTTGTTTTGCGCCGTGAGTTCGTTGAAGATATTGAAAAGTTCTTCTTGCAATTCACGCTTGCCTTTCAACTGTTGAATATCGTCAATCATCAACACGTCCACGCTACGATAGTGGATACGGAACTTATTGCCCGCCTTTTGCGTGATAGACGCAACGAATTCGTTCAAGAAATTTTCGCAAGTGGTGTAAAGCACCTTCTTTTCGGGCGTAGTGCGAGCGATGTGGTTGGCGATTGCTTGCATAAGGTGGGTTTTACCCAAGCCCGATTCCCCGTAGATAAACAAGGGGTTAAACGCCATGCCCGGTTCTTCCGCAACTGCTTTTGCCGCTGCGTAAACGAATTTGTTTGCAGGACCAACGACGAAGGAATCGAAAGTGAAATCCTTGCGGATGGGGGATGCTTGGAAGTTGTCCATTGCATCGCCTTCTTCTTCCATCGTAAATACGTCGCTACCTTCTACGTAAAGGCGGAAATCGTTCAGCCCGATGTCGCATTTTACGATTGCATCACGAAGTTTGTCCCCGATTTTGTTGGACATCAAAGCTTCGGCGTTCGATTCAGACGAAACTTGAAGGACAATCTTTCTATTGCGAATATCAATCGGCTCGATGCCACGGTTTTCAAAAAAGTGCGAGAAGGAAATGGGCGAAATGGTGTTTTGCGCCTTTTCGACAATTTGCTTCCACATGGATTGTAAATGCGTTCTTTCGGACATAAGTTTACCCCCTTGGCGAAAGATTTTATCTTTTCACCGTCGTATGCTTGTCTTTTAGTAAATTATTTGATATAATTATAATACAAAACGCGCGGAAAAGAAAGCGATTTTGACGGTATTTTTAACGATTATGCAAATAAAAAAATTATTCCTACAAAATTTCAGAAACTACGAAGGGGAAAACTTCCAGTTCGCCGAAGGACTTAACGTCCTTTTCGGTAAAAACGCGCAGGGGAAAACCAACTGCGCCGAAGCCGTTTTCTATCTTTGCACGGGCACTTCCCTTCGTATCCGTCACGATAAACAACTCGTCAAAATCGGCGAAGAAGTCGCTAAAATTTCGGCGGAAGCGGAAAATCGCTACGGAAAAGTGTTCATTGAAGCGGAAATCAGCGAAAATAAGCGTGAAATCCGTGTAAACGGCAGTAAAATTTCGAAAAATGCCGATTTGCTTGGGCATATCAACAGCGTATTTTTCTCGCCCGGGGAACTTCGCTTGATTCAAGACGGACCGGACGAAAGACGTCGCTTTATGAACGTTTCCATTTCCCAAAACTCTGCGCCCTATTACACTGCGCTTCTTCGTTATAATAAAATTCTCGATCAGCGCAACGCACTTTTGAAAAATCCCGATTATACGCTCGTGTTGGATACGCTTCCCGTGTGGGACGAACAGCTTTGTAAATATGCAGCTACCATTGTTAAAAAGCGTGTGGAATTTTTGGAAAAACTTGCGCCGTATGCAAAAGAAATGCACGCATATTTGACGGACGGCGTGGAAGAACTTGTTTTGCGCCCCGAAAAAAAATACGAAGGGGAGGAAAGCGAAATTGCGCAAACGCTCGCTCGTCGGCTTGCCAACAACTATGAAAAGGATATGCGCCTTGGGTACACGACGGTAGGGCCGCACCGTGACGACATTGAAGTTTTAATCAACGGCGTGGATGCAAAATCGTACGCATCGCAAGGTCAGCAACGCACGGCGGCGCTTTCCTTAAAGCTTGCGGAAGTGCAAATTTTTAAGGAAATTTCGGGCGAATACCCCGTTTTGATTTTGGACGACGTAATGAGCGAACTCGACTTGCCCCGTCGCAAAAAATTGCTTCAACGCGTACACGGTATGCAGACTTTGCTTACCTGTACCCACGCAGAACGTGTTTTATACGGTGCGGAATGTAATAAAATCCGCATTGAAAACGGAAAAATTAAAGGTTGATATGAAAGCGGATTTGCATTTACACAGCACCTATTCGGACGGCAAAAACACCCCCGATACGATATGCTCTCTTGCCAAGGCAAGGGGGCTTTCTTTGCTTTCTATCACCGATCACGATACGCTTATGGGCTTGGAAGATAAACGCTTGGCGGCGAAAAAGCACGGCTTGCATTATCTTTCGGGCTGGGAAATTTCCGCTTATGAAGGGGAAGAGAAAATTCATATTCTTGGTTATGGCTGTCAAACGGGGGAAGAATACGAACGCTTTACGCTAAAGCGTAAACAAGCGTCTTTTGCCCGTGTGGAAGAAAGCGTGAGAAAGTGCAACGAAGCCGGGATAGGGATAACCGTTGACGAAGTGCTTGCCATGCGCCTTCAAAAGGAAGCGCCCGCGCACACCATGCACATTGCCCGTGCTTTGCAAAAATACGTGGGCGGTACGGACGGAGAAGTTTACGAAAACTACCTTGCCCGTGGCAAACTTGCAAATTCCAACATAGGAAGACCAACCCCAAAAGAAGCGATTGACGTTATTCACGCCCTTGGCGGAAGGGCGGTTTTGGCGCACCCAGGGCGTATTCATACGCTTGACACCGTCTTGCTGATAGACGATTTAGTGGCGAAAGGCTTGGACGGTATAGAAGCTTTTTACACGACGCATACTGATAGTGAAACGGCACGCTTTCAAGAAATTGCAAGGGGGCATGGCTTGATTGTCACGGGCGGCTCGGATACCCACGTGGAAGATAACACCCACGCCGTAGGCACGCCAAACTTCGTGTTGCAAGACGAGCGATTGCTTGCGCTCGTGGAAAAATTTTAACGACTAAAAACACACGTTTTCCCACGTTTTTGCGCTACATATAGGGGGATAACGCATGAGAAACACGCTTTTCAAACGCTACGTCTTGGCATTTACGCTGTGGACGGGCGTTTTTCTTTTGTCGTTTTTCCCTTTTACTTGGTTGTTCGTTCGTGCGGAAAAATCCGATTTTGGTTGGAAAAAGTTGGCTTCGTACGTCACCTATTTTCGAGAAGAAGAGAAAGATAGGCGAGAGAATATCCATATTGCCGCAAGCCTAATCGACGGAATCGTTTTGCAAGCGTACGGCGATTTTTCCTTTAACCAAACGGTGGGCAAACGCACGGAAGAAGCGGGGTTTAAGCAAGCGAAAATTATCGTAAAAGGGGAATACGTTTTGGGTGTTGGCGGGGGTGTGTGCCAAGTGAGCACCACGTTATACAATGCCGCGCTTTTGACGGGGCTTGAAGTGAAAGAATTCCACCCGCATTCCTTGCAAGTGGGCTACGTGCCGCCTTCCCGTGATGCTATGGTTTCTTCGCACAGCGATTTGCGACTTTTTAACCCGTACGATTTCCCCGTGCTTTTGCAAGCAAAAACGTTTGAGGGGGGATTGCGAGTGAGCTTTTTAGGGGAAGGGAAGATAGACGAATACGCCGTAATTTCCCACTCGATTGCACAAATTCCGCCGCCCCCGCCCGTTATAAAAACGGGCGAAAGGGAAGAAGTTTTGCGTTTTGAACGTGCAGGATTGAAAAGCGAAGCGTATCTTGAAAGACGGAAAAAGGGGGTTTTGCTTTCCAAAAAGAAGCTTCGGGCGGACGAATATTTGCCCACGCAAGCGATTATCGTCAAAAAAATCGATAAACCGCACGATTAAGTTGCGGGAAAAGCCTTTCAAACATTTGTCTTTTTATGGAAAAAATGTTATAATGATTTCGTATAAAATAGGGGCAAGCGTTTTTTTAATAAAAAACCGCTTTCTCTTGCAAAAGGAAGGCATATCATGGAAAGATTGCAATTGAAAGACTTGAACAAAAACCTTGAAGCTTACGCCGGCAAAGAAGTGACGGTGGCAGGCTGGGCGAGAACGATTCGCGATTCGAAAGCGTTCGGCTTTATCGAACTCAACGACGGCAGCTGCTTTAAGAGCACGCAAATCGTTTTTGAAAGAGCAAACCTTGAAAACTACGACGAAATCGCGCACACCAACGTTGGCGCATCGTTGATTGTAAAAGGGGTTGTGGTGCTCACGCCCGAAAATAAACAGCCTTATGAAATTAAGGCTACGTCCGTTGTGGTGGAAGGGGAATCCACGCCCGATTATCCCTTGCAAAAGAAACGCCACTCGGTAGAATTCTTGCGTGAAATCGCTTACCTTCGTCCGAGAACGAATCTTTTCGGCGCGGCGTTTAGAATCCGCAGCGAAGCGGCGATTGCTATTCATAAATTCTTCAACGATAGGGGTTTCGTGTACGTGCATACGCCCATCATCACGGGGAGCGACTGTGAAGGTGCGGGCGCAATGTTCCAAGTGACCACGCTTGATATGAACGCTGAAAAGAAAGCAGGCGAGCCCGATTATAAAGAAGATTTCTTCGGCAAGAAAGCGGCGCTCACCGTTTCGGGACAACTCAATGCGGAAACGTACGCAATGGCGTTTGGCAACGTTTATACGTTCGGCCCCACTTTCCGTGCGGAACACTCTAACACGGCACGCCACGCAGCGGAATTTTGGATGATTGAGCCGGAAATGGCGTTCTGCGATTTGGCGGGGGATATGGAAGTTGCGGAAGCAATGGTAAAATACATCATCAACTACGTCATGGAAACGTGCGCGGACGAGCTTAACTTCCTCAATCAATTTGTGGATAAGGGCTTGATTGAAAGATTGAAAAACGTATCGGAAAACGCATTCGTGCGCTTGACGTACACGGAAGCAATCGAAATTTTGAAGCAAAATGCGGACAAGTTCGACGACAAAAATATTTTCTGGGGCAAGGATTTGCAAAGCGAACACGAACGTTTCTTGACGGAAACGGTGTTCCAAAAACCCGTATTCCTTATCAACTACCCCAAGGAAATCAAGGCGTTCTATATGAAGCAAAACCCCGATGGAAAGACGGTTGCGGCGGTGGATATGCTTGTGCCTGGTATCGGGGAACTCATCGGCGGCTCGCAAAGAGAAGACGATTACGACAAGCTCGTTGCTCGTATTAAAGAACTTGGCATGGATCCCGCCGATTACTGGTGGTATTTGGATTTGAGAAAGTACGGCGGAACGACGCACGCAGGCTTTGGCTTGGGCTTTGAACGTATGGTAATGTACCTTACGGGCATTTCCAACATCCGTGACGTTGTGCCTTATCCCAGAACGTTTGGGGATTTGAAATACTAATAAAACTATCCAAACGCACTTTGCATAAGGAGAAAAAGTATGATTAAAATTGTAATAGACGCTATGGGCGGCGATTTCGCCCCCGTAGAACAAGTGAAAGGCGCGGTTGCCGCCCTTAACAACAATAAAGACGTAAGCTTGATTTTGGTGGGCGACGAAACGCAAATTAAAGCGGAACTTGCAAACTATAAGTACGACGAAAGCCGTTTGGAAATCGTGCACACCACCGAAACGATCGGCATGGAAGAAGTGCCGACGAAAGCGGTTAAGACGAAGAAGGATTCTTCCCTTGTCGTTGCTTTCCGTATGCTTAAAGAAGGCAAGGCGGACGGCTTGGTTTCGTCCGGCTCGACGGGCGCTGTATTGACGGCGGGCGTACTTATCTTGGGTAGATTGAAGGGCGTTTCCCGTCCTGCGCTTTGCCCTGCTATCCCCAACTATCGTGGTGAAAGCACGTTTATTTGCGATTGCGGCGCAAACCTTGAATGCAAACCCGTCAACCTTTTGCACTTTGCGGTGATGGCTTCGGCGTATGCGGAAGCGGTGTACGGCGTGAAAAATCCCCGTGTTGGGCTTTTGAACAACGGCACGGAAGACCATAAGGGGCTTTTGTTGCAACAAGAAGTGAACGCGCTTTTGAAACAAGCGGATTGCGTAAACTACGTGGGCAACGTGGAAGGCAGAGAAGTTATGTACGGCGATTTGGACGTAGTCGTTTCCGACGGCTTTACGGGCAACATTGCTATCAAGTCGATTGAAGGCTGCGCAAAGGCAATTTCCACCATTTTGAAAAAGGAATACAAGCGCAATCTTTTCACGAAAATCGGCGCAATCTTCTCGTCGGGCGTTTTGAAGAGATTCAAGAAAAATCTCGATTACGAAGGAAAGGGTGGCGCTATGTTCTTGGGCTTGCAAAAGGCGGTTGTAAAGGGACACGGCAACTCTAAAGCACGTGCTTTTGAAGCGTGCATCGAACAAGCTATCAACGCCGTTCGTGGCGATTTGGTAGGTAAAATGAAAAACATGATTGACAACGTCAATATGGACGCCCTTGCTGAAACGGCAAAGACGGCGACGGAAAACGGAGCGCAGTAATGCACGCCGTTTTTTCGGGAATAGAGAAAAAAATCGGCTACACCTTCGCCGATAAACGCCTTTTAGAAGAAGCGTTTACGCACGTCACGTATGCACGCGCACACGATTGTAGCGATAACGAACGGGTGGAATTTTTAGGGGATACGGTGTTGCAGTTTGCTATCACCGACTACCTTTATAAAAAATACCCCGAAAAATCGGAAGGGGAACTCACCCGTATGCGTGCAAAACTCGTTTGCGAAGAAGCGCTTTTGACGGTGGTGGAAAAGCTGGGGCTTTCCAAATACTTGCGCATTGAAGGCGGGAAGGACAACGTTGGGAAGAAAACCTATTCCAGCTTGTTTGAAACGGTGGCGGGCGCTATCTATTTGGACGGTGGGTACGAAAAGGCGAACAAATTTATTTTCGACAGCGGTTTGATTGAAATGCTCGATATGCCCAAGGCAAAAGACGCCAAATCCCTTTTGCAAGAATTTTTGCAAGAGAGAAAGGAACAACTTCCCACTTACGAGTGCGCAAAGGAAGGCAAGGACAATGCGCCTACGTTTAGGTGCGAAGTTACGGCGCTTGGCAAGCGCGCGGTGGGCGAAGGCAAAAGCAAAAAGGCGGCGGAACAAAACGCAGCGGAAAAGCTTTTGTTTATGCTCAAACACTAATCAATGGAAAAAAATTAACTGTATTATACACATAATCACGGAAAGGAGTATATTTTGGATTTAAAAGAGATACAACTCGTCGGCTTTAAGTCCTTTGCCGACAAAACGTCTATTCGTTTTGAAGAAGGGGTGACGTGTATCGTCGGCCCTAACGGTTGCGGTAAGAGCAACGTTGCGGACGCCGTTCGTTGGGTACTTGGCGAACAATCGGCAAAGTCGTTGCGTGGTTCGCAAATGCAAGACGTAATCTTCGGCGGTACGTTGGAACGTAAACCCCAACGCTCGTGCGAAGTCACGCTCGTGTTTGACAACAGCAAGCGTATTTTCAACTTGGACGTTGAAGAAGTTGCGATGACTCGTCGTTTGCAACGTGTTGGCGAAGACAAATTTGAAAGTAAATACCTTATTAACAACCAACCCAGCCGTTTGAAGGATTTGGTTGCGCTTTTCCACGGCATCGGGCTTGGCAAAGAAGGGTATTCCATCATCGGTCAAGGCAAGGTTGAACAAATCATGAACGCAAAACCGGAAGACCGTCGTTTGATTTTTGAAGAAGCGACGGGGCTTATGGTGTTCAAAGCAAGAAAACAAGAAATTGAAAGAAAGATTGAAGATTCCAACGATAACTTGTTCGTTTACCGTCAACGTATCGACGAAGTACAACGCCGTTTAGGCCCTCTTGCAAAGCAAGCGGAAGCGGCGAAAGAATACAACGAATACGCGGAAGCTTTGAAATCGCACGAAGCGAATACGTACATATATCGCTTTGAAAATGCGGAAAACGAAAAGGGCAAGTATAAAAAAGACGTTGCTACCATTTCCGATAAGATTATCGAACTCAATACGAAAATCGAGCTTATCAATAGAAAGCTTGACGAAAATAGAGAAAAAATCGCGCATGCGGACTATCGTTTGAGCGAACTTAACGAACAACGCGTTATCCTTTCGGTAGGCAACGAAAGAAAGGACGGCGAACTTCGTTTGGCGCAAGAACGTATTAAAACCTATCGTTCCCAAATCGAAGCGGCGGGCGAAATGCTTGAAGCAAGCAAAATCCGTATCGGCGAAATCGACGACGAAATTGCCCTTCTTGGCAAGAAAAACGCGGAAGATTTGAAATGCGTATCCGAACTTGAAACGCAAACGGAATTCTTGCGTGTGGCGATTGCGGCGCTTGATAAAAAGATTGAACTCTTTGAAAAACTTTCCGACGAAAATAGACAAAGCCAACTTTCGACGGCGGACGAGCTGAGCGAAATGAAGAAAAACCTTGGTACGTTGGCGGCTCGTATGGAAGGCGCGAAAGACCGTATTGCGGAAATCAACGCAGCTATCCAAAAGACAAACGAAAGAAAGGAACGCTTGGAAAACGAACTTGCTTCCGTTAGAAAGGATTTGAAGCGTTTGAAAGACCAAACGTCTTCGGGTATGCGTGAGTTTGAAGAAAAGCAAGAAGAAGCGCGCGAAATGCAGCTTACCGTCAACGATTTCAACCAAGAACTTTTCAATGCAAACGGGCAAATTGCGTCCTTGCGTGAAAACTTGGAAATGTATATCAGCTTGAAAAATCGTTTCGACGGATATAAAGATTCGGTTAGAAGATTGCTTTCCATTGCAAAGACCAACTCTGACGTGGGCAAACACCTTCGTGGTGCGCTTGCGGACGTCGTACACACCGAACAAAAATACGAAACGGCGATTGAAACGGCGTTTGGCGGCGCAATGCAAAACGTCGTCACCCCCACGGCGGACGATGCGAAATATTTGATTGAATACTTGAAGCGCACGGGCGGCGGTATCGTCACCTTCTTGCCCGTCACCAGCATGCGCCCCCGTCCCGATTCTCGTGAAATTAGAAGAGCGATGGAAGAACGTGGCGCAATGGGGCTTGCAACCGAGCTCGTTCAATACGACGAATATTATTACAACGTAATTTCCAACCTTTTGGGAAACACGCTTATTTGCGATAATATCGCAAACGCAACGGCGATTGCGAAAAAATACGGCAACTTGTTCAAAATCGTCACGCTCGACGGCGACTTGATTGCAACCAGCGGTTCGATGACAGGTGGTAGCCGTGGCAGAAACACCGCTTCCCTTCTTTCCAACGAAAGAAAGATTCAAGAATGCAAGGACAGCATTGCCGCAAAACAAAAGTACATTGAAAAATTGAAAAAAGCGATTGCGGACAGCGAAAAGGCACGTGTAGAAGCGGAAGAAGCGGTGGACGAAATTCGTGAAAAATACCAAGAAGCTATGGGCGAAATCGCAGCGCTCACCCAACGTGAAACGGCGCTTACGGCGCAAATTGCGGAAGCGGAAGGGGACGTGGATACGTACGGCGTAGCTTTGGAAGAATGGAAGTTCAAGCTCGCACAGCTTGAAAGCGAAGAAGCAAACTCGTCCATGAGCGAAGAAGAAATTCTTTCCCGTAGACAAGGCGCGCAAGCACAGCTTGAAACGCAACGTGGTCAATGCGAAACGTTCAAGGAAGAACGCGCGATTAAGAGCGAAAAACTTCGCAAAGCGGAAATCGAATACACCACGAGAAAGGCGGCAATCGACCAGTACGACGAAACGGTTGCTCGTTTGACGGTGGAAAAAGAAGAGCTTGTGAAAAAGAGCTTGGATATGGAATACGAACGCACGGCAACGCAAACGAAGCTTAACGGTTTGGAAGCGGAAGCGGCTGCGAAGGAACTCACCGACGAAGAAAAGGCGGCTGTACAAGCGATTGTAGAAGAAATCAACGCTCTTTCCAAGCAAAAGGAAGCGGTAAACGCCCAACAACTTGCGTTGGAAGAAGAAAAAACGCAAATGCAAGAAACGCTCACCAAGCACACGGACAAGCGTTTCAAATGTGAAATCGAAATCAGTAAAATCGACACCAACCTTGAAAATATGCGTGCGCGCGTAGAAGAAGCGTACGGGCTCGATTACGAAGGTTGCTTGCCCTTCCGTAAGGAAGATTACAACGTGGAAGAAGGCGCAAACGCTATCACGGTGCTCAAGAGAAAGATTACCATGCTTGGCGCAGTCAACCCCCACGCCGTAGAAGAATACGAATACGAAAGCGAACGCTTTACGGAAATGAGTGCGCAACGCGACGACTTGCAAAAAGCGCTTGACGATTTGCAAGCGGCTTTGGACGAAATCCGTGGCGAAATGCTTCGTATCTTCAATGCGGGCTTCGATAAGATTAACGAAAACTTCAAAATCACTTTCAAAGAACTCTTTGGCGGTGGTAGAGCGGAACTTCAAATCGACTACGTGGACGGCGAAGACCCCCTTGCGGCGGGTATCGAAATCGTTGCGTGCCCCCCTGGCAAAAAGCTTACCAAAATTTCCTTGCTTTCGGGTGGCGAACGTGCGTTGACGGCAATCGCTATCTTGTTTGCAATCTTGCGATCCAACCCGATGCCTTTCTGTATCTTGGACGAAATCGAAGCGGCGCTTGACGATGCAAACGTTGATAGATTTGCTTCCTATTTGAAACGCTTCGCGTCCGACACGCAATTCATCGTTATCACGCACAGAAAGCCTACGATGAACCAAGCCGATTCGCTCTTTGGTGTCACCATGCAAGAAAAGGGCGTTTCCAAAATCGTATCCGTTAAACTTGCGGATGTTGAGACGAAGCTTGGCGTGGGCACAGTAGAGTAAAAAACGACGTATATACTTCGCAATACTTTGTCGGGCTTGCGTTTTGCCTCGCTCGTTTACCACTTGTAAACGTCCCGTCGGCAAATCCGCGCCCTTCGCGTCTTGCTCGCATCTACGCCGTTTTTACACCAACCAAGGTTATCGTAATCGGCGCCTTGCCATAGGCGTGCAAATCACGGCGAAAGCTAAATCACGCAAGCGTGGCTTGCAATTAAAAAATAAAGGAAACCATTATGGGATTATTCGGCAAACTTTTCGGCGCGCTTAAAAAGACGAAAGACGGTTTTTCGGGCAAACTTCGCGCCTTGTTTTCCAAAAATAAATTAGGCAACGAATTCTATGAAGAATTAGAAGAAATTCTCATCTCTTCCGACGTGTCGGTGACGACTGCGGCAGAAGTGGTGGACCGTATCAAAGAACAAGCCAAAGCCGAACGCTTAAAAGACGAAGAATACGTCATCAGCTTGCTTAGAAAAGTGCTTGTGGATATGTTGCAAGAATCGGAAGTTGAACCGCCCGAATATCCTTGCGTTATCATGCTCGTAGGCGTCAACGGCGTAGGCAAAACGACGACGGTTGGCAAACTTGCGCACCATTTCATCTCGCAAGGCAAAACGGTGACGGTTGCGGCGGCGGACACCTTCCGTGCAGCGGCAAGCGAACAGCTTTCCGTTTGGGCGGATAGGGCGAAAGTGCGTATTGTCAAGCACGAAGAAGGCAGCGATCCCTCTGCCGTTATCTTTGATGCCGTTTCCAGCGCAAAGGCGAAAAAGACGGACGTCGTTATCGTCGATACGGCGGGAAGATTGCACGTAAAAGAAAACCTTATGAACGAGCTTCGTAAAATGGATAGAGTGGTCGCTCGCGAATATCCCGAAGCGGACTTTTTGAAATTGCTCGTGCTCGATGCAACGACGGGGCAAAACGCTGTAAACCAAGCACGTGTGTTTGACGAAGCGGTGGAACTCGACGGTATCGTGCTTACCAAACTTGACGGCACGGCGAAAGGCGGTTTTGTCTTCTCGTTGGCGCAAGAACTTTCCTTGCCCGTGCTCTATGCAGGCGTAGGCGAAAAGATGGACGATTTGGAAGATTTTGATGCCGAAACGTTCGTCGAAGCAATTTTGTAAAACACCCACCCAAGTACGCATTGAAAGCGTATTAAAGGAGTGTAGTATATGAAAATAGATATTTTAACGTTATTCCCCGAAATGTTCTCCGCTATGCAGGAGAGCATTTTAGGAAGAGCCCAAAAACAAGGCAAAATAGAAATCAACGTCGTAAACTTGCGTGATTACAGCGAAGACAAGCACCTTAAATGCGACGATTATCCTTTTGGCGGTGGGGCAGGCATGGTAATGATGCCCCAGCCTATCGGCAGCGCAATTGAAGCGCTCGACCCCGAGCATAAAGCAAGACGTATTTATATGTCCCCCAAGGGCGAAGTGTTTCGCCAACAAAAGGTGTTTGAACTTTTAGAGTACGAACATTTAATTCTTCTTTGCGGGCATTACGAAGGGGTGGATCAACGAGTTATCGACTTGTTTATCGACGAAGAAATTTCGATAGGCGATTACGTTTTGACGGGTGGCGAACTGCCCGCCATGGTCATTGCCGATTGCGTAAGCCGCTACGTTGACGGGGTAATCAGCCCTTCGTCGCTCGTCGATGAAAGTTTTTCGGAAAACATGCTCGAATATCCCCATTACACCCGCCCGCAAGAATACAAGGGCTTATGCGTGCCCGAAGTGTTGAGAAGTGGCGACCACGGCAAAATCGACAAATGGCGTAGAGAGCAGGCGTTGGCGATTACGAAAAAACGTAGACCTGATTTACTATAAGAAATAAGGAAACGACAATGAAAAATATACAATGGTTCCCGGGGCACATGACGAAAGCGATGCGGGATATGGAAGCCAAGCGCGATTTGTGCGACGGCATCGTTTGCGTATTAGACGCACGCGCGCCTATTGCCACCGTGAATAAAAATTTCAAAAAAATCTTCGGCGAAAAACCCGTTTTGTTCGTGCTGAATAAATCGGATTTGGCGGATTCCACCAAGACGGACGGTTTTGTAAAAATGTTTGAAGCAAGAGGTAAGTACGTGGTGAAATGCGATTCAACCAACCCTTCCACCAAGCGTTTGATTTTACAAAAGCTCAACGCTATCACCGAAGAAAAGCGTGCTCGTGCGCAAGCCAAGGGCTTGACCAAAACTTTCCGTTTCATGGTTGCGGGCATTCCCAACACGGGCAAAAGCACCCTTGTCAACATGATAAGCGGGGAAAAGCGTGCTAAGACGGGGGATAAAGCGGGCATTACGCGTGACGTGCGTTGGATTAAGTGCGGTGCATTCGATTTGTTGGACACCCCTGGCACTATGCCCCCTTCCTTTGACGATCAATACCATGCCCGTCATTTGGCGTACATCGGCAGTATCAACGACGACATTTTGGATATGGACGACGTGGCTTTGGAACTTTTAGGCGAACTTTCTGAGAAGTATCCACAATACTTAACCGAACGCTACGGCATCACCGATTACAGCGAAAAGCTGGGTATGTACGAAGCGCTTTGCAAACGCCGTGGCTTTATCTTGCGTGGCGGCGAGTTTGATTACGAGCGGGGCGCAAAGGCTCTTATCGACGATTTTAGAAAGGGCAGAGTGGGAAAAATTAGTTTGGAAAACGCTGCCGATTACGACGATTTTCAATTCTAAACCACAAAGGGGAAAAGCATGAAAAAGCAATGGAATGCTGAAGAAAAATTGCAATACGAACGTGCTTTGATTGCAAGTGGCGTGAAGTATATTGCGGGTGTGGACGAAGTGGGCAGAGGCCCGCTTGCAGGGCCCGTTGTTTGCGCGGCTGTAATTATGCCTTTGGAAGAAAGCGAGCTTGTTATCGGCGTGGACGATAGCAAAAAACTTTCCGAAAAGAAGAGAACGCTTCTTGCCGAAGAAATTAAGAAAAAGGCGCTTTGCTACACCATTGTCGAAGTGGACGAAAAGACGATTGACGAAATCAATATCTTGGAAGCGACCAAACTCGGCATGAAAAAAGCGATTGAAACGCTTGCTATCACGCCCGAAATGGTGCTCACTGACGGCAATATGACGATTGATATTGCGCACAAACAAAAAAGCGTTATCGGCGGGGATGCGCTTTGCTATTCTATCGGTGCGGCAAGCATTATCGCCAAAGTTTACCGTGACAACATGATGGACGAGCTTGCCAAAGAATACCCCTATTACGGCTTTGAAAAGAACAAGGGCTACGGCACGGCGGCGCATATTCAAGGGATAAAGGAGCACGGCTTATGCCCCATTCATCGCAGGACGTTTACAAAAAAGTTTTAGGCAAGAAAGGGGAAAAAGCGGTGGAAAACTTTCTGCAAAAGGCAGGCGTGAAAATTTTGCACCGCAACTATAAAACCCCCTTTGGCGAAGCCGATTTAATCGCGCAAGATAAAGACGAAATCCTTTTTATCGAAGTGAAAACCCGTTCAAGCGAAGCGTACGGCAGCGGGGCTGAAGCGGTGACGAGCGCAAAGCAAGCCCGCTATTATAAGATAGCGCAATTTTATAGTCTTAAACAAGGCAAGGAAGTCAACGCCCGTTTCGACGTGGCGGAAGTGTCGCCCACCTTACAAATCAACTATCTCAAAAACGCCTTTTGATAGGCGTTTTTTTCTTGCAATAAAACAAGCGACGATAAAAACGCTCTTTCGACAAAAGTGTTTTTTATTTGTTTTTCAATATATATTATACTATCCCCAAACCTTTCAATGGCTTGGGGATTTTTTATGCTCGTGTACGTGGAATACGCATTTTTCTACAATTTCCTAATAGACGGGGTGCTTTTGCGCCTTGCCCTTTGGGCGGTTAGACGGAAAAAGCGTTGGCTAAACGTGCTTTTCGCCGCTTGTCTTGGCGGGGCGTTTGCACTGCTTTTTCCCTTGCTCACCTTGCCGCCTATCCTATCCTTTCTCTTAAAAATTGCGGTGGGCTGTTTGCTTTGCTTGCTTGCCTTTGGACGAGTGAAAAATAAAAAGCAATGGGGCATGTATGCGTTGAGTTGCACCTTTTTCTTTGCCTTTACCTTCGCTTTCGGCGGGGCTGTCGTGGGCGTTTTTGGCGAAAATCCCAAAAAAACAATCGTTATCCTATCGGTGGCGGCGCTTGGAGCATTGTCGCTTGCCTTGATAGAAAAACTGTATGAAAAACGCGCTATATCCCAACACGTGTACAATTGCACGCTGCAAAATAGGGACAAAAGCTTATGCGTGGCGGGCTTTTACGACAGCGGAAATTTGGCAACGCATAAGGGCTTGCCCGTGTGCTTTCTATCCGTGGACGTTTTTTACGATTTGTTTGTGGACGAATTATCGAACAATCTTATGGAAGAGCTTGCCTTTTCCACCGTTGGCGGTGATAAGAAAACGGGGGTGACAAAGGGGGGAATAACGATCACGCTTTCTAAAAAAGAAAGGTTGCGTGGGGACGTATATTTCGCGCCGTCGACGAATATGGTATTGCGAGAGTACAAGTTGTTGCTCCCTTCTCGCATATTTGAACGTATGGACAAAATAAACGAAAAATAGAGGTGGTTATGTTTAGAATTATGGACGTTTGGACGGTATTTTTGCAAAAAATAAACTTTATCGAAGCGAAAAACACGGTGGACTACGTGTGCGGAAGCGGGGAAGCTTTGCCCTTGCCACTTTCTTCAAAAGAAGAAAGTGACACGATTGACAAAATGCTAAACGGGGAAGAAATTGAAAAGGAAAGGGCGAAATCCGATTTAATTCAACACAACCTTCGTCTTGTCGTATATATTGCCCGAAAATTCGACAACACGGGCGTGGACAACGACGACCTTATTTCGATAGGCACGATAGGGCTTATCAAGGCAATCAATTCTTTCAAGACGGACAAAAATATCAAGCTAGCAACCTACGCTTCCCGTTGCATTGAAAACGAAATTTTGATGTATTTGCGCCGCACCGCCCGCCTAAAGAGCGAAATATCTTTTGACGAGCCGTTAAACACCGATTTTGAAGGGAACGAGCTGCTTTTGTGTGACGTGCTTGGCACGTCGGCGGACACCGTGTACGGGGGTATTGAAACGAAAGCGGAAAGAGAGCAGCTTCGGGAAGCTCTTAAAAAGTTGACGGATAGGGAAAGGAAAATTATGTGTTTGCGCTTTGGTTTGGGCGGTGGCGAAGAAATGACACAAAAGGACGTTGCCGATTTGCTCGGCATTTCCCAAAGCTACATATCCCGTTTGGAAAAGAAAATTATTTTGCGCTTGAAAAAAGAGATTGCAAAAATGGAATAAAAAAGCAAATAGGCTATTGACAAATCCCCAAAGCTGTTGTAAAATAAATGCTACGGACATAATTTTGTTTATAACAAAATCCACTTAGGGAGAAATCGTATGACGAAAATAGCAAAAAGAGCATGGACGGCGCTGATGATAGGGGTTATCACCCTTTTGATTGCGTTTGGGTTTTATGCGATACCAAAAAGCGAAAGGGCGAGCGCGGAAACAAACGGCTCGTTTAGCGTGCAAAAAACGACTTTTGCCGAAGGGGAAGATATTTACGTCATGGCAACGGGCTCGGGTACGGACTGGATAGGCATTTTCCGACAAGGGGAAAATACTTCTATTCTTTGGTATTACGTGGCGGAAAAGGGCGCGTGCTTTAATATTTTAGACGGAACGCCAAATAGCGGTGAAAGCAAGGAAAGCCTTGTCGCAGGGGAATACGTCATCGCCTATATCCCCAACAACTTGGAAGGAATTTCCAACGCTACGCAAACGCAAAACATAACGATTACGTCTTCCGACCTTCGCATTTCGAAAACTCGTTTTGCCGAAGGGGAACAAATTTTGCTTTCCGCAATCGGTGGGGGAACGGACTGGGTAGGCATTTACCGTGAAGGACAAACGCTTTCCGCCCGTTGGTATTACGTTGCCGAGGCGGGCTCGGGCAATTACGTAGATATTACTACTTACGGATACAACAACGAAGCAAACGGCATTTCCGCAACGCTTGAAGCGGGCGATTACACCATTTATCTTATCCGCAACGACGGGGAATATTTCAACGCCGAAGTGGCAATCGATATCACGATTACGCCGCAAGTTTATATGAGCGTGGACAAGACGGAATTTTCCTTAAAAGAGCCTATCTTCGTCACGGCAACGCACCCCAACGCAAACGCTTGGGTGGGCTTGTACCGCACGACGGAAAGCGAGTATTGCCGTTGGTATTACGTATCCACGGCAAACAACGTGCCATACGATATTACGAAAGGGGAAAAGAACGTCGAAACGTCCTTTTCGCCCAACGTTATGCGTGGGGATTACGAACTGCGTTTGATGATAGCAGACGGCAACGGTGGCTACACCGCCCTTTCCACGATAGCCATTAGCGTAGTAGGGGATAAGACGATTCCGTCCGCGCCCCTTTCCGCAAGCTACGTGCTTGAAAATGATACGGACGGGTATGCGACGGGCACGGTAAGCGTGACAATGCCTACAAACGATATGAAAGATAGATGTATCGCTCTCTTTTGGGGGGACGATAACGGAATTTTTGAAGACTATTCGTATATAAAATTCAAAGTGACGGGACAAACGACGACGTTCAGCTTTGGTAAAAACGTAATCATTCCCTTTGGCGCAACCAAGCTGTACGTGTATGCGAAAAACACCAACGGCGACGCGCTTTCTAATGATTGCATTCGCATAGACCTTCCCAAAGGCGCGGCAAAGAAAAACCCGCTTGGCACAAACGAAGGGGAAACCTTTTGGGTTATCAGCGATACGCACGTCGACCAAGACGCAAACCATATCCACAACCAACATTTTGCCCACCTTTTAGAAGATATTGCTCGTATGGACGGCGATGCTATGTCGCTGATTGTAAACGGGGATATGACCAACCGTGGTAGAGAAGGGGATTTTGCAAATTTCCAAGCTATTTATGAAAATGCGAGCGGCGTTCCGCCTATGGTACTTGCAATGGGCAACCACGAATATTACAACGGCACGTACGAATACATCAACAGCAAATTTTACGCTCTTGCCAAATATCCCGACGGCACGTACGTAAATAAAATGCACTTTGATTACTGGCAAGGTGGCTATCATTTCATATTCCTTGGCACGGACACGTGGCCGCAAGGCAACACGCACGCCGTTTTAAGCGAAGAAACGCTTGCGTGGTTTGACAGCGTGTTGGATGAAAGAAAGGACGAGGGTAAACCCACGTTCGTATTCTTGCACCAACCGATGTACGACACGGTTGCGGGCAGTCGTCCTGGGGAAGATTACAGCGGCGTGGAAGCGAATTCGGAAGCACGGCTTCGTGAAATTTTAGCCGACCACCCCGAAGTTATGATGTTCAACGGACATACGCACTGGACGATGAACGCGGAAGCGAATATCTACGAGGGCACAACCGAGCTTCCTATCACCATTTTCAACACCTCTTCGGCGGGCTATCTTTGGACGACGTACGACAATGCCAGCGGCGATTATTTGTACGGCAGCGAAGGGTATTATCTTCGTGTAGTGGGGGATACCTTGTACGTTATGGGTTACGATTTCGTTGCCGATCAATGGATTTCGGCGGCGCAATATTGCGTGGACCTTAACCCCGCCAACGGCGAAGCTTGCGAAGAAGAAAAACACGATTGCACGGACAACGATAACGACCACGATTGTGATATTTGTGACGAAGCATTGACGACTTGCAACGACGGCGATAACAACCATAAATGCGATTTGTGCGGCGCAACTTTAACGATTTGCGCGGATAACGACAACGACCATGATTGCGATGTTTGCGGGGTGGTTTTATCAAGTTGCAACGACAGCGATAACGATAATCAATGCGACGTTTGTGGTGAGCCGACGGGCACGATTGAACCTAATCCCGATGCGCCGAACGAGCCCGTTGAACCTAATCCCGAGCCTAATCCCGAACCCAACCCCGACGATACGACCGACGAGCCGAGCGAGCCAAATACGCCTAACGAGCCGAGCGAAACGCCGTCCACCGACAATCAAACGGGGGAAGAAACGCAAGGCGAAAGCAAGGGCTGTCAATCGTCGATTTGCGGACTTTCTTGCATTGTTTTGGCTCTTGCGAGTGCCGCTTTGATAAAGAAACGGAAAAGTGAATAAGCAAAGAGAAAGAGCTATGTTTTGAGAACATGGCTCTTTTTTGGTATTATTTTTTATGCGCGAAGGGGGGAAAGAAGCAAAAAATACAAAAAAACAGACAAAAACTGGGATAAGTTTTTCAAAACCGTATTGACGAAAGAAAAAATCTATATTATAATGTAAAGTATCTTATTCGTAAAAGATAAGGAGAAAAATTATGGCAAAGAAAAAGACCAAGAAAACAATTATCGCTTTAATAGGAGCATTGACGGCTTGCGTAGGTGCGGGTTTTGCATTGCAAAACACGGAAATCAAGGCTGCGGCGGCAACGGGGACGAGTGTGTCCACCGATTTCACAAACGGCTTGCCCGCAGGGATTTCTATTCCGTCTACGTCCGCTTCTTTCGTGCGCGCGGAAGGGGGACAAATCGTCACGTCATTTGGCGCAACCGACGACGGGCATATCATTTTGACAACGGACGGCACGTATAACAATTTCACGATGGAATACGACGTCACGTACAACGGCGGTGGCTGGCTTGGACTTGTGCTTTTCAACACGCAAGACGATACGCTTGGCATGTATCAAAAGAACTTCATTTTCTCTACCGGCGCGGAGCTTTATGCTTTCAAAAACGGCGGCACGGTGAAAATCGGCGATTTGCCTATGAACGTTATGGCGTTGGGTGCAACGACGCACGTTGTCGTTGTTGTGGAAAACGGCGTGACGAGCATTAGCTTATCCGATGCAAACAACTCCGTTTGCTTCACGCTTTCGTCGGCGGCGGAAGTGGCTTCGGAAAACTATATCGCTATTCCCAGCACGACGGGCACGAACACGGTGATTGACAACTTTGCTATTTTCAACAACGATTTGACGGGGGACGGCGATCAAGTTGCCCCTGGTTATACCATGCTCCAAAATTGCGACGAAGTGATTGCTGACGTGACGATGAACGGGGCGCAGGCAGAACTTTCCCCTTCGACAAGTCACGTTATCCAAGGCGACGGCTCGGTAAAAGTGGTGGTGGGCGATACGGCGTGGGGGACTTTCCACGTAGCCTTAAAGGAAAACGGACAACCGCTTACGAGAGAAAGTTTGAACTCGTTTGAATATATCGAAATGTCGGTGTACCTTGAACAAAACGCTTCGGAAGTGTATTTCTACAACAAGTTCATGGGTGCGATGACGACGGGTTGGAACGTTATCCGTGTTTCGACGGAAGATTTCTTGGCGCAAGTGGATAGCTGGAACGGCTCGGGGATTGCTCCTTACGATTTCAACAGCGGCTTTGCCTATTTCCAAGTGCACGGCAATTCCGTAGACGGCGTAAGCGACACGCTGTACATAGACAATATCCGTGCAAAGACAAAGGAAGACCCCAACGTTGGGTATTCAATGGTGCAAGGTATGGAAGAAATGACGGTGACGGCGCAAGGCGCAGAGGTTAGCCTTTCCAGCGAACACGTCAAAGAAGGTCAATCGGCTTTGAAAGTGCATACGCTTGCAGGCTGGACGAGATTGAATATTCCCTTGCTTTTTGAAGGGGAAACGTTCAATGAAAGATTCTATGAAATGCACGATTTGATTGAAGTTTCTATCTACTCGGAACAAGCAGGGGCAAATTTCTATTTCCTCAACCATATTATGGGCACGTTGAACGCAGGTTGGAACACGTTTACCATTTCCATGGCAAACTTCTTATCGCAAATCAATCAGTACGGCGAACTTGCGTACGATTCCACGACGGGCGTGGCGTATTTCCAAGTGCAAGGCGAAGGTGCTACCATTTACGTGGACAATATTCGTGCAAGACAATATAGCTTGAACGAGCTTGCATCGGGCGAAACGAAATACGTCAACTTCGACGACGGCAACGAAGCGGGCGGATGGCACACCGTTTTGACGGGCGGCGGCAGCGCATACGTGGAAAACGGCGAATACGTAATGGACGCAACGAGCGAGAGTGGCGAACAATACGTCACCCTCGTCACCGACGATATGTATGAAAACTTTGTTTTGGAATACGATATGCGTATTTTGAACAAGTCGGAAAGCGCATGGGCACCCGTGCTTATGTACGGCGTATCGGACAACGAGTGGTTTGCTTCCAACAGCTTCGTTTACGTTACGATGTGGGGCGCGTTGGCGGGCTTGCCCGACGGGAAAGTGCCCGCAGACACCTACGTACCTACCGTAAAACCTTTCGAAGCTTTCCAAACAAGCGATTTTGAAAGCGTGCGCGTGCGAGTAGAAGCGAAGGGCGGCTCGGTCACCGTCGCCTTCACTCGTGGCGAACAAAGCTATACGCAAACGATTATCACGGGCGATACTACGCTTGGTAAAGTGGGTATTCCCGTATGCACGGGCTCGAAAATTGCTATCGACAACTTGACGATCGTCAACTTGGACGATTATTTCGGCTATAAAGTAGAAGAAAAGACGTTTGCAACGCAAAGCGTGAAAGTGAACGCAAACGAAACGGTTTCGGGCAAAATCGAACTTGGCGACATGACGAACAAGTCGGCTACGTTCGTATCCAACACGGACGGGCTTACGATTGATAAAAACGGCAACTGGTCGTACACGGCGGGCGCGCAAGCGGGCGAAACTACGCTTGCCTATGCGGTCGTTATCAACGACGTCGTGGTCGGCGAGTGCGTACCCTTTGGCAATAAATACGAATATACGGCAAACGGCGTTATCAACGTGACGGTGGAACAAGTGGCTCACGATTTCTGCGTTGACGATAACAAAGACTACGTTTGTGACGTTTGCGGAAAGACGGTGGGCGATGCTTACGGCGACAACGAGTTTGGTTGCATTGAGCCGAACGAAGGTCCTTGCATAGATAACGACAACGACCACGTATGCGATTTTTGTGGGGAAGAATTGACAACTTGCGTGGATAGTGATAACAACCACGCATGCGATATTTGCGGCGCTGAAACGAGCAAATGTTTCGATGAAGACAAGAATCATAAGTGTGATATTTGCGGTGCGACGTTGAGCGAATGCGCTGATGATAACAACGACCACGGTTGTGACGTATGCGGCGATAAATTGACTGATTGCAACGACGGCGACAACAACCACAAATGCGACTTGTGCGATAAGGTATTAAGCGAATGTGCGGACAACAACAACGACCACGCATGCGATATTTGCGGTACGAAATTAAGCGATTGCAACGACAACGATAAAAACCACGAGTGTGATATTTGTGGCGATAAGTTGACTGATTGCAATGATAACGATAATAACCACAACTGCGACGTTTGTGGTAAGGAATTGACGACTTGCGCGAACAATGATAACAACCACGATTGCGATATTTGTGGTAAAAAATTGAGCAACTGCGCGGACAACGATAGCAACCACGATTGCGATATTTGTGGCGATAAGTTGAGCAACTGCGCTGACAATAACAACGACCACAACTGCGACACGTGTGGTGCGAAGTTGAGTGATTGCGCAGACAACAATAAAGACCATAAGTGCGACTTGTGTAGTAAGGAATTGACGACTTGCGCTGACAATGACAACAATCACAAGTGTGACCTTTGTGATAAAGAATTGTCCGTTTGCAAAGATGACAACAATGACCACAACTGCGACTTGTGCGGCACGAAATTAAGCGATTGCAATGACAACGACGACCACCTTTGCGACGTATGCGGTGATAAGGTAAGCGATTGCAATGACGGTGACAACAATCACAACTGCGACTTGTGCGACAAAGTATTAAGCGAATGTGCGGACAACAACAAGGACCACAACTGTGACGTATGCGGCGCCGAATTAAGTATTTGTATCGATAGTAATTTTAATCATGATTGTGATATTTGTGGGGATAAGTTGACCGATTGTAAGGACGGCGACAACAATCACAACTGCGACTTGTGCGGAGCTACGCTCAGCGTTTGCGCCGATAACGATAATGACCATGATTGTGACTTGTGCGACAAAGTATTAAGCGAATGTGTGGACGAAAACAAAAACCACGCTTGTGATTTGTGCGGTGCAAGCATGGGCAAACACGAAGCGGCGGCGGGTAAGCACACTTGCGATTATTGCGGGGAAACGATGTCTACTTGCGCTGACAACGACAACAATCACAACTGCGATATTTGTGGAAAGGAATTGAGTGTTTGCTTGGATAATAACAAAGACCACAAGTGCGATATATGCGACGACAAATTGACGGACTGCACGGACAGCAATCACGACCATAAATGTGATTTGTGCGACAAGGTATTAAGCGAATGTGCCGATACGGACGACGACCATTATTGTGATTTGTGCGACGCGCAATTGACGAGTTGTGCCGACAACGACGACAACCACAAATGCGATTTGTGCGGTAGGGTATTGAGTGCATGTGAAGACAAGGACGGGAACCACGCTTGTGATTTGTGTGGGGCGATGTTGAGTGATTGCGCCGACAACGATGATAACCACAAGTGCGATTTGTGTGATAAGGTATTAAGCGAATGCGCTGACAACGATGATAACCATAAGTGCGACTTGTGCGACAAGGTATTAAGCGAATGTGCCGATAACGATGATAACCACAAGTGTGATTTGTGCGACAAGATTTTGACGGCGTGTGAAGATGGCGATAACAACCATTATTGCGATATATGCAACGACAAGTTGACGGACTGCAAGGATGATGAAAAAGACCACGCTTGCGATATTTGTGGGGCTACGGTAGGCACGCATAAGGACACGGCAAACTCGCACGTTTGCGAATACTGCGGCAAAGTTGCAACTGGCTGTAAAGACGACGATACAAACGATTATTGCGATATTTGCGGCAAGAAGATGCACGAATGTATCGACAACGACAACAACCATTTGTGCGACAACTGTCAAGTAAAACTTTCCGATTGTAAGGACGAAGCAAAAGACCACGTTTGCGATATTTGTGGAGGCACGGTAGGCACGCATAAGGACACGGCAAGCTCGCATATTTGCGAATATTGCGGCAAACAAGCAAGCGAATGTCAAGACAAAGACACTAACCATGTATGCGATATTTGCGGTGAAACGTTGAGCGATTGCGACGATGACGATAAAAACCACGCTTGTGATTTGTGCGGTGCAAATATGGGTAAACACGAAGCGGCTGCGGGTAAGCACACTTGCGATTACTGCGGGGAAACGATGTCTACTTGCGCTGACAACGACAACAATCACAACTGCGATATTTGCGGTGAAACGTTGAGCGATTGCGACGATGGCGATAAAAACCATGCTTGTGATTTGTGCGGTGCAAATATGGGCAAACACGAAGCGGGCGCAGGAAAACACACTTGCGATTACTGTGGCGACAAGGTAAGCGACTGCGTGGATGGCGACAACAATCACAATTGCGATATTTGCGGCGACAAGTTGAGCGCTTGCGACGATAAGGACAACAACCACAAGTGCGATGTTTGTGGTGCGACGCTTAGCGAGTGCGACGATAAGGATAACAACCACAACTGTGACGTTTGTAATAAAGTGCTCAGCATTTGCGACGACGGCAACAACGACCACCGTTGCGACGTTTGCGACAAGAAGTTGAGCGGCTGTGCGGACAGCGACAATAATCACCACTGCGACGTTTGCGATAAGACGTTGAGTGAATGCGCGGACAGCAATAAAGACCACGCTTGCGACGTATGTGACGTTGCAATGGGCGCGCACGAAGCGGGTGAAGGGAAACACACTTGCGATTACTGTGGCGACAAGGTAAGCGACTGCGTGGATAGCGACAATAACCATTATTGCGACGTTTGCGACACGAAATTAAGCGATTGCAAGGATGAAGCAAAAGACCACGAATGCGATATTTGTGGGGCTACGGTAGGCACGCACGGTGGCACGGCAAGCTCGCATATTTGCGAATACTGCGGTAAAATTGCAACTGGCTGTAAAGACGACGATACAAACGATTATTGCGATATTTGCGGCAAGAAGATGCACGAATGTATCGACAACGACAACAACCATTTGTGCGACAACTGTCAAGTAAAACTTTCCGATTGTAAGGATGAAGCAAAAGACCACGTTTGCGATATTTGTGGGGCTACGGTAGGCACGCACGGTGGCACGGCAAACTCGCATATTTGCGAATATTGCGGCAAAAAAGCAAGCGAATGTCAAGACGAAGACACCAACCATGCGTGCGACGTTTGCGGCGCAACGATGGGCAAACACGAAGCGGAAACGGGCAAGCATACTTGTAAGTACTGCGGTGGCACGATGAGCGAATGCCTTGACAGCAACAACGATCACGATTGCGATATTTGCGGCGATAAGTTGAGCGATTGCGACGATAGCGACAATGACCATTTCTGCGATTTGTGCGGCGAAAAGTCAAGCAACTGCGCTGACAACGATAATAACCACAAGTGCGATATTTGCGATAGAGTGGTAAGCGTATGTGAAGACAAGGACGATAACCACGCTTGCGACGTTTGCGGCGAAAAGTTAAGCAACTGCGCTGACAACGATAACAACCACAACTGCGATATTTGTGGCGACAAGTTGAGCGAATGCGACGATGGTGATAAAAACCACGCTTGTGATTTGTGCGGTGCAAATATGGGCAAACACGAAGCGGGCGCGGGAAAACACACTTGCGATTACTGTGGCGACAAGGTAAGCGACTGCGTGGATGGCGACAACAATCACAATTGCGATATTTGCGGTGCAACGTTGAGCGAATGCGCTGACAGCGACAACGACCATTTCTGCGATTTGTGCGACGAAACGTTGAGTAGCTGTGCTGACAACAACACCGACCACAACTGCGACGTTTGCGGTGCGAAGTTAAGCAACTGTGCTGACAACGATAACAACCACAACTGCGACGTTTGTGGTGAAAAGTTAAGCGAATGCGCTGACAACAACACCGACCATGACTGCGACGTTTGTGGCGAAAAGTTGAGCGAATGCACGGACGAAGATGACGACAAGCATTGTGACGTGTGCGGGGAAGACATGGGCGAAGAAGATCCCGACGAACCGAACGAACCCGATGTTCCCGTTGAACCCGACGAGCCGAACGAACCGAGCGAACCCAACGAACCCGATACACCCAACGAACCGAGTGAACCCAACGAACCGAGTGACGACGAAACCCGTGTGACGGTAGGCGGGATTTCGGGCGGCTGCAGCGGCAGTGCAAGTGCGTTTGCTTTGGCGGGCGTTGCTATGGCGGCTGTGGCAGTTGTGAAAAAGCG
>JAZQWG010000032.1:0-34883 GCA_045632265.1 Candidatus Scatosoma sp.
TATTGACGAAGAATAAATTTTTTTCTAAATATGACGGAAATTGTCATATTTACTATGCTATAATTGCTTGAATTATACTAATGAGGTGTCGTATGGAAGAATTTAAGAATAAAATTCTACAAGCAATGCAATCTGATTTCATTGGTGACGTGCAATTCAATGAAGACGAAATCACCCAAATGAAGGAAGACTGTAAGAAATTTTATCGTGCAGCTCAAAATACTTGGAGCAAATATTATAAAAGAGAGGATATTTGCGAGTTAATTGTTTTAATAGTGAATATTGCAAAGTCTTGGAACGATGAAAGCGAAGGTCGTTTTTGGACTAAACTTTTTGGTGAGATATTTGAGGATTCATCTATCTCACCTATTAAGTTTTATAATGATTTTGAGAACTGCTTAAATGCTTATAATAAAACCCTATTCCGCTCTAAAGAAAATAAAAGAATGTTTAGGGAAGTTTTTTTATTGCACGCATTTGCGCCTGAAAAATCGGGAGAGTCTTTTATTCGATTGTTGTGGAATTGGTATAGCGATATTGACGTTATAAACTTTGACTATCAACACAATGATGCTTTATATACGCAACTTGCATCATTCTTAAACAAAGAATTTGGTGGAAAAACCGATTTAGATGAAGACGTAGACTTTGAAGGTAAAACCTATTCAATAAAATCTTCCTTCAAATATTTGTTCGCTCAAAACAAAGAAGCTGGAATCGTATTATTAGATTCTTTATTCTCAAACTTTGACGACATCTATTTTAACGGCAAGTACAATAAAGATTCTTTTTATGCGGAAAGATGTTCTACTATCGTTGAAAAAATACTACAAGAAAGTAATATCAAGACTGAACGCCGTAAAAGACACCATACGGAACATATTGTTAGTGATTATAGCAAAATATATGCAGGATATGAAATAGACGAGCAAGGTGTAGCAAGTTTGTTTATCCCTGAAATCCGTGCGATAGATGAAGAAGCTGAAGATTATTTGGTAGAAGTTCTTAATAATGAAGAATTAGTTTATTCCGATGAAGGCTACATCGTGGGGAATAATATTAAGCGTAGAATTAAAAGGATTTCGATACCCTTCTCTTCGTTTATTAATAAACTTGAAGACAAAATTGATATAGTGATAAAATTATCCGTAATAAGAGACGGTGATGAAATAGAAATCTTTAACTCTAAAAAATCGTTATTTCGTGATTTCGTTCTTTTCAAGGGCAATAGAGAAACTCGTTCGGATAATTGCAAACCTAATGTTTCTTATTATTTAGTTCACGCGCCGAGCCTTAATATAAGCAAGTTTACAAATTGCTCCGTTAAGGATATTAATGCCTATACAAGTACGATATTTACCGAAGAAAATAATTATATATCAACGAGCAATCAACAAGTTTTCTTTAACATTGTACCAAAAGACTCTCACGTTATTTTAGATGGAAGACGATATGAAAACACTATATATCAAAAAGATGGTATAGAGTATCCTTTTTTTAAGTCGGTTAAAACCATAAGCGTTATTATTCCAAAAACTACAAATGCAGACAGCATCACCGTAACTGTGGACGATGAAAAACATTATCCCTTGTCAGCTTGTGCTGTTGCTAACGATAATACTTTTGTTATTGATACTGCTAAGATTAACACCGATGGTAGCGGCGCGCATAAAATTTTATTTTCTGACGTGCGACAAAAGAAATTACTTCATACTGTTTTATATTACATCACACGTGATGTAGGTGTGCACGTTACGGGAAGCAATTATCTTTTTGGGGCGAAAACTGTTAATGCTTTCTTGCAAGCCCATAACGGTGGTGAGTCTGCAACTTTATATTCTATTAATCCCCGAGTTGGAAGCGAAAAGGTTGAATTCGATTACGACGAAGGTACTATAGTAATAGACCTACCATATATAAAATGGCGCATTGATGACGGCGAATGGAATTATTCCGAATTGGACAAAAAGATTTGGCACAAAGAACCGTTTTTACATAGCAACTGCATTGTGGAAATTGAAAACAATTCTCAGCTTACAACGGAATTATTTATAAACAACCAAAGAATCAATTTATCTAAAAGCGGAAAATATTTGCTTGGCGATGCTTTAACTGAAGCAACCGCTAATAGAGAAAATACCATATATTTATCTATAAATGGAGACAAGCATCTCTTATTTGAAGTTCTAAATAAAGAAGAACTGTCGGATTTTGATATTGATATTGAAGAAAAGACTGTAGATTTTTCTCGTGGATTTATTGGCGATGACGATGCAAGATTTTTAGTACGTTTAACCAATGAAGACAACGAATACGAATTTGAAACTTCTATTATAGACACCTTTGAAGAAGATATAATAGATGGCGAATATGACGTTGAAATTTATCTCGTGGATTTCTTTGACAATAAAACTCTTTTACTTGATGGCGGTTTTGTTATAGGTAACCCCGACAAGTTCTGTTTTGATGATTGTAGAATTGTATTAACCAAATTTAATAGACCTAACGCAGGTAAAGTAAAATTGCAAAATTCTTATATTGCTGATTTAAAATACTTAAGAGAAGAAACTATCGGTAGCGTATATTCGGGTGTTTTAATCGATAAAAGAATGAAATATGACGTGGAAGTATATAAAAAGGACGAGCGCTCGTTAAAATTCTACTTCGTTAAAGGTGAAGACTTATTACCTATAGGCTTTGATTTAACGAAAAATGCTTTCACGCAATCAACTATTGACGATAAGAATATTATTTCTTGTACGTCTTGCTACTATGATGTTGAGGAGATTTAAAAATGTTTAATCCGGCTGATGCTTCAAATAGAATAAAAGAAGAATTTATTGATTATATCTCTACGTCGTTTTCTGTTGCCGACCAAGAATACGATAAACTATTCAAGGAAAAATTAAATCAACACGGTGTAATTTCAAGAGGACCCCTTGTTGATATAAAGGATATTTTTAGAAGTGGAAAAACTTTGGCTACCTTGTGCGCCGATAACGTTTTGTCTCCACTCTTTCACGAAATAGAAAAAAATAAGCCTATTGGAGATAAATATAAACATAAATTCCCCGTTAATAGACCACTGTATTTGCATCAAGAAAAAGCAGTAAACGTAATTACTACCAACAAGAAAAATGCAGTAGTTACAACCGGTACGGGTTCAGGTAAAACGGAATGTTTCTTAATTCCTGTTATTAATGAATTATTAAGGGAAATAGAATCAGGAACATTGAAACCCGGCGTTAGAGCTTTATTAATCTATCCGATGAACGCCCTTGCAAACGACCAAATGAAAAGACTTAGGGAATTACTTATGTATTATCCCCAAATTACTTTTGGTGTATATAATGGAGATACCGAAAAAACCGAAGAAAAGGCTATTGCAAAATATCAAGACTTGCATTCGTTGGAAGCGTGTGATGAACTTAAACAGCCGTTAGAAAATGAATACATTTCAAGAGAAAAAATGAATGAAACGCCACCGCATATTTTATGTACTAACTACGCTATGTTGGAACATATGATGTTGCGCCCTGAAAACGATAAAATCTTCGCTAATTCGGATTTTAAATTTGTCGTTCTTGACGAAGCGCATATTTATACAGGTGCTACGGGAATGGAAACGGCTTTGCTTTTGCGTAGATTAAAAGCAAGGATTAAAACTAGTACTAAAACTCAATTTATATTAACTAGTGCAACGCTTGGTGAAGAAGGAAAATCTGAGAAAGAAATTATCAACTTTGCAGAAAGTTTGTGCGGCGAAACTTTTGACGAAACAAGTATTATATACGGCAAAAGAGAAACGCTCGTTTTTGATGGCGAGATTAATAATTATCCTATTGAGTTGTTTGAAGATTTAGCGACTGCAACTACAGATGAATATGCGGGAATTTTCAATCGTTTTGGTATCTTTTATGATTCTACCATACTTTTTGCTCATAATCTTTATAACTTGTGTAGAAATAGCATTTATTACAAAAGAATACGTGAAGAATTAAGACCACCCGTTGATATAGATTTATTAGCAAACGTATTAAATGTAAACAAGAAACAAGCCATTTCGTTTATTCACGTCTGCACGTTAGCAGAGAAAAATGGTAAATCTTTAATTGATGCAAAATATCATTTTTTTATTAGAGCGTTAGAAGGTTTATACACCACCTTATTTGGCGATAAGCAATTGTTTTTAGAAAGAAGAAATACGGCAACTTTCGATAATAGACAGATTGCTTGTTTTGAGCGCGCTGTTTGTAGGAATTGTGGCGAACTTGGTATTGTAGGCAAAGAAGAAACACAAGGGAAATTAAAAAAATTAGTTCTTGCGACGCAATATGATGAAAAGACTAAATTCTTCCATATAAAATCTACTACCGAAGATGAATTTGAAGAGTTTGATTTTGAAGGTAACGAAGAAATCGAAGATGAAGAAATTGTTAAAGTAAAAGAAAAAAGTTATAAAGAATATTACTTGTGTCCTGTTTGTGGCGCAATTACCGAAAAGGACGACGGTAAGCCAAGATGTGATTGCGGAGTTTTACCAATAATTGTATCTGAGTACGTTAACTCTGATGCAAAATGTCCTAAGTGTCAAGGTGGAAAATATAGAAGATTTTACATAGGCGCAGAAGCCGCTACCGGTGTTCTTGCTACTACGTTATTTGAAGAATTACCATCAAAAACCATTAAAGATTATGGTGAAGACGGTGTTGAGTTAGAGTTTGAAGGTGGAAAGCAGTTTTTAGCCTTTTCAGACAGCAGAAGCGAGGCCGCTTTCTTTGCTTCGTATTTGGATAAGTCATACAAAGAATTTTTGCGTAGACGTGGTCTTGTTCAAGTTCTTCAAGACATAAAAGACGATTTGTTAGACGAACCGATGAATTTGTCGGAATTGGCTGACGAATTAACAAAATTGTTTGCGAACAAAGAAACATTTAAGGAAGAACTAACAGCGGTTCTTACTCGTAGAGAGTTAAAACGTATTTCGTTAAAGAATGCTTGGATGGCTATCTTTACGGAACTTGTATACGCAAGAAGACGTACTAGTCTTGTTTCTTTAGGTAGAATTAAATTTGAATACATAGGAAACTCCGATAAAATTGTAACGGCATTAAGTAAAAAATACAACTTGGACACAAAGATTTGCAAAGAGACATTAGATTATCTTGCTCTTACGTTTGCTTATTTTGGAGCGTTACAAATTGATGACGATATAATTGATGCTGATGAACGAAAGTATATTTTCTATACCGACAAACAAAAAGCAGTAATATTGCAAAAAACGGCATCTACGGATAGATACGTTATGAGTTGGAAAGCGCGTAATCGTGAAGGCAAAGTAGATTCTTATTATCCTAATAGTCGTGTGCGCTTAATCGCTAGCATTTTAAAGTCGGATGAAAAACGTGCAAATGAATTTTTGGAAGATTATTTTAATCAATGGTTAATTAAGCCTGAAAATAAATATCATTTGGTTCGTGGCAACGGAAATATCTACTATATGCCTATTGAAAATTATCAAGTCCGCGTATTTGGAGATGAATCGGCTCATTGGTATAAATGTGATAAATGTGGCAAGGTTTCCGTTTACAACGTAAACGATAAATGTTTAGAAAATGGTTGTGGCGGTAATTTGTTTGAAATACACCCTGAAAAGTTGTTTGAAAATAACCATTATTTAAGGTTGTATCAAAAGAAAGATTTAACAGCGCTTTTGATAAAAGAACATACGGCACAATTATCAAGAGAAGAAGGATTAAAATTCCAAACACAATTCGAGAAAAACCATATCCACGCATTGTCCTGCTCCACTACCTTTGAAATGGGTGTAGACGTTGGTGAATTGGAAACTGTTTTCTTAAGAAACGTTCCACCTACGGCGGCAAACTATGCTCAACGTGCAGGTCGTGCAGGTAGAAGTAAAAACTCGGCAGCGTATTCGCTTACTTATGCAAAATTAAGTTCCCACGACTTTACGTACTTTAATGAGCCCACAAAAATTATTGTAGGCAAAGTTAAACCACCTGTTTTCAAAATAGACAATCGAAAAATAGTTTTGCGACATATCTATGCCGTTGTTTTAAGCTACTTTTTTAAGAGAAACCCTGAAATCTTTAACAAAAACAAAGCAGAAGCGTTTTTAGATAATGGTGGCTATGAATTATTATTAGACTTAATAAAAGTCTCTTCTCCTGAAAGAGATTCACTATATGATTTGTTGTCAAAATCAATTCCAAATGCATCTTCCTATAATTGGGAAGAAGAATTTATCGGAGACAACGGTATCCTTAAATGTGTTGTTGAGGAATATAAAGAAAACGTAAAAGAAATACAAGCTATTATTGATGCTTGTTATGAAGAAAGAAATGCAGATAAAGCCAAGCGCGCGGAACGTTCACTTGCGAAGTATAAAGCTAAAGAACTTATTGATTTCTTTGTTCGTAACAATATTTTACCTAAATATGGTTTCCCTATCGACACGGTAGAATTAGACGTTACAACGGATGAACATCAAAGACAAGAATTGCAATTGTCAAGAGATTTGAAAATGGCAATTTCTGAATATGCTCCGGGTGAAAAGGTTATTGCCAACAATAAAATGTATACAAGTAGATACATTAAGAAGTCTTTCTTTAACAATAGAATGGATTATCACACTTCTTATGTATGTCAATGCGATAACTGTCAAACTTGGAATTATAGCATTAACGACCCAAGAGAAGCCGATGAACTTGTAAAATGTGTTGCTTGCCATAAACCTATCAATAAAGGAAAATGGGATGATGCAATCGAACCAAGAGCAGGATTTATTGCTGAACATAGAGCTGAAGAAGTTCCTATGTCTCGTCCGGATAAAATTTATCATAGTCAAGATTCTTATATTGGCAATGGTAAAAAGATTGACGAATATCTGTTCTCTATAAACGATAGAGATATAATTTTAAAGTCTAGTGAAAACGACTCGATTATGGTTACTTCCCACACCAAGTTTTACGTTTGTAAAAAATGTGGATATACGTATGGTTTTCACGATATAATTAGAGATGAATCGGGCAAAAAAGATAAAGATGCTATAAATGCTATCACGAAACGTTCTCCATACATTATTGTAAAACGCAAACATAAAAATGCGCACGACCATTACTGCAACAATACTTATTTTTACCCGTTTGTTTTAAATCACACCTATAAAACGGACGTTGTTTTAATGGACTTTCAAGAATACAACGGCGAAGAAAAAACAATGTTGTCTGTTTTATATGCATTACTGAATGCTATGTCCGATGTGTTGGGTATAGATAGAAACGATATTGGTGGAAGCTTAAAAGCCACTTTTGATAGAGATGTTGGTGATATTAGATATTCACTTGTCTTATATGATACAGTTGCGGGCGGTGCAGGTCACGTACGTAGATTGTTAAATTCTACTGTTTTGAGCCAAGTGTTTAATAGTGCACACAACGCAATGAAACATTGTATTTGCGATACTTCTTGTTATAATTGTTTAAGAAGTTATTCAAATCAAAGAGTTCACGAAAAGCTTGATAGACATTTGGCAGAAGAATTTTTATCATCCTATCTAGGTGATGCTACTGAGCTAGTTATTCGTCAAGACCAAGAAGTCAAAGAATTAAAACTCCTTGATAATGGTTTTAATATAAAAACCGAAGCTTACGATTATATTTTCTCTCTGCTTGACGATGACTCTGAAGTTTCACAAAGACTACTTGAATTATTTATAAGTCAATCTTTGCCTAAGCCTGATTTTAACGATATAGAATTCAAAGTAGAAAATGAAAAAGGCTATGCTAATTTGTTGTGGAAAGATAAAAAAATAATGCTTTTCACAAAAGATAATGAAGACAGTTATATATTAGCAAAAAATAGTAATTATCTTTGCTTTATTTTAGATGAGTCGTTGAATTTTACTTTACTATTAAAAGCATTGAGTTAAAGGAGATATTTTATGGCGATAATGATACCTAGCATTCCGCAAGATTTTTCACCTGAAAGTCGTGAAGGTGAAATGTTTTCAAGCTTACAAAAATTGCCCGATGATTATTATGTTTTTCACTCTTTTCGCATTATAAAACTTGAAGACAATACTTGGAAAGAAAATGAGATTGACTTCGTGATTTTTAATAAGGACAAGGGTTTGTTTTGTCTAGAAGCAAAGGCGGGAGATGTTTATTGCGAACGTGGTATATGGCACTACGGCTCAGGAAAGGAAATGCGTGATCAGTTTGCCCAAGCAAACTCTAATAGATGGAAGTTATCTAAATATATGGAAGAGTTTTATCAAACCCAAGAAATTAAGCGCCATTGTAAAATTTTAAGTGGCGTTTGGTTTCCGGGAATAGACAATAATAAACTCTCAAGATTGGCTCTTCCGTCTAACGCTATAAGAGAAGCCGTTTTAACGGGCGACGATTTAGATGATCCATTGGATTCCATTGAAAGGATTTTTTCTATTCAAGTTCCTGTGAAAGTGTATGGTGAAACTTCTTTAGTTGAAACGTCTTTAACAAGAAACGAAACGGAGTCGTTGTTACAAAATATCTTGTGCCCCACTTTCAATATATTACCGTCTAAAACTTTGGAATTGGATTATAAAAGAGAAAAGTTCAATGCGCTTATTACTGAACAATGCAATCTCTTAAATTATCTTGAAGAGCAAAGAAGCGCAGTAATAAATGGCGCTGCAGGAACAGGAAAAACAATGATTGCTGTTGAAAAAGCAAGAAGACACGCTAATAAAGGCGAAAAAGTATTGTTTCTTTGCTTTAATGTAAAATTAAAAGAGTATTTAGAAAAAACTTATGCCTACGAGAACGTTGATTACTATACTATTGACAAGTTTGCTTGTAAGATGTGCCATTCTATTGAGCCAAATTATGACGATTTAGAAAATGAGTTGATTCGTTTGGCTGTTGAAGGTGGTTTTCCGTATTTACATATCATAATTGATGAAGGTCAAGATTTTGGACAAGCAAGAATGAAAAGTGAAGAAATTTTCTCTACTTTAGAAGAAATAGTCTTGTCTACTGAGACAGGGACTTTTTATGTGTTCTACGACAAATTGCAGTTGGTTCAAAGTTTCAATGTGCCAAAGTTTATCGAAAATGCAGATTGCAGATTGACTTTATATAAAAACTGTAGAAACACAAAGAAGATAGCTGAAACATCTTTTAAACCTATAGGAAAAACTCCAAAACTTTTTGATTTTGCTATACCCGGTGTTCTCCCCGAAATCTCTTTTGTTTCGGATGAAGATATTAAAGAGCGCATTGATTTAATTATAAAACAGGCAAATGCTAACGGCATTAAAGATATTCAAATTTTAAGTTGTGTCCCTAGTGGCGAAAGTATATTAGAGAACTATCTTGAAAATCATTTCTATAACTATAAAGGACAAAAAATACCCTTTACTACTTGTAGAAAATTTAAGGGATTGGAAGCAGACAAGGTAATTCTTGTTGACGTTAATAAAAACTCAATTATGGATAACAATAAATTGTTTTACGTTGGTTCGTCAAGAGCAAGGTTTGAGTTAAGTATTTTGGCAACACTTTCTGATAGTGATTGTATTGAAATCTTACAAGGATTAAATTCAATCGTGAAAAAGAACAACCCGCAATTAACTCTTTCTAAAGCCTTGGGTTGTAAAATGATATAAATCTATGGAGTAAAAATGAACGATTATTTAGAAGTATTAAAAAGTTATAAAGACATAAAAGACGTTTTCGATTTGATTGATGACGTTCAAAAATTGCGTTTTTATTACTCAAATCAACAATACGAAACAATGATGCAACACATTAGAAATTTGGTTGCAAAATATCCGATTGATGCAGGGTTTTGGAATTTGTTTAATCGTATTATGCCTGATACCTATGACCAAGCATACCAAAACGCAGAAAACTTTTTAAGATTTAAGGGCTTTAAGCTGTTGTTTGAAAAAGGTTACAACTTATCCAAACACTTAACGCAAGAAGAAATTAACTCTATTCAACAAACGAATAAACCTATGGAGTAAAAATGAGTTCAAATAGTAATATATCACCCGAAACGGTTAACGCATTCATAAAAATGCAAAAAGAGCTTTCAAAAGTTGATAATTTATTATATCAATACCGTCCTTGCCGTAGAGATGAATCTACAATATACGACATTGAAAATATAAGACACAATGTTGTTTATGCTCAAACCCCACTAAATATGAACGACCCTTTTGATTCGAGAGTTGGGTTTTCTACAAATAAAATTTATGACGAGTTAATAGATATGGTTTTAGATTTTGTTTCCTTAGATGCAAAGATAAAGCCTATCGTCTCGCTTTTATTAAAACATCAACTTATAGGGAATTTAGCGGATTTTCTTACTGCGCTTAACGAATTAAAAAAACTAATAATTTCTCAACGTAAGGCTATGCACAAAGAAAATCTATCTTTTGCTTTGTTTTTGTCTTCATTTCTAACACAACTTTATGGTAAAGCACCTAAAAGTATAAAAACCTTTTTTAATAGAGAAACATTTAAGGTTTTTAGTGCGCTTTTTTCATCTATTGAGAGTGTAGAAATTACTGAGGAAAATATTAAAACATTTATTGGTTTTGATGAACAGTTGGGGAATATAAAACAAAGCATTGTAGAAATACAAGAGAAAAAATATATCCCTATAATAAGTGATTTTTTATCTCGCTTGACAATCTCCTGCTTTTCTTCAAGTGGATGGAAAAATCCTTTAATGTGGTCACATTATGCTAACTCTTATGGGGGATTTTGTGTTGAGTATGATTTTACCAACTCAAAAGATTTTATAGGTTTTATAAAAAAGATAAATTATTCTAAAACTCGTCCTAATATTTCTTTGTCAGATGCTGGTATAGATGGATTAAAAAATACTGTTAAAGACGATGGCTCAACTGAAACGGATATTTCACGTTCAGAAGTCAACGTTGAAAAATTAATAGAGTATTTAACCGTTAAAGATGTTTGTTGGGGATACGAAGAAGAGTGGCGTATTATTAACATAGAAAAAGAAGCATATACGCCAAGATTTATTGATATGCCCAACATAAAATCAATTACTTTAGGGGTAAATATTGATTATTTGTGCAAGCAGTTGATTTGGGATGTTTGCAAAGAAAAAAATATTCCTTGTTATGAGTTGGTTCTCGGCAAAGAAAGTTTTTCTATTGATAGAAAGTTATTAACAGAAACTGATATAGAGTTTAATCTTGATAAAGAATTTAGGTATATTACATTATTGTGTAATTCTTATGTAAAGAACTCCAAGACTATGATAGAAAAAGCGCAATCAATAACTAAATTACTTGAAGAAAAGACATACGACTCATCTTTATTGATTGAAGCTGATAAAAGTGTTATTGATTGTTTAACCGATTCTTACTTTATAAAGAGTTCGCTTTGTCGTTTATTGGATAAATGTCCTGAGGTTGCAGATTTCTTTATTACTGAAGATGTAAAAAATGGTGTTTCCCAACTTCACATAAATATTGAAGCAAATAAAAAAATGGTAGAAGAGCAAAAAAAGATGCTTTTATCTTTTGCATCGCATCGTTTAATATCATTCCAAGATTATAGACTGTTATGTCAATTAGTATTTAAGATAGACTCCTTATTAGAAAAAATAGACTTACTTAAATGGGCTGAAAAATTGATTGCAAATTAAATACTTTTACCAACATAGGCAAATGTCTGGGCATTTGCCTATTGACTTATTCAACTTAATATCTTCCCTATTTAGGCGAGTGGAATTTGTTCTACTTGCCTTTTTTGTATCAAAATTTTTGAATTTAAGGTTGTTTTTTGAAAATTTTTTCAGCATTACAAAGTGAGAGGTTGTTTTTTGAGAAAAAAGTAAGGGATATATTATGGGAAGGTTGCAAAATGAAAAATTAGTCAGGGATATATAGTAGGAAGGTTATTTTTTAGCAAAAAAGTCAGGGATATATAGTGTAAGGACAAACAAAAATATAACCGCTTGGTGCGGCGCGGAAATCAAAAAATTGTAAGCAGGATAAGAAAACCGCACCAAGTTGCAAATTTTCCTATTTTACCAAGCAGGTAAAGGAAAATGCAACAGGTCGCAGTTTCGACTTTTTCAAACAATCGGGAAACCCGATTTTTGCTCTACTCCCCACCACCCAAACATTAACCACAAGGAGGAAAAATTTTATGAAAAATATTTTAGATTTTTATTAAAAACAGCTTGACTTTGTTCGTTGAATATGATATTCGTATTAATACGACAATACACTACGGTTAAGGAGATTTCAAAATGAAAGAATTAACGTTAGAAGAAGTAATTGAATATCAACGCACTCACAAACCCGTTAAGCACGTTTACGGCAGATGGGGAAGCTTAAAAAGGCAATACCTAATAGACACGGGCAGAGATTGGTTGATTGCAGATTTACCCACCTATCTTCACGGCATCGACAAAGCCGCTGAACAAATTTGGGAAGTTATGAGAGAAAAACTTTTAAAGCGCCCCGAATACAAAAAGACGGGCGAATTTATGCACGACGTTAAAATTGAAACGGAAATCAAAAACCGCATTGACGAAGAAATCTTAAACGAACTTATTTACGAGGATTAAAGGAGAAAATACTATGATTAAAAAAGAAGATACACCTATTAGAATTAGTCGCAGAACGTACGAAGAAGAGCACAAAGAAGAACGCAAAAAATTGAATAAAGTTTGGGGAACGAGCATCCCCCGTAAAGATGCCGAAAAAATTGATGCTTTCTTATCAAGTAAAGGTTTAACCAAAGTGGATTTAATTATGGCGGGTTTTGCCACCTTACTTGAACAATTTGAAGGCAAGCAAAATAGTGATTAAGGAGGAATTATATGGCTTATTTCAAAATAAGCACGGATAAAAAGGAAAATTAAAAGCGAAAATACAAGCGCTTGGCAGAGACCCCGAAACGGACAAACAAAAGGTTTGCTATAAATTGGTTAAAAACGATAATGACCTTACCCCTGCTAAGTTCCATAAATACGTAGAAAAATGCGCTATAGAGTTTGAAGAAGAACTTGCAAAGGCTTACGAACTGAAAACGGACGTTAAGAAATTAAAAGTTTTAACCTTTGACGAACTTGCAACCGAGTGGCTTGAAAGCGTTAAAAAGAACTGGTCGATAAATTACTACTTAAGAGGCATTGGAATTACCAAGAAATTTAGCGATTACTTAAAGAATAACAAACTTTCGGATAAACCTGTAAGCGATATTACGGTTAGACACGTGCAAATGTTTCTAAACAGTTTTGAGCAAAAAAGCGGTAAGCAAGACAACACTGTTTGTCTTAAAAAAGATTTGCCTAAATCTATAAGCTTTAGAGCGCTTGCAAGAGATGGCGTTATAAATCGTTGTTCATCTTACGGGCTTAAAAAGAAAGGTAATTACATAGTTCGTGAAACGGCAGAGAAAATTTGTGAGATTCATAACCTTGATTTTGACGAATATTTTAAGCCTAACGAACGAAATAAAGGCTATTCAGCCGAAACCATTAAGGGTTATAGAAGATTGCTTAGAACGGTATTTAACGAAGCCGTGCGATACGATTGGATAACAAAAAATCCCGTTTGTGCCACGAAAGTCGGTCCGGGCAATAGCAACTCATCACTTCGCCCTATCAATGAAAAGGAAGTTTATTCAATAGCCGAAGCGCAAGAATTTATGAAAGCGCTTGACGAACTTCCCGAAGATTTGATTTACAAGCGTGTGCCTATAAAGTTTATGCTTCTTACGGGTGTACGTGCAGGTGAACTAAACGGACTTCGTTGGTCGGACATTGATTTTGACAAGCAAGTGGTTCATATCCGTAGAAATCGCCTTGTAGCGAAAGGCTATGGAATCTATGAAAAAGAACCCAAGACAAAGACTTCCACACGAGATATACCCCTTCCAACGCCTTTAATTGACGATTTGAAGGAATATCGTGAGTGGTTTAGAGCAATCGACGACGAGTTTGATAACAACGTGGACGAATACTACTTTGCCGTCAATATCTGTCGTGAACCTGTCTATCCACATACGGTTGGCGGTTGGCTTAAAAAGTTTCAAGACGATAAAGGCTTTAAGCGAGTTTGTTGTCACGGACTACGCCACACGTATTGCAGTTTGCTATTATCGCAAAACGTTCCTTTACAAACGGTTAGCAAGTATATGGGGCACAGCGATTCAACGATAACGTTACAAGTTTACAGCCACTTTATCCCTGACACACAAGAAAAAGCGTTAAACGCACTGAATAACATATTTTAGAAATAAAAAATAGGGATACTCACTTGATTGTGGGTATCCCTTAATTTTTACAACATCCAATATTCTTGTTTCTGTTGCTTGAATATTTCGACTAATTGCTCGTTTATTTCGTGTAATATTCCTATGGTTTCTTCAACAGTTTCGTAATAATATTCAGGTTGAGTATCTACGTATCCCTTGAATAAATCTTCACGGAATAAATGGTGAATAACAAAATTTCGTTTTTCGCAAGCTTCTGATAGAAGTTTAAGACCATCTTCCGTAAAGAATTTGACTTTTTCAGCCTGCTCGAGAATTTTACCTAAAGGACGTTTGGATAATGTTTTATAAAGTGAATTTGCTTTCTTTACCGCTTTATCATAAACTTCTTTAGACAATGGCTTTTCATCATCAAACTTTTTTAATATTTCGTCAAACCCTAAAATATTGGCTAAGTTGTATTCTACCATTTGAGAAAGTTGTACAACAAGCCCTACTTTTGTCCAAAGCAATTCTACTTTTTTCATTGTTTCTTCAGATAAACTTCCGTTCATAACCCATCTCCTTTATATCATTATAGCATATTAAGAAAAGTATCTCAACTTAATATGGGGGTGGATATAGTGGAATAGTTCAAAATTATTTCAAAAACGACCGATTTTTGCCCTAAAAATAGTAAAAAACCACAAAAAATGTGGTTTTTTTGGTAGTCCCTGCGGGAATCGAACCCACAACTAGCCCTTAGGAGGGGCTTGTTATATCCATTTAACTAAGGAACCAAAATGTATAAAATTTATTTTATTTTTATTCCTAAAATTATTCCTAAAACTTTTTATCCATCAAAAAGTGGTTATTTTCACCCGTTTTTACCATAAAAAGCATTGATTTTAGGTGTATTAGACGGATAGACCAAGCGTTTAGGAGGGGCTTGTTATATCCATTTAACTATGAGAGCTTTTACAAATATATTATACACCCTTTTTACAAATAAATCAATCGTTTTGCGGATAATGGAAAAAACTTGTCGGAAAGTCGTGGTATAACGTACGGTTATATATGTTATAACAAAAACTTATTTTATTGCTGTTTTTTGCGAAAAAATAAAAATATTTTTTATATTTTTGCAATTTTTTGCGTTCAAATCGTTGCAAATTGAAAAGAAAAGTGATAAGATATAATTGTATCAAGAATTTCGATTGATATGCAATTTGAAATCTATTTTTTCGAAGGAGAAATTTATGTCATACGTACAAAGAGTTTTAGACGATTTGAAAGCTCGCAACCCCGGTGAAAAGGAATTTCACCAAGCCGCAACGGAAATTTTGCTCACCTTAGAGCCCGTTATCAACGCGCACCCCGAATATGAAAAAGCTGCCCTTTTGGAACGCTTCACCGAACCCGAACGCACCATTTTGTTCCGTGTGCCTTGGGTGGACGACAACGGCAACGTTCGTGTAAACAAAGGTTATCGCGTACAATTCAACAGCGCAATCGGCCCTTACAAGGGCGGTCTTCGTTTCCACCCTTCCGTTAACCTTTCCGTTATCAAATTCCTTGGTTTGGAACAAATTTTGAAAAACAGCCTTACCGGTCTTCCTATCGGCGGCGGTAAAGGTGGTTCCGACTTTGATCCCAAAGGCAAATCGGACAGAGAAATTATGGCGTTTTGCCAAAGCTTCATGACCGAACTTTTCCGCCATATCGGCGCGGACACGGACGTACCTGCCGGCGACATCGGTGTTGGTGCGAGAGAAGTTGGTTATCTCTTCGGGCAATACAAGCGTATCCGTGACGAACACGTTGGCGTACTTACCGGCCGTGGACTTTCCTATGGTGGTTCGCTTGTAAGAAAAGAAGCAACGGGCTTTGGTCTTGTTTATATCACGGCGGAAGCAATGCGTATGCGTGGCGACAGCTTTGAAGGCAAAACCACTATCGTTTCGGGTAGCGGCAACGTTGCTATCTACGCTTGTCAAAAAGCGCAAGAACTTGGTGCGAAAGTCGTTGCTATGTACGATTCCAACGGTTATATCTACGACCCTAACGGTATCAACCTTGACGTTGTAAAACAAATCAAAGAAGTAGAACGTGCGCGTATCAAAGAATACGTAGCAAGAGTGCCCGGTTCGAAGTACGTAGAAGGCTGCAAAGGCATTTGGACGATCCCTTGCGACGTTGCCCTTCCTTGCGCTACGCAAAACGAAATTGACGGCGAAAGCGCAGCGGCACTTGTTGCAAACGGCGTGAAATACGTTGCGGAAGGCGCAAACATGCCCTCCACTCTTGAAGCTATCGACGTATTCCAAAACGCAGCAAACGTCGTATATCTTCCCGCAAAAGCGGCAAACGCAGGCGGCGTAGCTACTTCCGCACTTGAAATGGCGCAATCGTCGGGCAGATTGTTCTGGGCGGCTGAAGAAGTTGATGCGAAGTTGAAGACGATCATGATTAACATTTACCACAACATTGAAAGCGCAGCAAAGCGTTATGGTTTTGAAGGCAACTACGTAATGGGCGCAAACATTGCTGGTTTTGAAAAAGTGGCTGAAGCGATGATGGCGCACGGCATTGTATAATTGAGAGTGTAATAAGAGAATATGAAATGATAAACCACCCGATTATATCGGGTGGTTTTATTGTAGAAAAACAAAACGAGTTTGCTTTTTAGCAAACTCGTTTTATGCTTAATAGAAAGTTGCAAGCGCTTCTTCGGGCGGTTGACAAACGACAGCCTTTTCCGCAACAAGCACGGGGCCTTTCCCCTTATAAATGCGGTGCTTTTGGAATTGAATTTTCGCCGTCACGCAAACCCAGTCTCTTGTTTCAAGTTGCATAACGTAGGGCAACACGCACGCCAAACCGCAATATTGAATATCGTCCGCACAACACGTCATCACGTGTCTGCCCACAACGATGTCCGTTGCTTCCAAGCGCTTATCCGTAGCCACTATCCCCTTGAACTTAACCGTTTTACCGATGTACGCTTCCATATTTTCCGTCAAATCACGATAGAAAAACGCGTAATCCCTATCTTCAATTTCAATCACGGGCGCGTTGATATCAAAGGGCAACGGGTCTTCAATGTCGTCGAAATCGGCTTTGCCGTCCGTGTGTTCGTACACGATGTCGCATTGACGAGTGATCCCACGTACAACTTTATGAAACGCCATTTTATCCATACTATCTTCAAAGCGGTTGAACACGACAAGTTGCGTGCTTTGGATTTTATCAAAGGTGAATTGGCGCATATTTGCGTTGTAGTTCAAGAACGTATTAGAATCGAAAAACGTCATCATTTGGTTAATCATCCAACCCTCGGGCATAGCCGCAAAGAAATCTTCCACAAGCCACGTGCCGTTGTATTCTACAACAACTCTATCGCTACCATAGCGGAGTTGAAGCTCGGATAAATATTCTTCCGTAAGTTGCGATTTATCTTCGATAACCACCAAATCAACGTTGTTTGCGTCGGCAAACTTAATCGTTTCGTATTCTTCTTCCCCTTCTTCCATCACGAGCAAAAGCGTTTTTTCGCCGTGCGAAAAGCGGGGGTCTTCCATCGTTTCTTGGATAAATTTCGTCTTGCCCGATTCTAAAAATCCTAAAAACAAATAGACGGGCGTTTCCGTAGGTAATTTTCCTTTCATACTCTTTCCTATCCTTTATAATTTGAAAAGCGTTTGCAATGCTTCTTCGTTTAAGCCACAACCGATTACGCAAAGTCTGCCGATAACCGCAGCGCCACCTTCACGCACGTCAATGCCGCCCGGCACATAGTCGAAATGCACCCAAGCATTTTCGCCACCGACAATCCCTTTAGCACGCAATACAACGCCGTACTTTTCTTCGTTTGCAAGCTCGCAAAGCATGCCTTCCACTTCTTCTTTCGTGTACTTTCTCGTCGTTTCCTTGCCCCAGCTTGTAAACACTTCGTCCGCATGGTGATGATGGTGTTCGTGATGTTCGTGGTGGGCATGGTCGTGATGATCGTGATCGTGGTGGTGATGTCCGCAATCGCAGTTAGGGTCGGTACAAACGTGATGATGTTCGTGATGTTCGTGATGATGAACTTCATGCGCGAGGTGTTCCAACTCCTTTTTCAAGGAATTTTCTTGTTCCATAGCCGACAAAATGACGTTGCCGTCAAGCGTATCCCACGCCGCCGTCACAAGGTTTGCGCCGCTGTTTTTTGCACGCAACAATTCCACCGCCGTCGCAAGTTTTTCTTCCGATACTTTATCCGTATGCGAAAGAATAATACAGCTTGCATTTTCCACTTGGTCAAGGAAAAATTCGCCAAAGTTCTTCATATACATCTTGCATTTCGTCGCATCGACAACCGTGCAAAATACGTTGAGTTTCGCATCTTCGATATGCGCGCTTGCCGCCGCCTTAATTACGTCGGAAAGCTTTCCAACGCCCGACGGCTCGATAATAATTCTATCGGGGGCATAACGTGCGGAAACTTGTTTAAGCGCCTTTGCAAAATCGCCCACGAGCGAGCAACAAATACAGCCCGAATTCATTTCCGTGATATTGATACTCGCTTCCTTCAAAAAGCCGCCGTCAATACCGATTTCGCCAAATTCGTTTTCAATCAAAACTACTTTTTCACCCGCATACGCTTCTTTGATAAGTTTCTTTATCAAAGTGGTTTTACCTGCGCCTAAAAAGCCCGAAAAAATATCAATTTTCGTCATTTGCTTTACACTCCGTCTTACTTTTTATACTTCAAAAGCCCAGTTGCCGTCAAGGAAGATTTGCACCCTTTCACCCGCCTTGGTGATGCCGACGATGGACATATCCTTGCTTCCTATCATAAAATCTACGTGAATCATACTTTCGTTGATACCACGCTTTTTGCATTCTTCATCCGTCATGTTTTCGTAGCCTTTCAAACATTCGTTAAAGCCAAAACCAACGGCGAAGTGACAGCTTGCGTTTTCGTCAAAAAGGGTGTTGTAGAAAAGCACGCCACTTTCACTAATCGGCGAAGAATAAGGAATCAACGCACATTCGCCAAGCTTGCCTGCGCCCTCGTCCATGGACACCATTTGTTTCAAAAGTTCTTCGCCCTTTTCCGCCTTCGCTTCTACCACTTTGCCCTTTTCAAAACGCAAGGAGAAATTGTCGATAAGCTCGCCCATATACGAAAGGGGTTTGGTGGAATATACGATGCCTTCCGCTTTACCCGCAATGGGCGAAGTGAACACTTCTTCCGTAGGGATGTTGGGATTGAACACCTTGCCGTCAAGCGTTTTTTCGTTGCCGCCGCAAAAAATGCCATCTTCATTGAGTTCTACGATAAAATCCGTACCGTTTGCGCTCTTATATTCCAAATATTTCAGCCCAAGATTGTTCAAATAGTTGCAACGAGCGTCAAGCGCTGCGTTATGCTTTTCCCAAGCCAAAACGGGATCGTCCCCGTCCGCACGGGACGTGTGCAAAATAAGTTTCCACATTTTTTCCATAGCTTCGTCTTCTGAAAGGTTGGGGAATACCTTTTTCGCCCAAGCCTTACCAGGTACGGCTGCAATACACCATTGATGACGATTTTCAAGCGCAAGTCTATACGGTTTCACTTGGGGGAAAATCGCACGGCGAACGGCGCTCATTTTTTCTTGATCTACACCGTTCATGCCGTCGGGATCTTCCGATTCGATGAACAATCTACAAGCGTAGTTTTGCGCTTTATATTCCCATTTCGCTTTCGCCCAAGGCTTCAACGTGGACATATTTTCAAGCGTTTGATAGTGGGAAGAAATTTTGTCCACCGCTTGGTGCGCCCATTCTACAAACACTTCGCTTGCGCCCGCTTTATAGCATTCTTCTACCACCATCGTCACAAATTCCGGTTGGTCAAGTTCCGCGCCGATAAACACCGATTGTCCTTTTTGCACGTTCAAACCGATTCTCGCAAGCAATCTTGCGTAGTTTTGCAATTGTTGTTTTTCCATATTTACTCCTTAATCGACCAAATCGTAATTAACCGTTTGATAGAACATTTTACGAATTTCGTCGTCCTTTTTCGTTTGGCCTAATATCCACATGAGTTTCGTGATAATGCTTTCGTACGTCATCGAATAACTTTCAAGCAAATCGAAGCGGTTTTTCCACCCACGCCCCACGCGATACACGTCCATGTCGCTGCCTTCTTGCTGTACTTGCGTGGTGACAACGAGCGTTTTGCCCTTGCGTTCCCAACTGCTGATAACGTCGTAAAAACCGTAATATTCCCCTTCGGGAATACCGCCCGTGCCGTAGCCCGAAACGACGACCGCATCGTTGTATTCAAAATATGCGTTCAAAATTTCGCTACTTAAACCAGGCGTGAGCGTTAAAAGTGCCACTTTTTCGTTCAAACTCGTGTAAAATTCGGGCTTGTCCGCTTTTTCGTGGGTAATGTATTGAATAATTTTGCCGTCACGGATTACGCCTAAATTCGGCAAATCCACGCTCGTGAAAGCGTTGAAACTTTTGGTGCGGATTTTCTTTGCGCGCGTACCTGCGATTATCTTGCCTTGGAAGACGATAACAACGTCGCTTGCCTTGTTGGACGAAGCGTACAAAAAGCTGTCGCGAAGATTGATTCTTGCATCCGTATCTTCCTTATCAATCGGCTGTTGCGAGCCCGTCAAAACGATGGGCTTGGGCGAATGCTGTATCAAATAGGAAAGCATAGCCGCCGTGTACGACATCGTATCCGTGCCGTGGCATACCACAAATCCGTCGTAGTTGTCGTAATGTTGACGAATGGTATCTGCAAGCGTCAACCAGTGCGCGGGCGTGACGTTGGTGCTGTCGATATTGTACGGTTGCACCGCATCCACGTCACAATAGGTTAAAATTTCGGGCACGCAAGAAAGCATTTTGCTTGCGCCAAGCCCAGGGACAAGACCAACCTCGCCCACTTGCGAAGCAATCGTGCCACCCGTTGCAATCAATAATATTTTCTTCTTCATAAGCACCCCTTACACCTTGCGACGAAGGTAATCCCCCGCTTTTAACGCATACGGACAATTTATCTTGTAGTTTTCTTGCACCAACTTCGCATCGTCCGTTTCTTCGCCTTTGGAATTGACGATGTGTTCCACCGTAAACGATTTTGCAAAATTGCCGTCGGGAGAAAGCACTTCCAGCGTTTCGCCCTTTTTGAAACGGTTGCGCATTTGCACGCTCGCAACGCCATTGTCACTTGCAAGTACGTCGGCGATATACACGTATTCGCCCTTCGATTGACTATCGTCGTAATTCACCGTTTGCGTGTTGTTTCCGTCCGCATACGCTTGCGTATATTCTCTATGCGCCACTTTCAAAAGTTCGTTTGCGCATACGCTTAAATCTTCCCCGTCCATCGCCCTACGATAGGCGTTGATGACGGTTGCCAAGTAATAACCACTCTTCATACGCCCTTCAATCTTAAAGGACGACACGCCCGCTTCTTCCAGCTCTTTAATGCGGGAAAGCATATTCAAATCCTTGCTGTTGAAAATGTACGTGCCACGCTCGTCTTGCTCGATAGGCAACCATTCCGATTTGCCGTTGGTGGCATTGAGCGCACGCACTTCGTATCTCCAACGACAAGATTGCACGCATGCCCCGCGGTTGGACGAACGCCCGTCCAAATAATCGGAAAGTAAGCATCTGCCGCTGTACGATATGCACATTGCCCCGTGAACGAACGTTTCAAGCTCCGTAGTGGGGTTAAAATCGTGAATTTCTTTAATTTCGGCAATAGAGAGTTCTCTTGCCAAAATCGCGCGTGTAGCGCCTTGTTCCGCCCAAAATTTGACGGCGTATTTATTCGTCGTATTCGCTTGCGTGGAGATGTGGATATCAAGCTTGGGCGCCGATTTTTTCGCAATATACACAACGCCAGGGTCGCTTACAATTACACCGTCCACGCCGATAAGCTCAAGCGTTTTGAAATACTCTTCAAGCATAACGAAATCGCCGTTTCTCGCGTAAATATTTGCCGTCACGTACAATTTTTTGCCTAAAGCGTGCACGAATTTTACCGCCGAAGAAAGTTCTTCAATGGTAAAATTATCCGCAAACGTACGCAAGGAAAAGTGCTTTCCGCCCAAGTACGCCGCATCCGCACCGAAATGAAGCGCGGTTTTCAATTTTTCGTAATTGCCCGCAGGGGCTAACAATTCTACCTTCATAAACCTTTTCTCTTGTCGGTGTTATTTTTTGCCTTGAAAAACGGACAATGCCACTCCGTCACCCACGTTGATGACGGACGTAATAAAATCGGTGTCGCCCGTAATAACGGAAAGATAGGAACGGATTTTTTCCACGATTGAATGGCGTTTTTGCGGCGTTTCTTCTTCCCCGCTTACCCAACCGAACAACAATACGTCGTCGGCAAAGAGCGTTGCGCCCTTTTTCATCAAACGTTTCAAATCGAACAAGTATTTTTCGTACTGCGCTTTCGGTCCGTCCAAAAAGACGAAATCGAACTGCCCGTCCATCATTGCCAAAATTTCGCCCGCATCGCCAAGGATAGCGTTTACCCTATCCGCAACGCCAAACTCGGCAAAATTTTTCTTCGCTTCAAAATATCTTTCTTCGTCCAGCTCCATCGTCGTCAAAGTGGCGTTTGGACAAGCTTGCAACATCGCCACGCCCGAAAGCCCCACCGCCGAGCCGATTTCTAAAATGCGAAGCGGTTTGGTCATGCCAAGGGTGACGAGCAAGAATTGCAACGTTTCGTCGTCCGCCACGGGCACGCCGTTTGCAAGCGCTGTTTTGCGCTTTAACTGCAATTTCTCGTCGATATTTAATTGTACGAGCGAAGCTGTATATTCCATATTTTTCCTTTGTTTACACTTCTAAAACGGACACCACAATCAAGGGCGATTGCTTGGTCTTTTTATAGAAATAATTTTTCAACGATTTCTTCACAAACGCGGAAAGTTCTTCCTTTCCACCGCTTGCGTAATTGTAGCTTTGCACCGCTTTTTGAGCAAGCGAGTAAATTTCTTCTTCCGTCGTGCTTTCCGTGAATACAAACCCGTGCACTTCCACAACGGGCTCGCCCACGACGATATTGCCCGTCACGGCAACCGCCACCGAAATCACCCCTTCAGCGGACATTTTCAAGCGGTCTTTCATGACTTCGCTTGTGCCGTAATCTTCCATACCCGCACCGTCGATAAGCTTCGTGCCAGCTTGTACGTTTTCGCCAAACGACATAGTCGTTTGCGTAAGCTCTACGCAGTTGCCCACTTCGGTAATAAGAATATTTTGTTGGGGCATGCCAAGCGCTTGCGCCAAATCGGCGTGGCGTTTCAAATGACGATATTCGCCGTGTACGGGAATAAAGAATTTCGGTTTTAACAAGGCGTGCAAAATTTTGTGTTCTTCTTGACAAGCGTGCCCCGAAACGTGGATTTTTTCCAAACTTTCGTACACCACTTTCGCACCCTTTTTATAAAGGTTGTTGATAACCCTATACACCATTTTTTCGTTGCCGGGGATAGGCGTTGCGGAAATGATAATCGTATCGTTTTCCCCCACCGTCACTTTGTTAAATTCCCCCATAGCCATACGAGTGAGCGCACTCATAGGTTCGCCTTGCGAGCCGGTGGAAACAATCACGAGTTCGCCGTCGAATAAATTCTTCGTGCGTTCAATGTCGATAAGCACGCCTTCGGGAATACGCAATTCCCCGATTTTCACGGCGGCGTCTACCACCTTGAACATGCTACGACCCGAAAGAGCCACTTTACGGCGATATTTCACAGCCAAATCAATGATTTGTTGTAAACGATGAACGTTGGATGCAAACGTCGCAATGATGATGCGGCGATTGACGTTTTCCGAGAATAAGTGATCAAGCGTCGTGCCTACCACCGTTTCACTCATGGTGTAGCCTGCTCTTTCAATGTTCGTCGATTCACTTAAATACAAAAGCACGCCTTCTTTGCCAAGTTCGGCAATGCGCTTCAAGTCAATTTGTTCGCCCGCAACGGGGGTTAAGTCGATTTTGAAATCCCCGCTGTGGTAAATAAGCCCGTTGGGGGTGTGGATAGCAAGCGCGCACGCACCCGAAATCGAGTGGTTTACGTTGATAAATTCCACCTCGAACGCACCAAGCTTTACTCTTTCGCCCGCCGCAATCACTCGTTGGGGAACGGACTGCAAACGATGTTCTTGCAATTTATTGTCCGTCAGCATAAGCGTAAGCTTCGTGCCGTACAAAGGGATATCCGTGCCAAGTTCTTTGATGAGATAAGGCACGCCGCCGATATGGTCTTCATGCCCGTGCGTAAGCAATACGCCACGGATTTTATCCTTGTTTTGCGACAAATACGTCACGTCGGGCACAACCAAGTCAATCCCCGGCATATCTTCGCTGTTGGGGAAAGTGAGCCCTGCATCGATGACGATAATATCGTTGCCGTATTCTATCGCCGTCATGTTTTTGCCTATTTCACCCACGCCGCCAAGGAAAATGATTTTAACCGCCTTTTTCTTTTTTACAGCCTTTTCCTTATTGCTTGCTTGCTTTTTTTGCACTTTTTCCACAGTAGCCGTTTGCGTAGCCTTGCCTTGTGCCGTCGTTTTTACACTCTTTTGCTTGGACTGCGCAACTTCGTCCGCTTTTTTGGAAAATTCCGCAAACTCGCCGATATCAAAAACCGTGCCCTTCGGGTTTACACGCGAAGAACGCTTTTTATTCGTCTTTGGTATATTCGTGTTTTTGGTTTGTTCTTTTTTTTCTTTCACGCTTTATTTTTACTCCTTGAAAGGATATGTAATTGCTCATAAAATAGAGAGCCGAAAATATGGGAATTATCAGCTCTCTTTCGTATTCGTATATGTTGTCTTACGTGGATTAGAAGTTGAATTCTACCTTCTTTTCCTTGGTGAGTTTGATATGTCCGTCGCTCAAAAGTTGCTTGGTGGATGCGTAAGGATATTCTTGCGCAAAATCAACCGTTTCCGCATCTTCCTTCTTTTCCGCTTCAAACTTTGCAGCGAGCGCTTCAACCAAACGTACCGCTTTCTTAACGGCAGCCGCACTCTTAACCTTTACCATAAAAGGCGTAGCCTCATGCGCTTTTTGGTCGCCTACGTTCTTTTGATGATATACAGTCGTCTTGAAGTTTTCTTCATCAGTGGGATCAAGTGCAAGATAGAAACAAAGCGTTTTACCGTTAATGCCCATCTTCGCAACCGTTTCTCTGCCGTAGTTGAATCTATCGCCGTGCCAGCTTACGTTGGAACGTACTTTCTTATATGCCAAAAGTGCGTTCTTCAAATCGCTGTAATACGCTTTTACTTCGTCAGCGCTTTGACTCATCTTCGCCGTGAAGCTTCTCTTCAAGCGGATAACCATACCCGTTTCAGCATCTACAAGTTCACCTTCTACTTCTTCATAGACAGGTTCTTTTGCAACTGCGATTTCTTCCACAGCGGGTTCTTCCACAATTTCTTCAACCGCTTCTTCCACAATTTCTTCAACGGGCGCTTCTTCTACGATTTCTTCTACAACTTCTTCAACAGCGGGTTCTTCAACGATTTCTTCCACCGTTTCTTCGCAGTTAGCGCACATTTCGCAAAGTTTTGCGGACACGCGCGTTGCGATTACGTCAATACCTTCGTCGTCGATAACGAAATCGAACGTCGTTTCTTCTTCCGTTTCGTCAGCGGAGAGCTTAGCCGCTACCATATCCGCAAGCTTATCGTAGTCGATTTCGCAAGGAGCAGGTTGTACCTTTTCAGCAACCTTCGCTGCAATCGCATCAAGGTCGATTGCAGCAATTGCATTTGCAACTGCCGTAGCCACAACCGCCGAAAGCACGTCTTGCGCAATGCCGCCTTGCACTTTCGCAGCAGCCGCTGCAAACGAATCGTCAATGCGACGATAATCTACCTTTTCGGGATAAGGCAACGATTCTACAACCTTTTCAGCTGCGCCGTAGATAATTCTATCATAATCGATTTTCGCTTCAACGGGTTCTTGCTCTTTTTCGGGTTGTTGAACGAGTACGTCGCCCAAAAGTTCCAAAACCTTATCGCCAACGTCGTCGGCAATGCGTACGTAATCTACGTTTTCCGCAACGGGAACAGCCGCAACGATTTGGTCTACGAGATTTTTATGGTCAGCCGATTCAAGCGTTTCAGCAAGGTCGGAAATCTTTTGACGGATTTCTTCCAAGCTTTCGTCCATTTGTTCAACGAGCGTGAAACGCGCGTTTACGTCGTCAAACTTTGCAACGACGTTTTCGTTAATCAACGTCTTCAAATCTTCATAGATGGATTGATGTTGCAAATAGCTAAGTTTGATTTCGTTGAGCGTATCTTCGATGGGAGGCAAAATGCCCGCAACCTTTTCTTTTACGCCTTCAGCAAGTTCTTCGGAAGCAAATGCGTCTAATCTTGCAATCGCTTCGTCAATCTTCGCAATCGTATCGTTGATCGACGCAGTCAAGCCGTCGTAAATGCTTTGGTTTTGTATGTAGCCATAACGAATTTCTTGCGAGATATTTTTGGAAGCTTTTTCTTGTTCCCCTTTGATTTCGCTATTCAACGAGCCGATTTGCACGGACGAATATTTCATTTCGTTAAGAAGTTCTTTTTTAAGCTTTTGCAAATCGTAAGAAAGCCAGCTGTACAACGCATCTACTTTCGTTGCTGCCGCTTGATTGTTATTTACCGTTGCATTTTTTTGTTCCGCCATATTCACACCTCAACTGTTCCTTTTTCAGTAAAAAGCCTTTTCATCGCTTTAACATACCCTATTATAGCATATAATATCCGTTCGGTCAAGGCTTTAGAAAAAAAATATTGCCGAAAAACGTGTTTTTTATTAAAAACACCGCCCAAAATAGGACGGTGTAAAAAACTTTTAGAGTTTTTGCTTATTTATTCTTTCTTTTTTCCAAAGCGCGTTGCAACGCTTTCACCACTTCTACAACGGGGATAACCGCAAAGCCGATGAGCACCGCTAAGCCAAGTTCGACAAAGCCGATTGCTTCAAACCCGAACACTTTCGCAACGGGGGGAATAGCGCACACCGCCACCGAAAGCACGAACGAGCCGAGCGCCGCCGCCCACAGCAATTTGTTTTGCTTTTTAATCGTGAACAAGCTCTTTCTTTGCGAACGCATATTCAAGCTGTGGAAGATTTCCGCCATGGCAAGCGTCAAGAACGCCATCGTCGTGCCGTGCGTGCTGTCGGAAATTTGCCAGTTGCCCGTTTCAAGATAATGCCCAACAAAGAAGGACAAAACAACCAAAACCGCCACCAAGAAGCCTTGGTAAATGACGTCTATGCCCATACCACCCGAGAACACGCCCGCCTTTGCATCACGGGGTTTTCGTTTCATGACGTCGTCTTCCGCCTTTTCCGTGCCAAGCGCAAGGGCGGGGAAGGTGTCCGTCACCAAATTTATCCAAAGCAAATGCGCAGGTTGCAAAATGGTAAAGCCGAGCAAGGTTGCCGCAAAAATAGCGATGACTTCGCTCATGTTGGAAGCGAGCAAGAATTGTATTGCTTTACGGATATTGTCGTAAATTCTTCTGCCTTCTTCCACCGCGCCAACGATGGTTGCAAAGTTGTCGTCCGTAAGCACCATGTCCGCAACGTTTTTCGTTACGTCCGTACCCGTAATGCCCATGCCTACGCCGATGTCCGCACTCTTAATGGAAGGAGCGTCGTTTACCCCGTCCCCCGTCATCGCCGTGACGAAGCCGTATTTCATCCATGCGTTTACAATACGAGTTTTGTGTTCCGGTTGCACACGAGCATAAACGCTCACGTTTTGGAACATACCCTCAAATTCTTCATCCGAAAGTTCGTTAAGTTGCGCACCCGTAAGCGCTTTCGCATCGCCTCTCAAAATACCCAACTCTTTTGCAATCGCAACCGCCGTATCCACGTGGTCGCCCGTGATCATGATAGGACGAATACCCGCTTCACGGCATTGTTCAATCGCTACCTTTACTTCGGGGCGCACGGGGTCGATCATGCCGCAAAGCCCCGTAAAGCACATTTCAGTTTCTACGCTTTCGCTCGTCATATCGGCGGGAATTTCCTTCCACGTTCTTTCCGCACACGCAAGCACACGCAAAGCGCCATCCGCCATATCCTTATTCGCTTGCAAAATTTCCGCTTTGCATTCCGCCGTCATCGGCACTACTTTGCCGTCTTTCAAGCAATACGTACATCTATCAAGCACAACGTCGGGCGCGCCCTTGGTGTATTGCACGAACGCACCGTTTATAGGGTGCATGGTCGTCATCATCTTACGGTTGGAATCGAAAGGAAGCTCGTTTACTCTTGCAAATTCCTTTTTCAACGCATACTTGGGTAGCCCTAATTTATACGCCCAAGCAACGAGCGCCGCTTCGGTAGGTTCGCCCGTGACGTCTCCCTTTTCGTCCACTTCCGCATCCGAGCAAAGGGACATGCCTTGCGCTACACGCTTTTCGTCTTCGCCAAAGCATTTTACGACGGTCATTTTATTTTGCGTGAGCGTACCCGTTTTATCCGAACAAATGATTTGCGCACAGCCAAGCGTTTCCACCGCCGTCAATTTTCTAATGATTGCGTTGCGCTTGGACATATTCGTCACGCCGATTGAGAGCACCACCGTGACAACGGATGCAAGCCCTTCGGGAATCGCCGCAACCGCAAGGGAAACGGCAACCATAAGCGAGTTTATAATCGTGCCCACTTCAAAGCCGTCCGCCCAAAGTTTTACGCCAAATACGACTACGCAAATGCCAAGCACGAGCCACGTAAGGATTTTGGAAAGCTGGGAAAGCTTCTTTTGCAGAGGCGTTTTGCCTTCTTGCGCTTGCGCTAATGCGCCCGCAATTTTACCCATTTCCGTCGCCATACCCGTCGCCGTGACAACCACTACGCCACGTCCGTAAACGACGGTGCTTCCCATGTAAACCATGTTCTTTCTATCGCCAAGCGTGACTTCTTTTGCCCCGTTCTTGGGGATAATTGCTTCCGTCACCTTATTAACGGGAACCGATTCACCCGTAAGTGCCGCTTCTTCCACTTGCAAGCTTGCGCTTTCCACAACTCTTGCATCGGCGGGCACAGCGTCCCCTGCTTCTAATAAAACGACGTCGCCAACGACCAAATCTTCACTTTTTACAACGCACAGCTTTCCGTCCCGTAAAACTTTTGACGTAGCCGCCGACATCTTTTGCAACGCTTCAATCGCCTTTTCCGCTTTGCTTTCTTGCAACACGCCTAAAATGGCGTTGAGAAGCACTACGGCAAGGATGATGATAACGTCCGTCGGGAAATGCTTTTCAATGATTGCAAGCGCACCGCTGATTGCCGCCGCCACAATCAAAATGAGAATCATAGGGTCGGCAAGCTGTTCAAAAAAGCGGCGTATAACCGTCTTTTTCTTACCTTCCGCAAGCTTGTTTTTACCCTTTTCCGCAAGCCGTTTTTCCGCTTCGCTTACAGACAAGCCCTTTTCTACGCTCGTTTGCAACTTGCTTACAACGGCTTCTTTGTCTTGCAAATAACTGTTCATACCTACTCCTTTTTATAAAAAATACCCAAGCACAGCTTTGGCTATACTTGGGTATGAATATCTACTTCACGCCACGTACAGCCTTTTTTTCTTTCGCTATACGTGAGTCTGGCAATTTGAGGCAAGCCAGACTTTTACGTCGGGTATTGTTGACTTGCCACGCTTACGCGCTTGCTACTCCCTCACGGGATTACTATTTCATTTTAGCATATCTTGGAATAATTGTCAATGTTTTGAAATGAGATTTTTTATCGATTTTTTGTGATTTAATAGGAAAAGATAAAACGAAATAAAACAAAGCAAGACGCAAGCAAACCAAGGCGTACGAGGATTTTTGAAAGGACGTGTACAAGCAGTACACGAGTGAAAAAACCGCAGTACAACGATGAGTTGCGCGGTTGTAAGTGTACCAACACAAAAAGATAAAACGAAATAAAACAAAGCAAGACGCTAGCAAACCAAGGCGTACGAGGATTTTTGAAAGGACGTGTACAAGTAGTACACGAGTGAAAAAACCGCAGTACAACGATGGGTTGCGCCGCGGTTTCTTTGTTTTATATTATTCTTCGTCTTCGTCGGGAAGTTCCACGTTATGATATACGTTTTGAACGTCGTCGTGATCTTCAAGAGCATCGATCATCTTTTCAAACGTAGCTACTTTATCTTCGGGCAACGTGATTCTGTTTTGAGGAATCATTGCAATTTCCGCTTGAATGAAACGAATTTTGTCTTCTTCCTCTTCGTTTCTACGGCCCTTGGGCGCAGCAGCAACGAGTTCCGCATTCTTTTCTTCCAAATACTTACGTACGTCGGAGAAGCTTTCGGGCGTGGTGAAAATTTCATAAACGTCGTCGCTTGCAACTACGTCGTCCGCACCTGCTTCCAAAGCGTATTCCGTCATCGTGTCTTCATCGAGTTCTACCGTTCTTTCTACAACGATATAGCCCTTATTATCGAAGTTGTAGGATACGCAACCGTTTTGACCGAGCTGACCGCCGTGCTTACTCAAAATAGAGCGAACGTCGCCTGCCGTACGGTTGATGTTGTCCGTAAGCGTGACGATGATAACTGCCGAGCCTGCAATGCCGTAGCCTTCGTAGGTGAGTTCTTTATAATCAGCACCGCTCATTTCACCCGATGCTTTTTTGATACTTCTTTGAATGTTGTCGTTGGGCATGTTTGCCGCTTTTGCTTTTGCAATGATATCGGCAAGCTTGCTGTTCGTTTCAGGGTTGGGGTTGTTTTTCGCCGCTACTGCAATTTCTCTACCAAGCTTGGTGAAAATTCTGCCTTTCGCTGCGTCTGCCTTACCTTTTTTTGCTTGTATGTTGTGCCATTTGCTATGTCCTGACATAATAAATACGCTCCTTTTATTTTCTCTTTACATGGTTGAAAAATGTTCTTTTTTCAACAAATACATCAAAATCCCCGCGGATACGGCGGCATTTAAGCTTTCTTGCGTGGACGACATAGGAATTTTTACCGTATGCGTAGCCTTTTCTTCCAACATTGCCGATACGCCGTTTGCCTCGTTGCCGATAACAAGCGCAAAGCGCTTGGGCGAAACGAAAGTGAAGGCGTTTGCCCCAGCCATGTCTGCAATGACAATGGGCGTGGACGACAAGGAAGACAAAATTTCTTCACGCGTGCCTTGATAAATCGTGGTGAAAAATACGCCACTCATGCTTGCACGAACGGACTTTGGCGAATACGGGTCGGCACAATCGTCCGTGAGATACACTTCGTTGTATCCTGCGCCGTTTGCGCTACGGATAATCGCCCCTACGTTGCCAGGGTCTGCAACGCCGTCCAAGACGATACAACTGCCCTTGGGCGGTTGCAACGTATTTTTAGGAATTTCTACCCGACAAAGCACGCCTTGAGGCGTTTTTTCGTCCGACAAAAGGCGGAATACGTCGTCGGAAACGCAAACCGTTTCCTCTTCTAAAAAGGGCGTGTACGCATCGCTTTTTGCAAAGCTTTCCGACACGATAACTCTTTCAATTTTCAGTCCGCTTTTTTGGCACTCGCGCGCCATTTTCACGCCTTCGACGAGAAAGAGCCCCGTTTGACGTCTACCTTTTTTATCTTTCAGCGTAGCCGTTTCTTTGATAAAGGGATTGTTTTTTGACGTTAAAATCATTTTCAATAAAATGTGAAAAAAGCCTTTTACCAAATAAAAGGCTTTTTACTTTTCATTATTTTGCTGCTTTTGCTTTTTCAACGAGTTGTGCGAATGCTGCTGCATCGTTTACTGCCAAATCTGCAAGAACTTTTCTGTTGAGGTTGATACCAGCAACGGAAAGGCCGTGCATAAATTTGCTGTAAGAAATACCGTTGATTCTTGCTGCTGCGTTGATTCTCGTAATCCAAAGACGACGGAAATCTCTCTTTCTTCTTCTTCTGCCGATGAACGCATAGTTCAAGGACTTCATTACGGCTTCTCTTGCAATTCTGTAAGACTTGCTCTTGTTACCCCAGTAACCTTTCGCAAGTTTCATAATCTTTCTACGCTTTTTAACCGCGTTAACTGCTCTCTTAATACGCATATTTCATACTCTCCTTCTTATTTCTTGTAAGGCATCATGTTCTTCACGGTGCTTTCTTGGGTAGCAGAAACAAGCGTGGTTTGACGCAAGTTTCTCTTTCTCTTTCTGTTCTTGGTTTCCGCTTTGTGGTTCTTACCGCTGTGTGCACGGTTTACTTTACCCGTACCCGTAAGCCAGAAACGCTTCTTCGTGCTGCTATGAGTCTTCTGTTTAGGCATATATTTATCCTCCGAAATTTTTTTACCTTTTTTAATATTTACGAGCTTTTATTAAAAGCTTGTCCACTTATTGATCGTCCCTTATTTTGCAGGCGAAAGAATCATCATGATGTTTCTTCCTTCCGTCTTGGGTTCTTTATCCATTACCGCTTTGCCGCCAAGCATTTCAAAGAAACGGTTCATTACGTCAACGCCCATCGTTGCGTGCGCCATTTGTCTACCACGCATACGGATAGACACCTTTACCTTGTTGCCGTCGCCGAGCATTTCAATCGTCTTCTTTGCTTTGACGTTCAAATCGCCGATGTCAATGGTCATCGAAAGATAGATTTCTTTCAATTCAACCACTTTTTGGTTTTTACGGTTTTCCTTTTCCTTCTTGGTTTGTTCAAACTTGAACTTGCCATAGTTCATAACCTTGCATACGGGCGGAACTGCGTTGGGGGAAATTTTAACCAAGTCGAGCCCTTCTTCTTCAGCAATAGCAAGCGCTTCTCTTGCGCTCATGATGCCAAGTTGTTCGCCGTTTGCGGAAATTACGCGTACTTCTTTGTCACGAATTTGTTCGTTGATTTGATGTTGGTCCTTAATAATGGTAGTGTACCTCTCCAAAATAATAACGGGTTGCTCGACAAAAGCAACCCGCAATAATCCCATTTACGTCTTGGAAAATTATTGAGCCGTACTGACCTTTGTCGAACGGCGAGAAGGTTCGCTTCTGCTTTGCCTAACTATATTAACACAAAAACTTACCTTCTGTCAAACGATTTTTGCCGTATTTTTCAACTTTTTTCCAAAATATTCAATTTTATTAGAACGCCGTTTTATCAGCAATTTCCTTTGCAACCATGTCGATAAATTCGTCCGCGTTTACCGCACCCATATCGCCTTTATCACGACGGCGTACGGCAACAAGGTTTTCGCTTGCTTCCTTTTCCCCTACGATGAGCATATAGGGAAGCTTTTCAAGTTGCGCTTCACGAATCTTATAACCGATTTTTTCGTTTCTATCGTCAACCGCTACACGAATACCCTTTTCCTTCATCTTTGCGCAAAGTTCTTTTGCGTATGCTTCTTGTCTATCGGTGATAGGCAAAATTTTCACTTGCGTGGGCGCAAGCCATACGGGGAATTTGCCCGCAAAGTGTTCGATAAGGATACCGATGAAACGTTCGATAGAACCAAACGCTACGCGGTGTACCATGATGGGTTGATGCTTTTGTCCGTCTTCGCCAACGTATTCCATTTCAAAGCGTTGGGGAAGTTGGAAGTCGAGCTGAATCGTGCCGCATTGCCAAGTTCTGCCGATAGAGTCTTCCAAGTGGAAGTCAATTTTCGGACCGTAGAATGCGCCGTCGCCTTCGTTTACAACGTAGTTCAAGCCCATATCGTCGAGCGCATTTTTAAGCGCGTCGGTTGCGGTATTCCAGTCTTCATCGCTACCCATGCTGTTTTCAGGGCGAGTGGAAAGTTCTACGTGGTACTTGAAGCCAAAGAGCGTATATACTTCGTTGATAAGGCGTACAACCGCTTTGATTTCATCTTTAATTTGTTCGCGCGTCATGAAGATGTGCGCATCGTCTTGCGTAAAGCAACGTACGCGGAAAAGACCGTGCAATTGTCCCGATTTTTCGTGGCGGTGTACAAGACCAAGTTCGCCCATGCGAATAGGCAAATCTTTATAGCTATGCGGTTCGTTTTTATAAACCAAAATACCACCCGGGCAGTTCATAGGTTTAATTGCGAAATCTTCTTCGTCCACTTTCGTCGTGTACATGTTATCACGATAGTGATACCAGTGCCCCGAAGTTTCCCAAAGCGATTTGTTGAGCATGATAGGCGTGCTTACTTCCACGTAGCCTTCACGGGTGTGGATTTGACGCCAGTAATCGATAAGCGTGTTTTTAAGCACCATGCCGTTGGGAAGGAAGAAGGGCAAGCCTTTCCCTTCGTTCAAAATCGTGAAGAGTTTCAATTCTTTGCCAAGTTTCGTATGGTCACGTTTCTTTGCTTCTTCAAGCATGGTAAGGTGTTCTTCAAGCATTGAAGCCTTGGGGAAGGCAGTACCGTAAACACGGCAAAGCATCTTGTTGGCTGAATTTCCTCTCCAGTAAGCACCGGTTGCAGAGGTAAGTTTAAATGCCTTAACCAAACCTGTGCTCATAAGGTGAGCACCGGCACAAAGGTCGGTAAAATCGCCTTGGGAATAGAAACTGATTTCTTCTCCATCGGGGATAGATTCAACAAGTTCTACCTTGTAAGGCTCGTTTTTCTCGGTGAAGTATTTAATAGCATCCTCTTTAGACATCGTAAATCTTT
>JAZQWG010000033.1:0-47076 GCA_045632265.1 Candidatus Scatosoma sp.
CGAAGGGCTGAAAGCCGTAAAGAAATTCCCTACGGAAAATTACGATTTGCTCGTCACGCTCGATAGCAGCGACGAACAACGCTTGGGGGCACTTTTAGACGAGTTCAATAGAGCAAAGCGCAAGAAGGTGGACACGATCAACGTCGATCACCATATCTCGAATACGAGATACGCAAAGCTCAATTACGTGCGTGAATGTGCGGCGAATTGCATGAACGTTGCAAAACTCATCGAATACATGGGTGCGCCTATTGATAAAACGACGGCGGAATGCTTGCTTGTGGGATTGTTGACAGATTCGGGCAACTTTGCGCACGACGACGTAAACGAAGAAACGTTTTCCTTGGCGGCAAAACTTTCGGCTGCGGGCGCGGATATTCGTTATTATAATTACAACCTTTTCAAAAAACAACCCAAGGCACGTGCCGCGTTGCACGCCTTGACGATGAGCGGCATGCGCTTCTTCTTCGACGATAGATTTGCGGTGATTACGATTACGAAAGAAGCGATGAAAAAGTGTGGTGCGGACAACGGAATGACGGAAGGTTTTGTCGATTTTCCCTTAAACGTAGACACGGTGGAAGTGGCGGCGTCCATTATGGAAGTGGGGTTCCGTCAATACAAAATTTCCCTTCGCTCTAAAACGTACGCTGATGCAAACCGCATAGCAGGCACGTTTGGCGGTGGCGGACACGTCCGTGCGGCGGGGTGTATGCTCTTTGGCGAACTTGAAGAAGTGATTGATAGGCTTTCCTACGTCGTATCGCAATATTTGGAAGATTGATAAAAAGTTTCGGTTGCAAAACCGAAACTTTTTTTACGTTGTAAAAAAACTATAAAAAAATATCAAAATGAGGGTTGATTTTTTTCACGTTTAGGTGTATAATAATGGGGAATAATGCGTTATTATGCGTTGTTGATTGTTGACAACGGACGTATAGGTGGATATATGGCACAAAAAGCGAAAAAATGGGAAGAATGGTTGCAGCTTCGTGGGGAAACCTCGAAGTACGTTTCGTATGCGGATTATTTCACGCAAAGACGGTTGTTTCCTACGTTGCAAATTCGAAACGGGGCGGACGAAGCGGTACAAAATCTCACGTTGTCGTTGGAAAACGAAAACGGAATGTTGATTCCCTTTGAAAAGACGTTTGAAGAAATTCCCTTTGAAAGCGTTATCAACGTAGAAACGGGCGGCTTGCTTTCCCCGCTTTATTTTTCGAGCATTGAAGAAATTAAACAAGAAAAAATTGTTGCAACCTTGAAAAAGGATAAAAAGGTGGTTGCCACTGCCGAGTGGACGGTTCAAACTTTGCCTTTTGATTGCTGGCAAGGCACAAACGGCGATATTGAACTTCTCGCTTCCTTCGTTCGTCCTCGCATTGCAGACTGCGCAAAAATCCGTTCGGACGCTATGGAACAAATGCGTAAGTGGGGCGTAGATTTTGAGGTAGGCGGCTACGTTGGCAATGATAAAAACGCCGTTAGACGTATGGTTGCGGCGACGTTTGCGGCAATTAGACGAGTGTCGATTGAAAAGAAAGAAGTGGACATTTCCTTGCCCGTAGAAGCAGGCGCAGGCGTTAAAATTTTATCCGATAAAAAAGCAAGCTCGTTAGAACTTGCCTTGTTTGCATGCGGCTGTTTAGAATCTATGGGCTTGCACCCCTTGCTCGTGCTTGGCGATAAGGAAATTACGTGCGGCGTTTGGTTGTACGACAGCTGTTTTATGGACACCGTTTCCGACGACGTTGCAAGGCTGCAAGCGTATATCTCGGACGGCATTAACAACGTAAGCTGTTTTGACGTAGAAGATTTGTTTGCTGATAAAAATGCGGCGTACACCACGTCCGAAACGCATTTTAGACAAAAACTCACCGATGCAAAAGCGTATGAAACGTACGTGGATATTCGCCGTTGCCGTATTTCCAACGTCCTTCCCTTGCCCATGCGCGCAAGAAATTTGAAGGGCTTTGAAGTGCTTAACGAAAACGCGGCTTCGCACGATTCGCTTCCCACCGATTTGACGTTTGCCCAAAGTTTGAAACTTAACAAAGAACAAACGAAGGACAAGCAATGGGAACGTAGATTGCTCGATTTGTCGATGAAAAACACCTTGCTCAATTTCTCGCCTTCCAAGGTAGAACACCTTTGCGTGGGGGATTTGGACGAGCTGCTTGACACCCTTTCCCAAAACGGGGACACGGTGCTTGCACCCGCTTCGTACACGGCGCATGAAATCGCAAAGAAAGGTCCTAAATACGGCATTTCCAAGCAAGTAGGACAATTAAAAGAACTTATCTCGATTGAAGCAAAATCGGGCATTTTACGCACCTATTCGGACGAAGCGACGTTGACGGAAAACGTTGCTCGCCTTATCCGCAAAAATAAGGAAGCGTACGAAGAATCGGGCACGAAAATTTTGTACTTGGCGCTTGGCTTCTTGCGTTGGTACACTCGTGAAGACGGTGCGGAACATTACGCTCCGCTCGTGCTTCAACCCGTCACCTTGAAAAGAAGCAAAGGCGGCGCGGGCTATTCTATTTCCCTTGACGGGGACGAAGTGTCCGTGAACTCGACCTTGCTTGAATATTTGAAACAAGAATACAATATCGATATGCGTGGCTTGGAAGGAGCAACGCACGGCTTGAAGATTTCCGAAATTCTTGCCATGATTCGTATGGAAACGATGAACATGCGCAAGTGGGAAGTGTACGACGACGCTTATCTTGCAACCTTCTCGTTCGCTCGCTATCAAATGTGGTACGACCTTCGCCAAAATATTACGGAATTTTCTAAAAACGAACTTGTTTCCGCATTTTTGAATAATTCCGTCACCTTCGGGAGTGACGACAGCCGCTTAAAAGAAGACGACGTAAAGCCGGAAACAACGCTTACGCCGTTGCCTGCCGATGCTTCGCAATGGGAAGCTATTTCCCTTTCGCAAACGGGCAAAAGCTTCGTTTTGCACGGCCCCCCCGGCACGGGTAAATCGCAAACGATTACAAACATTATCGCAAACGCGCTCAACGATGGCAAGCGTGTGCTTTTCGTTGCGGAAAAACAAGCGGCGTTGTCCGTTGTTAAAAAGCGTTTGGATAGCCTTGGCTTGGGCGAATTTTGTTTGGAGCTTCACTCGAATAAAACGAACAAATCGGACGTATTGCAAAAATTGACGTCTACGCTTGCTATGGCGGGGGACGTGGAAAAGGTACGCCTTTCGGAAAAATCCCGCGCAATAGCGCAACTCAAAGACGATTTGTCGCAACCGCTTATTGCCTTGCACAAAAAACGCCGTTTAGGCTTGTCGGTGTACGAAGCGCTTTTGGTGTGCTTAAAGAATAAAAACGCACCCGATATTATGAATATCGAAAGCAGTTTCTACGACGGTTTGACAAAGGAAAAGATTGACAGCTACGAACGCATGATGATTGAAGCGGCGGCTGCTGCTAAAGAATGCGGCGGCGTGCACAATTCGCCTTTTGCCAACGTCAACCTTGCCGATTACACGCCCGCCGTGCGCGACCACGTGTATTGCGCAAGCGAAGTGGTGATTGCGGAAATCAAGCACTTGAAAAACTACGTTGCGCTCTTCCTTGAGTTGTATCGTCAAAATTTAAGCACGATGTCCCGCAAGAAGCTCGATGCGCTTTACGACATTGCAAAACGCTTGCAAAGCGGTGCGCTCAATAAATATTTTAAGACGGACGAAGAAGCTTTTTCCGCTTTCTTCAACGCAAACCGCCGTTTAGATGCGGCGATTGAAAAGTATTTCAAACACTATAAAAAACTCGTCGATATTTCTTCCGATTATAAAGAAATCAGCAAATGGCTGGACGAAGGCAACACCAACCTTGACGATAGGGCTGTTCGCAACGTCGTTAAAAAACTCGACAAGTTCTCCGTCACGTTTACGACGATAGAAGAAACGCTTGAAGATTTGGAAACGCTTTGTACGATTCACGAAGCGATGGAACGTATTCGCACGTCCACTTCCTTGTCGCAATATTTCACTTTCGCCTTTGGCAGAGTGGACTTTTTCGACGCGCGTAAAAACTTCTTAAAGGATTTGTATGCCTTGCACGAATCGTGTGCAACCGTATTTATGGACTACAATCCCGAAAGCTTCAACAGCATGTGTATCCGCGCGGCAAGCGGTTATTCCGCACCCGTGCTTGACGGGCTTATCTATTCGATTGACAGCTTCCGCAAAGCGGAAGAAAGTTTCCTTGTGGCAACCAACGGCAACAAGGTAAAAATTCCCGAAGAAGACGTGCTGGAATATTACACGAGTAAAGCGGGCGCATTGATTGAAAATATCGACATGTTAGCGTCTTGGTGTATGTACCAAAAGACGGCGCAAGCCTTGGACGAAGCGGGGCTTACGTTCATCACGGCTGCTCTTGAAAGCGGTAGCGTGACAGGCGAAAACATCGTGGATAGCTTTGAAAAGAATATTTATAAAAACTTCTTGCAAACGAACATTCCGCTTGACCCCGTTTTGGCGCAATTCTCCGCAGCGGTATGCGAAGAAAAGGCGGAAAGTTTGCGCTTGACGATGGACGATTTTGCGCGTATGACTAAGGAAGCGATTCGTACAAAACTCATTTCTCGCTTGCCCACGCAATCTACGGAAGGCAGTTTGAGTATCGAAGTGGCAAACTTCAATCGTATGGCAAAATCCAACTTGCGTGGCATGGGGCTTAGAAAACTCTTTGAAGAAATTCCCGAGTTACTCGGCACGATTGCGCCTTGTATGTTGATGAGCCCGATAACCGTTTCGCAATATTTGCAACCGCAAAACGGCATGTTCGATTTGGTTATCTTCGACGAAGCATCGCAAATCCCCACGGCGGAAGCCATTTGTTCGCTTGCCCGTGGTAAAGCGGCAATCGTCGTAGGCGATCCCAGACAACTTCCGCCCACCACCTTCTTCCAAACGACGTACGTGGACGAAGACAACTTGGAAAGCGAAGACATGGAAAGCGTTTTGGACGATTGCTTGGCAGTCAATATGCCTCAACGCCATTTGACGTGGCATTATCGTAGTAAGCACGAAAGCTTGATTGCTTTCTCTAACGTCATGTACTACGAAAACCGTTTGTGCACCTTCCCTTCGCCCGATGCGCTTAACAGCAAAGTGCGATTTGAACTTGTGGAAGACGGCACGTACGATAGGGGCTTTACAAAGAAAAATAAAGCGGAAGGCGATGCACTCGTTCAAGAAGTTATTCGTCGCTTAACCGATAGTAAATTGCAAAAATCGAGCATCGGTATCGTCACGTTTAGCAGCGTGCAAAAGGACTATATCGAACGCAAACTTGCCACCGAAATTGCGGAAAAACATTTGGAAAGAGAAGCGTACGATAGAGAAGAGCCGTTGTTCGTTAAGAACTTGGAAAACGTACAAGGTGACGAACGTGACGTAATCTTGTTCTCCGTATGCTACGGGCCTGATAAACTGGGCAGAATTTCGCTCAACTTCGGTCCTTTGAACCAAGCGGGCGGCTGGCGAAGATTGAACGTTGCCGTTTCCCGTGCAAGGGAAGAAATGGTTGTGTTCGCTTCGATGACGGGCGCAATGATAGACCTTTCCAAAACGAACTCTAAAGGCGTTGCGGGCTTAAAGGCGTTTTTGGATTTTGCCGAAAAGGGCAGAACCAACTTGGCTATTTCCTCGTCCGACCTTATGGGACAAAAGACGGGTATCGGCAAATACATCGCCAAGGAACTTTCTTCCTATGGCTACGATTGTAGATACGACGTGGGTGCATCCGGTTTCAAAATCGACGTTGCCGTTGTCGATCCTAAAAATAGACATCGCTTCATTTTGGCGATTATGTGCGATACGCCCAACCGTTTTTCTATCAAAGATAGAAACGTGTTGCAAATTCAAACGCTCAAGCGCAATAACTGGAACGTTATGCGTATGTTCACCGTCAACTATTACAACAACCCCAAGCGTGAAATTAAGAAGATTAAAGACGTCTTGGATAAACTGACGGGTGCGGACAAGAAGGGTGGCACGGAACTTAATCGAGCGAAGAAACCTTACAAGGTGGCTACGCTTGAACAGCTGTCGGAAAATGCAAACTACGTGACGTCGGGCGACAACGATAAGGAAATTATCGCTCGATTGAAGACGATTGTGGCGGTGGAAGAACCCATTTCGTACGAGTTCTTGGTTCGTCGCTGTTTGACGAGTTTAGGTATTGCAAAATACGGCGTAAAAGTCGATGCGCGTATGCAAGCGTTGATTGCGCTTTGCGGGTTTAAGTACGAACGAGTTTTGGGTGCGGATTTCTATCGTAAGACGGATAAATGCGTGGCGTTCGATCGCTTCCGTGTGGAAACGAACGAGCCTATTCGTAAGACGGAATACGATTATACGCCTTATGAAATCGTTGCAATCGTGCGTAGCGCGCTGGAAGACAAGGTTGCGTTGTATATGGACGAAATCGTCGTTATCGTGGCAAACGTGTTGCGTATTGCAAAGCCTACGGAAAAGTTGGCGGCGTATATTAACGATTGTGTAAGTTTAGGGGAAGAAAAGGGCGCATTCGTACGCTCGGTATCGGATAGAATATCGTTGGCTTAAGCCAAAACAAAAGAAAAATGCAAGAAAGATTAGCGCAAAATCAAAAGGTAGAAACGGGAAAAAGAATTATCAATTTCCGCACCCTTTTGTTTTGCGCTCTCTTTTTGTCTTTGGGTGTATTATTCGCCTATTTTTATCTCGTTTTAACGCTTCCATTTTGGCTTGTTTTCATCATTATCCCGTTGACGGGGTTGATATGTATGCTCGCTTTCACACTTGTACAATGGAAGCGGATATGCGTGTCGGTGGCGCTACTTGTTCTCTTTTTTGCGCTTGGCGCATGCGCCTTTGCCTTGCAAATTAACGCCTATCAAAACACGACTGATTATAACGGGGAATACACCGTAATAGGCAGAGTTGTCGAAAAGGAAACGGACGGGGAAAACTACGTCGTCCTTTTGGATAAAATTACAATCGACGGCGAAAGAGCGAAAGGCACGCTGACGGCGTACGTGTCTGCTTCTAATTATGAAAATATCGCACGCGCGCAAGAACTTGTTTTGCACGGCAAATTGCAAACGAAAACGTCGCTCGTCAACGATTACGGTTTCCGTGCGTATGCGGTGGAAGAAAATTCTCGCTACGCAATGTCGGTGGACGGCTGTCAAGTGGTAGGGCAAAGTTTTCATTTGTTTTTTGCGATAAGAAACCGCTTTGAAAGGGCGGTGTTTGCGGGTATGGACGAAACGCCTGCATCGGTTATGTTCGCCACCTTAACGGGCAATACGTCCTTGATTGAAGAAGGTTTGCTTGGCAATATCCGCCGTGGCGGCATAGCGCATATCTTCGCTGTTTCGGGCTTGCACGTGGGCGCGTTGTACGCCTTTTGTTTGCTTGTGATAAGTAAGACGAAACTGCGCAAAACGCCTAAAATCGTACGCTTTTTATTCGTGGCGTTCGTGCTTGTGTTCTATGGGGGAATTTGCGGCTATTCTTCGTCGGTGATAAGGGCGATAGTGATGTGTTTGCTCTTCTATTTTACCAAGCTGACGGGGCTTGTCAACGACGGGCTGGAAACGGTTTCGACGGCTGCGATTATCGTGTTGTTGCTCTCGCCCATTTCCCTTTTCACGGTGGGTTTTCAACTCTCGTTTGCGGCGTGCTACGGGATAATTTTATTATCCCGTCCCTTGACGAAACTCATGTATAAGATAGGGGATATCATCAAGCACGACGTCTTTAGAAAACCCCGCAAACCGTTTGTTTTGGAAGAAAATACGCACCCGCTAAACAACTGGCAACGGCTTGCTCGTTTGGTGGTGGGATTTTTGTCGGTGACGATAGCGGCGCAAATAGCAACTACGCCCATACAAATTGCGACGTTTGGCTATTTTTCGCCGTGGTCGCTTCTTTTGAACTGCTTGTTCGTGCCTATTATAAGCGTAGCGTTTTCCGTGCTGCTTGCGTTTGTGTTTATGGCGTGTTGTTTGCCCGTTGCGTGCGCCAAAGTAGTGTTGTTTGTGCCAAACGTGGTGTGGTCAACTCTTTTGTTGGCGTTTGAAAGCATGGTGTTCTCCGCTTGGAACTTGGCAAGCTTCCCCGCTTGGGCGTTTTGCGCTTATTATACGAGCGTAGCCTTTTGCACGGGGCGGTGGAATATTCCCAAATGGATTTTGGCAATTTTGGCGGTGGCGTTTGCAATTTCTTGCGCTTGTATTCTTGTTTTTGCAAATGCTTGTTAAAAGCTTTGTAAGCTCTTGCTTTTTTCAAAAAAAGGTGCTATAATAGAAAAAGAATTCTATAAAAGAATTCTAAAAAAGGAGAAATGTCGGTTTTGAAATATATTGACTTCAAAAAATTCACGGACGAACAGGGCGCGCAAGCCATCTATTTGTTCGAAGGCGAAGATGCTTATTTTCGTGAAAAGGGCGAAGCGATGATTAAATCTCGCTTCGTGCAAGAGCCGACTTTGGACTTCGCTTCTTTCGACGGCGCAACCTTGAAAGGGGACGGAATAAAAGAATTGACGGACGCATGGAACAGCTTCCCGTTTATCAGCGAAAAACGCATGGTGCGCGTGAACGAATTTTATCCTACGGAAAAGGATTACGAGCATTATTTGAAAGATTTTTTTGAAAACCCGCCCTTTGGTGGAATGCTCGTCATCGTCAACAGTGCAAAGGCAAAAGCGGGGCAAGCCAACCTTGCGAAAAAGCCCAACGTCACGTTTGTAGAATGTGGCAAGGCGGACGAAGAGACGATTGAAAAATGGATACGTATCACTTGCAAAAGGGAAGGCGTGTATGCGGACGGCGTGACGTGCGGAAAAATTTCAGCCTACTGCGTGCAAGACATGTCCCGTATTGCGGGCGAAGTGGAAAAACTGCTTTGCTATTGTCAAGCGAAAAACTTGGATAAGCTGACGGATGAAATCGTCGATTTGCTTGTGTATCCCGATGCGGAATATAAGATTTACGAACTTGCAAATACGATTCCAAGACGAAATTTAAGCGCATACACCCGTATTGCGGGCGAACTGATGACGAAAGGGTTTAACGAGCTTGCTTTGCTTTCTTCTCTTGCGGCGCATTTCAAGAAATTGTACGAAGTTTCCATATCCAAGGGTAGCCATAAAGAAATCGCTTTGGCGCTTGGCATGAGCGAAGTGGCGGTGAAAAAAAATAGAGAAGAAGCGGCAAAATTCGGCGACGATTTGCTTCGTCTTTACAACGATATTTATACGGCTATATCCGATTCCAAATGCGGCAAACTCACGTTGCAATCGGCTTGGAAGACGGTCACCACCCGTTTATTTTACGCAAATTAACGAAAATCGGCGAAAAGATAGATAAATTTGCTTTCTTTTTCGCTAAATATTTTATATAATAATAAAAACGAGAAATTTTTCCTATGGAAAAATAGGAAAGATAAGCAATAAGGAGGACGTCATGGGAATGCTTTTATCGACGGCAGAACGCCTTTCGGGTTTTGGCGAAGCGATTTATTCATTTTTTGATAAATTCAAAGCGATGTACGCCGTAGAAATCGTGTTCTTCTTCTTGGTCATCTATTTCGTGTCCAAGATTTTGAGAGAAAACGATGCAACGAAACTCATGCTTGGCTACTGGGTAATCTTGTTGTTTGGCGGCATTATCACGATTTTTGCCGACAACGTGTTTGATGAAAATTTATTAAACGGCGCAACCTATTTGGCGTTCGTTGTGCTTGTTTCGGCGTTCATGTTGATTTTGTTCAACATAGAAGTTAAAAAGACGCTTTGGGACGTGCATTCCGCAAAGGTAAGCCACACGGAAAAATCGAGCGGTAGCAACACGGAAATCCGTTCGCATGCGGATACGGAACGTTGCATTGCAAACGTAATTAAAGCGTTGCAAAATATGTCGAAAAACAACGTGGGCGCGCTTATCGTCCTTTCCAAAGGCAGCTTACCCAAGCAAGTTCTTCAAAGCGGCGTAGTGATTGAAGCGGAAATTTCCACCCAACTTATCGAAGGCATTTTCTTCCCGAAAGCACCTTTGCACGACGGGGCAATGATTATCCACGGACACAAAATTCAAGCGGCGGGCTGTTTCTTGCCACTCACGCAAAAGACGAGTTATCCTAAAGAATACGGCACTCGCCATCGTGCGGCAATCGGTATTACGGAAGTTGCCAACGTAATTTCGTTGGTGGTTTCGGAAGAAACGGGTATCATTTCCATCGTGAAACAAGGCAACGTGACGAGATATGCCGATTACGATATGTTGACGGATGCGTTGAAAGATTACTACTGGCAAGATATGCCGTTGACGGATAGAAAACAACGTGGAGGGGTAAGATGAAATTCGGAGAATTCTTAAAGAAAGTATTTATTTCCAAGTTTTGGATAAAAGCCATTTCGTTGGTCCTTGCAACGGTTGTTGTAATCTTGATTAACGTAATGTAAGAAAATAGGTAGAAAAATAATTCCACATTAAGGTGTTATACAAGGAGTTTTATGGGTATCAAAGTTTGTAAATTTGGCGGCACGTCCATGGCGGACGGAAATGTAATTTTGTCGGCGGCGAAAATCGTTGAAGCGGATGCGGAGCGCAAGTACGTTGTTGTATCTGCGCCTGGTAAGCGTTTTGGTGGCGATATTAAAGTGACCGATTTGCTTTATAAATGTTCGGACGAAGCGGATGCAGGCGATAAAGAAGCGTTTGCACAAACGTTTACGAAAATTAGAAATCGTTTCACCAGCATTGAAGCGGAAGTGGGCAAATCGCTTGGCATGAGCGAGGCGCTTGACGGTGTAGAAGAAGCAATTTGGCAAGGCGCAGGCAGAGATTATTGCGCTTCTCGTGGGGAATTCCTTGCGGCGAAAATCATGGCGGCTGTTCTTGGTGTAGCGTTTGTCGATGCAACCGAATTCGTGCGTTTTAACGAAGACGGCACGCTTTCCGAAGAAACGTTCGATTTGGCGGCAAAAGTGCTTTCGCAACACGATAGAGCGGTTATCCCTGGCTTCTACGGCTTGGGTGCAAACGGCAAGGTAAAAACCTTCTCTCGTGGCGGCGGCGACATTTCCGGTTCGATCGTAGCACGCGGCGTTATGGCATCCCTTTATGAAAACTGGACGGACGTAAGCGGTTTCTATGCTTGCGATCCTCGTATTGTAAATTCGCCTAAATGTATTCCCGAACTTTCCTATCAAGAGCTTCGAGAACTTTCGTACATGGGCGCAAACGTATTGCATAGCGAAGCTATCTTCCCCGTAAGAAATGCTGGTATTCCCATCCGCATTTGCAACACCTTCCGTCCTATGGATGCAGGTACGCACATCGTAAAAACGTCCACGCGTGATTTCCGTGAAAACGCAGTCACGGGTATTGCGGGCAAAAAGGATTTTACGGCAATCTCTTTGGAAAAATCGATGATGAACAGCGAAGTTGGTTTCGTTGGTAAAGTGCTTTCCGTTATCGGTCATCGTGGTATTTCCTTTGAACATTTGCCCTCGGGTATCGACACGATGTCGCTCGTTATCGACAACGAATACTTAAAGAACGGCGTTTTGCAAGAAGTAGTTGACGAAATTAACGCTCTTGTACACCCCGATAAATTGTACGTACATGAAAATATTGCACTCGTTGCAACGGTAGGGCACGGCATGGCGAAAAACGTCGGTACGTCCGCTCGCTTGTTCAAGGCGCTTTCCGAGGCGGGCATCAACGTTATCATGATCGACCAAGGCTCGAGCGAAATGAACATCATCGTAGGCGTTGAAAACGAAGATTGCGGCGCATGTATCAGCGCAATCTATAACGAGTTTTTTAATTGATAGGAGTACATAAAAATGAAAGTTTGTACGGTTGATTTGAAGAAAGAATACGGTTTGCAAGGCGGTGTCCTTGATTGCATGACGATTGCCTCTCCCTTTGACTGGGAAAATACGGAGTGGAAGCGCCCCGCGGTAATCGTTATCCCCGGCGGCGGCTACGGCATGGTTAGTAAGCGTGAGGCTGAACCCGTTGCACTTGCATTTTTGGCAAGGGGATTCCAAGCTTTCGTGCTCACCTACACGGTAGGCGGCGCAAACGGCATTTCCTATCCCGAACAAATTATCGAAGTGGGCGCAGCTGTGGACTACGTAAAAAAACACGCGGAAGAATTGTGTGTAAACAAAGACGAAGTCTTTGTCGTTGGATTCTCGGCTGGTGGTCACTTGACGTGCAACCTTGCAATCGAACACGCTTCCATTTCCCAAAAGGCGGGACAAGAACTCGATTGTAAGCCTACGGCGGTTGGGCTTTGCTATCCCGTAATCAATAGAGAAGGGCACGGCGAAACGTTTGATAACTTGCTTTACGGTTATACGGACGAAGCGAAAGCGGAACTCATGAAAACGTTAAATCTTAACGAAGCTGTTTCCGATAATACGCCGCCTGCATTTATTTGGGCAACGGCAGCGGATCAAGTGGTTGCGGTAAGCAACTCTATTGTTTACGCACACGCCTTGGCGCAAAAGGGTATTGATTTTGAACTTCACGTATATGCGGACGGCGTACACGGCTTGTCTACGTGCGATACGGAAATCAACCCTAAGGGAGACCACTTGGCAAGAACTTCTAAATGGTTAGACGATTGCTCGGCGTTCTTCCATAGATATACGAAAGAAACGTTTTAAGTAAAACAAAACCCCTCGGCAAAATTGCCGAGGGGTTAATTTTTTATTTATTAAGCGAAGTTTGCGCTTACAAGGCTGTACGTCAATTCGCCAAGCGTGAAGGGAAGGGGAGCAACGTATTTAAGCATTACGTTTCTAAATTCGTTGTTGTTTGCATCCTTCGTTTCCGCAATCCATGCCGTTTGTTCCGCACCGCTGTTCTTTGCTTCAATCTTCATCGTTACGGGGTAGTAGGAAATGTTAAACGAGTTGCCTTCCTTGCCCGCAATCGCAAGTTCAAAGTTTGCCGTCGCTGCCGAGCCAAAGGTGGTGGAAATCGTTTGCATCGAGTTTGCAAAAGGGGAATACGTTTGCACTTTAGCGGTGCTGCTCGGGGTCATACAACGAAGCGCAAAAAGCAATTGTTCGTTGTCCAAGTACGCGTATTTTTCCGTTTCCTTTACGTTAAAGCTCGTGTTGGTGATCGAACCGTCTTTGTGGTTGGTAATCGTCGAATAACCGGTAGAGCCGTCTTCGTTGTAGAAATTCGTCACCGTTTGGTTGTATTCTACGTAGCACTTATCCAAGCTGGTAGGAGCTGCTTGCGCGGGGGAATGGCTGTAAATCGTCTTGGTGGACGAAATAGGTTTCAACATATACGTGCCCGAATAGAACGTCGTAACGGACGTAATCGTATCGGTGAACGCTTCGGGAAGCGTTTGTCCGCCAAAGCTGTACGTGACGTTGATAGAGAAGTTGGTGGTGAGGGTGTACACGTTTACGGGCTTATCGTTTATCGTCACCATGTCCACCTTTTGCAAGTTGGTCGTATATACGCCGTTGGAATAATTTACGGTGTAGCCGTTGTAGGTGTTGCTGCCGCTGTGCGTGACGCTGTAAGTAAGCGTTTCGTTTACTTCCGCTTGTCCCGAAGAGTTGCTTGCGCTTTGTACGAAATAATCCTTAAAGGAAACTTTCGTGTTGCCGGTGCAAGAATCGCAAGAACAGGATGCCAAAAACACAGCGCTCAAAACCGTTGTCATTGCCAAAATAATTTTACGTTTCATATTTATTATCCTTGATTGTCGCAAAAATTGCGCTCAAAAGTATTTCTTGCTATTATTATAGCACATAAAATTCGATTTGTAAAAACAAAATCAAGAATTCTTGAAAATTCTTTTGAAAAAAAGATGAATTTTACACATTGTATATGTTATAATGGTGATAGAAAGGAAATTTGCTTGCAAAAAAAGGAGTACGCTATGTTTACGGTTATCAAAACGTTTACGTTGTCAGAATGTATGGAAGAAATGGCTTCCTACGTTTCCGCATACGAAGCAAGGGGCGGGACAAACTTAATCTTTTGTGAAGACAGATTGACGTTGATTGCCGAAAGAGCAATTTTGCGGGAAAAGGGCGGCACCTTTCAATCGTCCGTCACGACGTTTGCACGCTTTTTGAAAACGGACGAAAGGGCGATAAGCAAACAAGGCTCGGTTATGATCGTGGGCGAAGTGATGACCAAGTTGCAACGAGAAGACAAGCTTAAATGTTTCACGACGGCATATTCGACGGGTAGCAACGCAAAGTGCATTTACGAAACGCTTGCGCAGTTTTCCGCATCGGAAATCACCCCAGAAGTTTTGAAGGCAAGCGCAGAGCTTTTAACCGACGACGTCTTAAAGAAAAAGACGATGGATTTGGCGCTTATCTTTGAGGGGTACACCGAGTTTTTACGCTCTCACGGCTTGTTTGACGAAAGTCAATATCTTTCCTTATTGCCAAGCTATATCCGCCAAGATGAAACGATTAAAAACAGTACGGTGTTCTTCCTTGGCTATACGGCGTTCACCCCCCAAGCCCGTGAAATCGTGCGTGCGGTGTGTGAAAGTGCGAAAAACGTCGTTGGCGTATTTTGCCACGACAAGGAAGATTTGTACGCAAATAAGGCAGCGGAAACGTTTATAAACGTTTGTAGCGAATACGGAAAAACGCAAGTGCTCAATAAAGGCAAGCCCTTGGACGGCGAAGCGGAAATTTTGCGTAAAGCGCTTTTCAATCCAAATAAAAACACGCAGGCAAAAATTGCGACGAAAAATATCCGTATGTTTGAAGCGGGGGATAAAACGAGCGAAGCGCAATACGTTGCTACGCAAATCCGTCGTATGACGGCGCAAGATAAAACGCTACATTATCGTGATATTGCCGTGCTCGTGCCAAGTATCAGCGATTATTCGCTTGCTTTGCATCGTGCGCTTGGGGAATATAATATTCCCTATTTTACGGACGAAAAACGTTCGTTGAAATCGCACCCGCTCGCTCGCTTTTTGCTCGATTGTTTTAGGGTGGTAAAAGAGCGTTATTCGTCCATTTCCGTGCAATCGCTTGCGCAAAATATCTTCTTTGGGGAAAGTGACGAGTATCGCAATTATTTGTTAAAATTCGCAAATTATCGCGGCGGGGCGAAAAAGGATATTAAGACGAGCGAAATCGTAAAGAAAACGTTTGATATTGCCTTGCTTGAGAGTGGTAGAGAGCGTTTGCTTCGTGCGACAAGCCATATCAAAACCACGGCAATAGGCAGAGAATATTGCAACGCCGTCCGCCGTATTTTGGACGAGTTTAACGCAAAAGAAACGTTGAATAAGTTAATGGAAAGTTTTTCCGACGTGGCGCAAAAGGCGTATTTTGCGCAAATTGAACGTGCTTTGGATGGCGTGCTTGCGGAAGCGGAAGAGCTGACGGGCGCAATGAGCATGTCTGTTGGCGAGTTTTGCGCCGTATTGCAAGACGGGTTAGATGCGACGGAAATATCCTTGATTCCCTTGAAATCGGATGCGGTATTCGTTGGGGATATTGCGCAAAGCCGCATTGAAAAGGTGGGTTGTTTGTTTGCGCTTGGCATGACGGAAGACGTGCCGAGAAGCGGGGTGGACACCGCCATTATTACGGATAAAGAAATTGAACGTCTTGCGGAAGTAAAGGCGTTGTTAGAGCCTACGGTTGCGGAAGTGAACAAGCGTACACGTGAAAGCGTGGGGCTTAATTTGTGTACTTTCTTGCGAGAAGTGCACCTTTCCTATCCGCTTTCCGCCGACGGAAGCGAGCCTACTTTAAGTGAAATTTTCCGTTATATCGACGAGTATTTTTGCGACGCAAGCGGTAAGGCGATTGAAAGAAAGAAAAAATACAGCGACGAAGATTTTGCTTATCAATGCGCCGCGCCTTCGTCTGCTATTAGACAGTTGCTTTTAGAAAAGCAAAACTACGAGGAAAAGCACGAAAAATCAGCGGAAAGATATTCTTCGCTGTACACCGCACTCGATAAACTTTCCGTCACGGAAAAGGACGATTATTTGGCGGCAAAAACGGAAGTTGAAAACATTTCTTGCGGGAAAGAACTTTTCTTTAATAAGGACGACAGCATTTCGCCTACGTCGCTTGAAGGGTATTTTGCTTGTCCTTTCCGCAACTTCGTAGAAAGAGGGTTGAAATTGAAAGAGCGTGAAGAAACGGAAGTTCGCGCCGTCGATACGGGTAATTTCGTACACGAACTTTTGGAAATCACGACCAAGCAAGCGGGCAACATTGCAACGGAAGAAGAAATGCGCGCATTTGCCACAAGCGAAGGGGAAAAACTTCTTCAAAGCCCGCTGTACGCTTTGCAATCGGATAGGGCTTCGGGGGAAGTGTTCACCAAAAAACTTTTGAAGGAAAGCGTTGACGTGGTGCTTGCTGCGTATAGACAGTTAAGGGATTCCCATTTCGTTGTGGAAGAAACGGAAAAAAGCATCGCCACAGCCGATTTCCACGGCAAGGTGGATAGAGTGGACGGAACGGACAAATACGTGCGAATTATCGACTATAAAACGGGCGAAATCGACGATAAGGCGTTATCCTATTATACGGGTAGAAAATTGCAAATGCAGCTGTACATGTCTGCGTTGAAAGGGGATAGAGTGCCCGCAGGCGTGTTCTATTTCCCTGCGGCGATCAATTACGTGGACGAAGAGGAAAAACGCTTTCAAATGAAAGGCTTTCTCAACGGCGATGCGGATGCGCTTCTTTGCGGCGATAAAACACTCGTGGGCAAGGAACAAAGCCAACATTTTCCCGCATCACTGACGGATAATTCGAGAAGCAAACGAGTAATGGACGAGCAAACGTTTAGAGATTTCTTAGATTATTCGGTGCTCGTCGCAAGACAAGGCTGTAAAGAAATTAAGGAAGGGTTTATTGCACCCACGCCTTATGACGATAGTTGTAAATATTGTAAATACGGCGGGTTGTGCGGTTTTAATAAGGACAAAAACGCGCCCCGCAAAGAAGAAGATATTGCGGCAAAAACCATTGCAAAAATAGCAAAAACGACTAGGGATGGGGGGAATTAACGACATGGAAGAAAACAAAAAAGATAAATTTACCCCCGAACAACGCCAAGCAATCGACGTGCAAGGCAAGGCTATCGTGTCCGCTTCCGCAGGCAGCGGTAAGACGACGGTCATGATTGAAAAAATCATCAATATTATCCGTGACGGTGGCAAGGTGAGCGAAATTCTTGCCGTCACGTTCACGAAAAAAGCCGCTTCGCAAATGAAAGAAAAATTGCGTAAAGCGCTCGTTGCGGCGATTAACGAACCGAATATCGACAGCGCTCGTCGTCAAGCATTGAAAGAGCAAATCGACGAAGTTGCAACGGCGGATATTTCCACCATCCATTCCTTTTGTTCTCGCTTGATTCGCACGCACTTTTATAAAGCGGACGTGGATAATTCTTTTAGAGTTATCGCAAGCGACGATGCGGACGGCGTAGCCTTAAAAGGGGAAGCGTTGGACGATCTTTTCGACGAGGGTTATGCGGGCGACGATGAAGATTTTGAACATCTTATTTCCGTTTACTGGCATAAAAAGAGCGATAAAAACTTGCGCAAAAATGTCTTGGATGTGTACGACGAACTTCGCAATCGTGCCGATTATAGGGCGTTTTTGAAAAATATGAACGGCTATGACGAGCCGTTATTTGACAACGTTTGCGCCGATTTAATGGGGCTTTTGAAAGACAAAGCCGAATATTATTTGAAGATGGTGGACGAGGAAAGAAAGTATTTTACGCCGATGGCAGCAAAGCAACAACTGCTCCTTTGTGACGATATTTCCGCCTACCTAAACGATATTATTTTCTCGCCCGATTATATTGCGGCATGCGGACTTGCAAAGCCCACGTTTACGAGAAAATCTACTTCCAAAAACGACAGCGAAGAAAAGAAAGAGCATATCGAACGCCTTGCAAATATCAAAGAAAAAGTGGTGAAAATCTACGAATCTTTGGAAAAGACGGGGGATAGACAAACGGAGCTTGAAGCGTTTATCACCTCGGGTAAAACGGCGCGCGCGATTGCGAAATTCCTTTTGAAATTCGACGATAAATATTCCCTTCTTAAACAAGAAAAGGGCGTGCTTGACTACGGCGATTTGGAACATAAGGCGTTGGCGCTTTTGGATAATGAAGAAGTCGTAAAGCAGCTTCGTGATAAATATCGCTACGTGTTCGTGGACGAATATCAAGACGTCAACCCTGTGCAAGAAGAGCTAATTTCCAAAGTTGCGGGCGAAAACCTTTTCTTGGTTGGTGACGTAAAGCAATCTATTTACGGCTTCCGTGGCAGTAAATCGCAATTCTTCATTGATAAACAAGAAAAGTTCAAGCAAGGCGAAGGCAAAAACTTGTTCATGAGTAGCAACTTTAGAAGCTCGGACGCTGTGCTTGACGCCGTCAACGAACAGTTCTCAAAGGCGATGACTTTGTACACGTCAAACGTCGATTATGCAAACGATTCGTATATGCACAAGGGGGGCAGGTATGCGTTGAACTCGGGTAGAGTGCAATTGCATTTGCTTAAAGAAGCGGACGATGATCAAGAAGATGGACGGGGCGTGTACTCGGTGAAAGAGCATGCGTATGCTCGCGCGGAGGGTAATAGTACGATTGCAAAGACGATTCGTCATATTATCGACTGGGAACGCACACAAAAATGGTTTGATGCGGATAACCAGCAAGATGTGCCCGTACGCTATTCTGATATCGCCATTTTGGCGAGAAAGAAAAAAGGCTCGATTAGCAAAACGGTCGCATCCCTTGCGGCGGAAGGAATCCCCGTGACGGCGGCTTCGGCGGTGAACATTTGCGAGTTTGGCGAGATTAAAGCCCTGATGGATATTTTGTCGCTTATCGACAATGCAAGACAAGATGTGCCGCTTTGTAGCGCGTTATGTTCGATTGCAAACCTTTCACCCAACGATTTGGCAACCATACGCTTGGCGTATAAAAAGGAAAATTTTTTCAGAAACGCGTGCTTGAAATATAGCGAAGAAAAGAAAGACGAACTTTCTCATCGCTTGAAGCGTTTTTACGCGTACTTGGAAGATTTGCGCCGCCTTTCGTGTGTGGTAAGCGCGGGGGAATTGCTGACGAAAATTTTGACGGATACCCGCATGGAAGCCCACTTGTTGACGAGAGAAAACGGCGAGTCGTGCATGAAACGCATCAGCCGTTTTATCGAAGAAACGAACGTGGAAGAACCGCTTTCCGTGCACGATTTCTTGGCACGCTTGCGCGATTTGGATTACGAAATCGAGTACAGCGAAAACGGCGGTGAAGATTCGGTTAAGGTGCTCACTATGCACTCGTCCAAGGGTTTGGAATATCCTGTGGTTATCACGGACGATTTAAGCGCGGCGTTTAGGGGGGCGGATCACGACGAGTTTTTGGTGGAAGAAAAGTACGGCATTGCGCCCCGTGCGTTCAACGAAGAAAAGATGACGAAAAGGGCAACCCTTCTTCGTCGCTTGTGCGAAACGAAACAAAAACTTTCTTCGACGATGGACGAACTCAATTTGTATTACGTTGCGCTCACCCGCGCGAAGTACGGTTTGCATTTGTTGTTCACTAAAAAGAAAGAAATGCAAAAACTCTCCAACGCAACTTTCTTAAAACAAATGGTGCAAGACGTGCGCTATGCTAGCTCTTTCGCCGATTTCACCGATTTTTCCGTGTGGGAAAAGTATTTGGTTGAAGACAAGATTTTCGACGTTCCTAAAGCGGATAGACAAGCTTACCCGTCTTTCAATCCAAATGAAATGCTGGCAAAATCGATTATGCACGCCTTTACGTGGCAGTATACGCACCAAGGCATGGAAAACTTACCGGTTAAAAGTTCGGCAACCCAACTTATGGACAGCGCGCCGATTGTCGTGGAAGAAACCTTTGACGATAGAAACGAATCGCTGACGGAAGGTGCGGGACAAACGAGCATCGAAGCGGGGCTTGCTTACCATGCTTTCTTGGAACAATTCGATTTTTCGCTCTTGTACGACGAACGAGGCAACGCTATCACGAAAGACACGCTTTTGGACGTTGTCCACACATCGTGGGAAACGCAAAAGAATAACGGTACGCTTGTGGGGGAAGAACTTTTGTCCAAGGACAAGCTGGTCGAAATTTTATTGAATCCCGTGTTTTATAACTTGCAAGGCATGCGCCTTTATAAAGAACGTCAATTCTTGGTTGCATTGCCTATCAACGCTACGTATGCAAAAAAGACGGGCGCGGACGAGCGGTTGAAAGAGCTTGGCGACGACGAAGAAATGATTTTCCAAGGCGCAATTGACTTGCTTGCCGTGGACGGCGATCGTGCGTGGATTATCGATTATAAGTATTCGGTAAAAGACGAAAAAGCGTTGAAAGAACATTATAAACCGCAGTTGCAGCTTTATAAAATGGCAACGGCGAAGATTTTGGGCATTCCCCAAGAAAATATTAAGTGTAGCATCGTTAATATCTTTAAGGGATTTCAAACGGATTTTGAGTAATCGACAATAAGTTTTTCTTATCCACAAAAAACAACAAAAAATAAACCCTCTTTTCGGCAATATTTATGCGAAAAGGGGGTTTTGCTTTGGATTTTTTACATGCTTTTTACGCTTCGTTTTTTCTTGAAAATTCGTTGCTTGCTATTATTTTTGTTTCGTTTTTTGCCGTGCTTTTGCTGACAAGTTTTATTTCCTATCACCTTTCAAGCGGCGGACTTTTTCTTGCTGTAATAGCCGTTTTGTTGGGCGTTTCTTCGCTCGTTGTGAAAGGACAAGGGCTCGCTTTTTTGTCGGTAGTGCCTTTTTTTGCCTTGCTATTTATCACGGTTGGGGGTGCGTATTTATTGGTGTTTACACTAGTCAAAATACGCCAAAAACGAGCACGTATTAGGGCTGAGCGGGAATTTAAGGCACGGGAAATGCGCTACGTACTTCCACAAAAGGACAATACGTTCGTGCGAGCAAGGCTTGGCTCTTTTGCAAAGGAAAGTAAGGTGGAAAGTCAAGACGTGGTTGGGGATATGTCGCTGCGTTTTACGTACGCAAAAAACTTGCTTGAAAAACTTCGTTTGCAATCGCTTGGCGCAACCGAGCGTTTGGAGATGGACGAACTTGCTTCCGTGTTTGCGCTGTATGCAAAAAAGGATAAATTTGTTGGGGAAGATATTCGGCTTGTCAACGATGCTTTTTCACGGGTGCTTAAACTTGCGGCAAAGTACGCCGTTTAGGAAAGGGAAAAGGGCGGTAAGGATAAGGTTAGCTTGATAAGCGATTGTTCCTTTACAGCTTTTTTTAAGGTGTGCTTGGTGACAAAATTTTCTTGCGTAGGTTGACCGATGGGATAGGGTTGTTCTCTTCGTAAAATGACGGCATCACCTATGGCAAGCACACGGGAAAAGTTATGCCAACCGCTTTCCGTTTGTAAGGAAGTTGCAAGCCCTTGGCTGAACTTTACGTCGATAAGTGAGCCTATATATTTGCCACTTTCGCTGTAAATGGGCATACCAAGTGTTAGTTGAAGATAATTTTGCGGCAATACGGGGCGCATACGAGAAAGGATAAGCGAATGCTCGCTGATGGACGAAAGCGCCGTTAAGGGTAGGGCGAAATAGGACGGGGTGTTTTGTCCGCTTTCAAGGGGCGAGCAGAAGAGATATTTTATTCGTTTGTTTTTTGGGGCTATGCCTATGGCGATACACACTCCACGTGGAGTTTTATCAAAGATAAGCGATTTGCGGATAAGGGAAGAAAGAAGCATAAAAACCTCGTTGAATTGTGATAATAATAGGATAAAATATAAGGGCAGTCGAAAAAGCGGAGAGAATTACAAATTTTTTCGAAATTTGCAAAAAGCATACGAAAATGCTTGCCAACTGAAGTAAATTTTGATAAAATAACGCAAGAAAAAGCAAACATAATGGGGCGTCGCCAAGCGGTAAGGCAACGGTCTCTGACTCCGTCATTCGGGTGTTCGAATCACTTCGCCCCAGCCACAAAACCACCATCCATTTTGGGTGGTGGTTTTGCGCTTGTGAAGGGTGAGAAAACCCGCTTTCACGGGTGTTCGCGCGAGCACTGTCCGTACGGATAAGAAAGAAAAAACAATACCCTTGTCGGCAGTGCGAAGCTTTGGCGAGAAGCCAAAATATCTTCGCCCCAGCCACAAAACCACCATCCATTTGGGTGGTGGTTTTGCGCTTGTGAAGGGTGAGAAAACCCGCTTTCGCGGTTGTTCGCGCGAGCACTGTCCGCACGGATAAGAAAGAAAAAGCAATACGCTTGTCGGCAGTGCGAAGCTTTGGCGAAACCAAAATTATTTCGCTGTAGGCAAAACACGATTTTAGTGCATTATTATGCAAAAAAGTTGTGTTTTTCTTTGTATAAAGCGTCGACGAAAAAATAACAAAAGCTGTTTATAAAAGTATTGCAAATGTGTAAAAAATGTGATACAATATAAAAAATGTCTGCTGAGGACAAATAGTCGCACTCTATACGAGAAGGAAAATAAACACGGGAAGATTTTTATGATTAAAGTTGCCGTTTGTGACGATGAAAAAAGTTATTTAGACATGGTCATTGGATACCTGAACAAATACCAAAAGGGAAACGATATCCCAATGGAAGTGTTTGCTTTTGGAAAATCGTCGGATTTATTGGACGAAATTGAAAATGGCGAAAAATACGACGTGTATTTGTTGGATATTTATATGCAAGGATTAACGGGTATGAGCGTTGCTACCGAACTTCGTAGTAGAAACGTGAAAAATCCTATTGTATTTTTAACGTCGTCCACCGACCACGCATTGGAAGCATTTGGGGTAAACGCTACGCATTACCTATTAAAACCGTTCACGGAAGAAAAATTCTTTTTAGCCATGGATAAGGCAATGCAAAGCGTAGAAGACCACTCGAATGATAGCATAGTAATTAAAGTAGATAACGGCTACCGTTATTTTACCGTGAAAGAGATACTTTACGCCGAAGCGGAGGACAAATATCAACGCATTTATTTAAGTAATGGCGAAAAGATACTCGTTCGTATAACTTCTACTGAACTTTGCGAAAAGGTAAAAGATTTCGATTGCTTTTTTAGGTGTGGAAGAAGTCATATCATTAACTTAAATCACGTTAGAAAAGTAACCACTTTAAGCGTGTTGCTTAAAACAGGCAAAGAAATTAAATTATCGCACGCTGCAATCGCAACGTTAAAGACAGCCTTTTTTAATTATTTTAATTAAAAGGAGAAATTATAATGTTTCCGCAACATATTGTATTTTTGATACTAACTTTGCTTTCGCATATTGCGGCATCTATATTCTTTGCAAAACCAAGATTTAACTTGCCATTTACTTTGCTTATTTGGATTGCTTACGGGGTTTATTGCTTTCTTTTGTTGGTTGATACGCCAACTTTAAACTTTTTTATATCTTTTGTTTTGCATTTTATATTATTCATAATTTCAACTAAAGGCAGAATGCAAGAAAAAGTCTTTTTGTTTTTAAGTTATGCTTGCATAAATACTTGTTTTTCAATGTTTTACAATATAATTGTATTTTTCATTAAAAACACTGCTTTAAATATTTTAATTGCCTTTTTAACCGTTGCACTTATGCAAGTTGTTTTATATATTGTGATGTTACCATCGTTTAAGAAAGTAACGCCGTACATAAAAAGCGGTTGGTGGGGATTCTACGCAATCGTAATTACGTTTTTAGTGCTTTTTATAACGATGACAGTTTTCCAAATAGAAATGCCGTTTACAAATAAAGAAACCGTTATTTACTTGCTTACCGCAGTTATTTTTTGCGTAACCTATATCGCCGTGTTTAACAGTATGAAAAACATAGTAGAACTATCTAAAGAAAAGCAAAAACAAATACAGAACGAACTGTTACAAGCCCAAGTAGATGCACAAGCCAAAGAATCTGAACTTGTAAAACAAAACCGCCACGATTTGCGCCACCATTACCAAATGCTTTTATCGTTAGCCAAAGATGGCAAACTTGACGATATAAAAGACTATTTAATCCGTCAAAACGAAAGTATAGAAACGATGACGACGGGACGTTTTTGTGAAAACGAAACGATAAATAACATTTTGAAAGTGTATTGCGAGAAAGCCAAAGAGAAAGGTGTGAAAACCCAAATAGTAGCGGCTGTTAAGCCCGAATTAACTATTCCTGCGCCCGAACTTGTACAAATCGTTGCTAACGTTTTAGAAAACGCTCTTCACGGCGCAACCCAAAGTAAAAAAGAAAACGCTTTTATTAACGTTTCGATAAAACATAAATCGCAACACCTTGTTTTAACTTGTGAAAATTCTTGCGTAGAAGAACTAAATTTTATCGAAATGCCTGAAGATTTATACGGAATCGGCATACATAGCATAATATCTACTGCGGAAAAATTTAGTGGAACGTATAGTTTTTCCGCAAACAGCGGCGTATTTACCGTAAAAATCGTTATGGACGAATAAATTAATAAAAAAACAAAAATCCTTGCCAAGCGGCAGGGATTTTTTTGGTTCACGACAAAAAACGAGTGGTTCACGACATTGCCACGTAAGTCGTAGTTAGTTTTATTGAAAAATTTATAAATTTTTTATAGAATAATTTCAAAGATTAAACAGGAGGTTTTTAATGGAAACGAAAACGAAAGTTGAATACTTAAATCCACCAACTGATAAAACGGTTAGTAGATTTGATAATTGCCCTTGCTTTGACGGCAGAAAAAGTTTGCTTGCAATAGAGCCTATTTGTTGGTTTTGTAAGTACGCTCGTTTTGAGCTTTCTAGCGACAAACTGCCTGAAAACGGGATTTGTAAATATCCAAAGACGGGCAAAGATTGATTGCGTGTTAAAAAAACAAATTTTATTAGGTTATTAAAAGATAATAAGGAGAAAAAAGTATGCCTAAACTGGATTTCAATGATAGAGTAAAAAGGGAAATGATTGCCCTTCAAACGGAATGGCAATTCGACCAAGAAGAAAGAGAACGTGTAGAAATAGGCGTGTCGTTAAAACTTGCCCACCAAGATTATTTGGAAAAGGTACAGCGAAGCTCTGCTGTCAATTACAAAGCAGCCGTTTCCCATCAAGAATTGGTAGATAAACAAACGAAAATTTTGGAAGAAAGACGTGCGTCGATAAGGGGTTGGGAAAGAGAACAGACGAAACTGATGCGGTATAAAGAAAACGGTGTTGCCGTAGGGGAAGACGAAGACCGCTTGGAAGAAATACAACAACAGTTAGACGCGGCGAAACAGAGTTACGCGGATGCGGCTAGATTGTTTAATACGAATGCCTTGCTTTTAGAGTCGGAAGCAAAAACCGATTTTGAAAAGCAAATGTATAAAAATCATGCCGATTCGCTTATGGAAGAAGACCCGTTTAGAGGCGTTTATGTAAATTCCAACCAGTTTAATTATACGTTGGAAGTGCAAGCGGTGAAAGCGGAAGCGAAAGCCCGTGTTGAACAAGTTGGGGTGAAGATGGACGAAAAGCGTCTTCAAGCGCAAGCTGTACAACGTGCAAAAATGGCGGAAAAGAAGGAAGAGATTGCAGGCTTGGAACAAAAAGCCAATCGTAACGGACGGGATGAAAGAAAGTTGCAGTCTTTAAAGAAAGACCTTGTCAAGATGGAAGAAACAGAACGCCGTCAAAAGATTAAGGAAAGATACGAAGCAAGCGTAACCGAGCATTGGAGCCGAGTAGGAAGAGAAAAAGAGCTTTTTGCATTGGCAAACAAGAGTTATCAAGACAAGCGTGTTCAATTCAACGATATGGATTGGATTATGGACGCTCCAAAAATCGAGGCGTTTCAAAAGCGTGAAATGGTCGTCAATGAAAAAATACAAGACTTGATGTATAAACGTGAAGCTTTGCAAGCAGAACGCTCCGCTTTGTTGGAAATGCAGGAAAAGAAAATCTCGCTTTCTTTTGGCGAAAAATGGGCATTGAGACGGTTTGAATCGAAGACGAAAAAACTGGAAAAGAACATTGACAAAATCACCAAAAAAGAAATGGACTATTGTAAAAAGGAATGGAAATCGGGCAAGATGACGGATGACCATTATTGGGCGCGATTAAGACAAGTAAAATCGTCCGACCCCGAAGAGTTCAACAAGTTTATGTACAATTCCAATAACGAGCGTGCGGTATCGGGACAATTATTACAATGCGACCCTAGTACGTATTGTAAAGGTGCTTTTGAAGAAGCATATAGACAAAAACATAGCGAAAACCATATGTGGGATAGACGTTGGGGGATTGTCGAAGTAAACAGAATGTCTTTGAAGACGCACACAGGCGTTAATTATAAAGAACAACTTTTGCCTGGTGTAGGTAAACAGGGTCAATACACGAAAGAACTTGATAGAGGGAAAGTGTTTGAAGAAAATCGTGAGAAAAAGACCGCTGCTAGAGTAGATTTAAGCGACCATCTTACGAAGAGACCCGTAGAACGGAAACTGTCCAAGACGGCGGATGGCGTTAAGAAGATAGAAGCAAAAGAAGTGGAGAAAGATTAAGGAGAAACAAGTCATGGCTAATGAAACGAAAAAAGAACTTTCCGGGTTTGCATTGTGGGCGAGAAAACGTGCAATTAAAAATGCGGCGTTAAAGGAAGCAAAAGAACGTTACAAGCAAGAAGAACTTGCACGTAAGAATAAGTTGAAGGAATTAAAAGCAACGGACAAAGAAGCGTATAAAGAAGCCGTCAAGAAAGAAAAAGAAGAAAGCGCTTTGCGTAAACTGGGTTTATCTGCTTCTTTGAAGAGGGCGGAAAAATCGGCGTTGCAACAAATGAAAGACGAAGGCTTGAAGTTGAACAAAAGCGAAGCACACGCACACACCTTCCCCATTAAATACGACAAAAACGAATTGCAAGCGATGGCGAAGATAGAAGTGGAAGCGAAGGCGGCGGCGGACTTAAAACACGCAAAGCGTGAAGCGTTGATAAAAGCGTTTGACGAAAGTGCTCACTATTCCAGAACGTTAAGAAGAATGCCTGCTGACCAAGCCAAGATACAAAAGTCTATGGACGAGACTTTTAAGACGCAAGATAAAATTTTGGAAGAAAACTTGCAATTTTTGGAACAACAACAAGCAAAATTGAGCGTTTATGAAAGAAAGGTTGAACTTGGCTTAATTGGGAAAGACGACCGCAAGTACGAACAATTAAAAGACAACGTTGCGTTTGCGCAAGAGAAGTACGACAAGAGCGTTAAAGATATGCAAACGGATTTGGAAAATATGCAAGAAGGTTTGTATCGTAGAGACGACGTGGATAAGGATTTCGTTGATAGACTGGCTACCAATAGACGTCACAATATATCCAAACAAATTTTGGGTTATCCTGCCATTGAAACGTCGCTAGTGGATAGAACGGATCAATTACAATTGGAAAATAGACGTGTGTACTTCAATACGACAAATGCAGTAAGTCAAATGCCTTTGGAAATGACGGACGTGCAAAAGACGGAAGCAATTGCGCAAAAGACGGATCTTATGCAAAAACACCAAAGACAAGCGGAACTCACCCGTAAAGAAGCAGTGTATAAGCTTGAGATGTCTGCAAAGGAGGCAGACGAGCTGAGAAAACTTGACAACGACGTTACCCTTTCACAACACATTTCTGAAAGTATCGGTGGGACGTATAAAGTTGCGCCTGCAACCAAGGTGGAATTGGGTGCATATTTTGCAAAGGAAAAACAACAGCCTGTAAAAGAAACGCAAGAAGTACAAAAGGTTTTGGAAAAACAAGTGGAAGAAAAGACAAAAGCAAACGATTTGGAAAGAGAATAAAAACTTATAATAACCGGAATGGATAATGAAAAGTAAACTTATAACACAAGCAGTGGTGTCCCTAATTTTGTCCTTAGTTTTATCGTTGATAGGGGTATGGATGATATTTGGGGAATTACCCATTATAGAGTGGTTGATAGCGTCGGGCGTTTTATACGCCTTGATGCTTTTCTCCATATTTATTGCCTTTCTATTAAAGCAACTGACGGGGGCGGTATATACCTTTCTAATGTCCTTTTATTCGATGATATTGGTTTGCGGTATATTGGCATTGCCTATATATGCCTTGGTTAGTTCTCCGTCGATAAGCGATATGAATTGGCAAGTTATTTTCCGCAGTTTTTGGAGCGCCGCAAGCTTTTATTTAATATGGATGGCGTTGTTTTTGATATTTGCCACTATTTATTACGTCTTTATCTATCGTGACGAACTTGTCATGTTTTTTCATTCGTTTGGAAGATTAAGGGGTAAGGGTAAACTTGGGCAAATTGAAGCGAACTTGGAAAATTCTCGTTGGATGCGAGATGACGAACGGGATAAAATTTTCAAATCTTGTAAGTATTCCGACCTTGCGGAGATGAAACAAGACGGTGTGCCTATCCGTGCAAAGTTTGACGGCAAAAACGATATGGATATCACGTTTCAATCCCCTTGCCATGGTTTGATTATCGGTAGTACAGGTAGTGGTAAAACGACAACGTTTATCAACCCGATGATACAACTTTTGGGTGCAAGTGGGGCGGGGTCGTCTATGATTATGACCGACCCTAAAGGCGAGTTGTTTTCTTTGCACAGTAAATTTTTGCAAGCACGTGGATATGACGTAAAAGTATTGGACTTGCGTGATGCGTACCATTCGTACCGTTGGAACCCGTTAGAACCGCTTTGGGATGCGTATCAAGAATATTTGAATGCTGAAAACCAAGCGTTTTGTTATGATACTCCCGTACAGGAAAGCGGGTTTGAGCTTGGTGCAAAGCTTGAAGAATTTGAGGATAAGTGGTATGAATTTAAGGGCAAGGCATACCCGACGATGGATAGGCTTGTCCGTGAGGTAAAGATTTTCCGTACGCAAACGTTTGATGAAATGTACGAAGACATGAACGACCTAGTATCCGTTCTCATCCCCGTACAAAACCAAAACGACCCGATGTGGGAAAAGGGCGCACGTTCTATTACAATGGGCGTGCTGTTGGCTATGTTGGAAGACAGCGAAAACCCTGAATTGGGTATGACCAAAGAAAAGTTCAATCTTTTCAATATGTCTAAAATTTTGCAAAATTCCAACGACGAATATAGAGAACTTAGAGAATACTTTATGGGTAGAAGCCCGTTGAGCAAAGCGGTTGCAACATCCAAACAAGTTTTAGACGCACCCGATAAAACACGTTCGTCGTATATGAGCGTGCTTTTAGAAAAGCTTTCCATATTTAACGACACGGGTATATGTGCGTTGACTTCATCATCCGACTTCAAAACGTCCGATTTGGCAGAACGTCCTACGGCATTGTTCGTCAAGATTCCCGATGAAAAAGACACAAGACACGGTTTGGCTTCCATTTTCTTAACCAACGTGTATAAATCACTTATTAAAGTAGCGTCGTCGTATGAAGATTTATCGTTGCCAAGAAACGTATATTACATACTCGATGAATTCGGTAATATGCCCAAGATTGAAAAATTCGATAAGATGATTACTGTTGGTCGTTCGAGAAAGATTTGGTTTAACATGGTCGTTCAGTCGTACGTACAGCTGAACAACGTTTATGGGGATACAGTGGCGGACATTGTAAAAGGGAACTGTGGTATCAAAATGTTCATCGGTTCTAACGATATGGGTACGTGTAAAGAATATTCCGAATTGTGCGGCAATGTAACGGTTGTTACGCAAAGCACATCGGGTAGTAAAAAGAACGACACAACGTTCTCGCAAAGTATTCAAACGCGCCCGCTTATTTATCCCAGTGAATTACAAAAACTCAACAATAAGTTTTCTTCGGGGAACTCCCTTGTCGTTACGTTTGGGAACTATCCTTTGAAAACGCAATTTACCCCCAGCTACAAATCCCCGCTTTATAAAATGGGGAAAATGGCTACGGATGATATCGAAGGCAGACTGTTTGATGAAGAACAAGTATTCTACGACATTTCTGTAAGAAACAGATTGGCATTAGGAGAATGAGTATGCAAAACAAGAAAAATATTTGTTTGAAAATAATCTTCGTATTGTGCAGTCTGTTGATTTGCTTTTCAATAAGTTTCGGGCTGTTTACGGGCGGAGAAAAGGTAGTGTTCTCTCTTGCGGAAAGTACGCAGGCGGAAGAGTTGGAGTTGCCGAGCGTCTATTTGAGATGGGGCGAAAACGACAGCCAAGTTGAATTGGACGAAAATGGTATTCTTGTCCCCAACCTAAATGTTAACGGGGACTGCGCACCTGTATTCATTTTCATAGAGGGGAAAAGAACGCACGACGTTGTTGTGGTGGTGGAAACCTTTGATATTTCGGCAAGAGGAGACGTGGAGTACCGTTCAGTTAAGCAAAAAGAATTTACGTTATCCCCTAATACGTCATGTACTAGCTTCTACATACCCATTTACAACCATGTGAATTACGATGGGACACAATATTATTCCAAGACGGATACAAATCATCTGCATCAATTTGGCGTACGTATCGTAAGCGTTAAAGATGCGGTTGTCGCACCTGGCGGCGGGTCAATACGTTCTTACGTTTTTCCCAGCGCGGGGTATAATATCAGTCTAGTTGAAAACAAGTCCATTACCAATTACGACCCTGCGGGTACGCAGAAAAACCCTAACGCTATGGTGTATATAGGCGCAGTTCACACCAATCGAACGCAAATCACTTTTAACGATGGTTCGCAATCGAAAGAATTGGGGAAAGGTAGTGGGAATAACGACATTGGAATTACGTCTGTTATTTCGCCGAGAAACTTTTTGGCGTTGAATCAGGAAACGAAAAAACTGTTCACCTACTACGGCAATACAGAAATGCAAATATATTATGACGGAAGTTTTTACGTCTCACAAAGCGGTAAAAGCGGTGGTTTTGATTTCTCCATTATACAAAAAGAGGGGGGGTCTGATACGACACGATTCCGTGCTGGTATGGACGAATACAAATCCCCATGGAATCATACCGTTCCTTGGTACGATTGGTCAGATTATACAGATTATACAGTGGACCAAACGGAAAAATTGGCGTCGAGAACGAAAGAGGGCGTTACCAATAAAAAATTCTTAAAGTTGGCAGGCGATGAGCAGATTTATCTTCGTATCCATAACCTGGCAAATATAACCAAAAAGAAAATTAGCGATGTCTACATTAATTCGTTTATTGTCAATGACAGTGCACCTACTGTGGTAGATTACGATATGAACAACGGTCTTTACGGACCTGAAAGTGATATGTATATCGCAGTCCGTATGAGTGAACCCGTTCAAGTTGTTTCTGATTCAAGTAACCCGTTGCAGTTAAAAACGGAAATCGGCAGCGAAACGGTATATTTCACTTATGATTCTGGTTGTTATACGGATACCTTGATTTTTAAGGCGACGTTGGATAAAGATAAAATTTATCAAACGGAAGAAGGCGTAAAAGTTTACGGTTTTGTAAATGCATACGATGGTAGTATAAATACGACTAAAAATAAGGTGTACGATTTATTTTGGAATAAATCCAACACCAACAACGTATGGAAAGCGCCCACATCAACAGGGGTAATAACGACGTTGCCTTGTAAGGTTGATACAAGAGAACCGCAAGTTACCATTTCTGATGAATCCATCGGGATCAAACGTGCGCATTCAGCAAACGTAAAGGTTGGAAATATTTCTTCACAAGGGGAAGTGTACGTTGCTTGGTCGCAATCGCAAACCCCGACAAGCGTTGCTTGGACGAAGGTGGAAAACTTTACGTTTGACACTGAGAACAAAATAGAAAAAAGTGGGCTTACGGGCGATTATTATTTGCACGTAAAAGTCCAAAGCTTAACGGGTGTGGAAACTTATCGAACGTCAAAATTGTTTACGTTTGATAATGCACCGCCTACCATTAGTGAACTTGCCTGCGCTGACCCGCAATCGTACAAGGGAAGCCATTTTGTATCCGCTCGGATAGCCGATTCGCTTGTGGACGTAGAAAAGGTATATTTGCATGCGTATAACGAAGGCGGGGGGCAGGTATTTGCGCAAACTGTTTACGATAAAGCTTTGATATCTTCGGATATGACTGTGGATGACGGGGTATATTCCTATGAATTGAAAGCTAGTGCGTTAGGATTATCAGCCGATACGTACGGCACGTACACGATATCGATGATTGCGGAAGACTCGCTTGGTAATCAGTGCGAAGAAACGTTCTATGAAAACGAGTTGGTGTTTGATACCCGTTCCGTTTTCATTGCAAGCATAGATACACAAGCGGATGAACTGATAAACGGTAAGAAAATTTACTTCAACGGAAAGAGCATATGCTTTTCCACCGAAGCGTTGGAAGGAACGGACGTATGGGATATTGCGGATATCCGTCGAAATGGTGAAATTATCCCCAAAGAATCTTGGGCGGATGAAGGGATTTCTGGTTCGGCGGATGGAAATAAGTATATCCTTACGTTAGGGGCACAAACCACGGGATACTTTGAAGTGATTATGAAAATTCAAAGCAAGGAATCCAATGTGCTCAATTTCTACGTTACCCAAGTGGACGCTGCACCTAATAATTATACAAATATATACAGCAACGAGCGTTTGCTCATCAATAAGGTTTGGGCGTTGAAGACCAATAAATATTATCGCTACGGCACGGAAGGATTTTATGCTTTGGGCGACAAGAAAGTAACCCCCATTTTTTCCAGCAAAAATAAAGCGATGGAATACGTGCGGTTTATGGAATATCAAGATTTGAGTGTATTATATCTTGATGAAAGCGCTGCAAGTATCATTGACCAATTAAACCAAGGCACGTCCAACGTTTATAAGAAGGCGGAAGGCGAAAAGCACGAGGCGGGCATTGGACAGACTTGGATTCGTTATAAGAGTACGGCTTGGGAGGTAGGGAATCTATCAACAGAACGTTGGGTGTACTACTTCTACGGCGATGGCAAACAGGATAAAGTGGACATAAAATCGCTGTCGGATAATTTAACCAATGCGATAGAAACCGTATGTAAAAAGATTACCCATTATTCGGATAACGAATGGAAGTATTTAACCGTTTCTCATGAAGGTACGGACAGCGTTTATGCGCAACCTACGTACGATAAGGGCGGTATCTTCTATGCGGAGCAAAGTGTTTCAGATGGGTTTAGTACACCTATCAAGTATTCAGGTGACCCTGCTATTTACGACAATTTTATCATGGAAAGTGTAGGCGGTGTAGTAACGCAGATGCCGTTGATTGCCAATTACACGTTTACGTTCCCGAACAAAAGCGATTTTGCTTACTATTGTTTGGAAAATACGGAAGAGTGGAGAGAAATCAAAAACGGACAAAGTTTGAAGGACGTTATCACTTCATCGGGCGTATATAAGATTGTAGAATTCAGCAACGGTTGGAAAGAATACTATATCTATTGCGACTTTGACGAGCCTATACTTCGTTACCAATTTAGTACGCAAAACCAAGGTCTGCAAAGCGGGTATATTGATGCCAATTTGGATGGGGTAACCATTCGTGCGGCAAGCATAACGTTAAAAGATATTTTAGACGGAGTACATAGTGCTGCGGGATTTCCGTCGGAAAAGGACGAATACGCGTATTTGTATTTGACGAAAGGCTCGTCGGCAACCGTTACGGTGTTTATGTTCATGAACGAACTCAATGAGTTTGCGGACGGATACGCGTTAGAGACGGGAAACTATACGTTGTATCTCTATGACCGATTGGGGAATAAAACGACTGTTTACATAAAAGTCAACACCCAGGATTTGGAGGTTGAGTCTCAGTCGAATAATAACCTGTTGAAGGTAATCATCAATCGTGAATCCTACGAAGTGGAACAGTTTGAAGTATGGCGGGATGAGGTATTGTTGGATATTGCCTATGAGAACGAACTTTCTTTTAAGCAAAGTGGAAGATACGTCATCAAAGTAGTGGATATTTACGGTTACGAAACGGAGAAGGAAATCGATTATCGCCGTCCGTTCCCTGCAGTGGAATTTTTCTATATCCAAGACGGTAAGATAACGAAAATGCCTATGGAGGCAATAGGGGTAGCACCTGCTATCGTGAAGCAAAGCGAAGAAAACGAAAACGTATATTTCATATCGGGTTCTACCGATATTCGTATTCGTTATGAAATTATGGGATACTACACCTTTAGCTTCATTGGTGATGCACCTACGTATAAATTGGCTACCTTGGGGATGTACAATGCAATAGACCTTGCAACTAGTAGCCAAGGCTGGACGTTGAAGATTGCGTATGAAAACGATGAAAGCACTTATTTGTTGATTACCTGCTTAGAGGATAAAAAACCTCCTGTTATCAGTGGGCACGTGCATAATCCGATATATGTGTTTAACGAGAAAGAAGGTCGCAACGACGTATTGTTTACCGATACGGGCGAGTTTAGCAACGTCGCTATCTTAAACGGTGGCACGTACGGCTCGAAACGGGCAACCATTCGCTGGGAGGACGATACGGAAATTTCCAATGCTTATTACGTGAAAGATAATGGGGCTCTTATAAATTTGGGCTCGACCGTTCGGGAGTTTATGGTAGAAGGGTACGGAAACTATGTGTTTACTGTAACCGATATGCTCGGCAATACGTCCACGATGGAGTTTAGTTTAACGGGCGATTTGCAAGTGGAATATTATATCGACAATGAACGGCAAAACATACCCGATAACCCTATCGACTACATAGAAAAAATAGGAGATAATTACGTTTATACAAACGGGCAAAAGACGGGTAAAGAAGTTCGCATTGTTATCAAGCAAGAAGGCGTTTTGGCGGTTGCTTGGTATAACGGTTCTGTGTATCAAACGTTGAACTGGGTTTACGAAGATGGGGTAATTACCACTTTGGTATACGACGCAAGTACGGAAGTTATGGCGCAACAAGGCGCACCGTATGTATTGTCAAGAAGTGGCACTCTGCAAGAGACCAACTTTAAGGTGGATTATACCTATCAAAATGGAGAGTTGACTCTTTTCTTTGCAGAACCCGAAGAACAATATGAACGCTGGCAACTTTGTATCACGGACCTTAACGAATATTCTCCACGGGTGATACAATTTGAACGTTCCAACGTGTTTGCGCAGTTTACGATGGTTTCAGCAAAAGACGAAACGGATAAAGTAACGGCAAGCGCAACGGAATTTACCGGTACGAACAAAGTGTTGACGGTGGCTGATATTTCGAGTGATTTGAATGAAATATGGTTGTATTATTCGGAAGAATATACGTTGACGTTCCAAAACGTAATGCCTGTATTGTTGTATGAAAACGGACAAAGTAACGGTTTTTTGGATAAAGAAGGGTATTATAAGGTGGTTGCCCTCAACGAATATGGCAACGAAACGGTTAAGTTGATACGCATCAGTTTCACTTTAAGAATTGACGTTGCATTAGAATACGCGGATGAAACCACCGTTTGGGATGAACAAGTACATAGATTGTCCACGGGCGGAACATATGATTTCCATACCAACGGACAGTTTAACATTTGTATTTGGAACGTAGAAGCGGAAGTTTATTTGCAAAAGAACGGAACGTCACTGCCGTTTACGGCTGTGGAAAGCAACGGTAAAATTCAATTTTCCGTACAAAACGTCGGCGAATACGTTATCACCATAAAAGACCAATGTGAAAACGTGTTTACGTTGCGTTGTAGCATTCAAGCACCGAAAACAGTGAGCTATCAAGATTATTTGAAAGGTTTCAACCAAAACGCACTGTATAAGGAAAAGTTTTATACAAATGCACCTATTAGTTTGAAACGTGAGAATATCGAAAACGATAGTATTGCATTTGTTGCGTACCGATTGAAGGATACGAAACAATGGACCTTGCTCTACGACCTTGTTTCCCAAGATAAAATACTGTACAAGCAAGAGAATTTCCACCAAAGCATCGGAAAAACGGACGGTGTATTTGAAATTGCGTTTGGTGATGCGTATGGAAATATGGCAATGCAAACCGTATATGTTTCCAGGGCAGAACAGCTTTTGTTGCTCCGTCGTACACAAAGCCAAAGCGAGGACAGTCCTTACGACTTAACGTTTGCGCAAGAACAAGGCGCTTGGACCAACCATTTGCTTTGCTTGAAAAACACTGCAACGGTTTACCGTTTGCTTGTGGATGGCAAAGAAGTGTTCTTTACCGATGACAAATATCAATTTGCGGTGCCTAGTAACCTTGGTGAAAAAGACGATTCATACAGTGTAGAGTATTTGGATGAATACGGCAACTATTATGCGTTTACCGTCCACTTGTTCCGTAAAACACCTACGGTTACTTTGCGTACGGAAGAAACCTTGCTCAACGTAAACGGCGCTACCTGCTTACGTGGGGAATTTGCCTACGTTTGGGAAGGAGATTTAAACGTTGTATATACGCATGACGGGCAAAACCAAGATACGTATGCAAAAGGAGATATACTTTCCGAAGACGGAGCGTACCTGTTTACGTTTACCGATATTGCGGGCAATACAACGATGAGAATGCTTACCGTCGATACGAAAGTTTTGTATAGATTGACAAGCGATTCGAAGGATGTAGAAAGCGGTGTAAACACCGACAACGGGGTGCGTTTGCACTCACTTGGCGAGAAGTTTACGGTGCAAGCAAAGAAGGACGGCGAAACGTATAAAACCGATACGATGCTATTCGACGAGCAGGGGTTCTACGAACTTGTTTTGACGGACGAAGTAGGCAATACGAAAGAAATCAAATTTACCATATATAAGAAGGCGCAACAATCGTTCAACTTTACGGTAGATGAGGATTATGCAATTTTGCAAGTATGGTATTACCAAGACGGTAACAACGCTATTTCGCTTGTCGGTGAAGTGGTGATAGAAGACGGCAAACAATCCTATCACTTTGCGCCGAATGGAGAATACGACGGAAAGTACCAGCTTGAATTGGTGCATTTGCCTACGGGTATAACGAATACGTTGGATTTGGTAATAGACAATAAAAAGCCCGAAGTTGCATTGATGGGCGTTGAACCGTTTATGTCAACGAGAGAAGACGTAATGCTTAGCGGCTTAAAAGCAGGGGACGTAGTTGTTCTTTATAGGGACAACAATTCCGAGCCGTATATAATTTATCAAATTGAAAACGATGGAGATACGCCCCAAATCACAAAACCTGGGGAATATAAAATCGTTATCTACGACGAGGCAGGGAATAGTGTGGAATACGAGTTTGTTCGTGTGTTTAAGACGAACACCGCATCCAACGTCGTCATTTGTTTGTTGCTGCTGTTTATGGCAATTGGCGGACTCATTTATATCCGTCTTAACGGTAAAATTCGTATTAAATAAAAAATAAAAAATAAATAATATAAAGGAGAATATTATGAAACTCACAAATCTTATTTTGGCAATCACGCAAGGGGAAGTACAGCAAATCGTAGATCCGATTACGCAGCTTATCAAGGTCGTCATTCCCGTACTTTTGGGCTTAGTTGGCTCTATTGGTTTGATTTACTGCATTCGATTGGGTGTTAAGTATGCAAAATCGGCTGACCCTCAAGAACACGAACAAGCAAAGAAAGCGTTAATCCATGCGATTATCGGTTTTGTAATGATTTTCGTATTGTTGATTATGTGCCAGGTTGCGCTTCCTCACTTAATTAATTTTTGGCAAAGTTACGGTGACTAATTATCATTCAACGACGAAAAATTATGAGATTTTTGTGTAAAACCATAGTGGGCTGTTTGTGCGCTATTTTCAGCATGCCCTTTTGTACGGGGTGTGTGGATTTAGGCGTAGGGGACGACGAAAATGCGTTTAAGGAATATTTTTCAAGCGTTTACGTACTTTCTCGCACAGGGATAAAACAATTTAATATCGCCGAGTTTAATAGAAATATAACATTGGAAGATATGGGGATACCCGTTGTGCCAACACTTGGTTACGGGCAATATTCCTATATTGGTTTTCGTGTTGCTGAAAATTACGAGATTTCCATCGACGAATTTGCGTTTTTCGCCAAGACGGCGGAAGATGCAGGGCAATTGGATTTGGAATTTTACGTGGTGAAACATATGCCCACGAAAATCCAAATAGACGACGAAAACACCGCGGACGGTATTCCCAAGGATGACGAGCAATCGGGAGAAGATTCTTCCGATTCCGAATCGGCTTCGGGGGGAGAAACTGGCGATGAAACGGGCGATGAATCGGAAGATATAACAGAAGACGAAGTATTTAACGATAGTTCGTTATGTTTCGTTTCCCACTTTTCCGTTACCAATGAATGGAATTCTGTTTTGTTGGAATTTGAAGAGGTGGAAGTTGTACCGCCGAGGTGGTTTATCGTTGTGCGAATTCGCAATAACTGTTACATAAAAAATAAGGACGAAGAAGAAACTCCTCCCGTTTTGTTTACGTTTAATTATTTAATGTTTCATTGTGCGGACGCAAGGAAAGTATAAGGAAGGAGACTTGTATGTTTGATTGGTTTTGGGAATTTTTATACGGCTTAATAAAAGTTCCGCTTTTTTGCATAGATTTTATTTTGAGACTGGCAAATATGCTTTGCGGAATAGAATCGATTGAGGTAAACGGCGAAAAAAAGGAACTTACGTATTATTTCTTATCCAGCGATGAAATCATGGATGCCTTTAAGTACGTTTGTATCATTGGTTTTATCTTATTGATGCTGTTTACCGTGTACCGTTTGATACGTGGACAAGCCGAGCATTTTGCAGGGAAAACGCCACAAAAAATTTGTGGGGATACAGCGAAAACTGTTTTATATTTCTTGTTAGTACCAGGATTTATGTTGCTTGCCACGGTTGCCGTAACAACGTTTATGCGTGCCATTTACGCAGCGACTTCGTTTGGAGATGCTTCGTTGGGCTCGTCTATGTTCACGATTTTTGCGGAAGAGGCGTACAACGGTTCGTTGGATAAAGAAACGGCTTTGAATATGTTTAGAAGCGGGGAGCTGGATTATTACGATACAGCTACCGTTGCTTCCTATTTCAAACTGAGTAAAATCAACTTCTTCCTTGGTTTTTTGGGTTCGATTGCCGTTCTTCTGATGCTGGGGCTTACGTTGTTATCCTTTGTTGAAAGGGTAATTAGTATCATGATATTGTTTGTAATATCTCCCATTTCTATCAGTTCGTCTGTTTTGGACGAAGGCGCGCGTTTTAAGTTGTGGCGAGATCAAGTTATCAACAAGTTTTTGCTAGCCTATGGTGGTATTATCGCATTAAACATCTTTATGTTGTTGATGTCGGTTACAAACCGTATTGCATTTTTCGACAATTCCTTTATGAACGGCTTAACCAAACTCGTATTTGTGCTAGGCGGGGCTTTGGCTTGTCGACGGGGTATGGAACTCATCGGCAACCTAATTTCCCAAGGTGCAGGTTCGCAAGAAATGCGTGACCAAACGCATGCGCTTGGCGGTATGGCTATGGCTGGGCATATGGCAGGCAAAGTTGTAGGTGGCGTTGCAAAGGGTGTTAAAGGGTACTTTAATGCAGGGAAAACGATGATTGAACAAGTTACGGGCAAACCTATTATGAGTTCTATCATGGATAAAATCAACGGCAACGTCGACCAGATAAACGCACGGCAAGCACAAGAAGAAAAAGAAAATCGTTTTATCGAAAAATTAAACCGAGGTGGTATGACGGGCGGTGTGACAAACCAACTCCAAAATACGCTTAATGGTAGGGCTCAAAGTGCGCCTGCTGGAAATGTGTCCCCTAATGCTGATGGGAAACAAAATAACGGCGGTCAGAAACAGGACGATAAAGTAAATAATCAGGCGAGCGACACTATCAAACAATCGTTGCAAAACCAACAACAGGCAAACCAACAGCCACAACAACAGCAAAAACAGCAAGAAAGCGATAAGCACAAATAAAATGGGTTAAAAGGACGTAGTTATGAGAATTATTCCTAAAAAGACAAAAGTTAAAGTGGAATTTTACCGAAATTTCACACTTGTGGATATTATTATCGCTTTAATCGGTTTTGGCACAGAAGTATTGTTATTGTTTACAAACTTCGGTGCTTTGCAGTACGTGTTAATGGCGATTGTATTGGGTATATTCGTTTGTTTGTACTTACCGGTGGCAGGCGAAAAACTGTATATGCAAATTGGGAACTTGATACGGTTTATGTTCAGTCGTAAAATCTATAAAAAGAATTCCCAAGACGCAAAAAACGATATTCATGCACTCATTCCATTTAAGGGGATTAGTGATGAAGTGATTGAATACGGCGAATATTATGCGGGTGTATTGGAAATTATGCCCAAAGAGTTCCGTTTGTTATCGGCTTATAAGCAATCGGAGATTATCGACCGTGTATTTACCAACGTGTTAAAAAACATTACGGGAAAGACTACGGCAAGTATTGTAAAAATAGACCGCCCGATTTTAATGGACGAATATATCGTACAAGAGAAACAAAAGAAACCTGCGCTGGATAAAACTTGCGAATCGGGTGGTTTGTCCTACGAAGAAAGTATTCCAAGAAAAAATATGGTGGACGACCGTTTGCAAATTTTAGATAATTTGAACTACACCAACAAGGTGTACAAATCGGGTTATTATCTCGTGGTGTACGATGCGAACAAATCGTTGATTGCGGAACTAATTAACGATGCGATGTTAAAATTCAAGGAATATACGATAGAATCCCACCGCCTTAACGATGCGGAATTGGCAGTATTTTTGAAATACAACTACACCAACGACTTTGATGAGCGGGATATTAAGTATTATAATCCAGAAGAATATCTTGATTACGCAACCCCTTCGGAAGTATCCTTCAAACTCAACAGTACGATTGTTGACGGTAGAGAGTGTACGATTTTCACCGTACGTGATTATCCAATGACGGTTAAAAATGCGTGGGGATTCCGCTTGTTTAACGTGGAAGGCACCAAAGTTGTAATGAATATGCAACCCATTGAGAAATCTAAAGCTGTTCATCGTATCGACCGTGCTTTGCAAGAATTGCTTACCAAACGTTCTTTCAAAGCGTCGGATATTATCGACCAACAAACGCACGTCAATTCGCTTGTAAATCTTTTAAGTATGCTTCAAAACGACAATGAAACGTTGTTTGAGGTAACCATACATATTACGGTTTACGACAATAAACTTAACAATGAAAACTTGAAAAAACGTGTGAAGAGTATGCTTTCGGAAAACGGATTCCACGTCAGTGAAAACGTTGCTAAACAAATTCGTGGTTTTGTTGCGTCCAATTTGTCGGCGTACGATGGTATGAAAGAGTATTATCGTTCGATACACGCATCGTCGGTGGCTGCATCGTTTCCGTTCGTGTTGAATTACATTATGGACGATAAAGGGGTTTTGCTTGGGCATTCCAACGGCTTCCCCGTTGTGGTCGATTTTTTCAAACGCAACGAAGAGCGTGTAAACTCCAATATGGTCATTATGGGTAAGTCGGGTAGTGGTAAATCGTTTGCAACGAAAACCCTGTTGACTAATTTAGCGGCTGAAAACAGCAAAATTTTTATTCTTGACCCCGAAAACGAATATCAAAACTTGGCGCACAATCTCCACGGTAAGATGATAGACGTAGGTACGGCAAAGGAAGGTCGGTTAAATCCGTTCCACGTTATTACGTCTTTGGACGCGGATGAGGCGGAAGATGATGGTACAACGACGAACTTCTCCGTGCATTTGCAGTTCTTGGAGGAATTTTTCAAACAAATATTGCAAGGTATCTCCGCGGATGCACTGGAATATCTCAACAACCTTATTTTGAAACTGTACGAACAAAAAGGGATAACCGAAGGAACGGTATTTGCTAAATTGAAAGCGAAGGACTATCCCACGTTTGATGACTTGTTCCAATTGATTGTAGATGAGCAAGATAAAGCTACGGTAGAATACGATATTGCAAACTTGCGTATTTTGCACAACTACATTGCTAAATTTGCAGGGAAGGGAAGAAACGCCAACCTTTGGAACGGCGAAAACAGTTTGACGGTAGATGAAAACTTTGCGGTGTTCAACTTCCAAAGCCTTTTGGCGAACAAAAACGGCACGATTGCCAATGCGCAAATGTTGCTTGTTTTGAAATGGCTGGATAATGAAATTATCAAAAATCGTGACTTTAACATTAAGTACGGTACGGATAGAAAGATTATCGTTGTAATCGATGAAGCGCACGTATTTATTGATACAAAATATCCCATTGCACTTGATTTCATGTTCCAACTTGCAAAGCGTATTCGTAAATACAACGGTATGCAAATCGTAATCACGCAAAACATCAAGGACTTTGTAGGCAGCCCTGAAATTGCAAGAAAGTCCACGGCAATCATCAACGCTTGTCAATATTCGATGATATTTGCGCTTTCTCCCAACGATATGGGCGACCTTTGTACGTTGTATGAAAAGGCGGGAGAAATCAACGAAACGGAACAACAAGATATTATCAACAATCCTCGTGGTAGTGCGTTTATGATAACGGGTCCGTTGTCCCGAATCAACGTTTCCGTTGTGGCATCCGAATATACGCAAAATCTTTTTGTTGAGTGAAAATTTATATCAAGCAACAATTAACGTTTCCAAAAGTTTTGGCGTGTAGATTTATAAATATGCAAAATTAAAATAAAAGCTAAAAGAACAGATAACCCCTATCCACTTGCGACAATGGATAGGGGTTTTATTGCTGAACATTAGTTTTTGGGGTAAAGTTTTGGGAAAATTTCTAGTGTATAAAGCAAAACTAATGGTTTTTATCAATAAAAACCATTAAAAATAGTAAAATAGGGGCTTTTTGAGAGGACTGAAAATTCCTCTAACTCCGTCATTCGGGTGTTCGCGCAAGCACTGTCCGTACGGATAAGAAAGAAAAAGCAATACGCTTGTCGGCAGTGCGAAGCTTTGGCAAGAAACCAAAATATCTTCGCCCCAGCCACAAACAACCCAAATCGAACCCTCTTAATAGGGGCTCGATTTGGGTTGTTTTTTGTTGTATAATCTTGTCTTAAAGCGATTTTTTGGGAAAAGAAAACGTTTTTTTTGTCTTTGACTTTTTACCCGTCTTGATGGGGCAAATTAAAGAGTTGGAGGAATTTGGAAATGGTATTGACAACACTAAATATATAAGATATAATATAGAAAACTATTTAATTAAATCAAGGAGAAAGGTATGAAGAAAAAGACTATCGGCATAACCTTAGCGTGTGTGTTGGGCTCTACTATGGCGTTGACCCCTATGGCTGTCGCTTTCGCTACGACCAACGGAAAATCTTTTGAGGAGGGCTCGAAAGGGGCTTTGAGCGATTATGAAAGTGCTATGTATCCTAATACCTCTTTTAGCTCGGACGAGTGGCGTAATGAAAAAGGGTACAATAGCTTCTATTTCACGCAGTTGGGCGACGAAGTAATGCCCATTGGCGGTTGGTCTTCGCCCCCGCCGGCTATGACGGTTTCTTGGCCCGACTACGCCAACAATCCGGAAAATAAGTTGGCGCCCGTTTCATATCCTAACCAAATCACGCTTGAAAACTATCAAACCATGAAGGAAAGCGGGATTAACTTTATCCACGGGTTGCACGACAAATGGACGTCTGACCCCGCATCGCACACGGCTGTTATGGACGCGCTTAAATACGCCAACGAAGTGGGTATGGTGTATATAGTAAAGGACGACACCGCCTATGAAAATATCAACAGGTATGGTGTTAATGCGATAGATCTGCTTTCGCAGGACTACATGACGCAACCTGCTTACGGTGGGACGGGTTTTGTTGACGAGCCTGGGGTTAAACATTTTAAGGACCTTGGTAGCGCGACCCAGCTTTGGCGCTCGCACGAAATATACGGCGAAACCAAGCTTGCCTTTGTCAACCATTTGCCTTCTTACGCTTTCGACGGCGTATTGTGGCACGGCGCGCACGTAGATGCGAATACCATCAACGACCCGAATTGCATACCTGACTTGAACGGTGACGGACAACCGGACAGTGCATATCCTACGTATAGTGATAATTACGACGCATACGTTGAGAAGGCGATTGCGGAGACGTTCTCCCAAGTGTATAGTTATGACTTCTACGCCTATCCTTATACGTACGAAGGGAATACGTCTGACCCTGCTTCTTGGTTGAATTACCGTGCCGTTTTAGAACCCAAATTCTATCAGACGTTAAACGATATTCGTAAGAAAACATTAGAAGCAAACGTTCCTTTTTGGAGCTTCGTGCAGGTAGGTAGTTATACGCCGGCGGGAGTAGGCGTGACACCAAGACAACTTACCTATTCTGAAATAGCTATGCCTGTTCACACGGCTCTTGCATACGGCGCGAAGGGGATTCAGTGGTTCAATTACTGGCAACCTGTCGAATTCCATCCAACCCATCAATTGTGTGGTATGGTGGACCATCAAGGCAACAAATTAGATTACTATTATTATTGTAAAGCCGTCAACGAGCAAATTGCCGCCGTTGATCACGTATTGATGAAGAGCGCATCGAAAGGCATTATCTATGTTGGCTCGACGTTAGATCCTTTCATAAATCATAATCGATTCACGCACAATGGGGAAGTCTTTGACGAATTGACTTCGTATGGCGCAGTAACCAGCGTAACGAGAGGAGATGAGTATTCCAATGCTGTCGTTGGTTGTTTTGAGTATCAAGATAAAGGCTATGCGTATTATATTGCATCTTCTAACATAGAGTCGTCTTCCAATGCGAGAAATGGGCAAGACCCTATGCACACGGGCGCAAACAGTACAATTACGTTGAATTTTGACAGCGAATATACCGTAGAAAAAATTCAAAGAAATCCTGCGTTGTTCAAGTCGGAAACCACGACCCACACAGGCAATTCGATTACGGTCACTTTGACGGCAGGCGAAGGCGCGTTAATCGTAGTAAGAAAGAAATAAATAAAAAGAGAATAGAATTATGACGAAGAAAAAAATTGCTTTATCTACAATTGCTATTATTGCTCTTATGTCTGGAACGCTGGTAATGCCTTCTCTTGTGAAGACGAATAAGGCGACGGCGGAGAGTGAAAACGTAAAAACCATTTTTAGCGACGATTTCTCTGCGTATGATTCCTACGACGAAATGGGAGTTAGCAACTGGTCCAACTACTATTTCGACCAAGCAGATACCCTTGCGCAGTTAGGACAAACGGAAGGAAGTGAAAAAATAGGTTGGACGGATAATACATGGGCATCTGTTGTCGCAGATCCCGACAATCCTTCTAATAAAGTTTTGGACATTGACACGGAAGAAACTTTGGGCGTAGGCGCAGGTGGAAACTCTTACTTCTACATAACGCCTAGCAAAGATGGTGAGCCGTTGCTATTAAAAAACTATACGATTAGTTTTAGGTATAAGGTCAAAAATACTTGTGTTGGCGCAAGCAGTGTGACTGCGCCTTGGATTGCTACGCTCAATAGAAAGAAAAATTTGGATGCAAACGGTGATTATCAACCATACGACGGCGCGTTCATAGACACTACCAACGCATTTATGTCGTCGCGTGTAGGTACGAGGTCGCAAGATGAATCGGGTACGACGCCGTATTATTTTTCTGAAGCGTTGCTTTGGGATATTGGTAGAGACCCTTTGCCCGTCGGTACGGCAACCAATACGGTGGAAACCTCCAACATATACGGCGATTGGGTGAACTATAAATGCGTTGTATGGGAAAATACGTTTACTCTCTATCTTAACGATACGTTGATGACGCAGTTTACCGTTCCTACGTACGATTCGCAGGCGAAAAATTTGGATGCGGGCTACGTCTCGATTGCTTGTTGCGTATTAGACGCGTACTTGGACGATGTGACGATTACGACGACGCCCAATCATCCCGAGGTGACGGGGGAAACGGAAGTTGCACGCGAAAAAGGTGTCGTACTGCCCGTGGTTTACAATTTAGAAACGTACGGCGAAGCGATTACGCAAGTTGATGTAAGACGTAAAGGAGAAAAATCCACCGTCTTAAATAGTAGCGCATATACGTATGAAAACGGGCGTTTTTGTTTAGATGCTAATTACATATCCTTGTTGCCGGAAGGGAAGACGGAATTCGTAATTCATACGGAAAAGGGTTCGATTAACGTTGTCGTAAATATTACTGATAATAATGTTTTACAATCAACGCCTATTTCTTTGACGGCGACTAAGGGATGTGACGAGAGTGTTGTTTTGAGTGGTGCAACCGCCGTCTATGGCATTTCCAGGGGAGGCAAAGCCGTATTACCGGGTACGGCGTGGTCGTTTGCGAATGGAACGCTGATTTTGACGAAAGACTATATCGACTACTTGGTTGACAATAATGATTTGCCTTTGCTCGTATATACGGACGTTGGATACTACACTGTTCGATTGAGCATTACCGATGCTAAAACGATTTCCGTAGGGAAAAATATCGCTGAGGCGGGTAGCGTGACGGGTGGCGGTAATTACGAGGAGGGTGAAACGGTCACCTTGCTTGCAACGACCAACGTAGGATATACGTTTGACGGTTGGTATGATGGCAATACGAAGTTGACGTCTTCTGCTACTTATACCTTTACAGTCACTAGCAGTAAAGATCTCGTAGCAAGATGGACGAAGAATACATATACGGTGACCATCAATAAAAATATTGAGGTAGCAGGTAATGTGACGGGTGCTGCTTCTTATGACCACGGCGCAACCGTAATCCTTACGGCAAGCACCAATACGGGTTATGAGTTTGACGGTTGGTACGTGAATGGAGCAAAACAATCTAGTGGAGCAACCTACACGTTCACGGCGACGACAAACCTTACGGTAGAGGCGCGTTGGACGAAAATTACTTATTTGATTACGGCAACGAGCGAAATGGGCGGTGTTGTTGCAGGTGCCGGTTCTTATGAATACGGCGCAACCGTAATCCTTACGGCAACGGCTAACGAGGGCTATACCTTCGACGGTTGGTACGAAAATGACGGTAAGGTATCCTCCGATGCAACCTATACCTTTACAGCTGCTAATAGAACGCTCGTGGCAAAATGGAAAAAGAAT
>JAZQWG010000034.1:0-41792 GCA_045632265.1 Candidatus Scatosoma sp.
GCCGCAAAAAAACACGGGGCGCGCGGGGGCACGGTTATCAGCGCACGTGGCACTGCACCCAAAGATGCGGAAAAGTTTTTCGGAATCACCGTGCAACCTGAAAAGGAAATCGTTATGATTCTCGTTCCCACCGCTTGCAAAAACGACATTTTGCACGCACTTTATAAGGAAGTGGGCTTGGATAGCGACGGACAAGGCATTGCGTTTGCTATGCCGGTCGATTCCGTCGTGGGTTTGTCAAACGGCGAAAGCGAAGAAAAATAATTCCCCTATACACAAGTAAAAACGGACGAGTATGCACTCGTCCGTTTCTTTTTGCAAGCAAAAAGAGTGGCTGAAAATCAACCACTCTTTTATTTATTTTTAGCCAAGCAACGCCATCAAGTTGAAGTGTGCGAATACCGCAACGCATACCAAGGAAACGGTGCTCATAATCTTAATCAAGATGTCAAGCGAAGGACCAACGGTGTCTTTCAAGGGATCGCCAACCGTGTCGCCAACAACTGCTGCATCGTGCGTAGGCGTACCTTTGCCTGCGCCTGCAATACCGCCCGATTCGATAAACTTCTTCGCATTATCCCATGCGCCGCCTGCATTACCCGTGAAGATAGCAAGCATGATTGCCGACATCGTTGCGCCGATAAGCATACCGCCTACAAGTTGCGGCCCGAACAAGAACCCGCAAACTACGGGGAAGGCAATGGACACGATAGCGGGAAGAATCATTTCTTTCAACGCGCCTTGCGAGGAAATGGTGATACATCTCGTATAATCGGGACGTCCCGTGCCGTCTAATATGCCGGGGATTTCCTTAAATTGACGACGAACTTCGCCAACCATGTTTCTCGCCGCTTTAGCAACCGAGTTGATAAGCATACCGCTGAACATGAAAGGAAGCGCCGCACCGATGAGTGCGCCAACGAGTACCATGTGCGAAATGATGTTAAGCGACAATTCTACTTGGAAGGAATACAAATAACTGCTCATCATCGAAACGGTTGCAAGTGCCGCCGAACCGATAGCGAATCCTTTACCGATAGCTGCCGTCGTATTACCAACGCTGTCCAACTTATCGGTGATTACTCTAACTTCCTTATCCAAACCGCTCATTTCCGCAATACCACCAGCATTGTCGCTGATAGGGCCGTACGAGTCAACGGAAACGGTGGTTGCAACGAAGCAAAGCATACCCATTGCGCCACAGCCTACGCCGTACATACCGCCGAGCAAGTAGCATACGAAGATAGCCGCACCAAGGCAAAGCACGGGAAGCATACAAGAAATCATACCCGTTGCCATACCTTGCGTAATCGTCAAAGCGGGACCTTCTTGGCTTGCCTTGGAAATGCCTTTCGTGGGCTTGTAATCATAGCTCGTATAATATTCGGAAATAATACCGATAACAATACCGCAAACGATACCAACAGCTGCCGCCAACCAAGGGCTTAAGAAGCCTGCCTTAAAGCCCGCTTCGCTTATTTGATTTTCCCCTTTGAAGAAGAAATAACAAAGCACGAAGCCAAAGGCGATTGCAAGCCCTGCCGATATCCAAGTTGCTAGATTAAGTTCCATGTGGGGATTATCCGAAAGCTTTCTCTTAATCAAGGGGAAAGCGATACCCATTACACAGGAAATCAAGCCGATACCTGCAAACAAGATGGGGAACAATACCATCTTTGCATACAAACTTTGAGACGAGAAAGTTGCGCTGTGCGTGAAGATTTCGATTGCGAGAATCGCACACGACAAAATCGAACCTACGTAGCTTTCCAAAAGGTCGGCACCAAGACCAGCAACGTCACCTACGTTGTCGCCAACGTTGTCTGCAATCGTTGCGGGGTTTCTAGGGTCGTCTTCGGGAATGTGCGCTTCCGTCTTACCTACAAGGTCAGCACCCATGGCCGCAGCTTTCGTATAGATACCGCCACCTACACGGCTGAACATTGCGATAACCGAGCAACCAAGCGCATAGCCCGACAAAATCAAGGAAAGGCTGTAAGGTTGTTTCGTGATAAAGTTGGTTTTCGTCACAACCGAGCTTGCGGACGTAACGTCGAGCATGCCTGCGCCAAGACCGAAAATCAAATACACGATGATAATACCAAGGAGAGCAAAGCCTGCAACGCAAAGCCCTACAACCGAGCCGCCACGGAAAGCAACTTGCAACGTTTTACCCGTGTTTCTCGTTTCGTTTGCACGGTTTGCAACACGAACGTTTGCGTACGTAGCAATCTTCATGCCTACAAGGCCTGCCGATGCGCTCATAACCGCACCGATGATGAAAGCTACTCCCGTTTCCCAAGCGATAACAATCCCAAGGACAACGGCAATAACGCTGCCGATAATCGCAACGATTTTATATTCGTAGCGAATAAAGGCGTTTGCACCTTCGCGGATTGCCGCAGCAATCTCTTGCATTTTTTCGTTCCCTTCTTTCAATTTTCTAACCAAATAGAAGTTGAGAACTGCAAAAGATATGGCAAGCAAAACTGCGAATACTACAATGAGTATCAACCAATTCATACTTAAAAAACCTCTCTTTATGCGAAATACGCATTTTTCTCATTGTATCAATTATATCACACGCGCGGGCGTGTGTCAATACACATATTTAATTTTGTTAGGACTTTTTTCAAAAATAAAACCCGCCGATTATCGACGGGAATATTTACAGCCGCAAAAATCTTGCCTATATAAATCGTGCTTGTTGGAAAGCTCAATCGAACGGGGATATCCCCCCTTTTTCTTGAAATCGGAAACAAGGTATTTCACCCCGTATTCTTCGCCGTATTTCTCGCCAAGCTCGTTTAGCCACTCGGCGTTTTTGTGGGGGCTAAGCGAGAGCGTCGTGCAAAACCACGCAAAGGAATTTGCTTTGGCAACTTGCGCCGTTTTTTCAAGACGTAAACCATAACAAAGATAGCAACGCTTCCCCCGTTCGGGTTCCTCTTCCAAGCCTTTCGCCATTTCTAAAAACGCCTCTTTATCGTGGTCGCAATCGATAAAATCCGCCCAGCCCGTTTCTTTTAAGAAACGGATTTGCTCCGCTTTGCGTTTTTCATATTCGCTTTCTTCGTCGATGTTGGGGTTGTAGTAAAGCACGGTGATGGCAAACTTGTCCTTTAAGCGTTCCAAACACGCGGACGAACAAGGGGCGCAACAGCTGTGCAAAAGCAACCTTTCCCCCGTGGGGATTTGTTCCATTATCGCAAGCATTTCATTTTCGTAATTTCGTTTCATGTGTATATTATACTCTCTTTTTGATTTGCTTGTCAATCTTTGAAAGTGGATAACTTCCCCTTTTTTATCAAAAAAACACGCAACCGCCTTGACAAAAACGCAAAAATATTTATAATTAAGATATGCAATTATTGATTCCCGTCGCGTTCGGACAAGAACAGACGACCAAACGACAACTTATTTCCCTTGGGTTTGAGAAAGCACCCGCCGACAACGGGCGCATCCAAATTGAGGGCGACTGGGCGGACGTAGCCAAATTGAACGTGGGGCTGCGTAGCGGCGAAAGAGTGCTTATCAAGCTCGCGCAGTTCCCCGCAAAAACCTTCGACGATTTGTACGAAGGCGTTTACGCTATCCCTTGGGAAAATTATCTTTCCATAGATTCTAAAATTCTCATGGACGGAAAAAGCGTACAAAGTACGCTTGCCGCCATCAAAGTTTCGGGCGGGGTTGCCAAAAAAGCGATTATCCGCCGCCTTTCCGATAAAGTGAAGACGGGCAGAAAGACCTTTTCGGAAACGGGCGCAAGGACGATTGTCGGCGTGTCCCTTTTCAAGGACGAAGCCACCATCACCATCGATACGTCGGGGGAAGGTTTGCATAAGCGTGGTTATCGCACGCTTGCCTATTCCGCACCCTTGAAAGAAACGCTTGCGGCGGGCATTATCGACGAGAGTTTTTACAACCCCGAAAAGGACGAAAGCAAACCGTTTGCCGATTTGTTTTGCGGAAGCGGCACTCTTCCTATCGAAGCGGCGATGAAAGCCCTTCGCATGGCGCCCAACATAAACCGCACCTTCGATTTTGAAAAATGGATTTGCTCGCCCAAAGGTGTTGCGGAAAGAGCAAGGGAAGAAGCCAAGGACAATATCCGTTGGGAGGCAAAACCTTGCATTTTCGGCGGAGATATCAACCCCGAAGCCATTTCCATTGCCAAATACCACGCCAAAAAGGCGGGTGTGGATAAATATATTCGCTTTGCCGTAGCCGATGCACGGGCGTTTAGCAGCGAGCAAAAATACGGCGTGCTGATTTCCAACCCCCCGTATGGTGAACGGCTTTCGGATGAAAAGGAAGTGCAAAAACTGATGAAAGGCTTTGGCGCAACCTTCCGCGCTCTACCCGACTGGAACGCCTACGTGCTTACGTCCTTGCCCGAGTTTGAAAGATGGTTTGGCAAGAGTGCGGATAAAAAGAAAAAATTGTACAATGCAAACTTGCTTTGCGGACTGTATTCCTATTTTGGGAAACCGCCCAAGACGGAAGATAAAAAGGATTAAGATATGTTAGATTACACGAAAATCGCTCTACAAAAAATCTCCGACGATTTCAAACGTTTGGTGTATATTTTCAGCATTATCACGCAGCTTGCGTACATGGCGTACCTTGCCTATGCGCTGCTTGCGGGCGTGGGTATCTTTTGGGTGAACGTGTCGCTTGCCGCAATTGCCGTAAGCTATTTCCTTTTCTTTATGATTGTCACCCGTGGCAATGCGTTATACGTGAAACAAAGTTTGCATAAAATCGTGCAAAAGATTTTCAAAGTTTCTAAAATGCTGCTGAAAGTGTTCACGATAGGCGTAATGCTGTACGGCGTGTACTCCACCACGCAAAACGTCACCCCGATAGGCGTTATCTTGTCGGCGATGATGATTGTCGGCTGGCTGTTGCAACTTATTTTTGAAGTGCTGGGCAACATCGTTTCCGCACGTTTCCAACTGCTGCTTTCGGCGTTTGAAGCGGATAAGGAAGAACTTGCAAAGCCCGTTAAAGCGGTGGGCAATTTCTTTAAGAGAATTACTGGACAAGAAATCGAGCCGGAAAAGGAAAAGAGCAAAACTCGTCTTTGGCTTGACAAACAAGTGGAAGAAAAGCGAGCCAAACGCCGTGACGAAAAAGCGCAAGACAAGGCTGCGAAAAAGCAAGCGAAGAAAGACGCCAAACAAAAAGCAAAGGAATACGGCGAAGAAGTGTTTGAGCCTGCCCCCGCAATCGGGACTATGAGCAAAAAGGAATTGAAAGCCTTGAAAAAAGCGGAAAAAGAAGAAAACGAAGAATAAGAAAAACGGATAACCAAATGGTTATCCGTTTTATTTTCGTAAACAGTTTTAGTTTTTGTTCAACCCAAACACTCTCGTCAAAAGCACTTCTTTCCAATGCGTTTCACGACCAATCACGTATTCATTGCCCAAGTTCATATTGCAAACTTCCAAAATCGAATACTTGAAATTATATTTATAGTTTTCCCCTTTCGTCTTTAACAGTTCCTTAAGTTCAACGTTTCCACCATGCCCGTCTTTTGCATAATTTACCCAACGTTGCCAAATGCAATCTTCCCCGTATGCGCTACCCACGTATTGCTTGCCCGTCAAGGTGTCCACAATCAGATAAACCCCTTTTACGTTGGAAAGCGCCGATTTCCAAGACAATATATTGTCTTCCACAACGTATTTGAGCGTTTTATAATCAATATTCACTTGGTCAAACCCCAAAAAATCGGTAAGCGCAACCCTTTTATCTAAAATGTGCGATAAGGGCATACTTGCAATCGGTTCTCCGTTTTTCGGCTCTAATTCCAAAGTGGGATAGGAAGCACGAAATTCCTTCTTAAATCTAAAAAACGCCCGTCCTATGTATTCTGCCCCTTTATCCGTCAATTCCGTTTCATATTTCCAACCCGTCCAACCCAAGCCGTTATCAATAGGCGTGGGCTCTACGGGCAACACCTTATATACGCCGCCAAACATCCAAATATCTTTTTCGTAATACACCAAAGAAAGTATATACGGACGTCCAAAGTTTTTCGACGTTTGGCACTCTTGCCACCCCTTAAACTCGTCGATTAAAAACGCATTGTACGGTTCTTTTCTATTTTGTGCGCCTATCGCAAAATGCACTTTATATTTGTGGAAATCTTCTTCGTTTATCCCTATCAACTCTCGCAAAGTTATCATTTTTTTTCTCCTAATCCCCTTTTGTCTATTATACCACAATAAAAAAGCTCTTTCAAGGGGTTTTCGCATTTTAACAAAACAAAAAGCAACGGAAAAATCCGTTGCTTTTATTTATTCTTCTTTGTTTTCAATGTTTGCCTTTTCTTCGCTTTGCGTTTCTTCTTGCGCTTTTTGCATAGACGGACAAGCGTTGGCGCTGCCGCAACCGTTGCAACCGCCACAGCCACAGCCTATCTTTTCGCCTTTCTTTTTCTTCCAAAGCACGTAAACGATAATTCCTACGACAAGCAAAGCGACAAGGGCAAGAATTACTATATCAATCGGTTTCATTTTTGCACCTTTTTCGCCTTTTCTATTTTATCCATTTTCTTATTGTAAAGCACTATTACAACGGTTGCTACAACCGCTACGGCCAACCAAATGAACAACGTCCACCAAAACTCGCCGATGGTATAAACCATAGTCGATACGAGATAGGACGTCACCACCCAGAACAACAGCGTCCACTTGAATTTGCCTTTGCCGATTTCCCCTTTTGCCGTAGCTACCGCCGCAAAACAAGGTATGGTAAGCATATTAAAGGCGATAAACGAGATAAGCGCAGGGATAGTGATACCCGTTTGCGTAATCATAATCATCACTTCTTGTACGCCTTCTTCGTATGCGCCGTTTGCTTCAAAGCCTGCAATCAAGCACGCCGCAAGCGTACCGAACGTTGCAATAACGTCTTCCTTTGCCACCAAGCCCGTAAGCGCCGCAACGGCGAATACCCAGCCCGTAGAAGAAAGCTGACTGCCAAACCCAAGCGGAGTGAACAGCGGTTGAATAAATTTGCCAAGCGAAGCGAGAATCGATTGATCCATGTCTTCGCCTACGTAATTCCACGCCCAACCGAAGTTGGAAAGCAACCAAATAATTACACACGAAACGAGAATAATAGTAAACGCTTTTTGGATAAAGTGTTTTGCCTTATCCCAAAGGTGCAACATCAAATTTCTAAACCCAGGCATGTGGTACAAGGGAAGTTCCATGATAAAGGGCGAAGCTTCCCCACGCATCGTCGTATTGCGCATAACGAGCAGCGAAAGCATAGCCACCACCATGCCCAAAAGGTACATCGAATAGGTGATGATATCCACGTTGCCCACGCCGAATTTCGCCACTATCCCGCCCGAAATTGCAAGCAAGATAGGCATTTTTGCGCCGCACGAGAAGAAGGGAATTACTCGCACCGTTGCTTCACGTTCCTTATGATCCGCCATGGTACGGGTGTTAATCATAGCAGGCACCGAACAGCCAAAGCCCATAATCATAGGCATAAACGCCCTACCCGACACACCGAAACGGCGGAAAATTCTATCGAGCATGAACGCTACTCTCGCCATATATCCGCTGTCTTCCAAAATCGAGAAGAAAAGGAAAAGCACGAGAATTTGCGGAAGGAAGGAAAGCACGGAAGCAATACCCCCCCAAATGCCGTCGCAAACCAAGCCGACGACTACGTCGTTTACACCAAGCGAGCCTAAACCAAGGCTCATCCAGTCCCCTATCTTACCCGTCAAAAGTTCCATAGCGTTGAATAGGATAATACCAGGCGAGTTCAAGCCGTCGCCAAAGAAAATACCTTTTGCAATATTGCCTTCTTGCGCGCACCACTGCCCAAAAGCAGGAATTGCGCCCAAATACAATACGTTTTCCGAGAAAGTCAAGTGGAAAACGAAAAACAAAATGACAAGGAAAATGGGAATACCAAACCATTTATGCGTCAGCACTTTGTCCGCTTTGTTCGATTTGCTTTCCATTTCCCCAGCTTTTCTTGCCCGTGTAAGCGTGGTGGAAAATCTTGACGTTATGTACTTATATCTCGCATCGGCAATTTCCGCTTCGGTATCAATGTCCTTGCCCGCAGCGTTTGCCCTAATAAACGCTTCCACCGCCTTCGCTTCTTCGGGGTGGTTGCTCACTTCAATTTCGTCTTTTTCTACCAGCTTAATAGCGTGGAACAAGGGGGCAGGTACGCCTTTAAGCTTCAGTGCAATCTCCGCATTAGCGATTGCCGAGCCAAGCAAGCTTTCTTTCAGCACCGTTTCCCCGTCCCTTTTTCCCTTCGCTGCTTCCAAGGCTTTTTCCATCAAAAGGTCTACGTTTTGCCCTCTCAATGCGGAAATTTCCACAATGGGCAAACCGATGCGTTTTTCAAGCGCACGTACGTCAATTCTGTCCCCGTTTTTGTCGAGCACGTCCGTCATGTTCAGCGCCACCACCATCGGCACGCCAAGCTCCATAAGCTGTGTCGTCAAATACAAATTTCTTTCCAAGTTGGTGGCATCGACAATGTTGATAATACCACTTAACTCATCGCTCAATAAAAAGTTTCTCGATATAACTTCTTCGGGCGTATAAGGGGAAAGCGAATAAATCCCCGGAAGGTCGATGACGTTCACCGCCTCGCCCGCCTTTTTGTACACCCCTTCTCTTTTATCCACCGTCACCCCGGGCCAGTTGCCAACGTGCGCCGTACTGCCCGTCAAGGCGTTAAATAGCGTCGTCTTGCCCGCATTTGGGTTGCCTGCTAATGCAAAATGTAGCATGTTTACTCCTTCTTTTTTCTCTCTACTTTATTCTATGCTGCTCACTCAATTTCTACGCGCGCCGCTTCCGCTTTCCGAAGCGTTAATTCGTATCCACGGATAAAAATTTCAATCGGATCGCCAAAGGGCGCTTTCTTTCTCAAATACACTTCCGCCCCGGGCGTAATCCCCATGTCAAACAATCGACGACGCACAGCCCCTTCGCCGTTCACCGCCTTGACAACGCCCCTTTCGCCTATGTCCATATTCGATAACAATCGCATATCTATCTCCTTTTTTAACCGTGGTTAAGTTTCTATCCGAAATAAAAAGACTATTCGTCCTATTGCAAAGATATTATATCATTATTTTATGCGTTCGTCAATCAAAAATGAACCGTGGTTAAGAAATTTTTAGGCAATTTTTTTCTTTTTTTGCGCGCGTATAATATATAAAGGAAAAACAAGGCAAGCGAGCAACAAAAAACGGAGCGAAAATGCTCCGTTTTAGTTTTTAGTTTTCTAAAAATTCCTTCATCTTTTCAAACGTTTCGCTGGAAACGAGATGTTCCATATTGCAAGCGTCTTCTTCGGCTACCGACGGGCTAACGCCCAACTTTTGCAAAAAGCCACGGATAATGCAATGTTTTTCGTACACCTTTTCGGCGTACGTTTTGCCTTGCTCGGTCAAATACAAGTGCTTGCCGTCTTCGTAAACGTACCCCTTTTCGCAAAGCAATTTCATCGCCTTATTCACCGCCGCCCCCGATACGTTCATGCGCTTGGCAACGTCAATCCTATGCACGATAGGGCTATCTTTCGACAGCATTAAAAGGCTTTCCAAATAGTCTTGTTCCGATTGATTGAAGTTTGCGTTGTTCATGTTTTCCCCTTATCTTTCATTACTGTATAAACATACTATCGCCAAAGCTAAAGAAACGATATTCGTTATCCACGGCATACTTATACACCGACAAAATTTCTTCTCTGCCCGTAAGGCAAGCAACGAGCATGATAAGCGTGCTTTCGGGCAAGTGGAAGTTGGTGATAAGCGAATCGACACACTTCATCTTATAGGGTGGATACAAGAAAATTTCCGTGTTTCCCTTGCAAGCTTTGACAAAGCCTTGTTCGTCCGCTACGCTTTCAAGCGTACGCACCGACGTCGTGCCAACGGCAATCACTCGTCTGCCTTCCCTTTTCGCACGGTTGATTTTCTCCGCCGCATCTTCGCTGATTTCGTAGTATTCCGAGTGCATTTTATGGTCGGTGATAATGTCTTCGCTGACGGGACGGAACGTGCCAAGCCCTACGTGAAGAAGCACTTCCGCGCGTTCCACGCCCTTATCTTTTAACTTTTGCAACAATTCGTCCGTGAAATGCAAACCTGCCGTGGGCGCAGCGGCGCTGCCGTCCACCTTGCTATACACCGTGTTATAGCGGGCTTGATTTTCCAACTTTTCCTTGATATACGGGGGAAGCGGCATCGTTCCCACACGAGAAAGCACGTCTTCAAACGAGCCGTCGTATTCAAATTCTACAATTCTTTCGCCCGTTTCCGTAATATCTTTTACCGTGAAAGAAAGTTCTTCCGACACCGTCATTTTTGCGCCGATTTTGCCCTTTTTACCAGGGCGCATCAACGCTTCCCACACCTTCAAATCGTGGCGTTTTAACAAAAGCAGTTCGACAACGCCGCCGTGCTGTGTTTTCGCGTACATACGCGCAGGGATAACTTTGGTGTTGTTGACAACAAGCAAATCTCCTTCTTTCAAATAATCGACGATATCGTAAAAGTGCTTGTCCGCAATTTGCTTGCTTTCCCTATCGTACACCAAAAGCCGAGAAGTATCTCTCGGTTCGGCGGGGGTTTGCGCTATGCGTTCTTCGGGCAAATCATAATAAAAATCCCGTTTCTTGTACTGTACTTTCTCCACTTTATTCCTCGTCCTCAAATATCGAAAGCTGTTTTCTTGCTTTGATACTCGGTTCTATGCCCATATGTTTATAACCGTCTTTCAAGCAAATTCTGCCTCTTGCCGTGCGAGCAATAAAACCAAGTTGCAACAAATACGGTTCGTACACGTCTTCAATCGTGTTGGCGTCTTCCCCCGTCGTCGCCGCAAGCGTTTCCAAGCCCGCAGGTCCGCCGTTGAATTTCTCAATGAGCGCCGTAAGTAAATTTCTATCCGTTTGGTCTAAACCAAGTTTGTCGATTTCTAATCTTGAAAGCGCGAAATCAGCGTCTTCTCTCGTGATTTCCGCGCTGCCTTTCACCGCCGAAAAGTCACGTACGCGCTTGAGAAGTCTATTTGCAATTCTGGGCGTACCACGGCTACGGCGAGCAATTTCCGCCGCGCCTTGTTCGTCAATCGCTATGTCAAGCGCCTTTGCCGAGCGAGTGACGATTTCTTGCAGTTCTTCACTCGTGTACATTTCCAAGCGGTTAATGATGCCAAATCTATCACGCAAGGGGGGTGCGAGCATACCCACTTTCGTCGTTGCGCCCACAAGCGTAAAGCGGTTGAGCGTGAAACGGATATTGCGCGCGGACGGGCCTTTGCCCACGATGATATCGAGCGCATAATCTTCCATTGCCGAATACAACATTTCTTCCACCGAACGGTGCAAACGGTGAATTTCGTCAATAAACAAAACGTCCCCTTCGTTCAGGTTGGTAAGGATTGCCGCCAAATCCCCACTTCTTTCGATGGCAGGGCCACTCGTCATCTTGATAGACGAGCCCATTTCACTTGCGATAATATGCGAAAGGGTGGTTTTACCAAGCCCCGGAGGGCCGTATAAAAGGACGTGGTCAAGCGCTTCTCCACGGGCTTTTGCCGCCGAGATATACACGCGCAAGTTTTCCTTTACTTTTTGTTGCCCAACGTAATCGCTCATCGTCTTGGGACGAAGTACGTTTTCTTCAAAGTCGTATTCCGTCTTGGTGGCAACCGTTAAATTTTCATCGATAAAATCTTCGCTGCTAAACATACTTTTTATCCTTTATCACATACCCGACAAAGCCTTGCGGATAACGTCTTCCGTCGTCTTTGCGCCCGCTTCTTTCGCGCGTTGCACAGCTTGCATACTTTCGTTTTTGGTAAAGCCAAGCCCCATAAGCGCCGAAATTGCTTCTTCGTCTTGGGCGTTCACTTTTTCCGCTACCGCTTTCATCTTCGCCTCAAACACTTCTTCCGATGCGTTCATAACTTCCGCCGCCGAGATTTTGCCGTGCAATTCCAAAATAATTTTTTCCGCCGTTTTCTTGCCCATGCCCTTCGCTTTTGCAAGGCGTTTTACGTCCGCCGTAGCGATTGCCGTGGCAAGTTCGTCCCCGCTCATGCTCGTCAAAATGGACACGCCGAGTTTAGGGCCTACCCCCGACACCGACGTCACTTTCAAAAACAGTTCCTTTTCCTTCGGGCTTTCAAAACCAAACAGCGTGATGCCGTCTTCTTTTACTTGTAAATAGGTGTAAAGTTCGCTCACTTCGCCAACGGTAATTTTTCTAAACGCCCCACCCGAACAATAAATTTCATAACCGATGCCGTTCACGTCCATAATCGCCGTTTCCGCCGTCACCGCAAGAATTCTACCTCTCAAATACGCTATCATTTCTCTTCCCCTTTCTCTGCTTTCTTTGCGCGTGCTTGCGCTATTTTCGCCGCCCTACGTCTTTCCGCTTCGGCGATGAGTTGTGCGGCGGTGTCACCGCAAGTGTTTTTGCCTTTCGTTCTCGTCATGTTGCCTACGGCAAACAGTTCGCCAAAACGGTTGGTGAACGCATGACAAAGCGCCACGCCAAGTGCGTCCGCAGCGTCGTCGGGCTTGGGCACGCATTTGAGTTTCAAAAGGGACGCCACCACCGATTGCATTTGCTTTTTATCGGCGTTGCCGTACCCCGTAATCGCTTGTTTGATTTGCATGGGCGTATATTCGTACAGCTTTCCACAACGCTTTACGCACGTGAGAAGCGCCACACCCCTTGCGTGCGCTACGGCAATACCCGTAGTGATGTTCTTGGAGAAAAACAGTTCTTCCATCGCTATTTCGTCGGGATTGAACTTATCCAAAATTTTTTGCAAGCCTTCTTCCAACTGCGCCAAACGCACGGGCAAGCCTTCTTCTTTGGGCGTGACGACAACGCCGCAATCAATCGCGCGGCAATTTCCCCTTTCGTCCTTTTCAATTACCCCGTAGCCAAGCGTTGCAAGACCGGGGTCGATACCCAAAATAATCATACTTTTCTCCGTCATTTTTTATTATACCGCAAAAGCGAGAGAAAGTCAAGACACCTTTGCTCTTTTCCCACGTCTTAAAAAAATTTTTTCGCTTTTTTATTAAAAAAGTGAAAGTGTGCACTTGACAACCCCTTTTTTCGTGGTATAATACCACCGCAACGAACAAAAACGGACGTCCTCTCCCCGTTTTTCTTCTACGGCGGCGCAAACACTTTCTCGGCGAAAAACTATTTTTCGGAAAGGAGATTGTTTATGAAAGCCAAATTTATGAAGTTTTTGCGTCTTGTCGGCTACGTAGTTCCCCTTATGGTGAACTTTATCAAAAGGCTGGCGCTCGGTTTGATTAAAAAGTTGACCGCCCTTGCCACTTGGGCGCGTCGCCATCTCGACCGAGCAAACAATGCGTGTGGCTGTCCTACTACGGACGACGAAGCGGATAACGCTACGCAAGAATAACCATGCGCACCCTATGCGAGTTTTCGTGTAGGGCTTTTTTACATGAAAAAACGCCGACCATCGTCGGCGTTTTTCTCTTTTTAATCGGGATTATTCCGCTTTGATTGCGCCAACGGGGCATCCGTCTTCGCAAGCACCGCAATCAACGCATTCGTCGTTGATTACGTAGATACCGTTATCGCCCAAAGAAATCGCACCTACGGGGCAGGTTTCTTCACAAGCGCCACAAGCCAAACATTCGTCCGTAATAACGTGTGCCATAATTTTACCTCCGATTTTTATCCTACTTTTATTATAACATATTCCGTGACAATAGTAAACAATTTCACGGGTATGTTTTTTTCTTTTTCTTTGATTTTTTTACCAAATTAACCGCGCAACTTTTCAATAAATTCCGCCGTCAACGCTGCGCCTTTCAAAATTTCTTCTTCCGTGTTGTCTTTGCCGAAGCTAAAACGCACGCTTTCCTTGGCTTTTTTCTCGCTTAACCCCATCGCCGTCAAGACGTGGCTGGGCTTCACCGATGCGCTTGCGCATGCGCTTCCCGCCGCAAGGCTCACGCCACGCAAATCCATGTTGAAAAGGAAGGACGTGTTCTCCACTCCGTCAAAATGCAAGTTTAACACGCTTGGAAGGGCGTTATCCCCACAACCATTGCGCTTTACCCCCGATACGTGTGCGATTTTCGCCATGAAAAGGGAAGCCAGCGCCGCCACTTTTTGGTTGTTTTCGTCCATGTTTTGACAAGCAATGTCGTATGCCGTCGCTATCCCTACGATATTCGGCACGTTCAAAGTGCCCCCACGAAGCCCACGTTCTTGTTCGCCTCCACCCACAAGTTTTTCAATCCTTACGCCGTTTTTGATGTACAAAACGCCTACGCCTTTCGGTCCGAAAAACTTATGCCCCGAAAAGGCAAGCATGTCCACGTTCATTTTCTTCACGTCAATTCTTCTATACGGCGCGTATTGTACGGCATCGGTAAAGAAGAGTGCGCCGTGTGCATGGGCAATTTCTTGCGCCTTGTCAATCGGTTGCAACACGCCCGTTTCGTTGTTTGCCGCCATTAAAGCAACGATAGCCGTGTGCTCATTCACCGCCTTTTCAATTTCGCTCGGCTCGACCATGCCCCCTTCGTTTACGGGCAAATAGCGCACAACGAAGCCCGCTTTTTCCAAACGCTCTGCACTCGATAAAAGCGCATGGTGTTCAATTGCGGAAATAACCACTTCGTTTTTGCCTTCTTTTTTCTTGGCAAGTGCGCCACCGATAAGCGCCCAGTTATCCGCTTCCGTGCCGCCCGAAGTGAAATACACTTCATTTTTGTTCGCGCCGATAAGCTTTGCAATCGTGTCACGAGCATCGTCCACCGCGCCCATCGTCTTTCTGCCGTGTGCGTGCGGGGAATCGGCGTTTCCGAAACAATCGGTGAGATAGGGCATCATCTTCTCAAGCGCCTTTTTATGTAGCGGCGTTGTCGCCGCGTAATCGAAATAAATTCTTTGTTCCATGCTTGTATTATACCCCTTTTCTCTTCCCTTGTCAATCAAAAACGATTTTTAGCGTAAAATCTATCGTTTGGGGTTAAGGGATACAGTCCCTTACGCCGTGCAGGGCGCGTAGCCTTGCAACTCTCTGTTAAGAGCCGTCAAAAGACGGATCACTGCCCACGAAAAGAAAAGCATAGCTTTTCGCTTTTGCCGTTGGCAATAACGCGACCTATCGCGCGATTATATCCCTATCAATTCTTCTATTGTCACTTTATAATATTGTGCAAGCTTCACGCAAGCGTGAATATTAGGCAACACTTCGTTTCTTTCCCATCTAGAAAGATTTTGATTGGATATCCCCGTATCTTTTTCGACTTGCAAAAGACTTTTACCGCACGCAAGCCGTTGTTGTTTCATCGCATCTCCGTATTTCATAACCCTTTTCTCCTTTTTACAATTTTACCACAAATTTGTTGAAAATGCTTGACTTCCACATTTTTGTGGAATATAATATTTTTACCACATATTTGTGGACTATTTATAATATGAATTTTCAAGTGTAAGTTTTTCTTATTCTATCCAAACTTTTTTTGGAAAACCCCTTGAATTTTGTTAGAATTTATATTATAATGGATAAAACTTTTCAAGAAAACCCCGTTTTTCGTTGGAAAGGAACATTTAGACCAAAACTTGGGGGTATTTATTATGAAATTTCAAGGCGAAAACATCCGTAACATTGCCATCGTAGGCCACAGCGGCGAAGGGAAAACTACCCTTTGCGAAGCTATGCTTTTTAACGGTGGCGCAATCGACCGTATGGGAAAAGTGCTCGACGGGACGACGGTGTCCGACTATGACGACTTGGAAAAAGCAAAGAAGATGTCTATCTACACGTCCGCTTCCTATCTCGTTTGGAAGGACGTAAAGGTAAATTTGCTCGACTTGCCCGGGTATTACGATTTTGAAGGAGAAAGAAGCGAAGGTTTGCGTGCGGCAGGTGGCGCACTTCTCGTTATCGGCGCAAACGGCGTGCTCCCTATCGGCGCGGAAAACATCGTCGATTATTGCTTGAAGCTTGGTAAACCGCTTATCATCTTCATCAACGGCATGGATAAAGAAAATGCCGATTATTTGGGTACGGTTGCGGCTATCCGTGCAAAATACGCAGGTAAAATCGCTCCTATCCAAATCCCTATCATGGAAAACGGCAAAATGCAAGGCTGTATCAACGCTTTGCAAGAACGCGCATATTTATTCAAGGAAGGCGGACCGCAAGAAATTGCTATCCCCGACAACATGAAAGACGCCGTAGAAGAAATGAAACAAAGCCTTATGGAAACGGCGGCGGAAAACGACGAAATTTTGCTTGATAAATACTTTGAAACGGGCGACTTGACAAGAGAAGAAACGATTCGTGGTATTCGTATGGGTATCGCTGCGGTAAACACTATCCCCGTCATGGCGGGCTCGGCACTTCAAAACCGTGGTGTCATTAACCTTTTGAACGAAATCGTCACGTACATGCCCCAAGCTCGTGAACGTTTGAACACAATGGCAGAAGATTTGCAAACGGATAAAATGATGTCCCTTCGCACCTTGGAAGACGCTCCTTTTGCGGCGCAAGTTTTCAAGACGGTTATCGATCCGTTCTCGGGCAAACTCTCCTATCTCAAGAGCTTCCGTGGCACGCTTAAGAGTGGTTCTACCGTATGGAACGCAAATACCGAATGCGAAGAACGAATCGGGCAAATCTACTTACTTCGTGGCAAGAAGATGGAACCGGTTGACGAACTTGGCGCGGGCGACATCGGCGCTGTAAATAAGCTTGGCAACACCAACACGAGCGACACACTTTGCGATTTGAACGCAAAAGTTCGCTTTACCCCTATCCACTTCCCGAAACCCACCTTGTTCATGGCAGTTAGCGCGGAAAAGAAGGGCGAAGAAGACAAGATTTTCGCAGGGCTTGCAAAGCTTAAAGAAGAAGATTTCACCTTCTCCGTGGAAAAGAACGTGGAAACGGGCGAACTCTTGCTCGGCGGGCAAGGCGACGTACAGCTTGAAATGCTCGTGAAGAAAGTGAAAGCACGCTACGGCGTAGATATGAAACTTTCTGCCCCCCGCGTTGCGTATCGTGAAACGATTAGAGGCACGGCGGAAGCGGAAGGCAAACACAAGAAACAATCGGGCGGGCACGGTCAATACGGTCACGTTAAAATCCGTTTCTCCCCTTGCGAAGAAGAATTTGTATTCGACGAAGAAGTGGTTGGCGGCGCTGTTCCGAAGAACTACTTCCCCGCAGTTGAAAAAGGGCTTCGTGAATGCTTGGCAAACGGCCCTCTTGCGGGCTATCCCGTGGTTGGCTTGAAAGCGGTGTTGTACGATGGTAGCTACCACGACGTTGACTCCAACGAACTTTCCTTCAAGATGGCGGCGGCGATTGCGTATAAGGAAGGCTTGAAGAACGCAAGACCTATCCTTCTCGAACCTATCCATAGATTGAAGATTGCGATTCCTTCCGATTACCTTGGCGACGTCATGGGCGATATCAACAAACGCCGTGGCCGTATCATGGGCACCGATTCGGAAGGCAAGAACTCTATCATCACGGCGGAAGTGCCTTTGGCGGAAATTATGGAATATACGATGGAACTTCGTTCGCTCACTCGTGGCAGCGGTAAATTCGTATCCGAATTCCTTGATTATGAAGAAGTGCCTTTCAACCTTGTGGATAAAATTGTAGCTGATGCGAAAAAAGAATAAGAAATAAACACAAAAGCCTTTTGGATTCCCCCGTCCAAAAGGCTTTCTTTTTTGCTTGATATTCCACGCTAATTGTGATATACTAATACCATGACGTACAAAACTGCTTATGAAAAAACGGCGGCGTTTTTCAATGCTCGTCCAAAGGCAAAGAAATGCTTGCGCCTTTCCAACTATTTGGTGACGGGGCTATTTTGCCTTGCGTACGCTGCTCTTTGTATCGCTTCTTTCTTCCTTTTTACAAAGAAGGATATTATCAAAATTTTCGCAATCCCCGCAGGTTGTCTTTTGATTGTCAGCCTTTTAAGAATTGTGTTCAACCGTCCCCGTCCGTACAGCGAAAAAGGCGCGAATATCACCCCTATTTTGCATAAGGACAGCAAGGACGATCAATCGTTCCCCAGCCGTCACGTGGCGTGCGCTTTCGTGATTGCAAGCGTGTTTTTGCCCTATTTGGCATGGGCAGGTATCGCTTTAATGCCGTTGGGGCTTGCGCTGTGCGCAATTCGTTTTGCGCTTGGCTTGCACTACCCCACCGACTTACTTGCGGGTGCGGGCGTTGGGCTTGCGTGCGGATTGTTCTTATTGATTTAAGCGTTTAATAAATAAATGAAAGGGCGTATGCTTGATTGCATACGCCCTATTTTGTTGTCTTATAACAAACCTTCGTCCACCAAAGCATCGGACAAAAGCGCTAACCTTTGCGGGGATAACGTTTCCCCACGAGCCTTGTCTTCCACGCCCGCTTTTTCCAAAATAGCTTTCGCCCTTTCCCTATCAATTTTGAAGAAGTTTACCACGTTGTTCTCAAGCGTTTTTCTTCTATTCAAGAAAGCGCATTTCACCGTTTGGCGATACGCCTTTTCGCTCTTTACTACAATTCTGCCACGCTCAAAAGTGATTTTCACCACAGCGGAATCGACGTTGGGACGGGGGTAAAAGAGATTTCTCGAAACACGCTTTACGATTTTTGCGCTGCCTTTCAAGGCAATGCCAGCCGTGATTGCGCCGTATTCGGGGGTGTCTTCCTTGGCGCAAAATCTTTCCGCCACTTCTTCTTGCACCATAATCGACAACCCTTGCACCTTTTCCCCTTCTTCCAAAAGCTTGGTGACAAGGGGGGTGGTGATGTAATAGGGCAAGTTGGCAACCACCGTGTATTCGCCTATTTCCTTTTCAAATTCTTTTAAGTCGATTTTGTTAAAGTCACGGAAGATGACTTCCACGTTATCAAGCCCCGCAAGCGTTTCCGCCAAGATGGGTTGCAAATCCCTATCCACGTCAAAAGCGTACACCTTTTTCGCTTGTTCGGCAATCGCACGGGTAAGCGTACCTGCGCCACAACCGATTTCCACCACCGTCGTTTCCTTGTCTATCCCCGATGCCGTGACGATAGACGAAAGCAAGTTGGTGTCCGAAATGAAGTTTTGCCCGAACTGTTTCTTAAATTGAAATCCGTGCTTTTGTAGTACGGAACGTAAATCTTGCATAGTAGTTTTCCTATGAGTTTTTATATTGAGATTGCCACGAACGCTGTGCGTTCTCGCAATGACAATCCTTTTTGCACGTTGTAAACGACGTATATACGTCGACTTTCATTAAGAATCGGTGATATAATCGCGAATATACAACGGCACGTTTGCGTTTTGCGCAACAATCTTACACGCTTCCACTTCTTCTTCGCCGATACAATCGACAATCGAGAAGCGGCAATTTACGCCGTTGCGACGGCAAATTTTTGCAAATTCGATAATCGCATCAAACGCCATTTCTCTAAATTGAGAACGGCAAATTTTTTGATATTTTTCCGCACAAGAAGCATTAAGCGATACGTTTACAAGGTCGATTTTACCCTTCAAATCGGGCACGATGTCACGCTTATTGATAAGGTTGCCTTGACCGTTGGTGTTCAAACGAGTTTTCAAACCCTTGCTGTGGAAATAATCGCAAAGCGCCACCATTTCCGCCACCTTATACGTGGGCTCGCCAAAGCCACAGAACACCGCTTCCTTAAATCTGCTGATATCGCCAAAGCCGTTTGCCGCCGCAATTACCTTTTCCGCAGTCGGTTCGCCGTGCTTGAGCCACAAATAGTTGCCGTAATAGCTCGTTCTTTCGTTTCTTACGCAAAAATCACAGCCGTTGGAACATTTATTCGTCAAGTTGATATACAAATTGCCGTCCAAAACGTACACGTACGTATCCTTGCGGTTTTCGTCCTTGTCCTTGTTTTGGTTGTTATTTTGGTTGTTTTGGTTTTGATTTTGCTTGGGCTTATTTTGATTTTGCCCTTGGTTTTGCCCTTTATTATTTTGATTGTTTTGGTTTTGGGGCTTGTTATTTTGGGGTTGTTGGGGCTTGTTATTTTGTCCTTGTTGTCCCTTATTTTTGTTTTGATTTTGGGCGTTTTGGTTGCCTTGATTGTTCTTATTGCCGCCGTTTTGCCCGTTTTGTCCCTTTTGGTTGTTGTTTTGACCTTGGGGCTTATTGTTTTGGTTTTGTTGGGGCTTGTTTTGCCCGTTTTGATTATTTTGATTTTGGCTGTTTGGGTTATTCCCGCCGCTCTTATGCTTTTTCTTACGGCGTTTGCGCCCGCCGTTGCCGCCGCCGTTTTGGTTGTTGCCGCCTTGCATAGGGGCTTTGGGGGGAATATTTTTATTTTCTTCCATAATACAAGTCCTTTATCAGTTTTCTATCTTGAAAAAGAGTTTTTTCGTGTTGCTTTCCAGCTGTTTCGCCGTTTCTTCCACCGAAAGTTCTTTTAACTGCGCGATACGCTCTACAACGTATTGCACGTTTTTCGGCTCGTTGGGGAATCCCCCTCTAAAAGGCACGGGCGTCAAATAGGGACAATCCGTTTCCGAAAGCAAACGTTCGATGGGGATACGCTGCACACTTTCGCACACCTTTCTCGCATTTTTGAAGGTGGTTGGCCCGCCAAACGAGAAATGCAAGCCAAGCGACAAAAAGCGGTCCGCCATTTCGGGGGAATAGGAATAACAGTGCATAAGCCCGCCCTTTTTCAAAAGCGATTTATGCTCTTCTAAAATTTCAAGCGTTTCATTTGCGCTGTCACGGCTGTGCAAGACGATAGGCAAACCAAGCTCGTCCGCCAAACGCATTTGACGGATAAACAAGTCCTTTTGCACGTCTTTGGGTGGATTGTCGTCGAAATGGTAATCGAGCCCGATCTCCCCCACCGCCACGCATTTTTTGCTTTGGCAAAGGGAAGCGATTTCGTCTAAATCCCCTTCGTTATATTTGGCAAGTTCGCTTGGATGAAAGCCGGCGCAAAAATATACGCTATCGTATCTTTCCGCCAACTCGCACGCACGCTTGGACGAAGCAAGGTCGAACCCCGAACAAACGATAATTCCCACGCCCGCTTCATTCGCGCGAGCTAAAACGCCGTCTATCCCGCCTTTTTCATCAAATTCGTCGCCCGTGATATGGCAATGCGCGTCGATGAACATATTAGCCAAGGTTAGCCCCGCTCTTCAAATCCGCTTTATCGGGAACGATAAGCGAAAGGGTGCCGTCTTCGTCTTCCGCCGCCAAAATCATGCCTTCGGAAAGTACGCCGCAAACCGTTCTAGGTGCAAGGTTGGTGACGAACACAACCTTTTTGCCCACCATTTCTTCGGGGGTGTAGTGCTTTGCAATGCCCGAAACTACCGAACGGATTTCGTCGCCGAATTTCACCGTTTCGTGCAAGAGTTTGGAAGATTTGGGCACTTTTTCACAAGCAATAATTTCGCCTACGCGGAGTTGTACTTTTGCAAAATCGTCAATCGTAATCGTTTCCACTTTTTCTTCTTCCTTTTCTTCCGCTTTCGCTTCTTTTTTATCTTCTTTCTTTTCTTCCTTCTTTTCCGCTACGGGCGTGCTAGCCGCAAGCGCCGCCAACTGTGCATCACGGATTTTTTCAATCTCGGGCACGAGCGTTTTGAAATCGATACGCGCGAACAAGGGCGAAATTGCTTGCACCGTCACGCTATCTCTACCACCAAAGCTTTCGCACGCTTCAAGCGTTCTGCTTTCGCCGCCAAATGCTTGGAAGATTTTTGCGCTCGTTTCAGGCATAAAGCTATCGAGCAAGGATGCGCCGATTTGGATAGCTTCAGCAAGGTTATAAAGCACGTCGTTAAGGCGAGCTTTCTTGCTTTCGTCTTTCGCAAGTGCCCAAGGCATCGTTTCGTCGATATATTTATTTGCACGTCTAAACAACGTGAAGATTTCGCTGATAGCATCCGCAATACGAAGTTCGTCCGCTTTTGCTTGTACTTTTGCCGATACGCCCGATACGGTAGCCTTAAATTCTTCGTCGGGGGCTTCTTCGTTTGCCTTTTCACTTCTAACAACCGTGCCACCAAAATACTTGTCAATCATCGCAACCGTTCTGCTTACAAGGTTACCAAGTACGTTTGCAAGGTCGGTGTTAAAGCGTTCGGCCACAAGTTCCCACGTAATTTGACCGTCGTTATCGAAAGGCATTTCGTGGAGCACGAAATAACGCACCGCATCTACGCCGAAAAGACGAGCCAAGTCGTCTGCGTAAATTACGTTGCCCTTCGATTTACTCATCTTGCCGTCCCCTTGCAAAAGCCAAGGGTGACCGAATACTTGCTTGGGCAAAGGTTCGCCAAGCGCCATAAGGAAGATGGGCCAGTAAATGGTGTGGAAACGCAAAATGTCCTTACCGATAAGGTGCAAATCCGCAGGCCAGTACTTTTTATAGTTTTCACCGTGGTTGCCGTCCGCATCAAAGCCGATACCCGTGATATAGTTGGTGAGCGCATCAAGCCATACGTAAACGACGTGACGGTTATCAAAATCTACGGGTACGCCCCACGTGAAAGACGTACGGGAAACACACAAGTCTTGCAAGCCTTTCAAAAGGAAGTTGTTCATCATCTCGTTTTTACGGGATACCGGTTGAATAAATTCGGGGTGCGTGTTGATATGTTCGATAAGTCTATCGGCATATTTGCCCATCTTGAAGAAGTACGCTTCTTCCTTGGCAGGCTTCACGTCTCTACCGCAGTCGGGGCACTTGCCTTCTACAAGTTGGCTTTCCGTCCAAAAGCTTTCGCAAGGGGTGCAATACATTCCTTCGTAGTAGCCCTTGTAAATGTCGCCTTGGTCGTAGAATTTTTTGAAGATTTTGCCCACTTGTTCTACGTGGTCCTTGTCCGTCGTACGCATGAACTTGTCGTAAGACGTGCCAACCAAATCCCAAATGCCTTTGATGTTGCCTGCCACGTCGTCAACAAACGCTTGGGGCGTGACGCCCGCAGCAGCAGCTTTTTCTTGAATTTTTTGCCCGTGTTCATCCGTACCCGTTTGGAAGAATACGTCATAGCCTTGTTTGCGCTTAAAACGTGCAATAGCGTCCGCAAGCACAGCTTCGTACGTGTTCCCGATATGCGGCTTGCCCGACGTGTAGGCAATCGCCGTCGTAATGTAATAAGGTTTTTTCGCCATAATATACACCTCTTTGTTTCTTTCCACCCTATTATACTACTTTTCCATAGAAAAGTAAAACGTTTTTAGGCGCATTGTTTCCCGCTTTTTGCATATTGCCTTGTCCTTCAAGCATATATTTAGCCTATGAATATCCTATTTGGCTGTATATTTTTATTATCCACCCTGCTTTTGCTCTTTCTTTCCCCCGAAATCTTTCTTTCCGCGCTTCTTGACGGCGCAAGCAAAAGCGGCACTATTTGCCTTTCTCTTCTTGCTACCTATTCCGTGTGGTTGGGGCTTATGAAGGTGTGGGAAGACAGCGGTGTTTCACGTGGAATATCTAAACTGCTAAAACCGATTGTGAAAAAGCTGTTCAAGACGGAAGATAAACAAATCGTCGATGCGCTGTCGATGAATATTTCCGTCAATCTTTTGGGCATATCGGGCGCAGCCACCCCGTACGGAATCAAAGCGGCGCAGCTGCTTGATAAAACGCCGCAAGCGGAATATTCTTCGGCAATGCTGTTCGTGCTAAACGCCACGTCCTTGCAACTTATCCCCACGTCCATCATCGGCGTGAGAGTTGCCATGCACAGCCTTTCCCCTATGAACGTCGTTATCCCCACCCTTATTACCACTCTTTTTTCTACGCTGATTGCCGTAGTGCTCACAAGAGTGCTGATTCCGCCTAAAAAACGCTATGGTGCGGGGTTTATGCGCTATGTCAAGGGGGTTACGACGTGAAAATACTTGCGTTAATCGTGCCCTTTTTGTTTTTTGCTTCCTTTTTATTTGCGCTTTGCCGCAAAGTGAAAGTGTACGACAGCTTTACCGAAGGCATGAAAGGGGCAATCCCTTTAATCGTGTCCGTCTTTCCCTATATCGCCGCCGTCACTATGCTTAGCAAATTGCTGGACGCAAGCGGCTTAACCGATAAAATAACGGCTGTGCTTGCCCCTTGCTTTCGATTTGTGGGCATACCTTGCGAAATTGCCCCGCTCGTGTTTATGAAACCGCTTTCGGGCGGCGGCTCTATCGCCGTGCTTACCGAAATTCTTGAAAAGTACGGCGTGGATAGTTATATTTCCCGTTGCGCGTGCGTGGCTTACGGCTCGTCGGAAACGATTTTCTATATCGGCGCGGTGTATTTTGCGGGTTTGAAACGAAAAAAATTAACACTTGCGCTTGGTATTGCACTCTTTTCCTACCTGCTTTCCCTGCTTTTGTGCTGTTTGTTGTGCAAAATTATGTGATTTTTTCTCATAAACATATTTACGGTTAGAAAAGTGTGATTTCTTAACATTTTTTGATTTATTGAACTATTTTTAACAATTTTTGATTTTTGATGTGTTTTTTCTTTACTTTTTTATCCGTTCGTGATAGAATATACTTGTAAATCGGTTGAGAAAACCGACGTGAAAAAGCTCATCATTTTCCCCCTTATCATATAGGTAGCTGCCTCGATATCGCAAGACGTCGGGGCGGTTATCTTTTTTCTTTGCTTTTTTGGCGCATTTTTCGCAAAATACCCCACCCAAGTATGCGTTGAGCATATTTTTCAGCGTAAACTGCCCGTCATTTTTAAGGAAACGTATTGATTTTTGGACAAAGCTGTGGTACAATGTTATCGTAGAATTTTTTTTGACAAGGAGCGTATCGTCATGAGCGTTGGAAAGCAAAAAGCACGCGTGGGTTTGTACAGCGTAGGTTTGAATACATACTGGTCGCAATTCCCCGATTTGGAAAAGAGAATTATCGGCTACAATGCCTTTATCGAAGATAAAATGGGCGAAAACTATGCGGGAATTTACAACTTCGGCTTGGTGGACAGCGTGGAAAAAGCAAAGGCGTGCGGCGAATATTTTAACGCACACAACGTCGATATCATCTTTATCCATTGCGCTACCTACGCAACGAGCGCAACGATTGTGCCCGTGCATAGAATTTGCAAAGCAAAGACGATTTTGTTAAATTTACAACCTTGTCGCCACGTCAATTATGAAAAGACGACGACGGGCGAGTGGCTTGCCCATTGCAACGCTTGCGTAGTGCCTGAAATTTGCAACGCTTTCAACCGTTGCGAGATTGAATATGAAGTGATTAGCGGGCTTCTCGGCTTGCCCGCAACCCCCGCCGTGTCCTTGACGGACGAAAAGACGGACGATTCCCCCGAAGCGATTCGTGTTTGGAAGGAAGTGGGCGAGTGGATTAACGCCGCAAGCGCCGTACGCACCTTGCAAAACACTCGTTTTGGGTTTTTAGGAAACACGTATTCGGGTATGCTCGATATGTACAGCGATTTTACCATGCTCACGGGGCAAAGCGGCATACACGTCGAAGTGCTTGAAATGTGCGATTTGAAGAGTGCATACGACAAAGTGACGGACGAAGACGTAGCAAACGAGCGCAAAAAGATTGACGAGCTTTTCTATATCAGCGGCAATTCCCCGTCCGAGCCGCTCGCGAAAAAGCCCACGGAAGAAGCGCTTAACTGGTCGGCACGCATTTCGGCGGCGCAACACAAGCTTGTGGAAAAGTTTGATTTGGGCTCTCTTGCGTACTATTATCACGGCATGGACAACAGCGAATACGAACAATTGCAAAAGGGCTTTATCGTTGGTTTCTCGCTTTTGACGGCAAACCACGTGCCTTGCGCGGGCGAAGGCGATTTGAAAACGGCGGTCGCCATGAAAATTTGCGATAGCTTGGGCGTTGGCGGAAGTTTTTGCGAAATCGTCACCACCGATTACGACGACGGTACGATTCTTCTTGGCCACGACGGACCTTTCCATATCCAAATTGCGGACGGAAAACCGATTCTTCGTGAAATGGGTTTATACCACGGCAAACGTGGCGCGGGCATTTCCGTAGAAGCGAAGGTGCGCCAAGGCGATATTACCAACCTTGGATTAACGCAAACGGGCGATGGGAAATTGAAACTTATTATCAGCGAAGGCGTATCGACGGCTGGCAAGATTATGCAAATCGGCAACACGCAAACCCCCGTTAAATTTTCCGTTGACCCCGATACGTATATGGAAAAATGGTTTAAGGAAGCGCCCACCCACCACTTCGCAATGTCCGTAGGCAAAAACGCAAGCCTTTTTGAAAAGTTCGCAAAACTGCTTTCTATCCTCTACGTAATTTTGTAATCATAAAAAATAACCCCACCCGTCAAACGGGTGGGGTTTTCTTATTCGATTTTGTACTCAATACCCAGCGGCTTCTCCCATTTCGTATGCGATTTGGATAAGTTCGGGGCGGTTTAACACGTCCCCTTTTTCTTCCACGCCTTTGCCGTACAAAACGCCCTTTTCTTCGTATCCGTCTATGCACATCGCAAAGCCTCTAAAACAAGCAAGCGTGCCGTCCATCGTGTCTTCGTCCGCTTCCGCCGCCGTCATGATATAGTAAAGCTCTTTGTTTGCAATTTCGCGCCATCTTGCCACGCATCTATCAATAACTGCTTTTAATTGCGCGCATACCGAATAGAAATACACGGGGCTTGACAAAACGAGTACGTCCGCGTCGAGAATTTTTTGCAAAACGTCGCCCATATCGTCGTTCAACGCACACTTACCCCCACTCTTTCTACAAAAGTAGCAACCCGTACAAGGGGCAATCTTCTTTTCGGCTACACGAATTTTTTCTACGCTTGCGCCCGTAGAAAGCGCGCCTTTCATAAACTCGTCGCATAAAATATCGCTATTGCCGCCCTTTCTCGGGCTACCCGATAATATAAGTATCTTTTTCATAATAAAATTCCTTTCTATTCAAAAAACCCGTTGGGCGTACCCAACGGGTTTTTTATTATCGAAAATTATTTGGAGCAGTTCGCTTTCAAGATTGCAAGGTTATCCATGATTTCCTTGGGCATCTTGTCGCCGAAGTTATCTGCGTAGTACGTCGTGATTTCTTCTGCTTCTGCCGCCCAACGAGCTTTGTCAACAACCAAGAGTTTGTCAAGCGTAGCTGCGTCGATGTCGCAGTTTTCGATGTTGATGTCCTTTGCATAAGGAAGGTAACCGATAGCCGTTTCTTGAGCGTCTACCTTGCCATCGCAACGGTCCAAAATCCAGTCGAGAACGCGCATGTTGTCGCCGAAACCAGGCCACATGAAGTTGCCGTTTTCGTCTTGACGGAACCAGTTAACGTTGAAGATCTTGGGTTGTTTGTCTTCTGCAACCTTTGCACCCATATCAATCCAATGTTGGAAGTATCTATCAACGGAGTAGCCCATGAAAGGTTTCATAGCCATAGGGTCGTGACGAAGAACGCCTACTGCACCCGTAGCAGCTGCCGTCGTTTCGGAGGACATGATCGTACCTACGAACGTACCGTGGTTCCAATCTCTCGATTGATATACAAGCGGGGTCGTCGTTGCTCTTCTACCACCGAAGATAATTGCGGAAAGAGGAACGCCTGCTTTCGAATTGAATTCGGGAGAGATGCAAGGGCAGTTTTCTGCAGGAGCGGTGAAACGGGAGTTGGGGTGAGCTGCGTTGCGGCCGCAATCGGGCGTCCAAGGCTTGCCCGTCCAATCGATAAGTTCTGCAGGAGCTTGCTTCGTAAGTTTTTCCCACCAAACGGTGTTATCTGCGGGGTTAAGCGCAACGTTGGTGAAAATCGTACCCTTCATCGTAGCCGCCAAAGCGTTGGGGTTGGATTTTTCGTTCGTACCAGGAGCAACGCCGAAGAAACCATTTTCAGGGTTAGCTGCCCAAAGTCTGCCGTCTTCACCTACGCGGATCCAAGCGATGTCGTCGCCTACGCATTGTACTTCGTAGCCAGCGTCAAGGTATTGCTTGGGAGGAATCAACATTGCAAGGTTGGTTTTACCGCAAGCGGAAGGGAACGCAGCTGCAACGTATTTGATTTCTTTGTCTTGAGGACGTTTAACGCCAAGGATAAGCATGTGTTCAGCCATCCAGCCTTCTTTTCTACCAAGGTTGGTAGCGATACGAAGTGCGAAGCACTTTTTACCCAAAAGTACGTTGCCGCCGTAAGCAGAGTTTACGGAGATAATCGTGTTATCTTCGGGGAAGTGCATGATATATCTCTTTTCAGGATCAACGTTGCATTTTGCGTGGAAGCCTTTTACGAAATCGCCGTTTTCGCCAAGTTGATCAAGGCACATTTTGCCAACGCGCGTCATAATCATCATGTTGAGTACAACGTAGATAGAGTCGGTGATTTCAATACCGATTTTGGAGAAAGGCGAACCTACTACGCCCATCGAATAGGGAATAACGTACATCGTTCTGCCCTTGTAAGCGCCTTTTGCAATTTCGTTTACCATTGCATAAGCTTCTTTAGGGGACTTCCATTTAACAATGGAATGAGGAAGCGCGTCCGCTTCGTTTTCGCAGCAAATAAACGTTCTGTCTTCTACACGTGCAACGTCGTTTTCTGCCGTTCTGTGATAGTAGCAATCGGGCAATTTTTCTTGGTTAAGCTTAATGATTTCGCCCGTAGCGCATGCTTCTTCTCTCAAAGCGTCTCTTTGCGCATCGCTGCCGTCAATCCAAACCACTTTGTCGGGTTGAGCAAACGCTTCGCAATCTTTAACGAATTGAAGAACTTTCTTGTTGTTGGTCATGATATATCTCCTTACATGATATTTTTTTCTTCTTTGTTAGTGTTGGTATCCTTGGAAAAATCCATACTCGCCGTAGGGCATTTTTCCATTTTCTCCACCGCTTATCATTATACCATAATTTTTCTTAATTGTAAATAGTTTTATCAAAGATTTTTCAAGGGAAACGCAAAAATTCGACTTCTTCTCTATTTTATAAAAATATTCCCCTCGCTTTTTATAAAAAAGCATTTCCCCCACGCTTGACAAACCCTTTCAAATGGTTTATACTGTTAATAATCGAAAAACCTATGGTTTTGCTTTGCAAAATCGAAAAAAGGAATTTACACATGAGACTGGTTATCAAAGTGGGCACGTCCACCTTGGCGCACGCCACGGGAAAACTCAATATTAAACGCACGGGCGAACTTTGCAAAGTGATTAGCGATTTGAAAAACGCAGGTCACGAAGTCGTGCTCGTTTCGTCGGGCGCTATCGGCATGGGCGTTGGCAAACTCGCCCTTTCTAAAAAGCCGACGGATATCCCCACCAAACAAGCGGCGGCGGCTGTTGGGCAATGCGAATTGATGTACACGTACGATAGAATTTTTACCGAATATAACCATACCGTAGCGCAAATTCTTTTGACGGGTAGCGACTTCCATGCGGAAGATAGACACGAAAATTTCAACAACACCATCAAGCGTTTGTTGGAACTTGGCGTGCTGCCTATCATCAACGAAAACGACACGATTGCCACCGAAGAAATTAAGGTGGGCGACAACGACACCCTTTCTGCGCTCGTTGCCGTCAGCGTGAAAGCGGATTTGCTCGTTATCCTTTCGGACGTGGACGGTTTATATTCCGCCGATCCGCATAAAGATTGCAACGCTTCCCTTATCCAAGAAGTGCACGGCATGCCCGCTTGGGTGTTGGAACTTGGCGGCGGCGAAGGCAGTTCGCTTGGCACGGGTGGCATGAGAACGAAACTTTCCGCAGCGCAAATTGCGGCAAAAGCCGATTGCGACACGGTGATTGCTAACGGCGACAACCCCGATACGCTCTACGATATCGTGGACAACAAATCGGGCAAATATACGAGATTTTTTAGCAAATAAAAGGCGAATATTATGAAGACGACGCAAGAAATTTTAATAGGCGCAAAGGCGGCGGCAAGAAAAGCCGCTATGCTCACGACGGACAAGAAAAATAGCGTGCTTATGCAAATGGCGGACGAACTTGAAAAGGGCGCAAAGGAAATTCTTTTTGCCAACGAAATCGACCTTGCCAACGCAAAAGGCGTGCTTCCCGACGTAATGCTTGATAGACTTCGTTTGGACGAAAAGCGCATTGCGGGCATGGCAAACGGAATCCGTGAAGTTGCCCTTCTCCCCGACCCTGTCGGCAAGAAGTTGGACGAACACATTTTACCCAACGGACTTTGCGTATCCAAAACGTCCGTGCCTTTGGGTGTGATCGGCATTATCTACGAAAGCCGTCCCAACGTGACGTCCGATGCGGCGGCGCTTTGCTTCAAAAGCGGCAGCGTTTGCGTACTTCGTGGCGGCAAGGACGCCTATCAATCGTCGGCGGCTATTATCAAAATTTTGCGCCAAGTGCTTCAAGATAACGGCTTGGACAAAAACTTTATCAATATCGTAGAAGACACTTCCCGTCAAAGCGCAACCGAGCTGATGACGGCGGTGGGCTACGTGGACGCACTTATCCCCCGTGGCGGGGCGGGTTTAATCCGTTCTTGCGTGGAAAATGCGAAAGTGCCTTGTATCCAAACGGGCACGGGGATTTGCCACGTGTACGTGGACGAAAGTGCGAAAATCGACATGGCGCTGGACATTATCTACAACGCCAAAACTTCCCGCCCGTCCGTTTGCAACGCCGAAGAAGTTTGTCTTGTGCATAGCAAGATTGCAAACGAATTTTTACCCAAACTCAAAACCCGTCTTTGCAATGAAAGAGAAGCAAACGGCTTGCCCGCTGTGGAACTTCGTTGCGACGAACAAGCGCACGCCATCATCGGCGGCGTAAAGGCAGGCGAAAAGGATTTCGATACGGAATTTTTGGATTATATCCTTGCCGTAAAGGTTGTGGATAGCGTAGACGAAGCGATTGCGCATATTGCCGACCACTCGACGGGGCATAGCGATTGTATCGTGACGGAAACGGAAGAAAACGCGGATAAATTTGCCCTTTGCGTGGACAGCGCGGCGGTGTACGTCAACGCATCTACCCGTTTCACCGACGGCGGCGAATTTGGCAAGGGCTGTGAAATCGGCATTTCCACCCAAAAATTGCACGCTCGTGGTCCGATGGGTTTAGAAGAACTTTGTTCGTATAAATATATCGTCAAAGGCAACGGACAAGTTAGATAAAATAATAAGTGAATTGCAAGCAAGCTTGCGTGAATTGTGCAAAGCACGTGCATTGCCCCGTTGGAGCTTGTCATTGCGAGCGTAGCGTGGCAATCTCGTATAAACAACAGCCACATCACGACGGCGTTGCCGTCAAATCACTTCTTCATAAGGAGAAAAACACTATGAAATACACACTTGGTTTTATCGGTTGTGGTAATATGGGTGGCGCGCTTGTGCGTGCGGCATCGAAGGCAATCGGCGGTGAAAATATCGCCGTGTGCGATTATGACAACAAAAAAGCGGAAAAATTCGCAAACGAATTAGGCGTGACGGCGCTTACGGCAATCGAACTTGCAAAGCAAAGCAAATTTGTCGTGCTTGGCGTAAAACCGCAAAATATGCAAGAAACGCTTGTTCCCTTGCAAGACGTCCTTAATAAAAATGAAAGCGTAGTGCTTATCACGATGGCGGCGGGACTTTCCATTGCGGCGATTCAAGCGTATGCGGGAAAAGCTATCCCCACCGTACGCATTATGCCCAACACCCCCGCTATGCTTGGCGAAGGCATGATTTTGTACGCCGTTAGCGGCGTGTCGCAAGACGACGAAAACACGTTTTTATCGTGCTTTGCAAAAGCGGGCAAAATTGATAAAATTCCCGAAGATAAGATTGATGCGGCAAGCGCACTTTCGGGTTGCGGACCTGCGTTTGTGTACGCTTTTGCCGAAGCGCTTGCGGACGGGGCGGTTGAGTGCGGCGTACCCCGTGACAAAGCGGCTTTGTATGCAGCGCAAACGTTGAAAGGCGCAGCGGAAATGCTTCTCACTTTCGGTCACCCCGGCGATTTGAAAGATGCGGTTTGTTCCCCCGGCGGTACGACGATTGCAGGTATCCACGCCATTGAAAGTGGCAGCTTTAGAGGCGCTACCATGGACGCCGTCATGGCGTCTTACAAGCGCACTTTGGAACTTAAAAAATAATTGCATAACATAGAAAAACAGCGGTTGCGCTTTGCAACCGCTGTTTTATTTTACAATTTTATACCAAAGAAGGTGGGCTTTGTCGTCAACTCTTCAATTAAACACTCGGCAACGAATTCCCTACGGGCGGTCACCGACGGCCTTTTGAAAATGTGCTTGCGCTTGAACGCCTTGTATCTTTTAGGAAAAAGCAATTTCAAAGACGGGAAGGAATATTCCCCATCGACGGACACGACAATGTTGATTTCGTCACCACCCGACACTTCTCGCCAGTCCAAAAAGTTGCGCCCCTTTTGGAAACGACAAATATATACGCAACTGCTATCCCCGCCCTTTTGATAAAAGTAATCAAACGTAAACCCTTTTTCCAAAATAGGCGCTGTCAGCGTTTTGATATGTTCCGCTGAAACTACTTCGTTCATCGCGTACTTACCCCTTTGTTTCTTTGTTTGTTTTGCCTTTTGCCGTGTGTTGTAAACGAGCAAGGGCAAATGCAAATTTAACGCCGTATTCTACGTGCTTCTCTCTTTCATCGCTGTAAAACGAAGCAAGACGCAAGATAGCCAAGGCGCACGCGGCTTTTCCGACGAGCGCGTACTTATGCGTACGCAAGCAAGGAAAAACGCAAGTGCAACGACGGCTATCGCCGCGGATTCTTCGTTTTATTCCAAGACAGCTTTGATACGGCGAATCCCACTACCACAGCTTTGTTCTTTTTGAATCTTGAACTTGCCAAGCTTGCCCGTGCTTTCTACGTGAGGGCCACCGCAAATTTCTTTAGAGAAATCGCCGATGGTGTACGTCTTAACCACTTCGCCGTACTTGCTTTCAAACAAGCCCGTAAATCCTTCTGCTTTCGCTTCTTCCAAGCTGATTTCTTTCATGGTTACGGGGATATCCTTGGAAATCACTTCGTTTACCATGTCTTCCACCGCTTTGATTTGTTCCGCCGTCATGGGTTGGGGAAGGTTAAAGTCGAAACGAAGTCTTTCTTCCGTAATGTTCGAGCCCTTTTGGTTTACGTCGGGCGAGCATACCTTTTTAAGCGCTGCATGCAAAAGGTGGGTTGCGGTGTGAAGCGCCGTCGTTGCTTCTTTATGGTCGGCAAGACCGCAAGCGAATTTGCCTTCGCTGCCCGCTTTACTCTTGCTTTGGTGTTCTTCAAACGCCGCTTGATAGCCCGCGATATCCACGCTATAACCCCTTTCTTTCGCCATTTCGCTGGTGATTTCTACGGGGAAGCCGTACGTGTCGTAAAGGTGGAAAGCTTGCTTGCCATTGATTGCCTTTTCGGGCACGTAGTTGGGGTTATTTTGCGACATGAACATATTTTTACGTTCGATGCCGTTGATACACTTATCAAATTCTTTCAAGCCTTGTTGCAAGGTCTTGGTGAATTTTGCTTCTTCCTTGTTAAGTTCTTCGGCAATCTTGTCACGGTTGATATTGAGTTCGGGATAAACTTCCTTGTAGTATTCGATAAACGCTTCGGAAATCTTGGCAAGGCTGCCTTCGGGAAGTTCGATTTTACGGCCAAAACGAACTGCGCGGCGGATAATACGGCGCAAGATATAGCCTTGGTCGGTGTTGGACGGCACGATACCCTTTTCGTCGCCAAGCATGAACGTTGCCGTACGCGTGTGGTCCAAAAGCACACGGAAAGCCTTGGTCGTTTCTTCGTCGTCGCCGTAGTTCTTGCCCGTAAGCTCGGCAATTTTCGCAATAGCGCCTTCAAAGATGTCCGTTTCATATACGCTCGATTTGCCGTTCAACACGCAAAGCGCACGTTCCAAGCCCATACCCGTATCTACGTTCTTTTGCGAAAGTTCGATATACGAGCCGTCAGCTTGTTTATTAAAGCGCATGAATACGTCGTTCCAAATTTCAAGGAAAGCGCCGCAGTTGCAATCGGGGTTGCACGTAGGCGAACACTTGGGTTTACGGATAACAAACATTTCGGTGTCCGTACCGCAAGGACCAGTCAAGCCCGCAGGCCCCCACCAGTTGTTTTCACGGGGCATGAAATAGATATTTTCCTTCTTTATCCCTGCCTTTTCCCAAAGCGCTGCCGCTTCGTTGTCGCAAGGAAGCGTTTCGTCTCCACCAAATACGGTGACGGCAAGCTTGTCCGAGGGAATACCAAGATAGTTTTCCCCCGTCAAAAATTCGTAGCTCCAAGGAATCATTTCTTCTTTGAAATAATCGCCGAGCGACCAGTTGCCAAGCATTTCAAAGAAGGTGCAATGGCGTTCGTCACCAACGTCTTCGATATCCCCCGTACGCACGCACTTTTGTACGTCGGTAAGGCGTTTGCCCGCAGGGTGCTTTTCGCCCAAAAGATAGGGCACGAGCGGGTGCATACCAGCCGTCGTAAAGAGTACGGTAGGGTCGTTTTCGGGAATCAAGGAAGCGGACGGGATAACTTTATGCCCACGGTCCTTGAAGAAGTTCAAATACATTTCACGCAAAGATTGTCCTGTATATGTTTTCATAGTCGTTTTCCTATATTTTTATTTTCTCTTTCATTATATAATCGGGTAAGATTTTTGTCAAGCGTTCACGCTCAATTTTTAATCAGTTCATAACCCGTTTTGCTGTCTTTGACAGCATAGCCCATTTCCGCAAGCTTGTTTCTAAGCTCGTCACTCTTCGCCCAGTCACGGTTTAATCTTGCCGCCCAGCGTTCTTCCGCCACCGCTTGTACGTCAGCGGGCACGGCTTGCGCGTTCTTTTCATCGTACCAAGCCAAGTACTCTGCCGCGTTCTTTTGGAACAAGCCCAAAAGCGAATACGTCTTGCGGATTTGTACCGCCATACCAAGCGCCACGAAATACCCGTTCGATTCGCCCGTGGAAAGTTGCTTTTTCACTTCTTTGAAATAGCCGAAAAGGTTGGAAAGGGCAAGCGCCGTATTGAAATCGTCGCTCATGCAACTATTGAACTCGTCGTCGATTTTGTGCGCCGCTTCCGCCGCCTTTACCGCCGTTTCGCCGTCAATCGTCATTTCCATACCCTTCAATCTCATCGTCACTTTATCGATAAGTGCAAGGGTGGTGTAGAAATCGTAAAGGTGCTTTTCCGCATCGGGGAATAAATCGTCCGTGATGTTGATATCGTTGCGATAATTCGTTTGAAGAAGGGCAAATTTCACCGCTTCGTCCGAGTATTTATCCAAAAGTTCGGAAAGAAGCAAGCTGTTGCCAAGCGATTTGCTCATCTTTTGTCCGTTCACTTTGATAAGCCCGTTGTGCGTCCAGTATTTAACGAATTGTTTGCCCGTCAACGCTTCCGTTTGCGCAATTTCGTTTTCGTGGTGGGGGAAAATCAAATCCCTACCGCCGCCGTGGATATCGATTTGTTCGCCAAACGCTTCCCTATTCATCGCCGAGCATTCGATATGCCAGCCCGGTCTACCCTTGCCCCAAGGGGATTCCCAGAAGATTTCCCCTTCTTTTGCGCTCTTCCAAAGCGCGAAATCGTAGGCGTGTTTCTTTTCGTCGTCGTTGTCCACACGCACGCCGTCAAGCGCGTCTTCCACGTTGCGGTTGGAAAGTTTGCCATACCCAGGGAAGGACATAACGTCAAAATACACGTCGCCGTTTTTGGTGGGATAAGCGTGTCCCTTTTCGATAAGCGTGGAAACGAAATCGATAATGTTATCGATGTTTTCCGTAGCCTTTAACCACACGTCGGGGTCGTCCACGTTGAATTTTGCCATAATCTTATTGATGTTTTCAATCATGTTCGCCGCATACACGTCAGCGGGGATTCCCGTTTCGTGCGACTTGGCAATAATTTTATCGTCCACGTCCGTGTAGTTTCTTGCGTACGTCACGTCATAGCCCGATTTTACAAGATACTTTCTCATAATATCGTAGATAAGCGCTTGATAACCGTGCCCGATGTGCGCATCGCCCGATACGGTGATGCCGCAAGCGTACATTTTTACTTTCCCTTCTTCCAAGGGGATAAATTCTTCTTTTCTTTTGGTGAGCGAATTATAAATTTTCATCTTTCTTTTCTCCGTCCTTCTTTTTTCCGCTTCTTGCTTCTTCGGCAATTCTTGCCGCTTCTTTTGCTTCTTCTTCCCTTCTTTCAAGCTCCTCTGCGTTGATTTCTGCATTGAGCGCCGCTACGGCAATAATGCCTTGTTTCATGGGGTTTTCATCGTCCGGTTTTCTAATACGAACAATACGCCCGGGCACACCCACAACCGTTGCGTATTCGGGCACTTCCTTTAATACCACTGCCCCCGCGCCGATTTTTGCGCCCTTGCCCACGGTGAATCCGCCAAGAACTTTCGCCCCCGCCGACAACGTGACGTTTTCCATAATGGTGGGGTGACGTTTGCCACGCTCTTTGCCAGTACCACCAAGTGTCACGCCTTGATAGATAACCGTGCCTTTATGCACTTCCGCCGTTTCACCGATAACAACACCGCTGCCGTGGTCGATAAATACGCCCCCTTCTATCCATGCCGCGGGGTGAATTTCAATGCCCGTGAAAAAGCGAGCCATTTGGCTGATAATTCTCGCAAGCAGTTTTAATTTAATTTTGTGAAAGAAGTGCGCAACTCTGTGCCACGATAAGGCGTGCACACCCGAATAGGTGAGCCAAACTTCAAATCCGTTTCGCGCGGCAGGGTCGTTCGCTTTCGCCGCTTTGATGTCTTCTCTCAAATTTTTGAACCACATAAGCCACTCCTTTTACGATTTTTCTTCCCCTTTACAAGAAAACGGAAGAAAGACAAGTGTTTCGCATTGTTTTTTCGTAAAAAATATGCGCCCTTAACTACGTAGTGCCACACTACATAATATAAAGGCGCATTGATTCGCTGTTCCACTTTACTTTAGGAATTTTCATTTTTACTAAAAAATTCCCCTCGTGATGCCCGATAACGGGGGCTGCCGCGGAGCATTACTCCGTCCTCAAACGCGGAAACGCACTTTCCCTTGTCCTTTTGCGGCAAAACGCTTTCAGCCTACGGCATTTTTCTCTGTTGGTGCATACGGAAATAAGGTACTCTTTTCCCACTCGGTTATTCAATTTTCTTCATTATAACACGATTACCGCTAAAAAGCAACTTTTTGACGATAATTTCTTTCGTTTTTCTTTCGGAATTTATTTAAGAAATAAATTAGCCACTTTGTATTCTTCAAACGCCGCGTTCATCATCGGGCGAGCGAACACTTTATTTTCCAAAAGGTAAGCAAAGACGACGTCCCTTTCTACGGCAAAATCCCAATCGTAGCCAAAGGCGTAGAACAAGTTGGTGGTGTCTTCCACGGAGAAATGCCCGATAAGCGCAAGGGAGATGATGGTGTTTTTCGTTGCACCAAACTTGCCTTTGCAAATGTTTTCCCAAATTTCCTTGTCGATAACAAGTTCTTCCAAAACGCTTTCCGACGTCAATTTATATTTTGCCATCGTTTCAAGAAGAATTTTTGCAGGCGTAATTTTCGCAAACTTGCGTTTGAAACGCTTGAACCCGCCGATAGGATAAAAGGAAAAGGAAAATCCCTTGTCCACGATACGTTTTTTAAGCTCGGCTAAAATTTCTTCCTTGTTTTCTTGCAAAGCAAGGCGCATGTTGCTGCTGGGCAAGGTGTAGGAAAACGATCTTCCAAACTCGTCCACTCTCGTTGCTTGCATGGTCGGCATACGGTAGCCAGGCAACACGCAAAGCTTATCATAGTTTGCATACTTTTCGCAAAAATATCCGTCTAAATCCACCAAAAAATCGTACATGGTCGTCCTCTTTAACTATCGTTAATCTTATTATAGCACACCTTTGTTGAAAACGCAACTGATTTTATATAAGCCCCTTGTGGAGACGAATAAAAATGATAACTTCCTTGCAACTTTTGTTAAAAAAAGTGTGAATTTGTTAATTTTTGTGAAATTGTGACTTTTTTGCTTTCATTTGCTTGCCTTTTTGTGATTTTTGTGATAACTTTATTTATGTTGAGAATGAATAGAAAAAGGTTAGGTGCTGTATGAAAAAAGACCGTATTTCGCAAATCGCCGCACTCTTTGATAAACGCGGCAAACTCACGTTGAAACAACTTGAAGAATATTTCCCCCAAGCCTCGCAAATGACGTTGCGTAGAGATTTGTTGCTTTTGGAACAAGAAGGCAAGGTTATCCGTATCCGTGGCGGGGCTATGTCCGTCAAAGACGTGCAAAAGACGTCGGGCGTGCCGTACACGCAAAAGACGGCGGTGCACACGGACGAAAAAATCCAAATTGCGCAAAAGGCCGTGGCGTTGATTGAACCGGACGCATCCTTCTTCCTTGATGCAGGCACAACAGCGCTGTATCTTGCCAAAGAATTGCCCGACATCCCTTGCAACGTGTTCACCAACGGGCTTGCCGTTGCAACCGAACTTTCCAAAAAGAAGAACGTCAATATCAATTTGTTGGGCGGTCCACTTTTGAAAGACAACCTTTCCACGACGTCTTCGCTTGCTTCTATGTACTTTGAAGACACCAACTTTGCTCTTGCCGTAATTTCGGCGGCGGCGTTCACGCCCGAAAGTGGATTCTCTTGCGAATCGCAAGCGGAAGCAGACCTTTTCAAAATTATAAGAAGAAAAGCAAAATCCACGTACATGATGCTTGACAGCTCGAAAATCGGCAAAGTGAAACCATACACCTTTGCAAGAGTGGAAGATTTGAACGTGCTTATCACGGACAGCGCTTTCCCCAAAGAATTGAAAGAAGAAATCGAAAAGAAAAACATCGTCGTATTGTAATCAAATAAAAGACAACCGCCCACGTTTTTGTGGGCGGTTTTTATTACGGAACGACTTATCGTTTACAGGCACGTTAAGTTAAAGCGGAAAGGGCGTAGATTGCGCCGCCAAGGTGTAATGCGCTTTCGTCAAAATCGGCTTTGGGGTGGTGCAAGGGGTGGATATATCCGTCTTTCGGCTCGCCTACAGCAAGGGCAACCATGACGGACGGCACTTCCTTTGCGATATAGGCAAAATCTTCGCTGCCGCCAAGGCTCTTTTTCTCGCCACTATCAAGCTGCGAAGAATAAAACACCCTATCCATGCCTATGCCTTTTTTCAGCGTATCGTAAATCAACGCAGACATACCCCCGTCGTTTTGCAAAGCGGGACAACCGCTTGTAAACGTCAATTTCGCCACGCCACGAAAGGTTTTGGCGATCCCTACGGCAATCTCTTTCAACCGCTTTTTCGCAAACGTGCGTGTTTCTTCGTCCATAGCCCGAATCGTGCCTTCCATAATCGCCAAATCGGGCAAAGCGTTGCCCGCTACCCCCGCTTGGAATTTCCCCACCGTCAAGACAAACGGCTCGTTTGTGGAAATCTCTCTTGCGGAAAGCGTTTCAAGAGAAAGCAACACTCGGCACGCAATCGTCAATGCATCCACCCCGTTTTGCGGGGAAGAGCCGTGACACGCCTTGCCTTTGATTTGCAAGGAAAAATAATCGGCGGCGGGCGCACTTACGCCGTCACTTGAAACAACCACGCTGCCGCACGGCAAGTTTACGCCCGTCAACACGTGCAACATCACGGCGTTTTCTATCTTAAATCGCTTAATCAGCCCCGATGCAAGCACGTCTTTCGCCCCTTCCAGCGTTTCTTCGGCAGGTTGGAATAATAGGGTGACGGGGCGGGTTAAACGGTGTTTTTCCGCTTGTAAAAGCTCGGCTGCCATAAGCAAGGAAGCGGTGTGGAAATCGTGTCCGCAAGCGTGCATATTTCCCTTTTTACACGCGTATTGTTTGCCCGTTTTCTCGCTTATCGGCAATCCATCCATGTCCGCACGAAGAAGTCGGGAATTGCCCCCTTTTTCGTCGCCAAGCGTGGCAACGATTGCGCCTTTGCCTACCCTTTGGGGCGTATAGCCAAGGCTTATCAGCGTATCCAAAATAATTTGCCGAGTGTTGGGCAAATCAAAGCCCACTTCGGCGTTTTTATGAAGGTTGCGACGGATTTTGACGTATTTGTCTTGCAGCTTTTTCGCTTTTTCCACTATCCTTTCCATATTATATATAGTATAGGCAAAAACGAAGAAAGTAAACGGGCAAAAAAATAAGGAACGGCGAAATGCCGTTCCGTTATTTTTGTAATCGATTAAATTTTACGCTTTCATTGCAGCAACTTGCTTTGCAACTTCTTCGTTCAAATCTTCGCTCTTCTTTTCAAGACCTTCGCCCATTACGAAGAACGCAAACTTGTTGATTGCCGTACCAGCAGCCTTAACCAAATCGCCGATTTTCTTGGAATCGTCTTTGATGAAAGCTTGTTCGATAAGGCAGTTTTCGTCGTAGAACTTCTTAATTCTACCCATAACCATCTTTTCAGCGATTGCTTCGGGTTTGCCTTCGTTCATAGCTTGTTGCTTAAGAACAGCTTTTTCCTTTTCAAGCGTATCAGCGGAAACTTCGTCTTTCGTAAGGTAAGCGGGTTTCGTGAAAGCGATTTGAAGGGTTACGTCGTGAGCCGTTTCTTTTGCTTCAGCCGTAGCTTCGCCAGCCATGTCAAGCAATACGCCAAGCTTGCCGCCAAGGTGAATGTAGCTTTCAAGGAAGCCTTCGCTTTCATAACGAACGAATCTTCTAACAGCAATCTTTTCACCGATAACTGCGATGTTGCTCTTCAAATATTCTTCAACGCTGCCTTCGCTGCAGGTGCAAGCCAAAAGCGTTTCTACGTCAGTGGGGTTATCTTTAACGATAACTTTTGCGATTTCTTCAGCGATTGCTGCGAACTTAGGGTTCTTTGCAACGAAGTCGGATTCGCAGTTAAGTTCTACAAGAACGCCGATTTTGCCGTCGATGTAGGAAGCAACGATACCTTCCGCTGCGATACGGGAAGCTTTCTTATCTGCCTTTGCGATACCACGTTCACGAAGAAGGTCAGCTGCCTTCGTCATGTCGCCGTCAGCGTCCGTCAATGCCTTTTTGCAGTCCATAACGCCTGCGCCCGTCTTTTCACGGAGCGCCATTACGTCTTTTGCCGTAAATGCCATAATATTTATCTCCTATTTATCTTTTTATTTTCTTTTTTCAAAATTCGCCCGATGCAATTCATCGGGCGAACGTGTTTGCATAGCTTATGCGTTTTCTTCCGCCGCTACTGCTTCTTCAGCAGCTTCCGTTGCAGGAGCAACCAAAGCTTCAGCGCCTTGGTTAGCTTCGATAACAGCGTTTGCCATTACGGATGCGATAAGTTTGATTGCGCGGATAGCGTCGTCGTTGCCGGGGATTACGTAGTCAACTACGTCGGGATCACAGTTCGTGTCGGTGATAGCAACGATTTTGATGCCAAGCTTCTTCGCTTCTTTGATTGCGATGTCTTCGTTGTGGGGGTCAACCACGAACATAACGCCGGGCATAGCCTTCATCGTCTTGATACCGCCAAGGTTAGCTTGCAATTTTTCCATTTCTTTCTTCAAAAGCATAACTTCTTTCTTGGGAAGAACTTCGAAATCGCCGTTTGCTTCCATAGCTTCAGGCTTTTCCAATCTTTCAACACGGCTTCTCATCGTCTTGTAGTTGGTAAGGCTTCCGCCAAGCCAACGAGAGTTTACATAGTATTGACCGCAACGTTCTGCTTCTTCTTTGATTGCTTCTTGAGCTTGTTTCTTCGTACCAACGAAAAGCACGCTCTTGCCTGCTTTTACGCTTTCGCATACGAACGCATACG
>JAZQWG010000035.1:0-36571 GCA_045632265.1 Candidatus Scatosoma sp.
GCGTCTCACTTGTAGCGGATGAAAAGACTCTGTGCGAAAGATTATCAATGGATGTAGAAAGAGGTATTCGCTCTGAAGATGTAATTGAGAGAAGCATAGCAAGAATACCGATGTATCAAACATTGGATACCATTATAATTGATACAAACGCAAAGGATGTGGCTGTGATTGCCAATGAGATTAAGCAGTTGTAATACTGATAAATTCCAATTTGACGGAGTGTATTATGGGAAAGAAATTATCAGAAATGAGTTTGGAAGAACTGTGGCAGTTGTTTCCCATCATTTTAACGAAACATCAAGAGTGTTGGAAAGAATGGTATTCCAAGGAAGAAACCCTATTAAACAAAGTTCTTCCAAAAGCCCAAAGGATAAGTCATATAGGAAGCACGGCAGTTTCTTCCATTTGGGCAAAGCCCATTATTGATATTCTCGTAGAGATTCCAAAAGAAAGAAACTTGTTTGATTATAAAGATTTGATTACCTATAACGGATATATTTGTATGTCGGAAAGCGAAAAAGGATTGTCCTTTAATAAAGGGTACACAGAGAACGGCTTTGCCGAGAGAGTATTCCATTTGCATTTAAGACATTCGGGTGATAACAACGAATTGTATTTCAGGGATTATCTTAACGAGTTTCCCGATATTGCAAAAGAATATGAAAAATTAAAGCTCACGTTATGGAAAGAATACGAGCATAATCGAGATGCTTATACAAATGCTAAAACAGAGTTTGTGAAGAAATATACGGAAAAAGCAAAAGCTTTTTATGGTAATAGGTATTGACAAATTCCAATTTAGAGAGCATTTACAACGATTCGATTTAGGTTGGTTAAGGGTCACCAGCAAAAAAGACAAGCAAGACTGCTTGTCTTTTTTGCTTTTCCCCATGCTAATAAAAATTAACTTATCCCCTATTGTTTATCTTGCAAATTGTTTGCGCTTGTGTTATAATAAAGAAAAAATATAAGGACGGAAAAATTATGGATTGGAAAGCTTTTTGGAATACAATTCTTCAATGGACAGCTTCTACGGGCGTAAAAATTGTTATTGCACTTGTGGTGTGGTTTATCTCGTTTAGAATCATCAATTTGGTATCTCGCCGAATCGTAAAGAGAAGCGAAAAAGGAAAAGCAGACAAAACGGTTGTAAAAACGATTGTCACCATCTCGAAAGTAGCTTTGAAAGTGTTGGTTATCGTATCGCTTGTCGGTTATTTAGGCATCGACACCAGCGGGTTTACCGCATTGATTGCTTCCGTCGGCGTATGCGTGGGCTTGGCCGTCAACGGCGCATTGTCCAACCTTGCAGGCGGGGTTTTGCTGCTTTTGACAAGACCTTTCAAAATCGACGATTATATCGAAGCGCAAGGACAAGCGGGCACGGTTGTGGATATTCGTATCACCAACACCAAGCTTTTGACACCCGATCAAAAGGTGATTTATCTTCCTAACGGCGCTCTTGCCAACGGCGACATCGTAAATTACAGCGAAAACCCCACCCGTCGTGTGGATTTCCTTTTCAGCGTTGGACACGAAGAAGATTTTGAAAAAGCAAAACAAATTATCACCGATATTTGCCTTGCACACGAACTCGTTTTGAAGGAAAACGAACCGTTTATTAGAGTGAAAGAATTAGGCAATTCGGGCGTGAACATCACCGCGCGCGTATGGTCGAAATCGGCTGATTACTGGACGGTGTATTTCGATATTACCGAACAAGTGAAAACGGCGTTTGATAAGGAAGGCATTCATATCCCCTACAATCAACTTGACGTACACATTAAAAACAAACAATAAAAACATAAAGGATAGGCAACAACGCCTATCCTTTTATTTTTATTATGCTACCGGATATACGCCACGGATATTATCAAACCATACCGAGCCTATCGTCCAAACGTTCAAGTGCAAATACCCACTTACTTCGTCGTACGCCTTTAAGCCTTCACCGTTCCACGCTTGCGCGATTTCGATAAAGCGTTCGCTATCAAGTCTTACAACGTTCACGCCCGCCGTTAAGGAATGTATTTCCACGCTATTCATATACAACACACCGGTACTTTCCGCATAGACGGTGAGTTCGATATAATCGTATTTAGCAATTTCTTGCAAGGTGGGAACTTTGCCCCTACGCACCAAGTACGCAAGCCACGTGGACCAACCGTTCATCGTACCCGTCACCGATTTTTCGCCTTCGACAACGTGATTCGTAGAAGCCGTTAAACCCGTCACACCGTTCGTTTCGAAAGCCGTAGATACTTCGCAACCGTTCAACAAATCCGCCGTCGATTGCGTGTTTTCCACTTCGGGCATAGGCGCGTAATCGGGAAGTGTCCAAGCGGAGCTTGGCAAATATTTACGTTCGTACAAGATATTCAAAATTTGGTCTTTAATCGCTGCGCCGCCCGAAACGGTGGGATGCAAGCCGATTAAGTTAATATCGTTATGGTCGTGATCGGAAAGCGCAACGATTTGAATACGAGAGCCGTATTCTTCAAAGCCTTTCACCGCGTTGATAATGGGCGTTTGATAATCAATCGGCGTGGGCTTATAATACGCTATCAACGAATCACGAAGATTTTCATACGTATTCAAAAGTACTACGATTTTGGCGTTGGGAGCGTGTTCCAAAGCCTTGGAAATGAAATAACAATAGGACGGCAATACTTGGTTTTTATCTTCTTGCGTCCAACCGCTATACTTCGCTTCCCCCAAAGGAGAAACGCCCCACGAATCGTTCGTTCCACCGAAAAGGAAGATCGTATCCACCGTGTTTTCTTCAAAGTACCCGTTTGCAATCAATTCGTCAATGCGTTCCACAAACGAATCTTGCGGAGCTGCCGTCGTGCCGTACGTCGTGCCGCATACCGTTGAGCCCGAAACGCTGTTATTCATTATCAAATTACTGTCCGTATTCGACAACACTTGTCCCCACCACGTTTCTTCCACTTTCGTCACGTCCGTAGCGGCAACGGGTTTTTCTGCGTAATAGTAAAATCTATTATCGTGCAAATAGCCGTCAAAGGTAGAGTAGCTATCCCCGAAAATCATTACGTTGCCCAAATCAAGTTTTTCGTTATACACGCCCGACAAAGCGTCGAATCCTACCGAATAATCGCCCGTTCTTGCTTGCGATACGTCCACCGTAATATACGAAATAAAGCCTTCTTCTATCAACGTATCTACGTCCAAAACAAGCTCGTTCCAGCCATCGCGCATAATCGACGAAGCAAACGTTTGCGAGCCTATTGCAAAGGACGGAACTGCGCCGCTATACGTACTATCCCCAGGCACGTACACGTCCAAACGAATTTCATCAAACAAGGCAAGTTTTTCTCTCGTCAACGGTTGCCCGTTTCTACGCATAGGAATTTCAACCGATACTTGCTTCGTGTATTGCGCGCGATAAGACGCTTCACCTTGCGATTTCGCATAAACGTCGATAAACGAAACCTTGCTTGCGCCCGCCACAGCCGTCGCCGAAGATAAATCATCTAAAGCGTTTAGGGTGACAACCACAGGCCCGTCGTTGATTTCCCCGTCGTATAAAGGCGCATTGTAGGTGATAGGCGCGCAAAAATCGCCGTCCGAATATGCGCCTTCGCCTATCGCTTTTACTTTAATCGTATCGCCCGCTTGCAAAGTCACTTCACGCAAAGTCGTTTCCACTACTTCGCCGTCGTTGATTTGATAAGCATAACGGCTTGCATACGCCACTTCGTCCCAACTTGCTACGTTTCTCTTTAAGGAAAGGGCTACGCTTCCAAGTTTGGTTGGCGTCACTTGTTGTTGCGAGTTTTCTAATCCGTCACCGTCTTTGGGTGGCGTCACTTGTTGTTGCGAGTTTGCTAATCCGTCACCGTCTTTCGTTTGGCAAGAAGCCAACGGAAGCGTGAGCGCCACGCAACACAATACGCCTATTACACCGAATTTTATTTTTTTCATAATAAAACCCCTTTTCGTTGGTACTATAACTATACCACAAAAGTATAGCCTTTGTCAAATGGTATTTTTGTTTTTTAATTATAAGGAACTACCCGCCCAAATATCGGGCGGGTAGTATTGATTTAGTTGCTAAATTTTTCTCTCGATGCGTACGTGGTATGCAATAATTCGTGAGATTTATGAGAGTTGGGCTCGCCCAAGTATTCTTCGTACAACTTAATAATTTGGGGATTTTTGTGCGATACGCGAAGTGCTTTCGATTCGTCTTCTTGATACAAAGCCGCCGCACGTTTTGCCTTATACGTATCCAAAATGTCTGCATCTTCGTTAGGCAAGAAACAAGGTTTTACGTACGGTTGACCGCCACCTGCTACGCAACCGCCGGGGCAACCCATGATTTCGATGAAATGATATTTACTCGTACCTGCGCGGATTTCGTCAAGCAATACTTTCGCGTTTTTCATACCGTGCGCAACCGCTACGTTTATTTGCATACCGCCAAGCGTGTAGCTTGCTTCTTTAATACCAGCAAAGCCACGAACTTCTTGAAGTTCTACCTTCGCAAGTTCTTCACCCGTAAGTTTATACGCCGCCGTACGAAGCGCCGCTTCCATTACGCCGCCCGTCGTACCGAAGATTACGCCTGCGCCCGTGTAGTCGCCTACAACGTCGTTATCGAATTCGCTATCGGGCAACTTCGTGAAGTTGATACCCGAGCGTTTGATAAGTTTGCCAAGTTCTCTCGTCGTGAGTACGGCATCTACGTCTTGCAAACCGTTCACCGAAAGTTCGGGACGGTCCTTTTCGTATTTCTTTGCCGTACAAGGCATAATCGAAACAACGAACATATCTTTCGGATTGATACCGTTCTTTTCGCAATAATAGCTCTTCAAAATTGCGCCGAACATTTCGTGGGGAGATTTGCAGGAAGACAAGTGACCGAGCAAATCGCCGTAGTTATATTCCGCATAGTTTACCCAGCCGGGCGAGCAAGACGTAATCATGGGCAATTTACCACCGTCTTTTACTCTACCAAGCAATTCGGTTGCCTCTTCCATAATCGTCAAGTCAGCAGCGAAGTTGGTGTCGAACACTTTCTTAAAGCCAAGGCGTTTGAGTGCGGAAACCATCTTACCCGTGACAAGCGAGCCGATAGGCATACCAAATTCTTCGCCGAGCGCCGCGCGAACAGCGGGAGCCGTTTGAACGACTACGTATTTGCCTGCTTTCATCGCTTCGTCCACTTTTGCAATTTCGCTCACTTCCATAAGCGCGCCCGTGGGACATACGCTTACGCATTGACCGCAAAGGATACAAGGGGATTTTGCGAAGCTTCTATTTTCTGCGGGAGCAACAATCGTTTCAAAGCCACGCTTTTCAAAGCCGAGAATGCCCAAACCATGTGCGTTTTTGCATCTTTCAACGCATCTACCGCAAAGAATACATTTGGACGTATCACGGGTGATAGACGGGCTGATTTTATCCACCGTCACTTTCGTTTGTGCGCCTTCATATACGTTATCTCTTGCGCCCGTAATTTTTGCAACGTGCAACAATTCGCAATTGCCGTTCTTGTCGCATTGTTGACAATTTTTATTGTGGTTAGAAAGAAGCAATTCCACCGACGTACGTCTTGCTGCCGTTGCTTTGGGGGAAGAAATGGTGATTTCCATGCCTTCCGCAACGGGATATACGCACGATGCAACAAGCCCTCTTGCGCCCGTAGCTTCTACCAAGCATACACGGCACGAGCCTTTCGAGCATTCGCCGTGGTTAAACGCGCAAAGGGACGGGATTTCAAAACCGCAAGCTTTCGCTGCTTCCAAAATAGTCAAGCCTGCTTCTACTTCAAAGGGTACGCCTTCAATTTTAATATTCACTTTTGCCATACCTATCCCCTCCTTATTTCTTCACGATTGCCTTGAACTTACAAGATGCGATACACATACCGCACTTGATACACTTGCTTTGGTCAATCGTGTATGCGGGCAATTTCTTGCCAGGAGCAATATAATCCGTCTTGATAAATGCGTTTGCGGGGCACGCTCTTACACACATACCACAGCCAAAACACTTATCCTTTTCAATTTCGTATTGCATCAAGTTCTTACAAATATGCGCGGGGCATTTTTTATCAACGATGTGCGCAACGTATTCGTCACGGAAATGCTTGAGCGTGGAAAGAACGGGGTTGGGAGCCGTTTGACCAAGACCGCAAAGAGAGTTGCTCTTGATGTTTTGCGCCAAATCTTCAAGCTCGTCCAAATCCTTAAGCGTAGCTTTGCCGTCCGTGATACGCGTGAGAATTTCAAGCATACGTTTCGTACCGATTCTGCAAGGGGTGCATTTACCGCAAGATTCGTCGCAGATGAATTCCATATAGAATTTTGCAACGTCAACCATACAGTTGTCTTCGTCCATGACGATAGCGCCGCCCGAGCCCATCATCGAGCCACGAGCAACAAGGTTATCGAAGTCGATTTCCGCATCCAAGTCTTCTTCCGTCAAGCAACCGCCCGAAGGACCGCCCGTTTGGATTGCCTTGAATTTCTTGCCGTTAGGGATACCGCCGCCAATGTCGTAGATAAGTTCACGCAAGGTCGTACCCATAGGGATTTCTACAAGACCTACGTTGTTGATTTTGCCGCCGAGTGCGAATACTTTCGTACCCTTCGAGCGAGCCGTACCAAGGCTTGCAAACGCATCCTTGCCTTCTCTTAAAATGTAGGGAATACAAGCAAGCGATTCTACGTTGTTAATGATGGTAGGCTTGTCCCAAAGACCTTTCACAGCAGGGAAAGGAGGACGAGGACGAGGCATACCACGTTGACCTTCAATCGAGTTCAAAAGCGCCGTTTCTTCGCCGCATACGAACGCACCCGCGCCAAGACGGATGTGCACTCTAAACGAGAAGTCCGTGCCCAAAATGTTGTCGCCCAAAAGGCCAAGTTCTTCCGCTTGTTGAACAGCAAGTTTCAATCTATTTACCGCAATAGGATATTCCGCACGAACGTAGAAATAACCGTTTTGTGCGCCGATCGCATAACCTGCAATCATCATACCTTCGATTACGGCAAGAGGGTTGCCTTCCAAAATGGAACGGTCCATGAACGCACCGGGGTCCCCTTCGTCGCCGTTGCAAACTACGTACTTTTCCCCTTCCGGTTGTGCGTACGCAAATTGCCATTTTCTACCCGTGGGGAAGCCGCCGCCACCACGACCACGAAGCCCCGAATCAAGTACTTCTTGGATAACCGCTTCTCTGCCCATTTGCAATGCTTTTGCAAGGCCTTGGAAAGCGCCCGCACCAAGGCTTTCTTCGATGTTTTCGGGGTTAATGCTACCGCAGCCGTGCAATGCGATACGAACTTGTTTTTTGTAGAAGTTGATATCTTCTTGCTTGGTCACTTTTTGTGTCGTGTTGGGGTCAACGTAAAGCAATCTTTCAATCGTTTCCCCGCCGATGATATCCTTTTCAATAATTTCCTTTACGTCTTCCACTTGCACAAGACGATAAAGCGTATCTTCGGGATAAATTTTTACGAACGGACCTTGCGAGCAGAAGCCAAAGCAACCTACTTGGTTTACCGTCACCTTGTCGCCAAGGTTATGTACTTCCACCAAACGTTCGATTTCTTTCGTGATTTCGTCCGAGCGGGAAGAAAGACAGCCCGTACCACCGCAAAGAACGATGTGACGTTTGCCGTCGTTGCCCGTGAATTTTGCATCCAAACAAGAAGCGCATTTTGCGCTCGCTTGATTAAGTTCTTCAAAAGTCTTAATCATTATGCGTTTGCCTCCATGTCTTTATATTCTTGGACGATTTTAGGAACTACGTCCACCGTCAATTTGGGATATACTTTGCCGTTAATCGTAACAGCGGGTGCAATACCGCACGCACCGATACAACGAAGAGCGTCCAACGTAAACAAGCCGTCCGCCGACGTTTCGCCCGGTTTAATACCGATAATTTCGGAGAATTTATCAATGATTTGTTGCGCGCCTTTAACGTAGCACGCCGTACCCATACATACCCCGATGACGTATTTCCCCTTTGGTTGCAACGAGAAGAAGGAATAGAAGGTGACTACCCCGTAAATATCCGCAACGGATACCCCCGTTCTTTGAGAAACAATCTCTTGCACTTCCAAAGGAATATAGCCGTATTCCTTTTGAATATCACTTAAAATCATCATGAGCGGCGTTTTTTCTTCAATGTATCTATCGCAGATTTCATTGATTTTCTTCACTGCCGCGTCTTGCAAATGCGCCATACGTGTCCTCCTTAATTAGACAAAATATCTCATTGTATATATCATACCATTTTTTGGTCAAAATATCAAGAGTATTTGCGAAAATTTAATCGATAAATCGATAAGTTTTTAACGAAATTGACAACTTTTTTTATAAAATAAAAAACAAAAACCGCGGACGGGTTCGTCCGCGGTTTTTCGCAATAGAAATTATCTATTGTTGATAAGTTTGGTAAGTTCAACGGGATCAACGATTTCGTTTCCTTTGTATACACGCATATTACCAGAAGCGATTTCGTCGATAAGGATAACTTCGCCGTTGTTGTAGCCGAATTCAAATTTGATATCCCACAAATCCAAACCGATGGATTTCAAATCGTCAGCAACTACTTTCGTGATTTTAAGCGTTTGTTCTTTCATGGAGTTGAACATTTCCATGCTCATTACGCCAAGCGCTGCAAGACCTTCCGCCGTAACAAGGGGATCGCCCTTTGCGTCGTTTTTGAAGGTGCATTCTACGTAGCCACCTTCAAGACGGGTGCCGTTTTCAATATATTCGCCGTATCTACGGATAAAGCTGCCCGTAGCAACCAAACGGCAAATTACTTCCAAACCGTGACCAAATACGGTTGCAGGAAGAACTTCCATCGTTGCGTTGTCGATGTCAGCGGAAACGTAGTGCGTTTTGATGCCTTCCTTTTTCAACATTTCAAAATAGTAAACGGAAGATTTCAAGTTTGCTTTACCGATACCTTCAATCGTAAGCCCTACCGTGTTTTCACCCGGATCGAATACGCCGTCTTTGCCGGTGCAGTCGTCTTTGAATTTAAGCATTACGTTGCCGTTTTCAAGCTTGTAAACGTCTTTCGTTTTTCCAGTGTACAATTTTTCCATAAATTTCTTCCTCGTATTTGATAAATTTCAGTTTGGTATTCTTTCAACCTTTCTAACGCATTTATTATAGCAAATTTATTTGATTTTCACAACTATATGAAAGCAAAAAATTTCAATTTTTTCAAATTTTTTTTCAAGCTTTATTTCGCTTGCGGTAAATATTTATCAAAGATATAACAAGCGACACTCGTCCAAGCGTGACAAAGGCTGCCAGCATCGTCGAAATCCGCTTCACCAAGCGGGGTTTCCCAGTAGCTTGTCGCACCCGAGAAAAGCATATCCCCACAACGCTTACAAATATCGTCCACGCACCAAGCTATATCGCCCGTATATCGGATAATCGTTTCGTATTTCCAAACGAGCGTACCAAAACCCACGTCTTCCATAATCCCTCTGGGATTTTTAAGTGCACTACAAATACGCTCCGCCCTATCTTTCGGCAAGTCAATCGCCAACCCTACGAGCGCTTGCATATACGCATGATAGCCTTCCTTACCCGTTTCTTGGCGCACGTAGGAAGCATACAAACCCGTTTTTTCGTCGTAGAAATTTTCAAGCTTTGCCGCCAAGTCTTTCGCATATTCTGCAAGCTCGTTTGCTTTTTCGATATTGCCCACCTTTCTTTCAAGTTCGGCATACTCTTTCGCCGCCTTGCAAATGAACACCGTCAAAATGCCGTCCCCGTCCGCAGGCAACGGTTCCGTACGCATAAACAGTTCGTCACCGCCCTCCAAACCTTTCGTCCAGTCGTGCCAGTTCCAGTATTCCTTTTCCGAGAATACGGTGATGCCTATATCGTTCGTACGGCGCTGATAAGCCGCAAGCATTTTTTCCGCATACGGCAACATTTCCTTGATAAATTCTTCATTGTAATCCACTTCCGCATTTTCGCAAACAGCAAGAAGCCAATGCGCCGTATGCGCAGGGATTGTAAAGGGATTTGCCATAGGCGAACGCAATTCTACAAACCCGTCTAGACGAGAAGCGTACGCCATTAAACGCAAGCTTTCACGAGGGTAATCGTATTCCTCAAACGCCGAATAACCAAAGAGCATTTGGTATCTTCCGTCCGCATAGTGACCTTGTTCACGCCAAGGACAATCTTCGTAATATTCGTGCGCACACAAATCAAGCGTTCTTCTGCCCGTTTCGTAAATTTTATTGAGAAGTCTATCACCGAAATCCTTTTTAGGATAGTTAAAAGGATAGTTCACTTCACGAATCGTCAACCTTTCCACTTCTACGCTTTCCGTTTCTACGTACAAGCAAAGATAGCGACAACCCACTCTTTCCAAATAGCCGTCGAACTCGTTTTTGCCTGCTTTTAACGTAAATTCTTGCGCAAAGTTTCTATCGTCAATTTCCGTGCGAACACGCAAATCGGAAAGGTGTTCCCCCCAACCGATATACGCTTTACAAGCTTTATCCACCGTCACGCAAAAACTGATTACGCCAGCCGTTTCAAAACCCACATCCGCAAGCACGAACACGCCGTCGCCACCTTTTGCGTTGAACGCAATCGGTTCATGCAAGTCGGCGTACACCGTTCTATTTTTGCTTGTCATTTCCGCAAAACGCTTACTCGAAAGCCATGCCCTTTGCATTTTTTCTCCCAACTTTTCCCCGTCACGCCAAGCGAAAATGCCTTGCGCCGAAATGATAGAAGGCAAGGGTTTGCCCGTGGACAAAAGCGGAATTCGTCTTTTTTCTTCCACGCAACCGCTTTCCACCACCGTGCTTTCCTTCCACTCGTCACCTTGCGACGTAAAATCGTAAGCAAGCCCAACGCCGAGCATGCCCGTCACCACGCCGCCAGCGGAGAAATACGAGCCCTTTCTACAAAGAGTTTTTTCGCACGATTTTGCTATAATTTTATCATCTTCCAACAGCTCAAAAGCAACAGCGGACGGCATAGGAAAAGCCTCGTCCTCCACGTGCACGAACGCGCTTTCCACACGCAAGGTGTTTACCCCCGTTTTTAAGTGCTTTTGCACATCAACACTCGTCACCGTTTTATGTTTAGGAACGTCGTGAATACCCCTGCCGTGGTAAACGAATTCCCCATTGATATACACGGCAAATTTATCCTTTGCCGCTATCTTTAAGATAGCGCTTCCGCCGTTGTACGTGAATTCCGTTTGGAATTCCGCGCAGCGCTCCTTTTGATTATCAAGCCAAATCCAAATCATAACAACCTCTTTTCATGCGTAATAAAACGGCATTTTGCCGAGCAAAACACCGTTCGTCGATTATCTTACCTTTTCCCCTACGTAATCCAAAATACCGCCGATATCCACAACGCTCGTATAGCCCATATAACGCAAAGCGTTTGCCGCTTGTTCGCTTCTAACGCCGCTTCGACAATACACGTAAATCAGCGTGCCTTTGCCGGGCACAATTTCTTCCACGTCTTCAATTTCTTGAAGGGGCAAATTGACTGCGCCTTGGATATACCCGGAAGCATACTCGCTTTCCGTGCGAACGTCCAACAAAACGGCGCTGCTGTTTTTGCGAAAAGCACGCACGCCGTCGTTGATATTTAGTTTGTTAAAAGAATAATTTACCATACCTTTATCCTTACGTTTTATACGAATTTTATAAAAATAAGCGACGAAACGTCGTCGCTTATCGTCCGTGTTTAGCCCATCATTATTTCGGAAATCACGGCAAGCACCTTATCGTGACAACCGCCGCAACCCGTCGAACAATGCGTGATGCGTTGAACGTCAGCAAACACTTCCAATACGTCTTCCATTTTGCTGTGGCTTGCAAGCGCCTTTTCAATGTCCGTATAGCTTACTTGTTTACAGTTGCAAATCATGTAATTTTCCATAGTTTTTAATCTCCTTATTTTTTGATTGTGATAGCGATAACTTATTTGCAATCGCAGTTAAATTCCGCTATGTAAGGCAAGTTGCGATATTTTTCGCCACAGTCCAGTCCGTAGCCGATAACAAAATAATCGGGAATAACGAACAGCGACATATCCGCCTTGAAATCCACTACTCGGCGAGAAGGCTTATCCAAAAGCGTGATAACGCGAAGCGAAATCGGGTTTCTCGCTTTCAACATTTTTACGACGTCGTTGAGCGTTCTGCCCGTGTCGATAATATCTTCCAAAATAACGACGTGATACTTTGAAACGTCTTGTTCCAAATCTTTCGTGATTTGTACTATGCCCGACGATTGCGTACCTTGATAATAACTCTTGGCGCACATAAAGCCCACTTCGCAAGGTACGTTTACCGCACGGCATACGTCCGCCATGAACACGAACGAGCCTTTCAAAATGCCCACGAGCAAAATAGGACGCCCGTCGTAAATTGCGTTAATCGTTTCGCCCGCCTTTTTGATTTTCTCTTTAATTTCATCTTCGGTGATAAGCACCTTTTTAATTCCGTCGTTGTATTTTTGCAATAATTCCTTCTCTTGCATAATAAACCCCTGAAAATTTTAATACTATTGTATTATAACACCTTTTTTCCATTTTTTCAATAGCCTTCGACAAATTTTTTACGGGAAAATATAAATATTTTTTCTTTGAAAAGACAAAGAAAAACGCCGAGCCCCATTTTTAGGTTTCGGCGCTTATTTTTTATTATGCGTAAACGTACACAATCATCATATACACAAGTTTGGCGTTCACCCAACGGCGCACGTATTCCACTTGTCCACACCACGTATCAATGGAAGCAATCTCCTCCGAGTTCGGCCATACGTACGTGCCTAAAATATTCCATACGTCGAAGTTCTTTTCGTACGCCTTTTCGTATTTGAGAATTTCGTCAATCTCGTTATTGATAAAGCCTTTATAATCAAATGCCAGCAATTTTGCTTTGACAAGCTCTCTAAATTCGGGCATTTTCAAAAGCTCTCTATACCAAAAGTTGGTGTCCCTTGCCCACAACGCGTCCGTGCGAATTGCCGTATCGTGATAATCGCAGTTGCCCACGCTGATATCCATATCCCAAAGGGGACCAGCCTTCAATTTTCCGCCCCTGTCTTTATGCAAATAGAAGCTGGAAAAGCCCACGTCCACCATCGAGAAAATTTCGTGGATAACGTACGCATCAGCAAACGTTTCTACGTCTAAATATTGACAAACTAAATTATAGTTTCCCGTCAACAAGCTTTCGTGCGCATCCGTCACGTACGAACGAATAAAATTGAAGTGTCCGGAAGTGAATTCATCTTCTTCCGTATCGGGGCCTTTGATAGCGTAGCTGCCGTCGCTTAAATTGAAATAATCTTCCCCTTCTACACCTTCGGTGTAGGCTCTTGCATCAAGCTCTACCAAATAACCCGTGTCAACGTAGTCTAAACTCTCGTCGATATCCACTCTATTTTCACCCGTTTCGTTTTGCTCGCACACTAAATATACGCCGTTATATTCGCCGTTAAGATACAAGTCCACGGTGAAAATTTTGGTGGTGCTTTCAAGCGTTTCAAACTCGTCTGCAAGGGCGTAAACCAAGTGATTTCTTATAAGACTGGGATCGGCGTAGTTGGCAATCAAAGTCCACTCTTTCGCCTTGCCGTTGCCAAACAAATCCACCTTCTCGTCAAACTTTAATTTATACGGTTTTTTGGGCATATCCCACGTGGAATTTCCCCTGCCCTTTATCTTGCCCGAGCAGTCTTCAAAGCAAAATTCCTCATCCGTATTCGACACCGTCACTTTGCATTTTACGTAATCGTCTTTGGACGTAATCGCCACGTTTTGTGTATCTACGTACATTTGTGCAAACGTTAAATCTTCCACGCCGTTGTTATCTTTATCCCTTTTGCATGCCGTAAACTGGAAGGAAAAACACGCAATTAAAAAGGTAAATACAATAATTAAAACTCTTTTCATAACTCTCCCCTAAAAGAGCATTTCTTTTTCTTTTGAACGGAATTATTATACCATAAATGCAAGCAAAAGTCAACGCTTGTTTCGCAATTGCTTTTAGACGAAAAATTAGCCTTCTTACTTACGTAAAAAGGCTAATTTCTTGTTTAGATTTTGTTAGGCAACAACTGCCACGGGAACGAAGAAGTAAACGCAGAAGAGCGCCGTTACGATAATTGCAACGATGGAAACTTCCCAAACGGGTTTTTCTTTCTTCGTGATTGCATACTTGATAAGGTTGATAAGGTATGCAATAACAGACATCAACGTGTAGGAAATCATACCGATACCGATACCGTCGGTGATAGAGTAGCCAACAACCATGATGATAATGGTAAGGAATGCGGACGTTGCTTTGATTGCATCGCCGAAATCGATAGATTTAACGTTGTTCTTCATCATCAATACGCCTACGTAGATAAGCGCGGATGCCGTAGCTGCGCCAGGGATAGCCGCAAATACGGGCATAACGAACATTGCAAGGAAGAACAAGCAAGCCGTCGTGAACGCCGTAAGACCCGTTCTACCACCAGCTGCTACACCTGCGCCCGATTCAACGAACGTCGTAACGGTGGACGTACCAAGCATTGCGCCTGTGCACGTTGCAACTGCGTCGCAAACCATGATTTGACCATAGTTGTGGGGTTTATTGTTTTCGTCGGACAAAATTCTGTTACCGCCGCAGCAACCAACGATGGTGCCCATCGTGTCGAACATATCGATCATGCACATCGTAATGATGATCATGATAATCGTGAAGAGCGAGCCTGCGGGGAAGCCGTCTTTGAATACGGACGTGAACGAACCGAATACGCTGGTTTCACCGCCGAAGAAGTTGCTGAAGTTTTCCCAGAATTTCCAAGAAATACCGCCGTTGCCTTTAAGCACGGACAAATCGGTTACGCCAAGGGGAATACCAAGGATAGCTGCGCCCAAGATACCGAAAATAACGGAACCTTTGATGTTAAGCTTATCCAAGATAGCGATAAGCAACAAACCAGCAAGCGCTACGATTGCGCTCGAAACGCAGCCAACGAGTGCTACGTTGTCGCCGGACGTTACGAAATTACCGATAGGATACGTGCCCCACTTGGTAAAGTTAACGAGTTCAACTTGCGTGTAAGGGTTTTCAACAACGATACCTGCGTTTTGGAAACCGATGTATGCAATGAACAAACCGATACCAACTGCAATTGCGCTTCTAACCGATTTAGGCATACCATCGAAAATCATTTCGCGGAACGTCTTGCCTTTAATCTTAACCAAGGACAAAATCATGAAGATTACGCCCGAGATGAGCACCATCATAAACGCTTGTCCGATGGTAAAGGTGAAGCCGTAACTAAACGCCGCCCAGCTTGCAATCAAACCACCAAGCAACGAGTTAAGACCCATACCAGACGCTTGCGCCAAAGGCATTTTCGCAACGAACGCCATCAAAAGCGTCCCCACGACTGCGCCAAGTGCCGTCGCAATAAATACGGACGGCCAATATGCGCCAAGCGTAGGATCTACCAAGATTTGCGCAGGGTTAACCGTCAAGATGTACGCCATCGCAAGGAAGGTTACGATACCGGCAATAATTTCCGTTTTAATCGTCGTCTTCTTTTTGATGGAGTCAAAGCCCACAGCCCTTAAAAAACCATTAGGTTTCTTTTCAGGCTTTTGTTCAGCTGCCTGTTCTTCAACAGGAACTTCAACATTGTCCATAGAAATTACCTCCATAAAGAAATTACTATCATTTTAGCACATATTTTTCACAATTACAACCATTTTACACAAAAAAAGTCGGCTTACGACAAAAAAAGAGCGAATAAATCGCTTTTTGGCATAAAAAACGCCACCCCTTATGGGGTGGCTTGGTAATCCTTAACCAACCTAAATCGAATCTTTTCACGGGAATCTCCGACACCCTTAAAAGGAAACTCCCAGATAGCATCGTCTTTCCCATCTTTTAAATCCACTAGATTTCTTCTTTATGTTTTTCTTGCCATACTTCTTTAAAAAATATAAAAACTAAATATGCCATACTAATTCCTGAAAAAACCACACAAAAACCACCACTCACATATCCAATACTTCCACATTTCTTTGTACTAACCACTATTTCATCGCCTTTAATTTTAATAGTTTCATTCTCTTCAATGACATCAACCATCTTTTTCGTGTATTTATCATATACATGATGATAATTTGAAGCCACCCAATACTCATCCGTGGAATAAACCTTTTTATCCTCGTCCATTAAAAATATGCCCACCAAAAAAAATATAATACATACTAACCAACAAATTTTATAACTTCTTGTTTTATAAAACATAAACCACCTTCTTTACCTATTAAATATTTACTGTTTTTTGGTAAAAATAGCCTTCAACGGGAACTTGGCACTTCTCTTGTATATATTTTAGCATTGCTTTAAAATTAGTTTTACTTGTTGCGTCACCAGACAAAATCCCCGAAATCTTCCCACCTATATATTCAATTGTAAATAATCCTTGAAACGATTTCGGTTTCCATGTCAGTTTCGTTATGCTATTCAATTTTATTTTTTTAATCGTATCTTTTTTTATCCCTTTATATGAAAACAAGTTTTTAATTTTGAAATAATAAAAATACTCCTCATCCAAACTGCAATACCATTCATTCGCCGCACCAACTAACGCTCCCATTAGCCCACCAGCTATTGCTCTATGACTCTCAAATTTTGAATACCAAGAATTGATTGTCATTTTCTCTTGGTCTAATTCATTGATAAGTTTTTGCATAAAAAATCCTACTTCCTTAATTAAAAAAATTATCTTTTTCTTTTAAGTAAAAATAACCGCCATTTTTACCTTTTTTGCGTATAACAGGCAAACCGAAATCAATCAAATATTGAACATTTCTGCCTATTGTTCTTTTGTTGCACTCAACCCCCATAGAATTAAGAACATTTGTCATTTGGGTTAGAGTAATTGGATTTTCATAGGAAGAACCTTTACACAGTAATTTCAATACATATAGAATAATTGTTTTCTTTGCTATTGTTCTTGGCATTCTTTTTTCCCCTTTGTAAATCTCTTTGTAAATATTATAACATAACGAAAACGACAAAATTGTACATTTGTCAAGTGCATAAAAATTTTTAATAAAAAAGTGCGCCCCCGTTGAGAGGCGCACAAAAACGCATCTCTCAATGTTGTCACACATTTACCCACGATAAAGGAGAGAGAATACATTTTTACATAGTATTCCCTTTATGTGGGTTTAATATTTAAATGTGTGACAAATAAAATATAACACAAAAATAGACGTTTGTCAAGTATTCTTTTTATAAACAAAAAAGAAAAAGCGTCCCACGACAAAAGGAAACGCCTTAAAAACTATTTTAGAAAATGAAACCACCCAAACCGTCCACTCTCTAATTGAGAAGTTCAATTTAGGTTGTTACTGGTGACCTTATCGGGGGCTTTCGCTGCGCTCAAAGAAAAATACTCGCGGATGAACGCTCGCATTTTTCCGAACCCAAAAGTCGTGTTCTTCGTCCTTCCCGATAAGGTCACCACGAAAAAAGCCACCCTGTTGGGTGGCATCGTGGTGACCTTATCGGGACTCGAACCCGAGTTTGCGCCGTGAGAGGGCGCCGTCCTAACCGCTAGACGATAAGGCCAACTATTCTTTTTTCTCGTCCCTTTTATCGGGCATCTGCCGTTTCCGCCTTGCGGAGCCTCGGCAGAGCTTCACCGTTTTCAACGGCTCGCACGAACCCGAGTTTGCGCCGTGAGAGGGCGCCGTCCTAACCGCTAGACGATAAGGCCAACTATTCTTTTTTCTCGTCCCTTTTATCGGGTATCTGCCGTTTCCGCCTTGCGGAGCCTCGGCAGAGCTTCACCGTTTTCAACGGCTCGCGCGAACCCGAGTTTGCGCCGTGAGAGGGCGCTGTCCTAACCGCTAGACGATAAGGCCAAATCGAATTTGCCTTTGTAGTATAGCACAATTTTTTGTTTTTATCAACTATTTTTTTAGGCATGACAAATTATTTTCACAAAAAAAAGAGAGCGTGAAGCCCTCTTTATTAACTTTTTTTGAATTATGTTTTTTATTAAAACATTAGTCGAAGAAATTGTTGCATTGTTCGGCAAAAAGGTTGCCGAGTTTTAATTCGCTCATCGAGTCGAAATGCGCAAGGTCGGGTTCCCATTCAGGTTCGTTAGCAACCGTAAGCCCGTGCGCTTTCGTATCAATTACAACGTTCATCGGCGAAGCGTTCGCCACAGCCGTCTTTGCATTGTTTACGATATAGCAATTAGGTGTCCAAAAAATAGATTCCGCAATGTATGCGTCCACGAAAGCAATTCCGTCGTTGGAAGCGTACTGGGCAAGTTCCGCGCGGACGTCTTTAATAAAGTTTGTCAAATTCTTTTCATAATCAAGCGCAACCGATTCGTTATCGCAATCGGATTCTCCTTGCATCCAGCAAAGCGCTTCAATTTTCACTTTATAATTTTTTGCGGTGAGATAAGCTACGCTTGATTTCACAAACTCGATTAAGCCTTTATACAACACGCCCGCTTCTTTGCCGCTTGAGGGAGAAAGCCATTGTTCGTAAAGGTTCGTTCCGCCCCACGCATACTTGATGATAAAGATTTTCTTTCTTGGATACAGTTCGTGAAACTTTTCCGCCATACCAAGTTCGGGGCCAAAAAATTGATCAAATTCCCCTTGGCGAACGGTGCAATGCTCGAACCCGTAAGAAAGATTGTTTGCGGAAACGAAATGGTTTATATAAACTCGTTTATACCCTTTTTCATATTCGGCGTACTGTTTTTCCGACACGTTCTTTTTCAAATAATCGTCACGGCTACAACCGGAAGCGTTCGATTGTCCAGCCAACAAAACGACGGTGGCTTCTTGTCCAAAACCGTACGGCACGTAATCGTTCATGCCTAATTTTTTCACTTCTTTGCGATGTTTTGCTATAGCAAAAGCGCCAAAAGCAATCACCAACGCCAAGAATACGGAAACGACCGATATGATAATTTTTCCTTTCGTTTTCATTTCTACTCCCCTAAATAATTGTCCTATTTACGCACCTTAAGTTGCGAATAAATGGCTTGATACAAGTCTTCCATACCGTCCGTGCTTGGATGTGCGTTCAAAAGCGGAATGCTTGGCAGCGTGATTGCCGTTGCGCCATAATGCGTGGCGATTTCCGCAAAGCCCGTTTTCATTTCTTCATCAAGCGTGCTGTCGATAAGCACGATAATTTCCACGTCTTGCGCCGCATTATATAATATAGAAAGCATTTGCGACATAGCGGGGAAAACGTTGTACAAGTCCGCCGTGGAAATTCCGTCGTATTTGATTTCACCCAAAGGCGAGAGCGCGCACGTGTCGTTTATTCCGCCGTAGATAATGATTGTATCCACTTTGTTTTGCGTGAAATAGCCGTTTTCTACAAGTTTCTTTGCGCGAGCAACAAAGGAAAAGGTGGAATAATCGCCCCCACCGTAGCCCGTATGACAAACGGTTGAGCCAGAATAGCTGGAATTTAATAACAATTTAGATTTGGTCTTTTTCAAAAGTTTATGCCACCACGTATCTTTTACGCTTTCAACGTTGGTGTACGTCGCCCCGTCGTAATACCACGTTGCGTACTCGTCAGGGATATATCCACCATAGGTGGAATAGCTGTCGCCAAAGATAACGACGTTGCCAAGGCGCACTCTTTTTGTCGTGCAACCTACACATGCACACAAAACGATTGCAATACAACTCAGCACCGAAATCAATTTTTTCATACTTTCCCCTTTTTAGATAAAACAAGCGAGCTAAGCGGATTTTGGCTTCGCCAAAGCTTCTCTCGCAACCAACCATACCGAAAAAACAGCTTTTTCAACTTTGCTCGTTCGCGCGAACCGCTGATAAAACAGCGGTTCTCACGATTAGCGACACAAAAAAGGGGATAAGCGCGTGCTTATCCCCTTTTTTGTGGTGGAGCTAAGCGGATTCGAACCGCTGGCCTCCTCGTTGCGAACGAGGCGCTCTACCAACTGAGCCATAACCCCACGTGCATTTTTATTATATACTTTCCCCTTTTATTTGTCAACAAGTTTTTATCTACTTTCACTAAAAAATTTCAGCACAAAAAAAACGGGGTTATCCCCCGTTTCTTCATTACATATATTGATATTTCTTTCTAAACGCAAAAAACAAACTGCCGCTTAAGAACAACGTGATGATTTCCGCCGTTGCAAACGCCGCCCAAACGCCGTTTGTGCCCCAAAAGATAGGCAAAATAAGCACGGCCGCCACTTGGCAGACAAACATACGGAAAAAGGAAATTAAAAGGGAAATCCCCCCGTTTCCAAGCGCCGTGAAAAATGCCGATGCGAAAATGTTTATTCCACACACCAAATAGCAAAGCGAATATATCCGCATTCCCCTTGTCGTCAACGTTAAAAGCGTTTCATCGCTGTTGGCAAAAGTCCACGCAAACGGTTTTGCAAAGCCAAACGCTATCCCCGTCATGAGCGTACCAAGAATTGCCGTCAAAATAATACTCTTTTTGAACACGTTTTTCAGTTCCGCATGGTTTTTCGCTCCGTAATGATAGCCCACGATAGGCGCGCTTCCTACCGCATAGCCCAAGAACACAGCCACGAAGATAAAGCCGATGTATTGCATAATGCCGTACGCCGAAACGCCTACGTACCCTTCAAGGCGCATAAGTTGCGCGTTATACAACATCGTCACAAGGGACAAGGAAATGTTCGTCATCAGTTCCGACGAGCCGTTTATGCACACGCCGCCAAGCGTTTTCCATTGCATTTTGGTTTTGCCAAGTTTGAGAAGACTGTCGTTTTTCCTTGCGAAATACAAGAAAGGCAGCACGCCGCCCACCCCTTGGCTGATTGCCGTAGCACACGCCGCACCAACAAGCCCCCAACCAAACACCGCCACGAAAAGGGTGTCGAGCAAGATATTGCAACAGCCCGCCGCCATCGTCACGAACAAGCCCAAGCGGGGTTTTTCCGCCGTCACGAAAAAGCCTTGGAAGGCGTTTTGCGCCATGAAAGCTGGCAACGCGCAAAGGATAATGCGGGCGTATTTTACGCAATAATCGACAAGCTCCGCTCGCTGTAAATCGCTCATATCCTTTTCGCTTTTTGCAAAAAGTTCCGCAATCGGTCGAGCAATCACTACGCCCAACACCGCCAAGATTACCCCAACGGCAAGCGTCGTATAAATGAGCATGGAAAAAATTCTATTCGCCCTTGCGTTATCCCCTTCGCCAAGCGCTTTGGAAACGACTGCGTTGCCGCCCGTGCCGAACATAAAGCCAACTGCGCCGAGAATCATGATAAGCGGGAATATTAAGTTTAATGCCGCAAACGGGATACCGCCCACAAAGTTGGAAACGAAAATGCCGTCTACAATAGAATATATAGACACGCATACCATCATCATTACGGACGGAAAAACGAAGCGGATCAATTTTCTATAATGAAAATGTTCGGATAAATGTATTCTCTCTTTTTTCATCTCGTCAATCCGTAGAAAAACCCGACTGCCCACGCAATCGGGTTTTCGTTATTTGTTTTTTTAATTACTCGATATCAAGCAAATCTTGATAACGTTTGGTGAAGAGTTCAACCGAGCCTTCGTATTCTTTGATAATCGCGCTTTGTACGGACGAAGATTGTTGCGTTGCCGACGTGGATTTCAAAGCTTCGTAGAAGAGATAGGAGAACGTGCCTTCCTTTTCTCTATCGTCGTGGATATAGCCGCCTTCATATACTTCGTCGCCGTCGAATACGTACGAGCAGTAGATGATGTGCCAGCCGTAATCGGAAGGAACAACTGCATACGCGCCAACGCCTTCGTTTACAACCATTTGCGCCGCGTATTCAAATTCGCTTACGAAGTTGGTCTTATGCGCGTTTACCGCATAGCCCATGTACGTGTTCAAGCAACCCGTATCCGTGCTGTATGCGAACATCAATTCGTTTACAGCGGACAACGCTTTATAACCGATGCTATCTTCGTAGAAATATTCGCTTGCCTTTACCGTACCAAGGTTGAAATTACCCTTTGCATATACGAAACCATTGTAATCAATTTCGTCTTCCGCATCGTAGTACGTGCCGTAGCTAGACAATGCGTATTCGCTCTTGTTGGAATACTTATCGTTGTTGTACGTCGTTTCAGCTGCGTCGATGCCTGCCGTTTCGGAAACGTAGGAAACGAAGATATCGATGAACGAATCGATGTCCTCTTTGTTTGCCGTCGTCGTCCATTCGCCGTCGTCGTCTTTTACAGCCGTGCCGTTGAATGCGTAGTTGCCAGCGTAGTGCTTAATCGTTTCGTATTTATCCGTGTTCGAGAAGTTATCTTCAAAGAAATAATACTTGCCGTTCTTTTCATAAGCGTAGTGTGCGTGTTCTTCTTCACAGAACCAGCTACCACGCAAATCTTCCGCTTGAATATTTGCAAGCAAGTCTTCACGGAATTTGTACAAATCCTTTTGTTCGTACTTGCTCTTTGCCGCGGAATACGCTTGCGTTTGCGTTTGCGAGAAAGGCAACAAGATGTTATATACGAAGCCGTAACCGTCCAAACCGTACGTCAAGAAAGCCGTATCGGAAACGGTGCTAAGCGCCGATTCAAACGCCGTGTAGTCGTTTTCGTAGGTGTTCTTTTGGGAATTTTTAAGCGCCGTATATTCCGCTTCTACCTTTTCTTTCGTCAAGCTACCTTCCGCTTCTTCAGCCAACTCTTCGTAATACTTGTTTACAAGGGCTTGACCAAGCGTGGTGGAAAGTTCTTCGTAGTAGTAGTTCAATTGCGTGATATACGCTGCGTTTTCGCCTTCAGCAATCAAGCCGTAGCTTTGCAAGTTTGCAAGGAAAGCGTTGTATGCTTTCATACGGGTGGACTTCGTCGAGCCGTCAACCTTTTCGTATTCGCCACAGCTGTCAAGTGCGTTGCGGCCGGTGTACACGTCGTAATTGAGCGCGCCGTCTTTCATGGGCACGTATTCGGTCTTTTCCGTATTTGCATTGGTGGGCGTCGTACGCGCTTCGCCGTGATCGTGTTCGTCTTCACTTTCTTTGATGTAGTTCGCTTCAGCGCTATCCAAAGAGTTGTTCAACGAATATTTCAAGCCGTATTCCGCTTCAAAGTACCCTTCCATCGATTCTTCGTCCGTCTTACCAAAGTCGGTAAGGTAATACTTCATCGTCAATACTTCGGGGTGCGCTTGAAGAAGAGCTTTTTCCTTTGCGTTGGAAACTTTGCCAAGTTCGTTTTCGATGTACTTATCCAAGGAAACTTCTACAAGTTCAGGGTTGCTCAACGCCTTTTCAATGAAATGCGATACTGCGTATTGCGTAAGAATCTTTTGACCGGTCAAGGTGCTCATAAGCATCGTGAATACGTCTTTGTAAGAGTAGCCTTGTTGTACGTAAGAATAGCCCGAGCTCAAGAAAAGGGAAACGAGTTCTCTTTTATAGATATCCGTCGAAAGCGAACCGTTTGCAATCAACGTGTCCAAGCTTTGCGCTACTGCGGAATTATCCTTTGCTAATTCGTCGGAAATGTCAACGGTTGCAACCACTTGCTCCAAATCGCGTACGTTGTCAGCAACGAAGAAATTACAACCCGTTGCGCCAAGCGTAAGACCTAATGCAAGCGCAAGCGCCGCCGTTTTTTTCCATAAGTGTTTCTTATTCATAAAATCGCTCCGATTTTTGTTTTTCTCAATTCGCACGGCAAACGCCGTCACGTTATATTATAACGCATTTTTCTATAAAGTGCAAACGTTTTTTTATCGTTATTGCGTGAAAGTTAAGGCAAATTTCAAAAATTTCGTCATTAGTGCCATCAATTTCATTGATTGCGCTTCCCCGTAAAACTCTACGACGGGCGCTTCCGTCATATTTAAGCGGGTTTGCGTTGGATATTTATCAAGTGCGGAAAGAATTTTCTTATCCCCAAGCGTTTCCAAAGTGGGGAATTCCAGCTTACCAACGCCGTTGACGAGCGTGATTTTCTTGACGTTGCACTTTGCCGCATAGTTTTTCAACACCGCTATCACAAGCAAATTTTCCACCGCTCTTGGCAATTCGCCGTACGTGTCACGAAGCGATTCATACACTCGTTTATAATCGGCAACCGTCGAAATTTCCGCAATTTGCTTATAGCAATCAAGCCGCCCTGCGGACGATTCGATATACTTTTCCGAAATGTACGCATCGACGTGGATATCCAGTTCCACCATTTGCGTTTTTTCGCCCGTGAGTTCTTCCTTCAAAAGCTTGGCGTACAACTCGTAGCCCACCTTATCCATGTGCCCGCTTTGTTCCGCACCCAAGACGTTGCCCGCACCACGAATTTCCAAATCGCGCATGGCGAGTTTATACCCCGAGCCAAGCTCGGTAAATTCCATAATCGCCTTCAATCTCGCCGCCGCGTTTGCGCTCATAACCCGTTCGGGCTTAAACGTGAAATAAGCGTGCGCAAGCCTTGCGCCACGCCCCACTCTACCTTTGAGTTGGTACAGCTGCGAAATGCCCAGCTTATCGCTATCAATGACGATAATCGTATTGGCGTTGGGCAAATCTACCCCGTTTTCAATAATCGTCGTCGTAATCAAAATATCCGTCTTTCCGCCGTAGAAATCGAGCACCGCATTTTCAAGCGCCGTCTTATCCATTCTACCGTGCACGACGGAAATTTTCGCTTCGGGCAAAATGCGTTTTACGCCCGCAGCAAAGGTGGAAATACTTTCCACTTTGTTATACAAAATGAACACTTGCCCACCACGAGAAAGTTCTCTTATGCAAGCATCTCGAATAAGCGTTTCCGTTTCTTCCACGACGTACGTTTGCACGGGCAAACGTTCTCTTGGCGGCGTGTGAATCGTCGAAATATCCCGTATCCCCGACAAGGACATGTGCAAGGTACGGGGAATAGGCGTAGCCGTCATCGTCAAGCAATCGATGTTCTTACGCATATTTTTAATTTTTTCTTTATGTTCCACGCCAAAGCGTTGTTCTTCGTCCAAAACGAGCAAGCCCAAGTCCTTGAACTTAACGTCGGCGGAAAGCAATCTATGCGTGCCGATTACCAAATCGATTTGCCCGTCTTGCAACCCCTTCAAAATAGCTTCCGTTTCCTTGGGCGTATTAAAACGATTGAGCGCAGCAACTCGCAACCCAAACGCTTCAAAACGAGCTTTTGCAGAAAGGAAATGTTGACGGCAAAGCACGGTGCTGGGGCACATCAAAGCCGCTTGTTTGCCACCAAGCACGCACAAATAAATAGCACGGAAGGCCACTTCCGTCTTACCAAAACCCACGTCCCCGCAAAGCAATCTATCCATCACTTTCGACGACGTCATATCCCCTTTCACTTCTTCTATCGATGCCGTTTGGTCAAGCGTTGGCGTGTACTCGAACGCATCTTCAAACTCTTGCATAAACGCTTGATTTTCGGGGAAAGCAAAGCCCTTATTTTCCGCGCGTTCGGCGTACAATTTTTTCAAATCAAACGCCAAGTTTTTAAGCGAAGCACGAACACGTGCTTTCACTCTTTCAAATTCCGCACCGCCTATTTTGCTCAACGAAGGCGAAGCGTCGCCCACGTATTTGGACAAGACGTCCATGCTTTCTGCGGGCACGTACAGCGTATCGCCGTCCTTATAGGCAAGGGCGATATATTCTTTCGTGCCGTCCGTCGTTTCTATCTTTTTCGTGCCAAGTACCTTACCGATACCGTGCGTTTCGTGAACGACGTAATCGCCCACGTCGGGCGCAGAAAACATATCCCCACGCTTGCGGCGCAATCTACGATTGTCGGGGGCTTTTACGTACAAATCGCCCGTGCCGATAAGCGCCGTTTTGCATCCGTGCAAAACCATTCCTTTATCCAGCCGTTCGGTCAAGACGTACACGCCCTTATTCTCGTCCATACTTTCGGGAAGTGCGGACGTGGAAACGTATTCTTCCGCCAAGTTTTCCGTCATCTTCACGGCAAGGCGTTCTTCCCCGCAAAAGAGCACGACTTTATAACCGCCTTTCAGCCAGTTTTTAATATCCGTCAAAAGGGTGGGGAAACCGTTGAGATAACGCATGACGGGCGTAGCCGAAAGATTGAAAATTTTCAGCGGTTGGAAGAAAAAAGGATTGCCCGTAAACGTTTGCAAGGCAAGCCGTTGCACGTTCATAACGCCGTCTAAAAATTGCTGTTTATCTACGTATTGATTTTTCGTGAACGAGAAAGCTTCGCCCCCTTGTTGCAAGCGAGAAAAGCGTTCTTCGTGTTCTTTATACAGCGCGTTAAATCTATCCCAAAGCGCCTTGCTCTCGTCAAAGACGAGAAGTGCGTTTTTAGGCAAAATGGAAAAGAAATCGGTGACGTTGGAAAGCAAGGGCATCACAAAAGACGTATCGAAATCGTTTGCCAAAATATCGTCCACTATCCCCCTTGCTCGGGTGTACGATTCCGACGTGGAAAAGCCTTTTGCTTCCCTATCCAAAAGCGAAGCAATACGTGCCTTATCTTCTTCCAAAACGCAAACGTCCGTCGCCGCCAAAAGCGTAATTTCTTTCACGCCCGCAAGCCGCTGCCCCGTTGCAAAATCGTAGGGCTTAATCTTTTCCACCGTATCGCCGAAAAAGTCTATCCGCACGGGGTTTTCCGCATTGATAGGATACACGTCGAGAATATCCCCTCGCAAGGCAAACGCACCTTTGCTTTCCACTTCAAACGAGCGGGTGTAGCCCATTTTTACAAGCGTTTGGGCAAGCGTGGAAAAATCAAAATCCTCACCTTCTTTGAAGGTGAGCGTCGGCAATTTTTTCGGGAATAATTGCAATAAAGCATCAAGCTCTGCCACCACCACTTCGGGGTTATTTTGCAAGGCGTAAATGCCGTTCAAACGTTTATAAAGCGCATCTTTGGAAAGAGCTTTTCTATACAACAGCACTTCGTCTTTCGCCGCCAAAACTTGCGTGCGTTTGCCCGAAAGGGTTGCGATGTTATCCGCCGCCTTTTGCGCAGAAATACTATCCGCCGTGACGTACACTACGGGATTTTCCACAAGCCCCGCAATCAAGTATTTTAAGGAATCAGAAACGCCGAAAACCGCCGTCGGCGTGCCGCGGCGGAGTTCTTCTTGGAGCGCAATATATTCTGCGCCTAAATTGTCAAATGTAAAAAAGTTGCGTTTCATTTTCCGTCTATTTCATCAATTAAAACGGCACATTACCTTTTCGATATCTTCACCCTTGGCAAATGCCGCCGCCGCTTCGCCCGCCTTTTTACAAGCATCGCCAAACAGCGTGTAATCGTCCTTCTTCACCTCCGAAAGCACGTAGTTGATAATGGGAATATCCACGTCGTCACGAATACCGATACGAATACGGGCAAAATTCTTCAAACCCGTTTCGCCGATAATGCTTCTCATGCCGTTGTGCGTGCCTGCGCTACCACTTGCACGAATACGCACTTTGCCTTTAGGCAAATCGTAATCGTCGTAAATAACGAGAAGCTTATCTTCCGTAATCTTGTATTTCGCCATCAGTTGTTTTACCGCTCTACCCGAGTTGTTCATGTACGTCAAAGGACGGGCGAGAATTACTTTTTCCCCGCCGATAAACGCTTCGGCAATAGACGCTTCGCATTCCTTTTTCTTGAACTTGGTATCCAAGACGTCCGCACAATCGCCCACGGCGATAAAGCCCATGTTATGGAAGGTTTTTTCGTATTTTTTATCAGGATTACCCAAACCTACAATTAAATACATAATCTATCCTTTTATCATAAAGAGCCGCCGTTGTAAAGCGGCGGCCTTTTCTTTTGTAGTTGAAATTAGTCGTACAACTTGGACATAGGTTTATCCAAATATACGTTTTCGATTGCCGCAGCGAAGATGTCTGCAACCGACAATACGTCGAATTTGTCGAGTTTCTTTTCTTCGGGCAAGTGAATCGTATCAAGCATAACGAGTTGCGTGATTGCCGATTTTTGCAATCTTTCAATTGCAGGACCACTCAATACAGCGTGCGTGCAACCAGCGTAGATTTCCGTTGCGCCTGCGTCTTTGATTGCTTGTGCGCCTTGGCAAAGCGTACCTGCCGTATCAATCATGTCGTCAACCATAAGACATCTCTTACCAGCAACGTCACCGATAATGCTCATAACTTCCATTACGTTTGCTTTGGGACGACGTTTATCGATGATAGCAATGGGCACACCAAACTTTTCAGCAACCTTTCTCGAACGTTTTACGCTGCCCAAGTCGGGAGCAACGACTACGTCGATGTTGTTCTTCTTTGCAAAGTAGCTGTAAAGCGTAGGGCCGCCAAGAAGGTTATCTACGGGGATATCGAAGAAGCCTTGAATTTGGTCAGCGTGCAAGTCCATCGTCAAAACGCGGTCTGCACCTGCTTCCGTAATCAAGTTTGCAACAAGCTTCGCCGTGATGGGATCACGAGAGCGTGCTTTTCTATCTTGACGAGCATACCCAAAATAAGGAATAACTGCCGTAACACGACCAGCCGATGCACGTTTTGCCGCGTCGATCATGATAAGCAATTCCATAAGGTTATCGTTTACGGGCGAGCACGTAGATTGAATAATGAATACGTCTCTACCACGTACCGTTTCTTTAATGTGTACGTTAATTTCTCCGTCGGAGAACGTGTTTACTTCCACTTCGCCAAGTTCGGTATTGAGTTTCTTCGCAATCGCCTTTGCCAAGTCGGGGTTAGAGTTACCGCTAAACAGCTTAATTTCATTGCCGTGAGTTATCATATGTAACCTTCCTTTTATTTTTACCTATCCTTTCCGCTTTCCCGCGTAAAAAGGCTTCGGTTTTTTTCGTTGTATTACACCTTTTTCCCAAACGTGCACAATACGCACGCACCTTATCCGTATATTATAATACTCTTTTTCCCCTTACAAGTCAAGAGAATATACGCAAAAAAAGCAATTTCTTTTTCTTATTTTTCCACAACAGAATTTTCCATTTCCGCTTTTTTACGTTCTTTTTCTTCTTTTTGCTTTTGGCGCATGCCCGCAAAAAAGGACGTAAGCAGCGTGGAACACTTATCTTCCGCTACGCCTCCCACAACTTCCGTCTTATGGTTGAGCAAATTCGCTTCCGCAAGCGCAGCCGTCAGCGAGCGACCTTTTTGTTCGTACGCACCGAAAAATACTTTATCCACACGGGCGTTCAAGCAAGCGCCCATGCACATGGGGCAGGGCTCTAACGTCACGTACAGCTCGCAACCTTCGGGCAGCCGCCAAGAGTGGAATTTTTTACAAGCTCTATCAATCGCCATCATTTCCGCGTGCGCCGATGCAAGCTGCAATTTCGCACGGCGGTTGTACCCGCTTGCCACCACTTTACCTTCGTACACAATCACTGCGCCGATGGGCACTTCCCCTTGCTTAAGCCCACGCTTCGCCGCCTTGATTGCTTCCCGCATAAATTTTTCTTCTCTTGATAATTTTTTCATAACAATCGTATATATTCCCTCGATAAATCGTATAACGCTTTTTCGTTTTTTGCAATAATATCTTTTAACCCGTCTTCGCCTATCGGGTGGGACAAGCTATCCTTGCCCGTTTCCACCGTAAAAGCGGGGATATGAAAGCGTTGCACGCACCAGTCCTTGTATCCACCCACGCTTCCCTTTGCGTTTCCTATCGCATAACCCGTGGATTTAGACAAAGCCTTTGCAAAAGCAAAATCTCGCAATTTATCCCTTTCGTCTTGGTCGAACAGCCAGTAAATTTCTTCACCTTTGGTGTGATAACTCACCGTATAATTTGGCGTAATTTCTTCCGTAAAGGCTTTCAGCGCCTTTGTTTCTTTCTCGCTAAACGGGGTTTTACCGATATAATTTTCGCTGTTTGGATAGCGAATATTTTTCGTTCCCTCTCCCCACTTTGCGGGGAAATTGACGTTCAAATCTACGCCCCGTCCGTTGGCTTTCCAAAGGGAAAAATCTTCCCCATTATTTATCGCAATCAGCCGTTTTTTCGCCCGCCTATTTTCCACGCTTCCCACGCCCTTTTGCGAGATCAACGCCCCGTCGGGATTAACGAGCGGAATCAGCCAAAAACTGCCCTTAAAAAGGGGCGTTTCGTAATGCGAAAAGGCAAGTTTCGCCGTGATAAATTCCCGTCCGTGGATAGCGTATTGCGCCAAACCAACGGGCTCGCCTTCCCCTATTTTGACGGCGTAAATATTCCGTCCAAAACAGCTTTTTCCGATAATTCTCTTTTCCGTTTTTACGCCCATATAAAAGGCGGTTGTTTCTTCATAAATATCCACGCCTACAATATATGCAAACGGGCAATTTTGCGTTTACTTATGATATGCCGAGCCGCTGTTTATCATAAACGCACGGTACACTTGTTCCGCCAAAATAACACGCATGAGTTGGTGCGGAAAAGTCATATCCGAAAAGGAAATCATACAATCAGCCGCCCTTTTCACTTCGTCCGAAAGTCCGCAAGACGAGCCGATAACAAAGGAAATTTCCTTGCCCGTATCGCACAGCTTTTGCAACTTCTTGGCAAGCGTTTCGCTGGAATATTTTTCCCCTTCGATAGCTAAAGCTATCGTATAGCCTTTAACCGCACGCAAAATGTCCGCTGCTTCCGCTTCGGGTGAAGCGCCTTCAGCGAGTTCCTTAATCTCTACTTTTGCAAAGCGGGAAAGGCGTTTTACGTATTCCGCCACCGCTTCACGATAAAAGCTTTCTTTAATTTTTCCTACGACTACGAAATTGATTTTTTGCATTGTTCCCTCACGCAAAAAGACTTGTTATCCACGTCAAAACGCACACAAAAATACCGACGGAAGCAAAGATAAAAAAGTTCTTTCTCTCGCTCTTTTTTTCGGTTTCTTCTCTTTCCATTTTCGGCTTTTTATCGAACACGAAAAGATAGGCAAGCGTGCCCACCAAGCAAAGGGAAGACACAATCATAAGCGGCAAGTACACGCCAAAAGGAAGCGCTTGCACGTTGCATTTATACAAGATTAAAATGTAGGCGTTGTTGAGAAAATGCGCCACAATCGTAGGCAACACGCTGCCCGCTTTTATCGCAAGCAAAGCGTACGCCACGCCGCAACAAAATTGATATGCCGTTTGCACGGGATTTTGATGATACAACGAAAAGAGCGCACCGCAAACGAACACGGCGGCAAGGGTGGAAAAACCCGATTTCAAGCCGTCTAAAACAACCCCTCTAAAAAGCATTTCTTCCGCTACGGGCGCCATAATTCCCACGACGAGAAATACGCCCACAAAACCAAAGCCTTCTATGCTGGGCAAAACTACGTCCCCGCCCTTATAGCCGAATTTTTGTAAAAATTCCACGAATAAACCGTTCAATTCCGACAAGCAAAGCAAGCCGATTTGCAAGACTATTGCCAAAATAAAATACTTATAATGGCACTTTTGCGCTTGCACCGCTTGTCTTATCGGCGTTTTGTTATAGCGCAAATAACAGCCCACAATCAAAACGGACGACACGGGGGGCACGATATAGCAAAAATACAAATACCACTGCGTATTTTCATACCCCGTTTGCATTAGCCCGAAAATTGCCATAACAATCATAAGGATAAAGAGCAAAATCGTGCCAAGCGTGGTGGCAAGGGTAAAGGAAAGCCCTGCGCCTTTCCCCCTTGTCGGCGTACCGAAAAGAGGCGGCTTTTTATTGTTTGCTTGTTTGTTTACAAAATTGTTTTCCATAACTCTATTATATCAAATTTTTGTCAAATTGCAAACGAAAAACGGACGAAGAAAGAAAAATTCCTTACGTCCGTTTATCAACCGATAAGTTTGCTTCTAAATTCTTGGATAATTTTATTCTCGATACGGGAAACTTGCACTTGGCTAACCCCTATCGTCTTTGCCACTTCACTTTGCGTCATGTCCCGAAAATAGCGCAAAACGATGATTTTTCGCTCCCTTTCTGGCAACGCTTCTATCGCCCCTTTAAGCAACATTTTGTCCAGCATCTCGTCCGTTTCGTCGCGAGTGGCAAGCGTTTCAATCAGCTCCCTTTCCTTGCCGTCTTTATATTCGCTGCCGCTTTGCAAGGATAGGGGCATTTTGGACGAGCCCATGATAAACACCGTTTCCGCTTCGTCCAAGGAAAATTGAGCCGCTATCTCCCCAACCGTAGGTTGTTTCCCACTTTTCGCCACGTATTCTTCTATAAAAAGATTGATATTTTTCGCCGTTTGTTTCATGCTGCGGGAAACTTTCAGCGTGCCGTCGTCCCGCATAAAACGCTTAATTTCGCCCGCAATCATCGGCACGGCGTAGGTGGAAAACTTTACGCCAAAACGCTCGTCAAAGCCTGCAATCGCCTTGAGAAAACCCATGCAAGCAATTTGGAACAAATCGTCGTAATCCACCCCCTTGCCCAAGTACCTTTTGACGATACATTTAACAAGCGAAACATTGTGTTCTATCAGCTGTTCTTTGGCAAGGTTATCCCCCGTTTTCGCCAAGCGGATATATTCAATTGTGCTGTTTTCGTCAAGCATCTACCCTTTCCCTTGTCCTATCCATGCCTATCCGTTTCATCATCGCAACGCGCGTGCCCTTCCCCTTTACGCTTTGCAAGGAAAACCCGTCCATGAACGTTTGCATAATCGTAAATCCCATGCCCGAGCGTTCTTCCCCCGAAAGGGTGGTGTAAAAGGGTGTTTGCGCCCTTTCCACGTCTTCAATCCCGCAACCGTAATCGGTGATTTCGATATGTAGTTCTTCGCTTAAAATTCGGCACTCGATGACGATTTTTCTATCGCTTTCCCCTTGCGTATAGGCGTGGACAACGCTGTTGGTCACCGCTTCACTAACCGCCGTTTTAATATCCGAAAGTTCGCTTAAGGTGGGGTGTAAAGGCAGAGCAAACGCCGCAACTGCGCTACGCGCAAAGCTTTCGTTTTCCCCTTTTGCCGCTATTTCTAATTTCATATAATTATCCATTTTCTTTTCTCCCTATCAAATCTTGGGCATGAGCGAATACACGCCGCTCATCGATAAAATTTTATCCGTCGCAAGCGAAGGGTTGGTCAAATAGGTCGCCACGCCGAATTGCCGAAACTTTTTATATCGTCCTATCAAAAAGCCTATCCCCGTCGAATCCATAAACGACACGTCGCTTAAATCGAGCACCGCTTTCTCACCGCAAAGATATTCTTCCGCAATCTTGTCCGCTTCCTTTCTTGCACGAATCGCCGAATGTTCGTCCAGCTCCCCACGCAAACGTAGATATAGCACGTTGTCACAGTATTGAACGCAAATTTGCATACTTTCTCTCCCCGAAACGATATGCCTACATTGTAGCGAACGCCTACGCACGATTTTTGACAAAAGCTGTCGAAAAAAAAGTAATTACGGCGAAATATTTTTTGGAAATATAACGAAAAAATACTTGACTTTTCTTTTGGAATAGCGTATTATTATTAGGCGTTGTGTGTGCAACGGCATGAAAGCGGGCCTCTAGCTCAGTCGGTTAGAGCTACCGGCTCATAACCGGTTGGTCCTCGGTTCGAGTCCGAGGGGGCCCACCAAAAATTGACAAAATAATATACTTGGCCCAATAGCTCAGTTGGTTAGAGCGCCAGCCTGTCACGCTGGAGGTCGACGGTTCGAGCCCGTTTTGGGTCGCCAAATCCCCTTTCCCTTCCTCGGGAAAGGGGATTTTTTTGCGTTTTTTGCCTTTTCTTTGCCCTTTTGGCGCTTTTTTGCTCGTTTTTATGTCTTTCGTGTATCATAAAATAAAATTACATTTGTCATAAAATATTGTGACTTTTTTTAAAAAATCGCCCTTTTTTATTTGACTTTCTTATTTCATTATTATATAATAATATTACAATTTACGATGGGGTAAGTTGGAAACAAGCAATAAAAACAAACACCAACTAAAGATAAAGCGGCGTAAAATCGCTTTATCGTCACATTTAGATAGCAGCATAAACCACGAACTTTTACTCAAATTATATGATAAGTCCCCTTATAGGAAAGGAGAAAACGCAATGTTTGCAAAAGAATCAAAATCGGGAAAAGGCGGTATTATATTTACCCTAATCTTGGCCATCGTCATTTGCTTGACGGTGTATTTCTCGTGCTCGGGCGGTGGAAACTTCAAAACGGATACCCCGGATTTGGATACCATCGAGGGCTTGCTTAGCACCTCGCTGCCCTTGCCTAACGACGGCTCTCACCCCGATGAGCATTCCCCTAACGACAACGCTTATTACGCTTTCACCGCTATGGCGCAAGCGGACAGCTTTGAATCGTACACCGAAGGCGAAGCCATCACGAAGGTTGCGCTTGCAAACGTATCGCAAGCCGTTTCTGCACACCGTGTTGTCGTTGGAAACGAAGTGTATAAAGAATCTATTTCCCACTCCTCTTTCAAAGGCGTGGGCATGCGTACCTTCTCGAAAGGCAACAATTACGTCGTTTGGGAAGCAAGCAGCGTAAACTCGATTGACAACGTTTCGTGGAAGAGCGAAGCAAACAAGGTGAGCAAGGAAACCTTCCTTTCCATGTTCGGTTCTGCTCCCAAAGCGTACACCGCGTATATCATGACGGACGAAACGATTCTTTCTTCCGAATACGTAGGCGAAGAGGACGGCATTTACACCTTCCGTTATGAACTTGATACGGAAGCTTCCACCACCAAAATCGCCATGGAAATGAGAACGATGGCTGGCACGAAATCGTTGCCGCTTTTTGAAAAAATTTCCTTGACCGTACGCATGGACGAAAACTGGCGCATCCGTCAAATCCTTACCGACTGCGTATATCAAGTGGATATGCTTGGCGGTGTCACCTGTAATGAAATTCTTACGGAAACTTTCTCCGATTACCAACAAACGGCGGCTATCCCCAACGTAGATTTCTTGCGCTCCTATCTCGATGCGGAAGAAACGGAAGCTATCCCCGAAGAACTTTCCCCCACCGATTATCTTCTTAACGGCTTTGGCGAATATCTTACGGGCGACAAGCCTTTGAAGGTAAACCTTGCCGCTACTGGAAACGAAAATCTTCCGCTTGCATTGAACGCAAATGCGGAAATACATATCAGCATGGACGATTTGTCCGCAATCTCCGTACGCGCCGACATTGAAAGCATTGCTTATGGCGACCTTGCTTTAAGCGATTTGTTCATCGGTTATGAAGGCGGCACCGCTTACGTGAAAGTGGGCGATTTGAAAGCATACGGCTCGATTGAAGAAATTACGGCGATTGTCAACAGACTTATCCCCTTGTTCTCTACCCCCAGCGTAGCTTCTGAAGAAAGCGCTGGCGGCTTGGGCGGACTTGATTTTGCAAGTCTTCTCTCGGGTGCAACGATTGAAAAGAGCGAAGGTATGGCAACCGTAAACTTGCCCATCGACCTTGGCGGCGTTTGTATCAACGCTTCGCTCAACTTCTTTGAAGGGGAAACGCTTGCCCTTGCAAACGCTACGGTTGAAGTTGCTGGCATCACCCTTACGATTACCCCCGACGATAACTTGGTGGTAAACGAAATCGGCGAAGGGTATAACAATATCGCTCCACTCTTTGATATTATCGATGAAAATGGCAACTTGCCTTTGGAAATTGCTATCGGCGAAGATATCAGCGCTCTTGTAAATATGCACCTTGCCGACATGGCTATCGACGTGAACCTTGGTGCATTGCAAGCGAAGTTTGCGCAAAACACCCTTTTCGTTAAGTATGACGACATGAAAGTGAAGTTCGCCATCGACGACGTTCAAACGGTGGTTGACAAACTTGCCCCCATCGTTGGCGATTCGATAGAACTTCCCGATTTCAACGCATTGTTGCAATCGCTTGATATCACCGCTCTTCTCACGCAAGCCGTTGATTCGCTTGCTATCGTAGAAGAAAACGGCGTGCTTTCTATCTCGACCAGCGTGGAAGGCGTACAACTTTCCATCAACTTGCTTGTCACGGATAAGGGTTATGCAATCGGCAGCATTGACGTCGCTCTTGGCGATTTCCCGATTAGCGTTTCCCCTGCAACGGAAGAAATTTCTATCATCTCCGCTGAAACGCTTGGCGAATATTACAACATCACCACCCTTCTTAATATCATTGACGAAAACAACGAAATCAACGTTCAAGCAACGATTGGCGAAATCCCTGAACTTGGCACGTTGGTTGTTGACGTAAACATTAACCTTGAAACGTTGACGATTCTTGCAAAGACGGGAATCTTCGGCGAAACGCTTATCGTTAAGTTTGTAGATAACGTAGTTTACGTATCGTACAAAGGTTTGAACATCAGCGCTGACGTAAACGATATCGACAGCGTAATGGATAAACTTGCGCCTATCGTTGGCGAAATTGATTTGTCCGCGTTTGAAGATATTAACGTTGAAGAAATTATCAGCGGAATTGTTGTCACGGATAACGGCAACGGTTTGGAAATCAATGCCACCTTGTTTGGTTTGGATGCAGCTATCGTACTTGACGGCACGAACGGCGATTTGAGCCTTGCAAGCATTTCCGTTGTAATCGACGGTCTTACGGCAAGCGTTGTTCCT
>JAZQWG010000036.1:0-104988 GCA_045632265.1 Candidatus Scatosoma sp.
GGACAACGGCAAGATTAGCGAAGAGAAGAAGAAACTCTATTATGCAGTCAACAGCGATTTGGCGATTGAAACGGCGAAGAAGGCAAAGGCGGACGGCGTAAAGCAATTTATCTTTATGAGCAGCGCTATCGTCTATGGCAAGAGTGCGAAAATCGGCAAGACGAAATTGATTACTCGTGACACGCCCGTATCGCCCGAAAACGCATATTCGGATAGCAAAGTGCAAGCGGAAATCGGTTTGAAAGAATTAGAAGACGAAACGTTTAAGTTGGTTATTCTTCGCCCGCCGATGATTTACGGAAAGGGCAGCAAAGGGAATTATCCCGTGCTTTCCAAGTTTGGCAAAAAATTGCCTTTCTTCCCGTACGTGAAAAACCAACGCTCGATGTTGTATATCGAAAACTTGCTCGAATTCGTTCGCCTTATGATAGTAAACGAAGAAAGCGGGGTATTCTTCCCGCAAAATGCGCAGTACGGCAATACGTCGGAAATCGTAAAAAAGATAGGCGCGGCGCATGGCAAAAAGGTACGCCTTGTAAAGGGCTTTGCTTGGGCTGTGAAATTTATGGGCTTGTTTACGGGGCTTGTCAATAAAGCGTTTGGCAACTTTGCGTACGACATGGAAATGAGCGAATATAAGCAAGACTACCGCTTGAAGAATTTAGACGAATCGATTGAGGCTACGGAAAAATGACGAAGCAAAAACATATATTGGTCGTCAGTCAATATTTCTATCCAGAGCCCTTTCGTATCAACGATATGTGTCAAGAATGGGTGAAACGTGGGTATAAAGTGACCGTTTTGACGGGTATCCCCAACTACCCCGAAGGGAAATTTTACAAAGGGTACAACTGGCGCAAAAAACGCAAGGAAACATGGAACGGCATCGATATTATCCGTATTCCGTTGATTTCAAGGGGAAAGGGAAAAATTCGGTTGGTGCTCAACTATTATTCCTTCGTGATTTCGGGCTGGTTTTGGAAACTGTTTACCAAGCTGAAAGTGGATGCGGTGTTCACCTTTGAAGTGTCGCCGATGACGCAAGCGCTCGTGCCTATGTGGTATGCGAAAAAACGCAAGATTCCCCATTATTTGTACGTGCAAGATTTGTGGCCTGAAAACGTGCAAACGGTGACGGGTATCAACAATGCGTTTATTCTTAAGCGTATCGGCAAAATGGTGGACAAAATCTATCGCCGTTGCGATTTGATTTTTGGGACGAGCGAAAGCTTTGTAAAGGAAATTCAAAAACGAGTTTACGATAATAAGGACAAGGTGAAATATTGGCCGCAGTATGCGGAAAATTTTTATCAGCCGACGGAAAACACGAAAGCGGACGAGCTACCTAAAGATATTTTCAAAGTGATTTTCACGGGAAACATCGGCAAAGCGCAAGGGCTGGATATTTTGCCCAAGACGGCGGCGGTGCTTAAAGACAAGGGCACTAAAGTAAAATTCGTTATCGTAGGCGACGGCAGAGAAAAAGAACAGCTGCTTGCAGAGATTGCGGAAAAGGGCGTGGAAGATTATTTCACGTTGATTCCCCGTCAGCCCGCGGAAGAAATTCCCGCGTACTTGTGCGCGTGCGATATGGCGTTCGTGTCGTATATGGACAACCCGCTTTGGGCGAATACGATTCCGGCAAAAATGCAATCGTATATGGCGTGCGGAATGCCTATTTTGGCTTCGGCGTCGGGGGAAACGGAAAAAATTATTAAAGATGCCGATTGCGGCGTTTGTTGCGAAATCGGCAACGAACAAGCTTTGGCGGATGCGATTTGCGCTTTGATGGAAAAAAGAGATGATATTGCCGAGCTTGGCAAAAAGGCAAAAGCGTACAGCGACGCACACTTTGACAAAAAGACGTTGATGGACGAAATGGACACCTATTTAGGGAGATAAACAAATGGCGGATTTAACGGCGATAATATTGACGCTTAACGAGGAAAAGAATATTCGGGAGTGTATTTCTTCCATACAATCGATTGCAAAAAGAATTGTCGTCGTGGATAGTTTCAGCACCGACAAAACGGTGGAAATTGCCAAGGAAATGGGTGCGGAAGTTATTGCGCACGAGTTTGTGAATCAAGCGCAGCAATTTATCTATGCGCTCGATACGCTCGATATTGATACGAAATGGATTTTGCGTATTGATGCGGACGAGCGTTTTACGGAAAAATCGGCGGCGGAGTTGGAGGATTTGACGACAAAGCACGCAGACGACGACGTCAACGGGATTGTGGTGCGCTTTGAAGTAAGTTTTATGGGCAAGCCCCTTCGCCACGGCGGCATTTATCCTATCAAGGTACTTCGTATCTTCAAAAAGGGTTATGCCCACATGGAAGCAAGAAATATGGACGAACATATCGTTATCAACGAAGGGCGTTCGATTGATATGAAAACCGATTGTTTGCACCAAGATTTCAAAAGCTTGTATGCGTGGGTAGAAAGACATAACAAGTATTCTAATAGAGAAGTTATCGACTATTTTAACCGTGAACAATCGCAAGAAGGCGCGGCGTTGCACGGAAGTGCGAAATTGAAGCGGTTTGTGAAATTTAAGATTTATTACAAATTGCCGATGGGGCTTCGCGCAAAGCTGTATTACTGGTATCGCTACTATTTGAAACTTGGCTTTTTGGACGGCAAGGAAGGAAAGATTTTTGCCTTCTTGCAAGCGTACTGGTATCGTTTCTTGGTAGATGCGAAAATTTACGAAAAGAAGAAAGAATTAAAGGCAAACGAAAACAAAGTTGAGAAATAATTGCGTATGAATATTTTGGTGTACAATTTGGCGGCGGAATACGCAGGGGCGCTTACTATCCTTGAAAATTTTTATAGGGAAGTGCTTGATTATCCCGATAAGAGTATCCACTGGTATTTTCTCGTATCGACGGATAAACTCAAAGATGCGGAAAACGTGACGGTGATTAGAGAACCTTGGATAAAAAAATCTTGGGCGCACCGTTGGTATTTCGATACGTTTTGCGTGCAAAAGGTGGTTAAAGAAAAGAAGATTGACGTCATCTATTCCATGCAAAATGCCCCCGTGAAACGTGCGAAGGTAAAACAAGTCGTCTATTTCCATCAATCGTTGCAATTCTCGCCCGTTAAGTTTTCGTTGAGAAGGAAGGAAGAACGCATTTATGCGATTCGTCAAAAGTTCATTGCGAGAATTTATAGAAAGCAACTTCGTAAAGCCGACCATATCATCGTGCAAACGAAATGGTTTAAGGAAGCTTCGGCAAAGTGGATTCCTTTTGATGAAAACAAATTTAGCGTGGTCAATCCCAAGGTGAACGTTGATCCACGCTTGCTTGAAAAAGAATATAAATTAAGCGAGCCTATTTTCTTCTATCCCGCAGGCGACGGCGTGCATAAAAACCACCAAGTTATTTTGGACGCTTGCGAGATATTGAAAAAAGACGGGATTACGGACGGTTATAAAGTGGTGTTCACAATGGACGGTGTTTCGCCCTTCTCGGCGGGCATTGCGCAAATAGCGAAAGAAAAGGGCTATCCGATAGTATTCACGGGGATTATCTCTAAGGCGGAAGTGTTTGATTATTATAGCAAATCGGTTATGCTTTTCCCCAGCTATTTGGAAACGTTCGGGTTGCCGCCTTTGGAAGCGAGAATGATGAAAGCGATTGTCATTGCTTCCGATATGCCGTTCTGCCGCGAGAGTTTGGACGGATATGAAAATGCGCATTTCCACGGCATTCACGATGCTAAAAAACTTGCATCGCTTATGAAACAAGTAATAATGGGGACGATGAACTATATCACGCCCCAAGAAAATAACAATCCACAAAACAAGAAAACAATTATCGAATGTATTTTCGATGGAATCAAAGACGGGGAATAAAGAAGATGAAAGCATTGTACATAACGGGAATGTATCCTACGCCTGCCTATCCACAAAAGGGTATCTTTTGTCACGAGCAGGTTAAGGCTTTGCAAAAAGCGGGCGTTGAAGTGACGGTCGTTGTGCCACTCGTGTTTTACGATAGAGAAGTAAAAGTGAAAGAGTGGGATTTTGAGGGGGTACATATTCGTTATATTCGTTTCTTCAAGTTGCCAGGAACGGCGGATTTCCATAAGATGGGCAAGTCCCTTTTCCGTCAGCTGGATAGAAAGCTTGATTTGAAGAGTTTTGACGTATATCATGCGGATGCGCCGTTGCCAGCAGGTACGGCGGTTATGGCGGCGTCTGAAAAATACGGTGTGCCCTTCGTCGTGCACGGACACGGGTTGGACGTGTTCTTTGATAATTGTTATGCGGGCGCAAAAAATTGCGATAAAATCGCAAAAACTTGCCAGCTTGTCTATGAAAAGGCAAACGCGGTCGTTGGGGTAAGCGGCAAGGTGCTTGAACGAATCGCAAAAAGAGTTTCTCTTGAAGGAAAGGGCTACGTTGTGTATAACGGCGTAGATACGGATAAATTCGTGCCGATTGAAAAGGAAGACACGGGCGTGTTTACAATAAGCTCGGTGGGCAATTTAATTCCTTTGAAAGGGCATAAATACTTATTGCAAGCATTGCAAAAGGTAATTGAAAAAGGGCACGAAAACGTGAAATGTATTATCGCAGGGCGTGGGTATTTGGAAGAAGAGCTCAAAGAACTTGCGGCGGATTTAGGGCTTCAAGATTACGTAGAATTTATCGGCTACGTGCCGTATGGCGAAGTTATTTCGCTGCTTCAAAAATCGAATGCGTTTATTTTGCCATCCTATTACGAAGCGCTTGGCTGCGTGTATTTGGAAGCTATGGCGTGCGGTGTGCCCGCCGTTGGGTGCAAAGATAACGGCATTGACGAGATTATTGTAAACGGCGAAAACGGTTATTTGGTGGATATGCACAACGTTGAACAAATCGTCGATTGCCTCGAAAAGATGACGCAAGAAGGCAAAAACGAAATGATGAGCAAAAAAGCAAGACAAATGGTTGCTGAAAAATATACTTGGGCGGATTCGGCGGCTACTTTATTAAACGTTTATCAATTTGTGCAAAAGTAAACTTATAAGGACGTAAAGAGATGTTGAAAGTTTTGTTTATCGTAAATATTCCTTCGCCTTATCGTGTGGCTTTCTTTAATGAGCTTGGGAAGAATTGTGATTTAACCGTCTTGTTTGAAAAAGAAACGGCTTCTGATAGGGATGAGTCTTGGAAACAATATGCGTTTCAAAACTTCAAAGGGATATTCTTAAAAGGCTTTTCTCTTGGTGCGGCTACGGCGCTTTGCTTCAGTGTGAAAAAGCATTTGCGAAAAAATAAATACGACGTTATTGTTTGTGGGAATTTCACGTCGCCGACGGGGATTCTTGCTGTTAGATATATGAAACGAAAGGGCATTCCGTATTATCTTGAAAGCGACGGTGGTTTCGCAAAAAGCGAAGGTGGCTGGCGAGAGTTGGTTAAGAAGATGGTGGTACCTGGGGCAAAAGGATATTTTAGTACAGGTATTGAGCACGATAAATACTATATGGCTTACGGTGCTGAAAAGGACAAATTGTTGCGCTATCCCTTCACGTCCTTAAATAACGCAGACGTTCTTCCTCAAACATTGACTAAGCAAGAAAAGCAAGTGCATAAACAAGCGCTTGGGATGCAAGAAGAAATGGTTGTTTTGGCGGTGGGACAATTTATCCATAGAAAAGGTTTTGATGTGTTGTTGAAGGCGTCAAAGTGTTTGGATAAAAAGGTGGGTGTGTACTTCATTGGAGGAACTCCAACGGAAGAGTACGTGCAATTAAAAGAGAGTTTAGTTCTTGAAAACGTGCATTTTGAAGGTTTTAAAACTAAAGAAGAATTGAAGAAATATTACATGGCGGCGGATGTTTTTGCTTTGCCGACAAGGGAAGATATTTGGGGTTTGGTTGTCAACGAAGCAATGGCGTATGGGTTGCCTGTTGTGACCACGAAAAACTGTGTAGCGGGGATAGAGCTTATTAAAGACGGCGAAAATGGTTTTTTGGTAGAAGCTGAAAGTGAAATGGGATTGGCTAAAAAGCTAAATGTTTTAGTGGGCGATGAGGTTTTGCGTTCTAAGCAAGCGGAAAACGCGCTGGATACAATTCGATTGTATACCATCGAAGAAATGGCAAAGAGGCATTTAGAGATTTTCAACGAGGATTGTTAATAATGGCATTTACGGCAAAGGAAAGACAAACTAAACAGTTGTTTTCGCAAGAGGCGAAGCAATATAAGTACGACATAATGTTCCTGTTTGTCGTTATATTTGTTTATATGTTGTGTGTTATGCCGTTGTGGGGTGGCGGTTGGGCGCAATATATGCGCTTTATCATTTTACCTTTATTTGTTGTTGCGGCGTATATGAAAGTCGGCTTGCGTATGCGGATTGACTTGTTCACGCTTTGCTGTTTCTTATTTGCAGTGCTGCCTTCAATATTGGTTTCTCCGTATACAAGAAATACAACGTTAAAAGCAATAACGGTTATTGTTATGTTTATTGCTTGCTCGGTGTATTTTTCTTCCCGTAGGGAACACGGCATGCCTGCCTTATATAGGGCTTTGGTGTTGTTGGCTTATGTTATGATAGCGTTAAACTTTTTTGGGTACGTGACGGGTGTTGGGTTTATGTCGGGATATTTCCGTGGGTATTTTGGCAATAGAAACGCGGCGGGTCCTGTATTTGTTATTTCGTTCGTTTTGATGATGGCGGAAATATGGCGAAGAAAGGGGAATAGTAAGATTATACCGTGTGTATTTGCTGCGCTCTCGGCGTTTATGACGGTGCAAACGCAATCGCGCGGGGCTTTTATTGGTTTGATTATCGGATTCGTTTCGTTTATATTCTTTGCGTTTAAAAAGAAAGATAGAGTAATAGGAATTTTATTGACGGGTGCCTTAATTGTTCTTTTGCTTTGGAATCAAATTTCTCGCTGGGAAGTTATTGAAAGAATTTTAGAAGAAGGTGTCACGCGCGACGAGGTATGGGAAGAGGCAAGAAAAACGATCGCAAACAATTTTTTCTTTGGCGTAGGATTTTCAAGCAGTCAGTTCTCTAATCAGTCGGCAGGACACGAGAATATGAATTTCCACAACTCTTACGTTTCGATGATGGCGGACGTTGGTTTAATAGGTGTTATATTTTTGATATTTATGTTTATTGGGTTGTTTGTAAGAATTGTTCGCAATTACAAGAAGATGAAAGAGAACGAGCGTATTATTTATATTGCCTTGTTGTCTATCGCAATTGCGTTTTTCGGGTTGTCGTTTGGGGAATCGTATTTGATTGTGGCGGGAAGCCCGTTTTCGTTTGTTTTTTGGTGTATATTATTTTGTTTGGCGGAATATTCACCTAAAACAAAAAAATATCAAAAAAGGAGATAAAATATGTCGGAGAATAAGCGTTGTGCGGTTGTAATATGTAGCTGTGATGCGTATCAAGACGTGTGGGACCCGTTTTTTACGTTGATGGATAAATATTGGGAAGATATTCCATATTCGGTTTATCTTAATACGGAAAAAGCTAAATTTAATAAAGAATATAAAAATTTTTCAGTTAAAACGTTGAACTTAAAAGAAAAACGTAAACCTCATAAGACGACGTGGAGCAGACGTATGTTGGACGTGCTTGACCGTATCGAAGAGGAGTATGTTTTTATTCTTATAGAAGATTTCTTTTTACGTGAAAAGGTTCAAACGGAATTGATTGAAGAAATTCTTGATAAAATGGATGCCGATTCTCTAATGTCGCAAGTGCAGTTCTTTGGTACAAGAATAAATTGTGATAACAATAGGTTAAACACAATGACAAACGTTTTGGATTTACAACAGATAGGGGACGATAAAGCGAAGGTTTGCTTTGTACCTGTTATTTGGCGTAAATCCGTTTTGAGAAAATGGTTAAGACCGCATGAGACGATTTGGGCTTTTGAAAGCTGTGGTGCGCAACGAGCTAGACGTTGGAAATATAAAGACAAAGTATATCGTGTATATTCTCCGTCTATTTTTAATTATTTGTGGGAAAAAGGTTGTTATTGCGTAGTTAACGGGAAATGGATGCTCCATCCATTATTAACGGGACTTTTCCAAGAAAATAATATAGAGGTGGATTATAACATTCGTGGGACGATAACCATGGAAGAGTGGAATGCGAAAAACATGAAACAAATCATTAAACAATACACCGTTGGGCAAATTATTAAAAAATGTTTTAATCGTTTCCGTTCGTTATTTTAAGAGGATATGCTATGCAGTTATTGCAAAAAGAAGAAAGAAACGTGTCGCTTGATTTTTTAAGAATTATTGCGATGTTTATGATTATGACGGCGCACTTTTTGGGTTGGGGCGGCGCAGTGAATAAGCTGACGACAGCAGATAAAAATTATTTTATCATTATGCCTATTTATTTCTTGTGTCAAATGGGCAATACGCTGTTTTTTCTTTTGGCTGGTTTCTTTGCGAAAAAGCCCAAGATGCGTAAAGCGTTGTTTATCCAAAGAAAAACGTGTTTTTATTCCTTCTTGATTGCACTTATTGTGTTGATAATTGGAGTGAATGCCGACGTGAGTGTGGGATATACGATTAAATCGTTTTTCCCTATCATCTTTAACAAATATTGGTTTGTGTCGGCGTATCTTGTTTTGTACGTTTTATCCTTTTTGTTAATACCAGGTTTGGAAAGCTTATCAAAACCGCAATTTTTGATTATCATAGTTGCCTTGCTTATCAACAATACTTGCGTGATGGATGCGAGCTATACGGTGCTTGAAGGTTTGCTTGCGTATATCATTGGTTATTACTTGAAAAAGTTTAAGCCGTATGAAAATATTAAAATGCTTTGGATTGTGCTTGCGTATGTCATTGCAATGGCGATATACGTAGGGGAAAGATTTATTGCAAGATATTTAGGTATAGAGCATTCCACTTTGGATGAAGGCTTACGTTATACGTTTTTATTGCTTGCAGCTGTTGCAATGTTTATGTTTTTTGCAAAAGTACGTATGCGTGGCAAATGGATTGCTTCCATATCGGGGAATATTTTGTCGATATATTTGATTACGGCTCATCCAGCTTTGGTGAAAGTTTTATACACAAATTGGTTGCATGTAGAAGCCTTTTGTCAAGCATGGTGGTTTGTTGGGTATTATTTAGCGGTAAACGTAGCAATGTTTGCGCTTTGTATCGGCATTGATAAATTGGTGACAATCGTTAACAACAAAGAAGTTATTTTGATTGAAAAAGTAGGCAAAAAGATTTTTCGTAAAAAAGAGAACAAATCAATAGAATCATAAAATAGGACTATAAATAAATGGAAAGTACGAAGAATTTAAAATGGGGTGTAATATTCTCCTACATAACGATGGTTGCTGGGATTATCGTGTCTTTAACGTACACGCCATTTTTATTGCGCTCGCTTGGACAACAGCAATACGGTTTGTACAATATGGGGCAATCCGCCGTAAGCTTTTTAGGACTTGCGGAATTTGGGTTTGGCTCTGCTGTTGTACGCTATGCGTCAAAATATAGAGCGGAAGGCAACGAAGCAAAAACTGCCGGATTATATGGTATGTTTATGCGCATGTATGGTTTCTTGGCAGCGATTATCCTCGTTGTTGGTATTGTGATTTGCGTGCTGTCAAGCTCTATCTTTACCGTATCTACGGGTGCAAGAGGGTATTTTGAACTTCGTGTAATCATTATCGTAATGGTTGCAAATTTGGCGTTGACGTTTGCAACGCAACCCTATCATGCGATTGTAGAATCTTACGAAAGATTTACTTTTATAAAAGTTGCAAATCTACTTTATACTTTATTAAAGCCATTAGTTATGATTCCGCTTTTGATTTGGGGATATAAAGCCATTGCCCTTTCGCTTGTCGCGCTTGTATTGCAACAGCTTCTTAATCTTGTGCATATTATTTACGTGCATAAAGTGCTGAAAGCAAAAATATCTTTCAAGAAAAAGGATATGGATTTTAGTATCGTAAAAGAAATTTTAGGGTATTCCTTTTTCATTTTCTTGGGGATGATTGTAGGGCAGTTGAATGACCATGCTGATAGCTTGATTTTAGGCGTTATAAGCGGCGAAGTAGCGGTTGCGCTCTATGCTGTTGGATATCAGCTTAACACCTATATTCAACAAATTCCTGGAATAATCTCGGGTGTGTTTTTTCCGCGTGTAACGTCGCAAATTACGAAAGGCGCGTCCATGCACGATATGACAAACTTGTCTATTCGTGTTGGGAGAATTCAATTCTTTCTTGCTTTTTTGATGTGTAGTGGGTTTGTGGTTTTTGGACAAGAGTTTGTGTATTTATGGGTGGGAAACGAGTACGCTATTGCGTATTGGATTGCCTTGGTTCTTATTCTCCCTGCCGTAATTCCGAATATACAAGCAATTCCCGTTCAAGTATTACAAGCAATCAATAAGCATCAGTTTAAGGCGATTTTATACGTGGTTTGCGCGGTGTTAAACGTGGCGGCAAGTATTCCCGCGGGGATTTATTGGGGACCGATGGGATGCGCGATTTGTACGGCAATTACAACGCTTTTGACGAAAGGGATTATCATCAACTGGTATTACAAAAAGAAGATTGGCATGGAAATTGGTCGTTTCTGGATAAACATTCTTTTGTTGCTTTTGAAACTTCTTCCGCTGATTGCCGTTGGCATTGGTATTAACTTGTTGATTACAAACGTATCGTGGTTGTGGTTGTTCTTAAAAATTGGCATTTACACGCTTGTGTTTGCGATTTACGCCTTCTTTGTTGGTATGAATAAAGAAGAAAAAAGCATGGTGACTGGCGTTATAAGCGTACTTAAAAGGAAAACGAAACCTGCTTCCATGCAAAAAGAAAATACGCAAGAGGAAACGGAAAATTTATGACGTTTAAAGGGTTGTTTTATCGCGGAATACGTTTGCTTTGTAAACCGTTTGTAAAACTGAATAATAAAATAGAATGCGCACTTGAAAAGCAAGAAAAACAAAAAGAACAGGCAACTTCTATCGTTGTGTTGGATAATGCGCCCAAGCGCGATGCGTTTTTTAAGAAAATTAGCATCATTACGCATGCGGGCGGCGGATTGCAAGGTCTTGCGTATCTCAACTGCGAAGAAGCTTTTCCCTACTATTACGAAAAGGGCAATCGCACGTTTGAATACGATGTAGACGAAAAGGACGGAACGTTCATTTTAGCGCATACAGACGGGGAAGGAGCGAACGTATTGGACGGGCGTTTTACAGCGCTCACGATAGAAAAATGCCTCGACAATTTGAAAAAATATACCGATATTGTCGTGATTTTTGATTGCAAGTTTGCTTCTTTAGCCTCCTTTGCACAATTTGTAAAAGACTACGTGCAAGACGAAGAAGCGCTTAATAGAATCGTTATCCAAGTTTTCAATGAAGAGAATATTTTGCAAGTGCAAAGCGTGTACAATTTCAAGATGTTGCACGTTTGTATGATGGCGGCAGATTATCTTAAAACTCTTCAAACGTGTATCAAGTACAACGTCGGCGCAGTTTCCATATCCGTGAAAGCGTTGCAAGAGCGCTTTGGTTGGGAGATATTCAACAAGAACAATATTTGCGCCTTTGCTTATACAATCAACACGGTGAAGGAATACAAGCATTATAAAGAAAAGGGAATATACGGTGCGTTCAGCGATTTCCTTTATGAAACGGACGTACAAGCGGAGTGAAAATGAATCCTTTTAACAGCATTAAAGCGAGAATAGACAGCATTCGCAATACGAAAAAAAGTAAATATTGGGAATACGTCGATTTTTACAACGACAATACCATTTGGGAAGAGACCTTCTTTTTAGAATCGTTTGGCGGCAACAATTTCCAAGGCAATCCCTATTACATATACAAGGAATTGCTCAAAGGAGAAGAATACAAGAGTTTTCAAATTGTCATCGCACACAAAGCACCCGAAAAATTACAAGCGGAACTTGTCGTGCGTGGTTTATGGGAAGATAGAGTAAGCATCGTAAAGGTGGGCACGAGAGAATATCGCAATGCGCTTACGCATGCGAAATATCTTATCAACAACGTGTCCTTCCCGATGGATTTTATCAAAAAGGATGGGCAAATCTATCTCAATACTTGGCACGGTACGCCATTGAAAACGTTGGGTCGCGACGTTGCGGGTGATCCATTTGCTTGTATAAACGCGCAAAGAAATTTTTGGACTTGCGATTATTTGCTTGCGCCTAACGAACTGACGAAATTAGTTTACGAAAACGGGCACATGGTCAAGGATACGATGTCGGGCGAATTGTTCTTGGGTGGGTATCCGAGAAATAGCGTATTTTTCGATGAGCAGCAAAGAAAGCAAGTGCGAGAAAAATACGGTTTGGACAAGGTGATTTCCATCTTCTATATGCCCACGTGGCGAGGTACGGCTTGCGGCGTAGATAAAGTGGATCAAATCAGCGAGATGGAACGTTTGGCAAAAGAGCTTGGCGAAAATTATCGTGTGTACGTAAAATTCCACCCCGCTATGCAAAATGCAAATACGAAATTTGAGTATTGTTTGCCTATGCCGGAAGATATCGAAGTGTACGAATTTTTGAACGGCGTGGATATCTTGCTTACCGATTATTCCAGCGTATTTTTTGATTTTGCGAATACGGGGAAAAAGATTGTTCTTTATCAATATGATAAAGAAGAGTATTTCAAAGATAGGGGCGTTTACAAAGAAGCGGACGAAAATATTCCTTTTGACGTTGCATACACGTATGAAGAATTGCTTGCAAGCGTAAAGGATGGTACGCCTAACCCCTACCCCGAATTTATCGAACGTTTTTGTAAATACGATAGCTTGGATGGGGCGAAAAAGGCGTTGGATAAAATGCTTTTAGGCGAAAAGAAAAAGAGTGTGGCCCCCACAAATTTATATATTATCGATTTTCCGATTACGGAAGAAGAAATTTTTGCAATCAAGGAAAAACTGCAAGGGCAAAAATATCGTTTCGTATTCGTGCTTGGCAAATATTCGTATGCGTTTGAAAGGATAAAACGTTGGACGGAAATCGATTATACGTCGCTTAACGTGTACAATCGTTTATCGCCTAAGGAAAGAAGAAAAGAGCGCTTCTTGCGTTTTGCGAAATGCTTGGGTAGTAAAAAGGCAATGCAATCGCTGCGTGCGCTTGGGCAAAGGGAAAGAAAACGCCTTTGGGGCGATTTGAATATCGGACACATTTATTCGAAAAATAAAAAATTACCGACGGCGGTGCGATATGAAATCGAAAACTGGCCGACGGATATATAAGGAGAAAAAAGGATGAAGAGAGTTATCACTTACGGTACGTTTGACTTGTTGCACTACGGGCATATCAATTTGTTGCGCCGTGCAAAAGCGCTTGGCGATTATTTGGTTGTCGTTCTTTCCACGGACGAGTTTAACTGGAATCAAAAGCAAAAGAAATGCTATTTTTCCTATGAACAAAGAAAGCAACTTTTGGAAGCAATTCGCTACGTAGACCTTGTTATTCCCGAAGAAAATTGGGAACAAAAGGTGACGGACGTGAAGGAATATCATATCGATACTTTCGTTATGGGCAACGATTGGGAAGGTAAATTCGATTTCTTGAAGGATTACTGCGAGGTCGTGTATCTGCCCAGAACGCCCGAAATTTCCACGACGCAAATTAAGAAGGAATTGAAAAAATAATTATCAAGGTTATTTATGAAGAAGATTAAAATATTTTTAGGCGCATACGTCAATTTTGCCAACGCACAAAATATCAACTGCGATAATATCGCCAAATATCTTGATAAGGATAAGTTTGAAGTGCATACCATGTACACGACGATGAAGCCTATTGATAAAAAGGCGTACAAAGAAAAGGGCATTAAATTGCACCGTCTTTGGCATCACCGCATTGTATGGAGATTGACGAAACTTTGGGAAATGCGCCGCGCAAACTGCGATATCTACTATTTGCCTAAGTCGGAAATCATGGACGTGCAATTTGCTAAAAAACGCAAAGGAAAAGGCAAAGTTTTTGTTTCTTCTGTTGAAGGGGTTGTTGGTGAACAAATCGCCGCCGACGATATGTATCAAAAAACCTTTTTTAACGATTTGATGGACGATTATTTCTCGATTAGCCAATGCGTGCAAGAAAGTGTGAAGAAATGCTGGGATTACGATAGCAAAGTTTTGTATCTTGGCGTAAATGAAATCGCACAAGAAGCAAGAGAGAAAAAGGAAATAAAAAATGTTATTTGGATTGGCTCGGTTATTGACAGAAAACGCCCCAAATATCTTTTGGAATGCGCAAAAGCTTTCCCTAACTTGCAATTTACCATGATTGGCGACGGCGATAAGTCGAAAGAAATTGTAGAAATTATCAATGCGGAAAATATAACCAACGTAAAATATCTTGGCCGTATTCCAAACGATAAGGTGTATAAAGAACTTGAAACAGCAGACCTTCTTTTGATGACGTCTGATAAAGAAGGCTTGCCCAAAGTAATTGGCGAGGCAATGATGTCGTCCGTGCCGTCTATCTATATTAACGAGTGCTATACAGTAGATTACGTGCAAGACGGTGTAAACGGTTTTGGTGTGGCCAACCTTGACGAAATGAAAGAAAAGGTTCAATATTTGCTTGATAATCCCAAGACATATCAACAAATGTCTAAATCGGCGTTTGACATCATTCAAAACTATCGCTGGTCGGTATTGATTAAAGAATACGAAGCATATTTCGAGGAGTGCTTAAAAAAGTACAGCAAAAGATAAGGAGTAAAACGTGAAACAAGAAAGCGAATTGTTTGCTTTTGAAAATAAATACCCGTTTTTATACGATTTGCTTGTAGGAGGTGTGCCTATCTACACAAGCTTTCGCGACAGCGTAGCGCAGCTATTGCGAGACGGGACGGAAGCGGTTTCGTCCGTGCAAGGGCAAGGTGGCGACGGGATATCGATTAAGCGTATTATCGACGGATTTTTCAAGAAAAGGAAGATGCGTAAAAAACAAACGCTGATTTTTACGTCCACCGTTTATCGTAGAGATAAAGGGCGTAATTTGGCGGCGGAATTTTTGATGGACAAGTATCCAAATGCTTGCGTGTTCGAGTGGCCAAGCAGCAACGGCGTGTACGACAACGCATATTTCACCGACGAAAATAGGGATAAATATTGTCCGCTTGATTTCTTCTTAGTAAAGTTGAAACTGTATTCGTTGTTGCATAAAAAGGAATACGCAAAACTTTGTGATAAGTGCCGTCAAATCATCGTGCCACAGTTTGAAAAGGTGAAATTGGAAACGGAAGGCGAGAAAAAAGCGGTGGACTACTTAAAAGAACATTTGCCTACGTCCTATGCGACTACGGTGGTATATCAAAAGCTGTTTGGAAAATATTTCAAACGCTTCAAAAACATTCAATACGCCGTTGATTTTTGGGGTGGAGCAAGAGAAAATATTATTCCTGCGCTTAAAAATAAGCCTCAATCAATAGAGCTTCAACACGGGATAATTATGTCCTATCATCCTGGGTACATTTATCCTAAATTTGTTAAGGACAACAATTTGGATTTCTTCAAACGTCAATTGCTGGTATATGGTGAAGCAACGAAACGCTTGCTTGTAGAAAATTCCATTTTTGAAGAAAATAAAATAGAAGTAATTGGTAATCCCCGTATTCAAAAATATAAGCAAATACAAAAGCTTGATGCGGAAGATAGAAAGCTTATCGTGTTTGCCTCGCAATCGTACGAACAGGACGGCACGGGGAACGATTATTATAAGTCGGTAATATCCCTTCTTAAAATGGTTAAGTCGGAAATGGACAAAGACGATTTTTGGGCGGATTATCGCTTGGGGGTAAAATTGCACCCTCGAGAAAACGAAAACGCTAAAGCTCTTTATGAAAGGGAAATCGACGGGGTAGAAGTGTACGGAAACACGTCGCAACTATTTGAGATATTAAATAAGGCGTTTGTGCAACTCACCGTATCGTCGACAACCTTATATGAGGCTGCACAGTTTGATGCTCCCACCGTATCGGTAAAATACGCCGATTACGTACCGCTAGCGATATACGGCTTTGAAACGTGGCTGATGGAAGATGAACAATCGGTTGCGGAAATTATGCAAAAATTAAAAGATAAAGCTGAATATGAAAAGTATTTAGGCTACTTGAAAACAAAAACGAAAGAATACATGTAAAATGGAGAAAAAAATGAAAGTATACGGATTACTCACGGGACGTGGAAATAATACTTTGAAAGATAAAAACGTGTTGGATTTGTTGGGAAAACCTGTGTTATATTATCCCGCAAACGCGGCGCAAAAGAGCAAAAGCATTGATAAGCTTTTTTGCAGCAGCGACGACGAAAAGATTTTGCGTGAGGCTGAAAAGTTGGGACATACGCCAATCGTTCGCCCCGCTGAATTAGCGTTGCCGACCAGCCAACATATCGATTGTATCATGCACGCATTGAAAGTGATGGAAGAAAGCGAAGCGGGTATGCCCGATATTTTGGTGGTGGTGCTTGCAAACAACGTGACGATTAAATCGGAATGGATTGAAAAATCTATCCAAATGATGAAAGAAGATCCGTCTATTAGCGCTGTTGTGCCCGTATATGAAGATAACGATCATCACCCGTTACGTGCGAAAACGGTGGATGCAAACGGTCGTTTGCAAATGTATGAAAAGGGGATTACGGGTAAGATTTCCACGAATAGACAAGATTTGCCCACGTGCTATTTCTTGTCTCACAATTTCTGGACACTTAACGTTAAGAAATTGCTTGAAAGCAAAGGCGAGGGACAACAGCCTTGGGGCTTTATGGGTGACAATATTGCATATATTGAAATCGACGAATCGATTGACATTCATAAGGAAGTGGATCTAATTCTTGCAAAAGCGTGGTTGGAAGAAAACTACACCGACTAATAAGATAAGGAAAAAATAAATGGGTAAAATTCATTTACTAGATTGCACGCTGCGTGATGGCGGATATATCAATAACTGGGCGTTTGGCGAAGATACGATTAAGGGTGTAATTCGTAAGTTGGAAGCGACAGGTATTGAAATGATTGAAGTGGGGTTTATGCGCGACCAAGCGTATAATCCTAATCAATCACTTTTCCCTACGATAGAAGCGTTTAAAAACGTTATAGGTGAAAAGAAAGCGGACGTGATGTACGTTGGCATGATTGATATGGGTGCGCCCGTATCACTTGACGATATTACGCCGTATGACGGGACAAGTGTTGACGGATTGCGTGTCATCTTCAAAAAATCTAAAATTAAAGAAGCGTACGATTATTGTAAGGCGTTGAAAGAAAAAGGGTATAAAGTTTTTGTAAACTTCGTCAACACTGATCAATATACGGAAGAAGAATGGAAGGAAGGACTTCGTTTCTTTGCGCCTATTAAAGCGGAAGGAATGACGATTGTTGACACCTTTGGCACGATTAAAAGAAAGCAGTTTCAAAAGATGGTAGAGACGGCGGATTCGTGCATGGATAAGGATACGATGCTTTGCTATCACGCGCATAACAATTTGCAACAAGCGTTTGCCAATGCTGAAGCAATGGTGGATATGAACTTGGAAAGAGATATTTGCATCGACGCTTGCGTATTTGGTATGGGTAGAGGCGCTGGGAATTTGAATTTGGAATTGTTTGCGGAATTTTTGAACGAAAACTGCGGAAAACAATATCGTATTCCGCCGATGCTTGAAATAATGGACGAATATTTGACGGCGTTCTATCGTGAAAAATTTTGGGGGTATTCCTTACCGTTGTACTTGTCGGCGCGTTGGAACGCACACCCTAATTACGCTATCTATTTTGCCGAAAAGAACGATTTGCCCGTAAAGGCGTTTGACGAAATTTTAGAAAGCATTTCCGATGAAGATAAGATTACCTTTAAGGCGAGCATGGCGGAAAAGTATTATCAAGAGTATTTGGAAAATTATGTGGACGATAAAAATACGTTGCAACAACTTTCCAAAAATCTTGCGGGAAAAAAGGTTGTTTTAATTGCGCCGGGAAGCAGTATCAATACGCATTTCGAGCAAATTAAAAAATTGTGTGATAGCCAAGATACGTTCACACTTTTAATCAATTTCTACGATGAGCGTTTTAATCCTGATTACGTATTTTGTAGCAATATGCGCCGAGTGGCTAAAATTCCTGTGGCTATGCAAGGAAAGATGATAGCAACGTCAAACGTAAGCAAGATGTTAAACGCAAGCTACGTTGTCAATTTTGCAAGTTATACGTCTACGAGAAAAGAAATTTACGCAAACGGCGGGTTGATGGCGTTAAAGATGATTAACGCGGCGGGAGTGAAAGACGTGTCCGTGGCGGGCATGGACGGTTATGGCGAAGTGCGTACGAATGATTATTTCGACGAAAATATGAAGCTGGAGCATTTCACGGAAGCGACGCTGAAAAATAAACTAATCGGCGAAGAGTTGGAAGAATTGAAGAAGTATTTGAAAATAACATTCATTACCCCAACGAAATACTAATAAGGAGAAAAATAAAAATGGGATTGTTTACGAATAAAACGTTGTTGATTACGGGTGGAACGGGGAGCTTTGGTAATGCCGTTCTTAATAGATTTTTGAAAACGGATATCGGGGAAATTCGTATTTTCTCGCGTGATGAGAAAAAACAAGACGATATGCGTCATGAATTCCAAGCAAAAATGCCCGAAGTGGCTGAAAAAATTAAATTCTATATCGGGGACGTGCGCGATATTGCGAGCATTAGAAACGCTATGCACGGCGTAGATTACATATTCCACGCAGCTGCGTTGAAGCAAGTGCCTTCGTGCGAATTCTTCCCCATCGAAGCGGTGAAAACCAACGTTATCGGAACGGAAAACGTGCTTACGGCGGCGATTGATGCCGGCGTTAAAAACATTGTTTGTCTTTCGACGGACAAGGCGGCTTACCCCGTAAACGCAATGGGTACGAGCAAAGCTATGATGGAAAAAGTTATCGTTGCCAAATCTCGTACGGTATCGCCCGAAAAGACGAAAATTTGCTGTACTCGCTACGGCAACGTAATGTGCAGCCGCGGCAGCGTAATTCCTCTTTGGATTGACCAAATCCGCGCGGGCAAGCCTATCACGCTCACCGACCCGAGCATGACGAGATTTATCATGTCCTTGGAAGAAGCGGTGGATTTGGTATTGTTCGCTTTTGAACACGGTCAAAGCGGCGATATTCTCGTGCAAAAAGCGCCTGCTTGCACCATCAAAACGCAAGCGGAAGCTGTGTGCGAACTCTTTGGCGGCGATAAGGAAAATATCAAAGTTATCGGTATTCGTCACGGCGAAAAAATGTACGAAACGCTTTTGACGAACGAAGAATGTGCAAACGCAATCGACTTGGGCAACTTCTATCGAGTTCCTTGCGACAAGCGTGGTCTTAACTACGATAAATATTTCAAGCAAGGCGACGTAGAACGCAACCCCTTGACCGAATTCAATTCCAACAACACCCAACTTTTGACGGTGGAAGAAACGAAGGCGAAGATTGCATCGCTCACCTATATCCAAGAAGAACTTAAAAAATAAGGACAAGCTATGAAAATTCTTGTGACGGGTGCGAAGGGGTTTGTCGGCAAAAACCTTTGCGCCGCATTATACAACTTAAAAGACGGGAAAGATAAAACCCGTCCGGCTCTCAATATTGAAGCGGTTTACGAATACGACGTGGACAGCACGCTTTCCGATTTGGACGGCTATTGCAAGGACGCCGATTTCGTGTTCAACTTGGCGGGCGTGAACCGTCCGCAAACGCAAGAAGAGTTCATGCAAGGCAATTTCGGCTTTGCGTCCACCTTGCTCGACACGCTTCAAAAGCACGACAACAAAGCCCCCGTAATGCTTTCGTCGTCCATTCAAGCTACCCTTATCGGCCGCTACGGCGAGGGGGAATACGGCAAGAGCAAGAAGGCGGGGGAAGAACTTTTCTTCGATTACGCGCAAAAATGCGGCGGGCATGTATGCGTTTACCGTTTCCCCAACCTTTTTGGGAAATGGTGTCGCCCTAACTACAACAGCGCCGTGGCAACCTTCTGCAACAATATCGCAAACGATTTGCCTATCACGGTAAATGATCGTGCCGTCGAGCTTGAACTTTTATACATTGACGATTTGGTGCAAGAAATGCTCGATTTGTTAGAGGGCAAGGGGCATCGTTGCGACTACGACGGCTTAACGCCCGTGGCGAGCGAAAGTGGCAAATACTACTTCGTGCCTACGACGCACAAAGTGACGCTTGGCGAAATTGTCGATTTGCTTTACACGTTTAGAGCGCAAAGCGACAGTTTGACGATTCCCGAAATTCCTGCGGGCAGTTTCGCAAAGAAATTGTATTCCACGTATTTGAGCTATTTGCCCAAAGACAAAGTGGCTTTTGATTTGAATATGAACGTGGATGCGCGCGGCAGCTTTACCGAACTTTTGAAAACGGAAAAGTGCGGACAAGTGTCTATCAATATCTCAAAGCCTGGGATTACGAAAGGTCAGCACTGGCACCATAGCAAGTGGGAATTCTTTATCGTAGTTGCGGGCAAGGGCTTGATACAGCAACGCAAGATAGGCACGGACGAAGTGTTAAACTTTGAAGTAAGCGGCGACAAAATTCAAGCGGTGCACATGTTGCCTGGCTACACGCACAACATCATCAACCTTTCCGATACGGAAAACTTGGTGACGGTGATGTGGGCAAACGAGCCTTTTGACAAAAACCACCCCGATACCTTTTTTGAAATAGTGGAATAAGCTTATGACGACTTGGACGAGAGAACAACAAATGGTTTTGCATTTGACGGAACGCGGGATATCCCAAACTCCGTCCGCTCTCGCTTGGTCGGAAGAAGAATTAAAGTCGGTGGACTGGTCGGCTATCTTGCAAGAATGCGAATATCAAACGATTACGCTTGCGTGTTTTGACAAGATAGGCGAATACAAAAAATATATTCCCAAAGACGTTTACAACGATTGGAAAATGCGTGCGTTTATGCACATGCAAAAAAACGTATCGATTTTAGGCGCGCAAGCGGAGCTTGTCAACGTGTTGGAGAAAAATCAATTTCCGTACGTCATCATCAAAGGCACGGTGACGTCGGCGTATTATCCAAAGCCCGATATGCGGCTTTTGGGCGACATAGATTTTTATATCGAGCCCCGTATGCGTAAGCAAATTGCGCAAGAACTTGAAAAAAACGGCTTTATCGATCAAAAGGACGTACACGTCTATCACGTCAATTTTAAGAAAGACAACGTGACGGTGGAATTGCACTTCGATTTACCAGGCATGCCCAACGGGGAGCTGGGTGAGCGTACTCGCAAGTTTTTTGCGCACGTTTTTGAAAAGAGCGAAAGACATAAAACAGACTTTTTCGAGTGCAACGCGCCAAGCGAAATTCATCACGGCGTTATCGTATTGTTGCACGCATTAAGCCACCAAACGGGCTATGGTATGGGGCTTCGCCATTTATGCGACTGGGCGGCGTTCGTCCAAAGCACGAAAGATAGGGGGTACTGGCAAGAAAGCTTGCTTCCCTTCTTTAAGGAAATCGGCGTATATCGTTATGCGTGCGCACTCACCAAAACGGCTTCACTCTATCTTGGGATAGCGTGTCCCACGTGGGCGCAAGACGTGGAAGAAGAGCTGTGTGGTCAGCTGCTTGGCGATATGTTCACGGCAGGGAATTTTGGCAATAAGGATAGGGTGTATTCCAAGAGCGCGCAACTGATTGAGAAAAAGGACGGCAAAAATCGTGGTCCGTTTGCAACGCTTATGCACTCGTTGCATCAATCGATTGTTTGGCGTTATCCGATTGTAAAGAAGGTGTGGATACTTTATCCGTTTATCTTCGTTTGGAAGGTGATACGCAACCTATTTTTGATGTGCATAGGCAAACGTACGTCTTTAACGCAAACGTTGCCCGAAGCGAAAAAGCGTAGAAAAATTTACGAACAATTAAGAATATTTGAGCCGCAAGGCGAGGAGAAATAAAGACATGGAAATGAAATTGGACTACTCGGACGTAAAATTCCAAGACAACGGCAAATTGAAATTGTTGATTATCGTGGGCACTCGCCCCGAAATTATCCGCTTGGCGGCGGTTATCAATAAAGCTCGTCAATACTTCGATTGTATCTTGGCGCACACGGGACAAAACTACGATTATAATTTGAACGGCGTGTTCTTCAAGGATTTGAAGCTTGCCGATCCCGAAGTGTACATGGATGCGGTGGGCGATGACTTGGGTGCAACCGTGGGCAATATTATCAACTGCTCGTATAAACTTATGGTTGCTTGTAAGCCCGATGCGTTGCTTATTTTGGGCGACACCAACAGCTGTCTTTCCGCCATTGCGGCAAAGCGTTTGCATATCCCCATTTTCCACATGGAAGCGGGCAATAGATGCAAGGACGAATGCTTGCCCGAAGAAACGAATCGCCGTATTGTAGATATTATTTCGGACGTGAACTTGGCGTATTCCGAACACGCAAGAAGATACCTTGCCGATTGCGGGCTTCCCAAAGAACGTACGTACGTGACGGGCTCGCCTATGGCGGAAGTGTTGCACAATAACCTTGCAGATATTGAAAAGAGCGACGTTTTGGAAAGACTTGGCTTGCAAGCGAAAAAATACATTCTCTTGTCGGCGCATAGAGAAGAAAATATCGACACGGAAAAGAACTTCCTTTCCCTTTTCACGGCAATCAATAAAATGGCGGAAAAATACGATATGCCCATTTTGTATTCGTGTCACCCCAGAAGCAAAAAGCGTTTGGAAGCAAGGGGGTTTGTGCTTGATAAACGAGTAATTTGTCAACAACCTTTGGGTTTCCACGATTATAATAAATTGCAAATGAACGCCTTTGCGGTCGTTTCGGATAGTGGCACTTTGCCCGAAGAAAGCAGTTTCTTTACGAGCCTTGGGAAGCCTTTCCCCGCGGTATGTATTCGTACTTCGACGGAACGCCCCGAAGCGCTTGATAAAGCGTGCTTCGTGCTTGCAGGCATTGACGAAAAACACCTTTTGCAAGCGGTGGATACGGCTGTGCAACTCACGGTGGATAATCAACACGGAATCCCCGTGCCCGATTACGTAGAAGAAAACGTTTCCACGAAAGTGGTAAAACTTATCCAAAGCTACACGGGCGTCGTTGATAAAATGGTTTGGAGAAAATATTAAAAGGAAAACCGAGCGATATTTGTCGCTCGGTTTTATAATCGCTTGATTTTTATCGATAATATATTTATAATAGAAAAAAAGAGTAGGAGAAACAACATGAAAGATAAGACGTTTGAAGGGGAAGCGGGGAAGGAAATATCCAAGGCGACCATTGCGCGCATGCCTTTGTATTTGCGCTTTTTGCAAGAAGAAAATTCCAAGGGGGAGAAATACATATCTTCCACCGTTATTGCGCAAAATATTTCCGTATCGTCGGTGCTTGTACGCAAAGACTTGGCGCTCGTGTCCTCGCAATCGGGGCGTCCTCGCTTGGGTTTTGCCGTCAGCCGTTTGATTGTCGATATCGAAAAATTCTTGGGCTATGACAACCTTTCCGATGCCGTAGTCGTCGGTGCGGGTGGGCTTGGTAGAGCTTTCCTTGGTTATGAAGGTTTCAAAAGCAACGGCTTAAACGTCCTTGCGGCGTTTGACGTGGATAAAAAAATCGTAGGGAAAACGTTTGCAGGCAAAAAAGTTTTGCATTTGGACGAGCTTTCTAAATTCGTTGCGGCAAACCAAGTGAAAATAGGCATTATCACCGTGCCCAAGCACGCGGCGCAAGAAGTTCTTAACCGCTTGGTGGAAGCGGGCGTAAAAGCCGTTTGGAACTTTGCTCCCGCCCCTTTACGCGCGCCGAAAGATATCGTACTCAAAACGGAAGATTTGGCAGCATCCTTGGCAATGCTTGCAGGTCAGTTGTACAAAAACGACAGACAATAAGCCGCTCCGTTTCCTATCCTTTTGCGTGGGCAACGGCGCACAAGGGGGAATATAGTGGAAGAGAAAACGGAAGGCGAAAAATCGCTTTTAGAGTTATTACAACGGGTGAAAAACGCCCAAAAAGAATTTGCCACCTACTCGCAAGAAAGGGTGGACGAAATTTTCAAAGCGGCGGCGTTTGCCGCCAACGCGGATAGATTGCGCCTTGCCCGCCTTGCAGTGGACGAAACGGGCATGGGCGTGTTTGAAGACAAAGTGCTGAAAAATCATTACGCGTCGGAATATATTTATCATCGCTACAAAACGGAACGCACGTGTGGCGTAATCGAGGATGACAAGGCAAACGGATACACCCGCATTGCCGAGCCGATAGGGGTGGCGGCAGCCATCGTTCCCACGACCAACCCCACGTCCACGGCGATATTCAAAGCCCTGCTCTGCTTAAAAACGCGGAACGGGCTTATTTTATCGCCCCACCCACGTGCCAAACATTGCACGATAGAAGCGGCGAAAACGGTGCTTCATGCGGCAATAGCAGCGGGCGCACCGAAAGATATTATCGCATGGATAGATACGCCGTCCGTGCCCCTTTCCGCCATGCTCATGAAAGAAGCAGACGTCATCTTGGCTACCGGTGGGCCGGCTATGGTAAAAGCGGCGTATTCTTCGGGCAAACCCGCTATCGGCGTGGGGGCGGGCAACACCCCCGTCATCGTGGACGAAACGGCGGATATCCGCAAGACGGCATCGTCCATTATCCACTCGAAAACCTTTGACAACGGCGTGATTTGCGCATCCGAACAAGCGGTGATAGTCGCAAGAAATATCTACGATAAATTCAAGACGGAATTTACGGCGCAAGGGGCGTACTTTTTAGACGATAACGAAAAGCAAAAAGTGCGTGACACCATGTTTCAAAATGGTGTGCTCAACGCCAAAATCGTTGGGCAAAGCGCGCAAAAGGTGGCAAACCTTTGCGGGATAGAAGTGCCGAGCAATACGAAAATTTTGGTGGGCGAAGTGCAATCGGTGGACGATGACGAGCCATTTTCCAAGGAAAAACTTTCCCCCGTGCTTGCGATGTATCAATACGAGAATTTTTCGCAAGCGCTCGACGTGGCGGATAAACTCGTGCATGGCGGTGGGCTTGGGCATACGGCGGCAATTTATTTGGATGAAGAATGGGCGAAAGAACGCTTAAACGCCTTTGCGAATCGTATGAAAACGTGTCGAATTCTCGTCAATACGCCCTCTTCGCAAGGGGGGATAGGCGATTTGTACAATTTCCGCTTAACCCCGTCGCTCACGCTTGGTTGCGGGTCTTGGGGTGGCAACAGCGTTTGCGAAAACGTGGGCGTGCAACAACTTCTCAATATCAAAACGGTGGCGAGCCGACGAGAAAATATGCTGTGGTTGCGCGTGCCGCAAAAACTCTATTTCAAACGTGGCTGTTTGCGTTTTGCTCTTGCCGAGTTAAAGGAAGAATACCAAAAACGCCGCGCCTTTATCGTCACGGACGAGTTTTTATACAAAAACGGCATGGTGAAAAGGGTGACGGACGAGCTTGACAAACTTGGCATTACGCACACCGAATTTTTTGAGATTACGCCCGATCCCACGTTAGAACAAGCCCGTGAAGGGGCAAGGCGCATGGCGGCGTTTGCGCCCGACGTCATCATTGCCCTTGGTGGCGGCTCGCCTATGGACGGGGCGAAAATCATGTGGGCGTTATACGAACACCCGCAAACGGAATTTGAAGGGCTTGCCTTGCGGTTTATGGATATACGCAAGCGAGTGTACGCCTTTCCAAAAATGGGCGAAAAGGCAATGTTTGTCGCTATCCCGACGACGGCGGGCACGGGCAGCGAAGTGACGCCCTTTGCGGTAGTGACGGACGAAAAGACGGGGGAGAAATACCCGCTTGCCGATTATCAGTTGTTGCCCACTATGGCGATTTGCGACGTGGATTTGATGATGGATATTCCCAAAAAATTGACGGCGATTGCGGGCTTTGACGCGCTTTCGCACGCGATTGAAGCGTTTGTATCGGTGCTCGCAAGCGATTATACGGATGCGTTGGCGCTTGAAGCAATCAATGTTTTATTTGAGTATTTGCCAAGAGCCTATCAAAAGGGTAAATCGGACGAGTTGGCTCGTGAAAAAGTAGCCAACGCCGCAACCATGGCAGGGATAGCCTTTGCCAACGCCTTTTTGGGGGTGTGCCACTCTATGGCGCATAAGCTGGGCGCTCGCTGGCATTTGCCGCACGGCTTGTCCAACGCTTTGTTGCTTGTGGAAGTGATGCGCTTTAACGCAAGCAAAACCCCTTGCAAAATGGGCACGTTTTCGCAATACGCTTACCCCAAGGCTTTGGAAAGATACGGGGAAATTGCAAAGCGAATAGGGATAGCGGGACAAACGGACGAAGAGAGTTTAGAAAATCTTATCCACAAGATAGAAGAATTGAAAGAAATGCTGTCTTTTCCAAAAACCATTAAAGAAGCGCTTGAAAAGGTGAGCGAAAGGGAATTTTTAGACAGCGTAGAAAAGATGAGCCTTGATGCTTTTGACGATCAGTGCACGGGCGCAAACCCGAGATATCCGCTTGTGGAAGAAATAAAAGCAATGTACGAAAAAGCCTATTACGGCAAATAAAAGAAAAACGGCGGACAACGCCGTTTTTTTGTGGGCAGAATAGCTTGCAAATTTTGTGTTGGTGTGTTATACTGAAAGCATGAAAAACTTGCGAATTTGGACAAATAAACGCGTTTGTGTGGCAACGTCGGGGGGTATGGACTCGACGGCGCTTTTGCATTATCTTAAATCGCAAGAAAAGGAAGTGGGCTACACCCTTTTGGCGGTGCATTGCGAACACGGTATTCGTGGCAAGAAAAGCGTTGCGGATATGCGCTTTGTGGAAAAGCTTTGCAAAGATTTAGGTGTAGAACTTTTTATTTTTAGAGAGAATTGCAAAGCAAAGGCGAAAAGGGAAAAAATCAGCCTTGAAACGGCGGCAAGGGAATTCCGTTATGCAAGTTTTCAAAGCTTGTTAGACGAGGGCAAAGCCGATTGTATCGCCACGGCGCACCATGCCAAAGACGAAGCGGAAACGGTGCTTTTTAGGTTGGCACGGGGCACGTCCCTTTCGGGGGCGGCGGGCATGCATGCGGAAAGGGAAGATATTATTCGTCCTTTCTTGCAATGGTCGAAAGAAGATGTTGAAAAGTACGTAAAGGAAAATAAACTTGCCTATCGCAAGGACAAGACGAATAAGGATAAACGCTACACCCGCAACGCATTGCGCTTAAAGGTGTTGCCCGCTTTGGAAAACACGGTGGACGGGGCAATCGAAAATATTGCCCGTTTTGCCAGCCAAGCGGCGGAAGACGATAGGTATTTGTATCGTCAAAGCGAAAAACTGATTCAAAGACGGGAAGATAAAATTCTCGTTGCGTTTAGCGACGAAACGTCTATTTTCTATCGAGCTGCGTTGACGGCAATGAAAGAAATGGGGATTGAAAAGGATTACACGAAAACGCACCTTGAAGGGGTGTTCCGCTTGCAACAAAGCGAAAGGGGCTCGCTTATCCATTTGCCTTTGGGGGTGGTAGCCAAAAAAGAACTTGACGGCATTGCGTTTTTCAAACAATCGCAAACGCCCAACTTGGAAGTTGCGGAAGAAAAAGCCTTTACGTTAAACGGATTTGACGGGGGCGTGTACGAAGTGAAGCTGTCAAAAGACGAGCTTTTGCAAGGAAACGTAGGCAAAACGTTGCGGATTGATTTGGACAGCTTGCCAAGCGATGCGTTTTTCCGTTTTAGAAGGGACGGGGACGAGATTGAAAAGTTTGGCGGCGGCACGAAGACGATTAAGAAGTTTTTCAACGAAAAGAAAGTGCCCGTCGAAATGCGTGGGGCGTTGCCGCTGATTGCAAGTGAAAAGGGCAAGGCGGTGTACGTTGTTTGCGGATATGAAATTGCGGAAAACGTAAAGGTGCAAGAAAATACGAAAAACACGCTGTACATTGCGCTTTTCAAAAAATAAAAAGATAAGGGAAACGGTTTTAACCGCTTCCCTTTTTTCTTGCTCGAATATACGCCCCGCCGTTTTTTAAGGGGCAATCGTGTGCCTTTGCCATTTTAGAAACGCTCGTCACTTGGTATCCCGCGTCTTTCAAATCGGGCAACAGCCGTTTTAATGCCGTCACCGTGTTTGGGTATCCGTCGTGCATAAGGACGATTGCGCCCGAAAACTTTTGCGAAAACACCGTGTCGTAAATTTCACTTGCGCTCACGCCCGTCCAGTCAAGCGTGTCTATCGTCCACTCGATAATCGGCACGCTTAATTCGCTTTTCACACTCTCGTTAATCCGTCCGTAGGGCGGGCGAAAAAGATGCTCGTTTTTCTTGTCCACCTTTGATAAAAGCGTTTCAGTGGCGGCAATTTCTTCAAGCACGCTCGCAAGGGGAATATTCGTTATATCGGGGTGGGAAAAGGTGTGGTTGCCCAGTTCCCAACCAAGCGTTAAAGCGGCGGAAAGGTTGGCAAATGCGTTGTTGCTCAAAAGATTGCCGTTGCAAAAGAGCGTGGCGCTTGCGAGGCAATCGGGGTTTTGTTCGTTGAATTGCGCAAAGACGGAAAGGATATTTTCAAGCGTGGACGAGGGCGTGTCGTCAAAGGTAAAGGCAATCAATTTTTTGTCTTTGTTTACGCTTGATATATCCACGTCGCTCACGTCCCAAAACTCGTTTTTTGCGCTACGTTTGGGGGGTAAAGAAGCAAAATCAAAATCTTCGCCCACCGTTTGCACGTTTAAGTGGGAATACATAGTAGATTTGGGCGGCACGATGCTTGCGCTTGCATGGTTGCAACCATAGCATAAAAATGACGAAGCGACACAAACGCTGATAGTGAGCAAAAAGAGAACTTTTTTCATAAAAAAAGTATTTGCAAGAAGCAATTTTTTATACTTTTATGAAAAAATGTGACAAAAAGGACTCGAAAGGGCGTAATATGTAAAAAAAGGGTATTGACTTTTGCGTGGTAAGTATGTTATACTTAAATGGCTATATGGGCGACTACGCAAAAAGGGAAAGTGTATCGTGGATAAATTGCAAGAACAACAACAAATCCTTGAAGTATGCAAGCGTTTTAATTTGCAAGGGGAGTATCGTTATTACGAACAAATTAATAGTGGGCATATCAACACGACCTATTGTGTGTATTATTTCCGCAACGGGGAAATTAAAGATTATATTTTGCAACGTATCAATACGTACGTGTTCAAAGACCCCTATTCCGTAATGGAAAACATCTCTTCCGTCACCGAGTATATCCGCGCGAAAATCAAAGCGACGGGCATTTCGGCAAAGCGTTTCGTTTTGCACTATTCCACGACGGAAAGCGGCAAATATTATACGGAATTGCCCGACGGTGGTTTTTGGAGATGCTGTCGTTATATCGACGGATCTATCTCGCCTATTGACACGGATGATTTGTTCCTTATCGAACAATCGGGCAGAGCGTTTGGCGAATTCCAAATGTACCTTGCCGATTATCCTATCCACACCTTGAACATCGTTATTCCGCACTTCCACAACACCATACGCCGCTACGATGCATTGCGTACGGCGGCAACGGAAAATGCGGCGGGAAGATTAAACGAAGTGAAGGACTTGTTGCAAGGCTTTTACGATTTGGAGGAAAGCGCCACCGAGCCCTATCGCTTGCAAAAGCAAGGCGTGCTGCCTTTGCGTGTCACCCACAACGACACGAAGACGAGCAACGTGCTTTTCGATGCGGACACGCACGAACGCTTGACGGTTATCGATTTGGACACCGTTATGCCTGGGCTTGTCGCTTTCGATTTTGGCGATGCGATTCGTATGGTTGCGGCGATTTCGCCTAAAGAAGACGAACAAGATTTGTCCAAAGTGAAAGTGGACATGACGAAGTTTGAAACGTTTACAAAGGGGTTTGTGCACGAAGTCAAGGATGCGATTACGAAAGCGGAGTTGGATTCGCTTGCTATGGGCGCACTTGCCATGACGACGGAATGCGGTATTCGTTTCCTTGCCGATTATTTGGACGGGGATAAATATTTCCGTATCCACTATCCCGATCAAAACCTTGTGCGTGCAAGACGACACTTGGTGCTTGCGCAAGATATGTTAAAGCGCATGGACGAATTGAAAGCGATCGTTCAAAAATATTGCGAATAAAATCTAATTAAATATAAAGCCCGGAGGCATTTGCCTCGTGGCTTTTTTTGTCACCTTTTCCTTTGCTGTTTGGATATAATAATGGAAGGGGGATACGGGTATGCGCATACGATTTTTTACGGGCGGAACGCCGCTTGAAAGCCAAAATCAATGTTTGGAAGAAAACGCGGATATTACGCTTTATTGTTTTTACGAGAATATTGTCAGCTATGAACGGGAACTAAAAGGGGAAGCGGACTTTTTCGAGCGTGCTGCTCGCCTTTCTAAAACTGCGGGCATAGTGGTGTGTGGGGCGATTACGGACGCGAAAGGGGTAAAACGCAAATCGGCGGTGGTAGCGGAAAAAGGACGGCTAGTGGGCGTGGCGGATGCTTGCAACGGCGTGGACGGGGAATACGCATGCGGGGCACAGCTGCGTGTGTACGAAACGGCGGTGGGGCGCATGGGTGTGGTGGTGGACGGGGATTTATGTTTCCCTGAAATTTTTGAGACGTTGTCCGTGTTCGGCAGCGATTTTATCGTTTGCCCGTTTGGGGAAATGAACGGGATAGAAAGCGTGTTGCTTCGTGCCAACGCCTATTGCTACGGCGTGCCTATCTATTTTTGTGCAAGGGGGTATTGCATGATAGCCGACGTGACGGGGGAGATAGTGTATGCAACGTCGCAAAACGGTGGGATAACGAGTTTTTCGCCTCGCAAAGAATATCATTTGGTAGAAACCCGCCGACGGGGCTTTTTTAGGGGTAAAATGCAATAAAAATCCGTCCGCTGATACAGCGGACGGAAAGGCTTAAAACCCTGCGTTTTTAATATCTCTATCGACGCTTCGTTTCACGTCTCTATCGGCAATCGATTGTTTTTTATCGTACGTGTGTTTGCCTTTGCAAAGGGCGATTTCCATTTTGACAAGCGAGCCTTTGAAATACAATTTCAGCGGCACAAGCGTATAACCTTGACGGTTGATTTTGCCTGCAATTTTTGCAATTTCCGCTTTGTGCAACAAAAGTTTTCTATCCCGTCTTGTGTTTTTGCTTGCAAACCCGTCCGATTTTTCATAGAAGGCGATGTGCATATTTTTCACGCAAACTTCCCCTTCACGCAAAAAGCAAAAGCTTTCGTTCATATTGACGTTGCCAAGCCGCAACGATTTCACTTCGTTGCCTTCAAGCTCTATGCCCGCTTCATATCTGTCTTCGATAAAATATTCAAAGGAAGCGGATTTGTTGGTGGTGATAATTTTCATATAAATACCTATACGTTTTTGTTTTCTATTTTTCCAAGTAGCCTAAATTCCGTTCTTCTACGGTAGAAATCGACGTCGATAACTTTCACTTTTACGCTTTCGCCAAGCGCATATTTTTTGCCGTTGCCTATCAAGCAGAATTGCTTTTCGTCGAATTTATACGTTCCGTATAAACTTTCGATAGGTATAAACCCTTCAATGGTGTTAGGCAGTTCTGCAAACAACCCAAACGACGTCACACCCGAGATAACCGCTTCGTATTCTTTGCCGATACGCTCGCTCATAAACATCGTCTTATACAAATCGTCCACATCCCTTTCCGCATCGGTGGCGCTTCGTTCACGCATGGACGATTGCTCGGCGGCACGGTGCACGAATTCCTTGTATTTCTCGACGGCTTCGGCGTATTTTCCGTTGATTACTTCTTTGATAATACGATGAATACAAAGATCGGGATAACGACGGATAGGGGAAGTGAAATGGCAATAACAATCGCTCGCCAAGCCAAAATGTCCTACGTTTTCGGGGGAATAGCGTGCCTTTTGCATGGAGCGAAGCATTACGCGGTTGAGCACCGAATAGGAAGGCAAATCCTTGGCTTTTATCAAAAGATTTTGATAATCGTAAGGCTTCACGTCGTCGGCGTTAAAGCGAGCGGTTAAGCCCAAGCCTTGCGCAAACGCACGGAAGGTGCACGCCTTTTCTTCGCTCGGCTTTTCGTGGATACGATAGATAAAGGGTGCTTCAATCGAGTGCATATATTCCGCCACCGTTTCGTTGGCAAGCACCATAAACGCTTCGATAATTTGATAGGAAAAGGGGCGTTCGTAATCGGGGATAGTGATTTCGTTCGTCTTTTTATCAAAGAGAATTTTCGATTCCTTTACATCGAGTGTCACGCTGCCCTTTTTGCTGCGCTTTTCTTGCAAAATGCGGGTGAGCAAGGCAAAATCTTCCACCATAGCCAAAACGTCGGCGTATTTTTTGCAAACGCTTTCGTCCTTTTCAAGGATTTTCGTGATTTCCGTGTACGTCATTTTATGCGACGAACGGATAATTCCTTCCACAATTTCGCTCTCAACCACCTTTCCGCTTTCGTCTATTTTCATAAGACAAGAAAGGGTAAGCCTATCTTCCCCTTCGTTAAGCGAACAAATGCCGTTGGAAAGTGCACGGGGGAGCATAGGCAACACGCAGTCGGGGAAATACACGCTCGTGCCCCGTTCAAAAGCTTCGTTGTCCAAAACGCTGCGCGCCGTGACGTAATGCGAAACGTCGGCGATATGCACGCCTAAAATATAATGATTGCCGTCCTTTTCAAGGGAAATGGCGTCGTCGATGTCGCGGGTGTCTTCCCCGTCGATTGTGACGATAAGTTTATCTCTAAAATCACGTCGATTTTGCAAATCACTTGCTAAAATTCCACGATCTTGTTGTTTTTGCGCTTCCTTTTCTACGGCGGTGGGGAATTCTTCTTTTAAGTTATAGGAACGGATGATGGAAAGTTCTTCCGCAAAGAAGCTGTCTTCTTCGCCAAGCACTTCGATAATTTCCCCACCAGGGCATTTCCCAAAGGGGTATTCGGTGATTTTAGCCACCGCTTTTACGCCGCTTTTGATTTTGAAACAGGAAGAAAGGGGGATATAGATGGGCGCGGAAAATTTCTTTTCGTCGGGGTAGAGATAGCCCGCGCGCTTGTCCTTTCTAAACACGCCTACAATCGTTTTGTAGCCACGCTCTATTACTTTTACAACCTTCACTTCGTCCCTTTCCGTTTCTCTCTCGCTCGTCCAAGATACTTGTTCGACGAGTACGATATCGCCGTGGTACGCCCCGTGCATAAATTTACGGGGGATAAAGAAATCGTGGGGGTATGCTTCCTTGTTTTCGGGCATGAGAAAACCAAAGCCACGCTCGTTGCCCGAAATCGTGCCCTTGATTAAGCCAAGCTGTTCGCTCGTGCCGTAATATCCGCTTTCCGTTTTGAAGAGTTTTCCTTCTTTGCAAAGCTCGTCCAAAATGGGAAGAAGACGAGTGCGTTCACGAAAGGGGATAGATAAAATTTTACAAATTTCCGCAACGTTTTTATTCGACAACGAGTTGTCAAGAAAACGTTCGTAGATACGCTCTTTTGCGCTCATTATATAAGCCTCCGAAAATATGTAAAAAGGGGGAAGTGATAAAAAAACGGCGGCTTTGTATGTAAAGCCGCCGACGTTTGCTTGTGATTAAGAGAAGAATACGGGAAGTTCCAAAACGATGTAGAACGCAATTGCGAAAACGGCAAGTGCGATAAGGGAAATCCACGTCCATTTCTTCATTTTTTCTTCAATCGATTTGCCTTTGTTTTTACCGAAGAACGTTTCGCTCGAACCGCCAAGGGCGTCGATACCGCTCGAGTTGCTCGGTTGCATCAAAACGCAAATAATCGAAACAAGCGCCGAAAGCGCCATCAAGCCAATCAAAATACCAAGGATAACCTTGTGGGGCGTTTCCAAACCGGGTTTATAAGGTCTATCAGCCAATATATTGAACAAATTTAACATAACATTAAAATCCTTTCAGTTTTTTTCTTCAAACACCTATTGATTATAGCACACTTATATAAATATCGCAACTATTTTTGACGGCGTTTTTTGAAAAACTTTTTTCTATAAGAGAAAAATAACGGCGAAATTTGCTTCCGCCGTTATGCTTTTCATTATTTGATAAGGCTCTTGCCCGTCATTTCTTGGGGTTTGGGCAATTTCATCATATCAAGAAGGGTGGGTGCAAGGTCTGCAAGTACGCCGTCTTGATGAAGTTCCACGTTCTTATATTCGTTGGAAACAAGGATTACGGGAACGGGGAAAGTGGTGTGTTGTGTGAAAGGGGATTTTCCATCGTCCGCCACCATTTGGTCGGCGTTGCCGTGGTCAGCCGTGACAAGTGCGCTGCCGCCCATTGCAAGAATTTTATCCGTCACTTTCTTCACGCATTCGTCAACCGTGTGCACAGCTTTTACAGCCGCGTCCATAATACCCGTGTGACCTACCATGTCGCAGTTTGCAAAGTTCAAAATAACGACGTCGTAAATGCCTTTGTCAAGTTCTTCCAAAACTTTGTCAGCAACGGGGTATGCGCTCATTTCCGGTTGCAAATCGTAGGTTGCCACCTTCGGGGAAGGAATAACGATACGCGTTTCGCCTTCTACGGGCGCTTCCAACTTCGCGTTGAAGAAGAAAGTTACGTGCGCGTATTTTTCCGTTTCCGCAATGTGGAGTTGGTTCAAACCAAGCGAGGCAATATATTGAGGAAGGGTGTTGGTGATTTCATCGGGCGGGAATGCCACGCCAACGTTTTCAAAGGAAGAATCGTACACCGCAAAACCAACGTAGCAAGGAGCAAGGAAGCCCGTCTTTCTTTCAAAGCCAAGCGTTGCGCCCGTCTTTGCATCGGTAAAGGGGAACTTTTCTTGCGAGAACATACGGGAAATTTGTCTTGCTCTGTCGGGGCGGAAGTTGAAGCAAATAATGCTGTCGCCCTTTTCAATCAAAGCAACGGGTTTGCCGTCTTTCGTAAGGTTGGTGGGAAGGATAAATTCGTCCGTCACGCCGTTTGCATACGAAGCGTTTACAGCTTCTTCAGCGCTGCCTTCAAATTGAACGCCCGTACCAAGCGTCAACATGTCGTACGCCTTTTCTTCTCTGTCCCAGTTGTTATCTCTGTCCATTGCATAATATCTACCAGCAACGGAAGCGATTTTACCAAACGAGAGCTCGTCCATCTTGTCTTGCAATTCTTTCAAGAAGTTTGCGCCCGAAGTGGGAGCAACGTCACGTCCGTCCGTGAAAGCGTGTACGTACACGTTTTCAAGACCTTCCTTTTTCGCCATTTCCACAAGCGCGTACAAGTGTTCGGTGTGGCTGTGTACGCCACCCGTCGATACAAGCCCGAAAAGGTGCAATTTCTTGCCGTTTTCCTTTGCGGCGTGCATAGCTTTCAAAAGTTCTGCGTTGTTGAAAAATTCGCCGTTTCTAATGTCTTTGGTGATTTTCGTCAAGTCTTGGTAAACGATTCTACCAGCGCCGATGTTCAAGTGACCAACTTCGCTGTTGCCCATTTGCCCGTCGGGAAGACCTACGGACATGCCGCTTGCGCCAAGTTGTGCGCTGGGGTAATTTTGTTGCAATTCGTTGACGTATTTGCTACCGTCGGCGATAATAGCATTGCCCTTTTTGTCGGGGTTAATGCCGTAGCCGTCCATGATGATGATAGCGTAGGGGGTTCTCATAATAATATCTCCTAATTTTCAAAATGGTGGGGGCAGGTACGTACCTGTCCCCATGTAATTGCGTTTTTTAATAGATTACTTGTCGAAGTTTACGATAGCCGCAAAGTCGGGAGCTTTCAAGGAAGCGCCGCCGATAAGACCGCCGTCGATTTCTTCCATAGCCATAAGTTCTTTGCAGTTGCCAGCGTTCATGCTGCCACCGTATTGAATACGAAGCTTTGCAGCGCAGCAAGGGCAGAACATTTCGCCAACCGTCTTACGGATGAAGCCGATCGTTTCGTTTGCTTGTTCAGCAGTAGCCGTCTTGCCCGTACCGATAGCCCAAACGGGTTCGTATGCGATAACGATTTTGGTGATGTCTTCGATGTTCTTAAGACCTTCGTGGATTTGCGTAGCAAGCACTTCTTCCGTCTTGCCCGTTTCTCTTTCTTCCAACGATTCACCGATACAAACGATGGGGGTAAGACCAGCGTTAAGAGCGGTAAGCGTACGCTTGTTAACCGTTTCGTCCGTTTCAGCGAAGTATTGTCTTCTTTCGCTGTGGCCGATGATAACGTATTCTACACCGTATTCAAGAAGCATAGCTGCGGAAATTTCGCCCGTGTATGCGCCCTTGTCAGCAAAGTGTACGTTTTCAGCGCCGAGTTTGATGTTCGTGCCTTTCAACGCTTCGCTGATAGCGGGGATGTTGATTGCGGGAACGCAAACTACTACGTCGCAGTTAGCGTCTTTAACAAGGGGAGCGATAGCGTTTACAAGCGCTACGCCTTGGGAAGCGGTGTTGTTCATTTTCCAGTTGCCTGCGATAATGGGTTTTCTCATTTTAATAAACTCCTTATTGTAAATTCATGTTTCAAGGGCGAAACGCGTTCGCCCTTGTGTGTTTCGTCTTATTTGTCGTTCAAGCAAGCGATGCCGGGAAGCACTTTGCCTTCAAAAAGTTCAAGGGAAGCGCCGCCACCCGTGGAGATGTGGCTCATCTTGTCAGCATAGCCAAGCACTTGAACTGCCGCAGCGGAGTCGCCACCGCCGATGATCGTCGTTGCTTTGCCGTAAGCGTTAGCAAGTGCAGCAGCAACTGCCTTCGTGCCTTCAGCAAGGATGGGGTTTTCAAATACGCCCATGGGGCCGTTCCAAATAACCGATTTAGCGTTTGCAACAACTTCCGCAAAGAGCTTCTTCGTTTCAGGACCGATGTCAAGACCCATCATGTCGGAAGGGATAGCGTTGGAAGGAACAACCGTCGTTTCGATAGGTGCGTCGATGGGGTTGGGGAAGCTGTAAGCAGCAACCGTATCAACGGGAAGAAGGATTTGCTTGCCGAGCGCTTTTGCCTTTTCAAGCATTTCGTTGCAGTAAGCAATCTTTTCATCGTCAACAAGCGAGTTGCCGATGCTGCCGCCTTGTGCCTTGATAAAGGTGTAAGCCATACCGCCGCCGATAACGAGCGTATCGCATTTTTCCAAAAGGTTAGCGATAACGTTAAGCTTGTCCGCAACCTTTGCGCCGCCAAGGATAGCAACGAAGGGGTGTGCGGGGTTTTCAAGCGTGTCAGCCATTACGGAAAGTTCCTTTTCGATAAGAAAACCGCAAGCAGCCGTTTGAACAAGGCCTTCTTCTACGATACCAGCCGTGGAAGCGTGGGAGCGGTGTGCCGTACCGAACGCGTCGTTTACGTACACTTCGCAGTAGGAAGCAAGCGCTTGCATAAATTCGGGGAATTTCTTTTCTTCGCCCTTGTGGAAACGAAGGTTTTCCAAAAGTACGCAGCAGCCTTCTTGGCAAGCAGCAACTTTTGCTTTAGCGTCGTCGCCGATAACGTCGGAAGCAAATGCAACTTTGTTGTCAAGCAATTCGTTAAGTCTTGCAGCAACGGGAGCAAGGGTAAGCTTCTTCACGTCTTTCTTTGCCTTTTCCAAAGCTTCTGCGGTTGCGGCAGCTTGTTCAGCTTCGGGAAGAGCAGCGATTTTAGCTTTTTCTTTCTTGTTGAGTTCGAGCTTATCGTCGAAAACGTTGTGGGGTTTGCCCATGTGCGAGCAAAGCACAACTTTAGCGCCCTGTTCCATAAGGTACTTAATGGTGGGCAATGCGCCGATAATACGGTTTTCGTCCGTAATAACGCCGTCTTTCATGGGTACGTTGAAATCGCATCTAACAAGGACTTTTTTGCCTTTAACGTCGATGTCTTTTACGGTTTTCTTGTTCATAGAAACAAATTCTCCTTAACCTTTAATTTTTCGTCCGTATATATAATACCCGTTTTTTTTGCTTTTGTCAACGTTTTGAGAAAACAAACGAGAAAAATATTTTATATTTTTAATGGAAAATGCCCGAAAAAATGCTCGAAAAATTGTTCTAACCGTTGACGAGCGAGATAAAAGTGTGCTATAATAATTGTCGAAAATAAACAAAGGCGGTGCACTTATGAGTAGAGCAGACGAAATCTTCGTGCAAAACATGACGGATATTATTAAAAACGGGTACTGGGATACCGAGTTGGACGTACGCCCTCGCTGGGAAGACGGCGTAAAGGCGCACACCGTTAAAAAATTCGGCATTGTCAATAGATATAACTTGCAAGAAGAATTTCCTATCCTTACGATTCGTCGTACGGCGTTCAAGTCTTGCATTGACGAACTTTTGTGGATTTGGCAAAAAAAGAGCAATAATATTCACGAACTTAACTCTCATATTTGGGATAGCTGGGCGGACGAAAACGGCTCTATCGGCAAGGCGTACGGTTATCAACTTGGCGTAAAACATAAGTATAAAGAAGGGGAATTCGACCAAGTAGATAGAGTGCTTTTCGATTTGAAAAACAACCCCGCAAGCCGTCGTATTATGACGAATATCTATAACTTCCAAGACTTGCATGAAATGGGTTTATACCCTTGTGCGTACTCGATGACCTTCAACGTGTCGGGGGATACGCTCAACGGTATTCTTAACCAACGCTCTAACGATATGCTCACGGCAAACAACTGGAACGTGGTGCAATATGCGATTTTGATGCACATGATGGCGCAAGTTTCGGGCTTGAAAGTGGGCGAGCTTGTGCACGTAATTGCGGATGCGCACATTTACGATAGACATATTCCGCTTGTGGAAGAAGTGCTTGCTAACCCCCAACACAGAGCGCCTAAACTCGTGATTGACGAAAGTATTAAGAACTTCTACGATTTCACGGTAGATAGCTTCAAACTCGTTGATTACGAATACGAAAAATTTGATAAGAAGATTCCGGTGGCGATATGATTATTGCAATTGTTCACGCCGATAAAAACTGGGGGATTGGAAAGGGCAACGATATGATGTTCTCCTTGCCCCAAGATATGAAATATTTCCGTGCAACTACGCTCAATCATACGGTTGTCATGGGTGGCAACACCTTGCGTTCTTTCCCTGGTGGCAATCCCTTAAAAAATAGGGTGAATATCGTGCTTTCAAGGGGGCAGGTACGCGATGATTGCATTTTTGTGCGTAGCTATGACGAGTTGAAAGCGGAAATGAAAAAGCGCAATGAAAGCGACGACGTGTACGTCATAGGCGGCGGTGCGGTGTATAAAGAATTGTTGCCCTATTGCGACGAAGTGCTTGTGACGAAAGTAGATGCCGTAGGCGATGCGGAAGTATTCTTCCCCAACCTTGACGAAATGGACGATTTTGAGTGCGTTGACGAAGGCACGCCGATAGAAGACAATGGGTATATTATCCGTTTTACAAAATACGTAAACAAAGCGGTAAAACCGCTGTAAGAAAGCTCCGCAAGTCCTAAAACGGGATTTGCGGATAATTTTTTCACCTTTTTCAAAAATATTTAGAAAATATTTTCATATAAGGGGTGCGTTTTTGTTGTCAAGAAAGCGAAAAAGTATTAAAATAGTAGGGTTGAAAAGTTTGCTTAAAAAAGGAGTTTCTAATGATTAGACACGATTTGAGAAACGTGGCGATTATCGCCCACGTAGACCACGGTAAAACGACGCTCGTCAACGAAATGTTGGCGCAAGGCGGTGTTTTCCGTGATAACCAACAAGTACAAGATAGAGTTATGGACTCGGGGGATTTGGAAAGAGAACGTGGTATTACGATTCTTGCAAAAAACACGTCCGCGCACTATAACGGGGTAAAAATCAACATTGTTGACACCCCTGGCCACGCCGATTTCTCGGGCGAAGTTGAACGTGTTTTGAAGATGGTAAACGGTGCGCTTATCTTGGTTGACTCGGCGGAAGGTCCTTTGCCTCAAACCCGTTTCGTTATGCAAAAAGCGCTTTCGCTTGGCTTAAAGACGATTATCGTTATCAATAAGGTAGACCGCCCCGACGCTCGTATTGCGGAAGTTGTAGAAGAAATGCAACTTTTGATGATGGAACTTGACGCTACGGACGAACAGCTTGACAGCCCTATCGTATATTGCTGCGGTAGAGAAGGCACGGCATCGCTCACGCCCGATAAACAAGAAGCCAACCTCAATCCCTTGTTCGATACGATTTTGGAAACGATTCCGCCCATGGAAGTGGATACGGACGGTGCAGGACAACTTTTGGTTTCGTGCATTGACTACAACGAGTTCGTTGGTAGAATCGGTATCGGTAAAATCGAAAGGGGTGTAATTCGTTCTAACGAGCCCGTTTCCATTTGCAACTACAACGATAACAAAGTGCGCACCAACTGTAAGATTGCCAACCTTTACCAAATCGAAGGGTTGGAACGTGTTGCCGTTCCTACGGCGCAAGCGGGCGACATCGTCGTATTCTCGGGTATTGACGGCTTGAATATCGGTGATACCGTTTGCGAACCTACGAAGGTTGAACCCGTTCAATTCGTAAAAATCGAAGACCCTACGGTGGAAATGACCTTCTCGGTAAACGACAGTCCGTTTGCGGGCAAAGAAGGCAAATTCGTCACGTCTCGTCAACTTCGTGATAGATTGTATAAAGAACTTCTTCGTGACGTTTCCCTTCGTGTAAGCGATACGGAATACGCAGACAGCTTCCGAGTATGCGGCCGTGGGGAAATGCACCTTTCCATCTTGATTGAAACGATGAGAAGAGAAGGGTACGAATTCCAAGTATCCACGCCCAAAGTATTATATAAAGAAATCGACGGCGTTATCAACGAACCGATTGAACGTTTCCTTGCTGACGTGCCCGAAGATATGACCGGCCCCGTATTTGCGGCGATGGGCAATCGTAAAGGCTCGCTTTTGCAAATGACGGCAATCGGCAGCCGTATGCGTTTGGAATTTAGCGTTCCTTCCCGTGGTTTGTTCGGGTATAAGAGCGAATTTTTGACGGATACGAAAGGTCAAGGTATTATGAACACGATTTTCTATGCGTACGAGCCGTATAAAGGGGATTTGCAACGCAGAAACACCGGCTCGCTCGTAGCGTTTGAAACGGGTGAAGCGGTCACCTACGGCTTGTTTAACGCACAAGGACGTGGCAACTTATTTATCACGCCCGGTACGCCCGTATATGCTGGTATGGTCGTAGGCTACACCAACCTTGCGGACGATATCAACGTAAACGTTTGCAAAACGAAACATTTGACCAACACTCGTTCTTCGAGTAGTGACGATGCTTTGACGCTTATTCCCGTATCGAAAATGAGCCTTGAAGAATGCTTGGAATTCATTGCTGACGACGAACTTTTGGAAGTCACGCCCAAGTCCCTTCGTATTAGAAAACGCATTTTAGATGCGGAACTTCGTGCGAAAGCAAGACATAAGGAAAAGACGGGCAAGTAAGGAAAAATAGGAAAAATGAATAAGACGTATATTTTCGATTTCGACGGCACGCTCGTCGATTCGATGACACCCGCAGTCAAAGTTTTGCTCGGGTACTTGGACGAGCGGGGTATGAAATACCCCGACGACATCGTCAAGACGATTATTCCGCTTGGGTATAAGGGAATTGCCGATTATTACGTGTCTAATTTTTGCGTAAACGAAACGCCGAAGGACGTGTACGAAACGGTGGTTGCACGCTTAAAAGACGTGTACGCAAACGACGTGATGCCCAAGGCAAGCGTGGAAGAAACGCTTAAGGCTTTGAAGGCAAGCGGGGCAAGTTTGAGTATTTTGACGGCAAGCCCGCACGTGTTTTTAGATGCTTGCGTAAAAAGACTTGGCTGGGAAAAATATTTCGACAACCTTTGGTCGTCGGACGATTTTAATATGAAGAAAGCAGAGCCGTTCATCTTTATAGAAGCGGCGAAAAAGCTGGGCGTAAAGGCGGAAGATTGCGTGATGGTGGACGACAACGTGCAAGCGTTGCTTTCCGCAAAAAGAGCGGGCATGAAGACGATTGCCGTGTACGATTCTTTTTCCAAGGAATACGAAAAGGAAATGCGTAGCTTTGCCGACAAATACGTTTATCAATTAAAAGAAATGTTATAACGATTGTAAAAATCGCACCCGAAACGTTGTTTTCGGGTGTTTTCCTATGCGTGCGCACGCACACACGTATATATAATAATAGGAAGTAAAACCCGCTTTTTGGGGTATAAAAAGGGGAAAAACGGGCAATAAAAGGAAAAATGGACGATATTTTGGGCGAAATAGGGGAAAGGGTAAAAAATATTAAAAAAACCTAAAATTTTTTCAAAAAAGTTCGTTCAAATGCTTGACAAGGGGTTTACAAGTTTGATATTATAAGTAGGCTGTGTAAAAATGCGGTGTATGGGTAGAGACGGGAAGTTACTGAAATTTTAAGGGTGAAGCCCCCTTGACAGATAATTTCCGTTGACAAAAGTGGGAACTCGATTCCTGCGACTAACCGAGGCTTTGCGTAGAAACGCTCGGGCAAAATTGAGTGTTTTTATTTTGCGGAAGTGCTCGATACACACGGATGAGTTGATACAGCAAATAAAAAGTTAGTATAAACAGCAAAAAGGAGTAACAAAAATGGCAGTTCAAAAAATCAGAATTAAGTTGGCGGCGTACGACCACGAACTCGTTGACGAAGCGGCAAGCCGCATCGTAGAAACGATGAAGAAGAGCGGAGCAAAAATCTCCGGTCCTATTCCCCTTCCTACGGAAAGAGAAATCGTAACGATTCTTCGTTCCCCCCACAAGTACAAAGATTCTCGTGAACAATTTGAAATGAGAACGTATAAGAGAATCATCGACGTATATTCGCCCAACGCGAAGCTTTTGGAATCCATCCACTTGCCCGCAGGTGTGGATATCAAAATCAAGCTCTAATAGAGCCTAACAAATTTGCCGAGAAATACTTTCAAAGGTATTCGAGAAAATAAAAAATTTTTTAAGGAGTGAACTTTATCAATGAATAAAGCAATCATCGGACGCAAGGTTGGTATGACCCAAATCTTTGCACAAGACGGGAAAATGATTCCCGTGACGGTAGTGGAAGCAGGTCCTTGCCCCGTAGTACAGGTAAAGACGGTTGAAAACGACGGCTATGCTGCGTTGAAACTTGGCTTTATCGAAACGAGCGAAAAGGCTCTTACGAAGCCCGAGCTTGGACAATTCAAGAAAGCTGGCGTAAAACCCCACAAAGTCTTGAAAGAAATCAGAGTAGCAAACGCAGAAACGTATGCAGTAGGTGCTGAACTTAAAGCAGACGTATTCGCAGCAGGCGACAAAGTGGACGTATCCGGCGTGACGAAAGGTCACGGTTTCACGGGCGTAATCAAGCGTTGGAATCAACACAGATTGAAGATGACGCACGGTACTGGCCCCGTTCACAGAGAACCCGGTTCTATGGGTCCCATCAGTTCCCCCTCGAGAGTATTTAAGAACAAACACCTCGCAGGTCAATACGGTGTGGAAAACGTTACGATCCAAAACCTTGAAATCGTTAAGGTTGACGTAGCAAGAAACGCGATTCTCATCAAAGGCGCTATCCCCGGACCGAAAGGCAGCATCGTTACCATTTCGGACAGCGTTAAGAGCAAATAAGGAGAGTGAAAGACAATGGCGGCTATTAAAGTATTGAACATGAGCGGCGCAGAAGTCGGCGAAATCGAACTTAACGATAACGTATTCGGCGTCGAATATAAAGAATCTTTGATTCACCAAGCAGTCGTAACCCGTCTTGCAAACGAAAGACAAGGTACGAAATCCACTCTTACGAGAACGGAAGTACGCGGCGGCGGTATCAAACCTTGGAGACAAAAGGGCACGGGTCGTGCACGTCAAGGTTCCATCCGCGCACCCCAATGGATTAAAGGTGGCGTAGTATTCGCACCCAAGTCCCGTGACTTCTCGAAGAAGATGAACGAAAAGGCGAAGAGAGCAGCTTTGCTTTCCGCACTTTCCAAGAAAGTTGCTGACGGCGAATTCATCGTTGTTGACGAACTTAAAGTTTCCGAAGCAAAGACGAAGGAAATGGCAGCGTTCGCAAAAGCGTTGAACTTGAACAAAGCGCTCGTTGTTATGGATAACGACGACGTAAACGTAATCCGCGCAGCTGCAAACCTTCCCAAGCTTTCCACGTTGCCCCTTGCGCAACTTAGCACCTACGAAGTAGTTGTAAGCGCAGTTGTGGTTATGACGAAAGCAGCGGTTGAGAAATTCCAGGAGGTGAACGCGTAATGTTTGCTGAAGATATTATCTTGAAACCCGTTCTTACCGAAAAAGGTTATGACGGAATCGCATCCAAAAAATACACGTTCTACGTAAAGAAAGACGCGAACAAAACCCAAATCAAGTTGGCTGTTGAAAAGCTTTTCGGCGTTCAAGTTGCAAACGTAAACACGGTTACTTGCAAAGGCAAACTTAAGAGAATGGGTAGAAACGAAGGTTACACCCCCGATCGTAAAAAAGCGATCGTTACGTTGAAGGAAGATAGCAAAGCTATCGAATTCTTCGAATCGTTGACCTAATCCAGGAGGAAGAAGAAAAATGGCTATTAAAACGTATAAACCTACGTCGGCAGGACGTCGTTTCGTAACCGTTCTGACCAATGACGATTTGACGGGGGATAAGCCCGAAAGATCTTTGCTCCACGACCAACGTCACAGCGGCGGCCGTAACAACCTTGGCAGAATCACCACGAGACACATCGGCGGTGGTAACAGAAGAAAGTACCGTATCATCGATTTCAAGAGAATTAAAGACGGTATCCCTGCAACGGTTAAGAGCATCCAATACGATCCCAACAGAAGCGCGCACATCGCACTTTTGGTTTACGCAGACGGCGTGAAGAGCTACATTCTTGCTCCCGTTGGTCTTAACGTAGGGGACAAGGTTATGAGTGGTGTAAATGCGGATATCAAAGTTGGTAACGCACTTCCCCTTGAAAACATTCCCGTTGGTACGATGGTACACAACATTGAACTTACCCCCGGCAAGGGCGGCCAAATTGCAAGAAGTGCTGGTATTTCCGCACAAATCATGGCAATGGAAGGCAAATACGCTACGATTCGTATGCCGAGTGGTGAAATGAGATACGTGCTTGCAAAATGCCGCGCGACGATCGGTCAAGTTGGCAACGTAGACCACGAACTCGTTTCCTTGGGTAAAGCAGGTAAAGCAAGATATCTCGGTTTGAGACCGGAAGTTCGCGGTTCGGTAATGAACCCCGTTGACCACCCTCACGGCGGTGGTGAAGGTAAATGTCCTATCGGCCACGCTGGCCCTTTGACGCCTTGGGGTAAACCCGCTCTTGGTTACAAGACGAGAAAGAAGAAGAATGCAACCAACAAGTTCATTCTTAAGAGAATTAACTAATCGGAGGATTGAGAAATGTCAAGAAGCGTTAAGAAAGGACCTTACGTCGAAGCTAAGCTTTTGAGCAGAATTCAAGCGATGAACGAATCGAACGAAAAGAAAGTTATCAAGACCTGGTCGAGAGCATCTACCATTTTCCCCGATTTCGTTGGGCACACGATTGCAGTATACGATGGTCGTAAGCACGTACCCGTATATGTAACGGAAGACATGATTGGCTGCAAACTCGGTGAGTTTGCTCCCACGAGAACGTTCCCCGGTCACACCGCAAAAACGACTACCCCGGGCAGATAAGGAGAATAGATAAATGGCAACGAATATGAAGAAGAAGACGGAAAGGGTTGCAGCTAACAAAGAAAAGCGCCCTTACGCAGTCGCTAAATATATCAGAGTTTCCCCTTACAAAGTAAGAACGGTACTTGCTTTGATTCGTGGGAAGAGCTACAAAGAAGCAAAAGCTATCCTTGATTACAGTGTAAACGGCAGCGCACTTGCTGTAAAGAAAGTGCTTATGAGCGCAGCTGCAAATGCTGAACACAACATGGGCATGGACAAGAACGATTTGTTCGTGGCAGAATGCTTTGCAGACGGTGGACAAATGCTTAAGAGAATGCAACCCGTATCGAAAGGACGCGGCCATGCAATCTTGAAGAGAACGAGCCACATCACCGTAATTTTGGACGTTAAGAAATTGGAAGGAGAAGTATAACAATGGGACAAAAAGTTAATCCTCACGGTTTAAGAGTCGGCGTTATCACCGGTTGGAACACCACGTGGTATGCAGATAAGAAAGAATTCTCCAAATTCCTCAAAGAAGACAACGTAATTCGTACGTTCTTGAAGAAGAAGTACTATGCAGCAGCGGTAAGCAAAATCCTTATCGAAAGAGCAGCATCGAGAGTCGTTGTTACGATCTACACGGCACGTCCCGGCGTTATCATCGGTAAGGGCGGCAGCGAAGTAGAAGTTATCAAGAAAGAACTTGCTAAACTTACGAACGGCAAAGCAGTAAGCATCAACATTACGGAAGTAAGAAAACCTGACTGTGACGCTCAACTCGTAGCAGAAGGCGTTGCGGCACAACTTGAAAAGCGTATGTCGTTCCGTCGTTGCATGAAGCAAGCAATCGGCCGTTCGATGAGAGCAGGCGTTAAGGGTATCAAGATGATGGTAAGCGGCCGTCTTGACGGTGCTGAAATTGCAAGAAGCGAAAACTATCACGAAGGTTCTATTCCCCTTCAAACGCTTCGCGCAGACATCGACTATGGTTTCGCAGAAGCACACACCACCTTCGGTATGATCGGCGTTAAGTGCTGGATCTACAAGGGCGAAGTTATCAAAACTGCGAAGAAAGCCGTTACGGAAGGAGGCGAACAGTAATGTTAATTCCCAAGAGAGTAAAAAGACGTAGACAACATCGTGGTACGATGAAGGGTAAAGCTACGAAAGGTAATGTAATCGCATACGGCGAATACGGCCTTGTATCGGAAGAACTTGGTTGGATTAAATCCAACCAAATCGAAGCTGCCCGTATCGCAATGACGAGATTCATCAAACGTGGTGGTAAAGTATGGATTGACATCTTCCCCCACAAGCCTATTACGAAGAAGCCCGCTGAAACGCGTATGGGTTCTGGTAAAGGTTCGGTAGAATATTGGGTAGCCGTAGTTAAACCCGGCCGCGTAATGTTCGAAATGAGCGGTGTAAGCGAAGAAGTTGCAAGAGAAGCTATGCGTCTTGCATCCCACAAGCTTCCCGTAAAATGTAAGTTTGTTAAGAAAGAAGTCGTAGCAGCTCCTGCTGAAACGGCTGAAGGCGGTGAAGAATAATGAAAGCGAAAGAAGTTAAAGAAATGACGAACGAAGAGCTTGCTAAAAAGCTCGCGGAACTCAAGAGTGAACTTTTCAATCTTCGTTTCCGTTTGGCGTCCGGTCAGCTTGAAAATCCCGTTTCCATCAGAACCTGCAAAAGAGATATCGCTCGCGTAAATACGGAAATCCGTGCGAGAGAATTGAAGGCATAATCGGAGGACAACAATCATGGAAAGAAATTTGAGAAAAGAAAGAGTAGGCGTTGTCGTATCCGATAAGATGGATAAGACGGTAGTCGTTCTTATCAGCGATAAGAGCAAGCACCCCCTTTATAAGAAGACGATTACGAAAAGTAGCCGTATCAAAGCACACGATGAAAACAACGAGTGCGGCGTAGGCGATACGGTACGTATCGTTGAAACGAGAAAGCTCAGCAAGGACAAGAACTGGCGCGTTGCTGAAATCGTCGAAAAGGCGAAATAATTTAAGGAGAGTAGAAGAGTATGATACAACCTCAAACGAGACTCAAAGCAGCTGATAACAGCGGTGCAAAAGAGTTGATGTGTATTAGAGTTTTAGGCGGCTCCTTCCGTAAGACGGGCAACATCGGCGACGTTATCGTAGCATCCGTAAAGACGGCTACTCCCGGTGGCGCAGTTAAGAAAGGCGACGTTGTTAAAGCTGTAATCGTAAGAAGCGCAAAAGGCATTAGAAGAGCAGACGGTACGTTCGTTAAATTCGACGAAAACGCTGCTGTAATCATCGACAACCAAAAGCAACCTAAAGGTACGCGTATCTTTGGGCCGATCGCGAGAGAATTGAGAGATAAGGACTACATGAAGATTATCTCCCTTGCTCCCGAAGTTCTGTAATTTGTCAGGAGGACTAAAACAATGAACGTAAAAGTAAATGATAACGTACTTGTAATTGCCGGTAAAGACAAAGGCGTACAGGGAAAAGTCCTTGCCACGTCCCCTAAGGCAAATACGGTAGTCGTTGAAGGTGTTCGCATTCAAAAGAAGCATGAAAAGGCAAGAAAAGCGAACGAAACGAGCAAAATCGTGGAAGTACCCGGACCTATCGACGCATCCAACGTACAAGTGGTTTGCCCCGTTTGCGGTAAAGCAACGAGAGTTAAGCACGCAGTAGTTGATGGCAAGAAGGTAGAGTATGCGCTTGCGGCGCAGTTCTCGATAAAGCATATTCCAAGAAAGCAAAAGCTGCTGCAACGGAAGAAGCACCCAAGAAGAGAACGAGAAAGCGCGCTCCCAAGGCTACGGAAGCGGAAGCAACCGAAACCACGGAAAACAACTAACGAGGTAAGTTAAGATGGCAGAAAAAGTTTATAAAAACAGAGTAAAAGAAAAGTACGAAAAAGAAGTCGTACCTTATCTTATGAAAAAATTCGGATACAAATCCGTAATGCAATGCCCTAAGCTCGTTAAGATTGTTATCAACACGGGTCTTGGCGACATCAAAGACAACGCTAAATCGATTCAAATGACGGAAAACGAAATCAAAATCATTTCCGGTCAACAACCGATTTTGACGAAGGCAAAGAAATCCGTTGCAAACTTCAAAGTAAGAGAAGGTCAAACGGTTGGTATTAAAGTAACCCTTCGTGGCGAAAGAATGTACAATTTCTATGACAAGTTCGTATCCATCGCACTTCCCAGACTCCGCGACTTCCGTGGTGTATCTGACAAGGCATTCGACGGACGCGGCAACTATTCCGTAGGTTTGAAAGAACAATTGATTTTCCCCGAAATCTCTTATGATCAAGTAGAAAAGATCAGAGGTATGGACGTGGCAATCGTTACGACCGCGGAAACGGACGAAGAGGCAAGAGAGCTTTTGAGAGCGCTCGGTATGCCTTTCAAGAAGTAAGGAGAAACGAACTATGGCAAAGAAAGCAATGATTAATAAACAGCAAAAGACGCCCAAGTTCTCTACGAGAGCTTACACGAGATGCACGATTTGCGGAAGACCCCACGCGGTTTTGAGAAAGTACGGTGTATGCCGTATCTGCTTCCGTGAACTTGCTTACAAGGGTGAAATCCCCGCCGTTAAAAAGTCGAGCTGGTAATAGGAGGTAAGAGAGATGACAGATCCTATCGCAGATATGCTTACAAGAATTAGAAACGCGATTACGGCAAAGAAAGAAGTTGTGGAAATTCCCGCTTCCAACGAAAAGAAAGCTATTGCTGAAATTCTTCTCAACGAAGGTTGGGTTAAGGACATGAAGCTCGTTGAAGACGGCTACAACGGCAAAATCGCAATTACGCTTAAATACAATGACAAGAAATCGGTTATCAGCGGTTTGCAAAGAGTATCCAAGCCCGGCTTGCGTACGTATGCAGGTGTTGAAAACATGCCCAGAGTTCTTGGTGGTTTCGGTACGGTTATCCTTTCCACGAACAAGGGTATCATGACCGGTAAAAAAGCAAAGGCAGCTAACGTAGGCGGTGAAGTCCTTTGCTACGTTTGGTAAGGGAGGTAGAGCAATATGTCGAGAATCGGTAAATTGCCCATCGCGCTTCCTGCAGGCGTAACGGTAGAATTCAAAAACGGTATCGTTTCCGTAAAAGGCCCCAAAGGCACGTTGGAAAGAGAAATCGTTGGCAACATTGGTATCGAAACGGAAGGTACGAACCTTGTCGTAAAGGCATTGGACGACACCGCGGATACGAACGCAAAACACGGCTTGTATCGTGCGCTTTTGAACGGTATGGTTACTGGTGTAACCGCTGGTTTCGTAAAGACGCTCGAAGTTAAAGGTGTAGGTTGGAAGGCAGCTGTTCAAGGCGACAAGCTCGTATTGAACGTTGGTTTCTCCCACCCCGTAGAAGTTATCGCACCCGCAGGCATCAAGTTTGAATGCCCTACGCTTACGGAAGTAAACGTATGCGGTATCAACAAAGAAGTCGTAGGTCAAATTGCGGCAAACATCCGCAAAATCAGACTTCCCGAACCTTACCATGGATACGGTATTCGCTATAAGGGCGAAAACGTAGAACACAAAGAAGGTAAGACTTCCGGTAAAGGCAAGAAATAAGGAGCGTTAAAGTATGATTACGAAAATTGATAAAAATGCAGTCAGACAAAAACGCCATGCACGCGTTAGAAAGACGGTAGTAGGTACGGCGGAAGCGCCCCGTATGAACGTTTACAGAAGCCTTAACCACATCTACGTACAAGTAATTGACGACAGAGCGGGCGACGCGAAGGGCGGCGTTACGATTGCAGCAGCATCCACGATGGACAAAGCTGTAAAAGAAAAGATTGCTGGTCTTAACAAGACGGACGCAGCAAAAGTAGTCGGCGCAGTAGCTGCTGAAAGAGCAATGGCAAAAGGCGTTGAAGCAGTGGTATTCGACAGAGGCGGCTACCTTTACACGGGACGTGTTAAGGCAGTTGCGGACGGCGCAAGAGAAGCCGGACTTAAATTTTAAGGAGTGGGTACAATGGCAGACGAAAAGAGAGAAAGAAGACCTCAAAGAAGACAAGCTGAAGACGATGGTCTTATTAAGAAACTTATCGAAGTTAACCGCGTAACGAAGGTAGTAAAAGGTGGTAAAAACATGCGTTTTGCTGCGCTCGTTATCGTAGGTGACGGCAACGGTAAGATCGGTGTTGCAACGGGTAAAGCTAAAGAAGTTCCCGAAGCAATCGAAAAGGCTACTTTGAGAGCGAAGAAGAACATGGTTCCCGTATCTATCGTTGACGGTACCATTCCCCACCAAGTTATCGGCGTATTCGGTCGTGGCAAAGTGCTTATGATGCCCGCTGCAGAAGGTACCGGCGTTATCGCTGGTGGCCCTGTTCGTGCGGTAATGGAAGCAGTTGGTGTAAAGAACATCAGAACGAAATCCCACGGCAGCCAAAACCCCAGCAACTGCGTAAAAGCAGCTATTGAAGGTTTGAAAGAACTTAAATCGGCAGAACAAGTAGCAGCGCTTCGCGGCAAGACCGTTGAAGAAATCCGCAGCTAATCACGGAGGAATAAGATTATGGCAAAGATTAAAGTTACGCTCGTAAAGAGCACGATCGGGCAAGTTGACTCTGTAAAGGGTACGATTGCTGCGCTCGGTCTTAAGAAAATCCGTTCTTCCAAAGAACTTGACGACACCCCTGCAGTACAGGGTATGCTTACGAAGGTTAAGCACCTCGTCAAAGTAGAAAACGTATAAGGAGATTTATCATGAGAATAGATACTCTTTCTCCCGCAGCGGGAGCAACTAGAGCGACGAAGAGACTTGGTCGCGGTATCGGTTCGGGCACGGGTAAAACGTCCGGTAAGGGTCACAAAGGTCAATGGGCTCGTTCCGGTGGTGGCGTACGTCCCGGCTTTGAAGGCGGTCAAATGCCTATCGCTCGTCGCGTTCCTAAGAGAGGTTTCAACCACAACGGCAAGAAGGAATACGTTATCGTAAACCTTGAAACGCTTGCTAACCTTCCCGAAGGTACGGTTGTTGATTACGGTTTTGTTGTTGCAAACGGTCTTGCAAAAGCTGTTAAGAACAACTGCGGTCTTAAAGTGCTTGGTTCTGGCGAACTCAACGTAGCACTCACCGTTAAAGCGGCGAAATTCTCCGCAACCGCTAAAGAAGCAATCGAAGCTGCAAAAGGCACGGCTGAAATTCTCTAATTCATTAACAAGCAACGCGGAAAACTGTTTTTATGCGGTTTTCCGTAGTTCGCGTTATTTGAACTATGCGTTTTAGGCGCAAGCCAAAACGTAAAGAAATCCAAATACGGAGAAAAAAATGTTACAGACAATTATTAATGCATTAAAGGTCAAGGAAATCAGACGTAAGGTGTACATGATGCTCCTTTTGCTCTTGGTTTTCCGTATTGGCTGTTATATTCCCGTACCCGGTTTGAAAAGAGGAACGTTTGAAGGGCTTATTCAAGGCAACGATTTCCTTTCGCTTATGAGCAGCATCACTGGTGGCGCATTGTCCCAAGGTACGTTGTTCGCGCTCGGTATCGGGCCTTACATCAACGCTTCGATTATCATGCAACTTCTCAGCGTTGGTATTCCCGCACTCGAAAGACTTTCCAAACAAGGTGAAGAAGGGCGTAAAAAGATTGCGCAATACACCCGTATCGTAACCATTTTGCTCGCTATCGTACAATCCATCGGTATCATCCTTAGCTTCGGTCAAGAAGCAGTTGCTATCGGTGAAGTGTTCTATGGTCAAAAATGGCTTGCGTACGTATTCATGACGACCGTTTACACGGCAGGCGCGTTCCTCGTAATGTGGCTTGGTGAAAGAATCACCGACTACGGCGTAGGCAACGGTCAATCGATGATCATTTTCGTTGGTATCATTGCAACGGCAGGCGAATCGATTCTTGGTCAAATCACGAACGTATTCAAGGGCGACATGAAGTCCCTTTGGGGCTTGCTCGCGTTCGTATTTGTTACGGCGCTTATCTTCTTTGCAATCGTTTACGTAGACCTTTCCGAAAGAAAAGTTCCCGTACAATACGCAAAGCAAATCAAGGGTAGAAAAATGTACGGCGGTCAATCCTCGTCCATTCCCATCCGTATCAGCGGTGGCGGCGTAATGCCCCTCATCTTCGCGTTCTCCATTTTGAGCTTCCCTCAAATGATCGCAAGCATGATTAAGGGCGGTGAAAACGGTTTCAACCGTTTCTGGACGAACTGGATGTCGGCGAGTGCAGAAGGCTGGGGCGCAGTAGTGTACGCATTGGTACTCTGCTTGCTTATCTTCGCGTTCTCCTTCTTCTATGCACAAATGCAATTCAACCCCGAAGAAGTATCTAAGAGCATTCAACAAAACGGTGGCTTCATCCAAGGTATTCGTCCTGGTAAAGCAACGGAATCCTATTTGAAGAAGATTTCCAACCGTATCACGTTGTTCGGTGCTATCTATCTTTCGCTTGTTGCATTTATTCCTTCGGTTGCGTTTGCTTGGGCGAACATTGCGCTCGTAAACGTATTCTCGACGACGGGTATTCTAATCGTCGTATCGGTTGCGATGGAATTTGAAAAACAAATGCAAGCGCAATTGATGATGAAAAATTACAAAGGATTCTTAAAGTAAGACAATTCGTTTCCTACGCTGCTTTTGCGGCGTAGGGAGCAAATATGTATTGATACGCAATTTCAATGAAGGAGAATCGGAATATGAACATCATTTTACTTGGCGCTCCCGGCGCAGGAAAAGGAACTCTCGCATCGCAAATCGTAGAAGAATTTGCATTGCCGCACATCTCTACGGGCGACATCTTCAGAGAGAATATCAAAAACGAAACCCCCATCGGTTTGTTGGCGAAATCGTATATCGATAAAGGTCAACTTGTGCCCGATGAAGTGACTTGCAAAATCGTTGAAGAAAGAATTGCAAGAGAAGATTGCAAGAAGGGCTTCATGCTCGACGGCTTCCCCCGTAACGTAGCGCAAGCTGACGCGCTTGCTAAAATTACGGCAATCGATATGGTAATCAATATCGACGTAGACTTCTCCTTGCTTATGGACCGTATCTGCGGCAGACGTATTTGTAAGGCATGCGGCGAAGGCACGCATTTGAAATGGTTAAACGGTCAAACCACCTGCCCTAAATGCGGTGGCGAACTCACGCAAAGAAAGGACGACAACCCCGAAACGGTAGGCAGTCGTTTAAGCGTATATAAGGATCAAACGGAACCGCTCATTAACTATTACACGGAAAAGGGCGTTATCTTCAACGTAGAAGGTAGCGGTACTCCCGACGAAACGTTTGAAGCGGTAAAGGCAAAGTTGAACACGCTTTGCAAATAATAAGATGATTTACGTAAAGAGCGAAAAAGAGATAGATTTGATGCGCGAACCGTGCAAAGTCGTAAAAGACACGCTGGCATTTGTCGGCTCGAAAATTTGCGCGGGCATGAGCACCAAAGAGGTAGACGAACTTGTAGAACGGTATATCCGTGCTTCGGGTGCAATACCTTCCTGTCTCGGCTACGGCGGATTCCCCGCCTCGGCATGCGTATCGGTAAACGACGTGGTCGTTCACGGAATCCCCGATTCGCAAACGATATTAAAAGATGGCGACATCGTCAGCGTGGATTTGTGCGCGTACAAAAATGGTTTCCATGGCGACGCGTGCAGAACGTTCAAAATCGGCAAAGTTGCCCCTGAAATAGAAAAGCTCGTGAAGGTGACGGAAGAGTGTTTCTATAAAGGCATCGAAGGCTTGCGTGCAGGAACGCCTTTGTACGACATCGGTTATCGTGTGCAGCAGCACGCGGAATCGCATGGCTACGGGGTAGTACGTTCGTACACCGGACACGGTATCGGACGAGATATGCACGAAGATCCTTCCGTTCCCAACTTCGGAAGAAAGGGCACGGGTATGCGATTGAAAGCAGGCATGGTGCTTTGTGTCGAACCGATGATTACGCTTGGAAACTGGCGAGTAAAATTGTTGGACGACGACTGGACGGCGGTGACAATTGACGGTAAATGCGCGGCGCACTACGAAAACACGTTGGTGGTCCGCGAAGACGGCGTAGAAATACTCACGCTGTAAGAAAATAAGCGGCGGACGAAAGGAAGCCGAATAGAAAAAAATCGGAGGAAAATTCTGTGTCCAAAGACGACGTAATCGAAGCGGAAGGGAAGGTAGTAGAAGCGTTGCCCAACGCAACGTTCCGCGTACAACTTTCCAACGGTCATATCATCACGGCGTATATTTCCGGTAAACTTCGTATGAACTATATCAGAATCATCGAAGGGGATACGGTAAAATTGGAAATGAGCCCGTACGATTTGACGAAAGGTAGAATCACGTGGCGTAGCAAGTCGTAATTACGACGAAAGATTTAATCAACAAGGAGAAAATATCATGAAAGTAAGACCTTCTGTAAAACCTATGTGCGACAAGTGCAAAGTTATCAAAAGAAACGGTAGAGTAATGGTTATCTGCTCCAAGAGCAAGAGCCATAAGCAAAGACAAGGCTAAAAAATATTTTGAAAAAATTACCAAAAAATGGTTGACATTACTTGACACGGTATGATATAATGTTATTTGCCGTAATTTGGGTAATGTCGCCTTTTGGTGATAAAAAACCTAAAAAATATAGCGTAAATCAGGCTGAATTTCCGTAGAAAATGCGGAAATCCAGTTTTGTTGCGTTTTTTATGCGCGTATATATACGCGTGTGGGAAACGAAAGTTTGAAAACAATACAACGCGAAATAAAGGCATTTTCCACTGCTGGAATTAGCGTTCGTTTAAGATAAACAAGAAAAACAAAAAAGAAAAGTAAAAAAACGGAGGACAGAAATCAATGGCACGTATTGCCGGTGTAGATTTACCCAGAGAAAAAAGAATTGAAATCGGTCTTACCTATATCTATGGTATCGGTTTGACGACTTCTAAGAAAATTCTCGCGGAAACGGGCATTAACCCTGACATCAGAGTTAAGGACCTCGACGAAAACGACGTTTCCAAATTAAGAGAATATATTGACCACAATTTGACCGTAGAAGGCGAACTTCGTAGTAAAGTAGCCCTCGACATTAAGAGCCTTATGGAAATCGGTTGCTATAGAGGCATCCGTCACAGAAAGGGCTTGCCCGTACGCGGACAAAGCACGAAGAGAAATGCTCGTACGCGTAAAGGTCCTGCACGCGCAATTGCAGGCAAGAAGAAGTAATAAGGAGGCGATAAAAAATGGCAGAAGTTAAAAAGAAAGTCGTTTCCCGTAAGCGCAAAGAAATTAAAAAGATCGACAAAGGACAAGTTCATATTCAATCCACGTTCAACAACACGATCGTAACGGTAACGGATATGAACGGTAATGCAATCTCTCAATCGAGCGCAGGTGCACTTGGTTATAAGGGTAGCAGAAAGGGTACGCCGTTTGCTGCGCAAATGGCTGCTGAAACGGCTGCAAAGGTTGCAAAAGAACACGGTTTGAGAACGGTAGAAGTATACGTTAAGGGCCCTGGTGCTGGTAGAGAATCCGCTATCCGTGCGTTGGCTACTTGCGAACTTGAAATCACGTTGATTTCGGACGTATCGCCTATCCCTCACAACGGTTGCAGACCCCCCAAGCGTCGTAGAGTATAATCAGGAGGCTAAAGAAGTATTATGGCAAGATATAGAGAAGCAAAATGTAAGCTTTGCAGAAGAGAAGGCGCTAAGTTGTTCCTTAAAGGCGACAAGTGCTATATGGACAAATGCCCGTTCAATAAGCGTCCGGTAGCTCCCGGCCAACACGGTGCAGATAGAAAGAAGATTTCCGAATATGGTATGCAGCTTCGTGAAAAGCAAAAGACGAAGAGAATTTACGGCGTACAAGAAGGTCAATTCCGTAAGTACTATGAAATGGCAGATCGTATGAAAGGCGTTACGGGTGAAAACATGCTTTCGCTTTTGGAAAGACGTCTTGACAACGTAGTATTTAGAATGGGGCTTGCTCCTTCCAGAACGTTGGCACGTCAAATCGTTAGCCATGCACACTTGTCCGTAAACGGCAAGACGGTTACGATCCCTTCGTACATCGTAAAAGCTGGCGACGTTATCGTTGTTAAAGAAAATAGAAAGGGCAACAAATATTTCACGGAACTCAAGGACACGAAGGCAAGCAACAGCCTTGTTAAATGGGTTGAGTTTGACAGAGAAAAACTTGAAGGAAAAGTATTAGCTCTTCCCACCAGAGAAGACATCGACAGCCAGATTGCAGAACATATGATTGTCGAATTGTACTCCAAATAATTGAAAAATATCAGGAGGTATCACAATGATCGAAATGGATATGCCCAAACTCGAGGTGCTTGAAAACGACGATTTCTATGCGAAGGTTGTATGCGAGCCCTTGGAGAAAGGTTTCGGTCTTACTATCGGTATCAATCTTAGACGTATTCTCCTTTCCGCATTGCCTGGCGCAGCGGTAAAGGGTATCAAATTCCTTGACGGCAGCGTTAAACACGAATTTTCGTCCGTTGAAGGGATTAAGGAAGATGTTCCCGAAATTATTCTTAACTTGAAGACGCTTGCAATCAAAACGAAAGTGATCGACAAGGATTATGAAAAGACGTTGCACATCGTTAAAGAAGGTCCCGCCGTACTTACGGGTAAGGATTTGAACGTTGACGCAGAAATCGAAGTAATCAACGGCGAACAATACATTTGCACCATCGATGAAGGCGCAAAATTGGACGTTGAAATCACGATCGGCAGAGGCAGAGGTTATAAACCTGCTAAAGAAAACAAAAAGCCCATCGTTGATTACATCGCAATCGACTCCATCTACACGCCCGTACAACGCGTAAACTACTCGGTAGAACCCACGCGTGTAGGTCAAGCGGTAGACTACGACAAGCTCACGCTTGAAGTATGGACGAACGGCACGTTCTCGGGCAAGGAAATCATTTCCTTGGCAGCGAAGATTATGCAAGATCATATCAACTTGTTCGTAAACCTTAGCGAAACGATTAAAGGTATGGATATTCTTGTTAAGACGGAAGACGACAAACAACAACAGATTCTCAAAATGGCGATTGAAGAAATGGAATTATCCGTCCGTTCGTACAACTGCTTGAAGAGAGCGAACATTCACACGGTCGAAGACCTTACCAAGAAAACGGAAGACGATATGTTGAAGGTGAGAAACCTTGGCAGAAAGTCGCTTGACGAAGTCATCCACAAATTGGAATCTTACGGCCTTGCATTAAGACAACAGGAGGATTAAAATTATGCCCGGTAAATTGGGAAGAACGTCCAAAGAAAGAAACGCACTTTTGAGAGGTCTTGCGTCGCAACTTCTTTGGTACGGTAAAAGCGAAACGACCGCTGCAAAAGCAAAAGAACTTCGTTCTTACGTAGAAAAGCTTATCACGAAAGCGGTTAATACCTACGATGATAACATCGAATTTGAAGTAACGAAAAAAGACAACAAAGGCAAGGAAATCACCGTAACCAACGTTAAAGACGGTGCAAAGAAACTTGCTGCTCGCCGTGCAATCATGGCTAAAACCTACGATTTGCAAGAAATCAAAGCTTTCCAAGAAAAGAAGAGCGAATACAAGGCGAGAACGGCTGACGTGCAACATCCTTTGATGGATAAGCTCTTCAACGAACTTGCTCCCAAATATGCAGCTCGTAAAGAAGAACTTGGTCAAGGCGGCGGTTATACGAGAATTTACCTTCTCGGCGAACGTCGTGGTGACGCAGCACAAAAGGCTATTATCGAATTGGTTTAATTCGACACCATTTGAAACAAACACCCGAGGGCTAACCAAGGGTGTTTTTTCATGGTTTTGCGGTAAATTTTTACACGAAACTTGACACGGGTTGGGGGATATGCTATAATATACCCGCTACGAAAAGAAGAAGGCAAGTATATGAAATCATTAAGAGAATTGTATAGAATAGGTAGAGGTCCGTCATCGTCGCACACCATCGGCCCTGAAAACGCTTGTAAGCTGTTTTTAAGCGAGAATACGGACGCGGACGAGTTCACGGTCGTATTGTACGAATCGCTCGCTAAAACGGGCGTAGGACACGGCACAGGCAAGGTTATCGAAAGCACGTTGCCCAACGTAAAGGTGGTAAACGACGTGACGACGGCAACGCCTCACCCCAACACCATGGATTTGATTGCGAAAAAGCAAGGCGTAGAAATCAACCGTATGCGCGTGTATAGCGTAGGCGGTGGCGCAATCCGCGTGGAAGGAAGGGAAGATACCGAAGGCAAGGAAGTTTATCCTTTAAGCACGCTTACGGAAATTCGCCATTATTGCGAAGAAAGAAAGATGCAGCTTTACGATTACGTGTACGAGTGCGAAGGGGTGGAAATTCGTGAATATTTGCGTGAAGTTTGGGCTACGATGCGTAAAGCAATCACCAACGGGATAGGTGCGACGGGCTACTTGCCAGGCGGTTTGTACGTGGAAAGAAGGGCGAATATTCTCTATTCCCGTACAGCACCCGAGGAAAGCGCTGAAACACGTGAAAATAGGCTTGTATGCGCGTATGCGTTCGCTGTCGGGGAAGAAAACGCAGCGGGCGGAACGATTGTCACAGCACCCACTTGTGGGGCTTGTGGGGTTGTTCCTGCGGTGCTTATGTGGGCGCAAAGACGACAAGGCTATACGGAGAAACAAATTATTGATGCGCTTGCTACGGCGGGTTTGATAGGCAACTTGATCAAGACGAATGCGTCCATTTCGGGGGCGGAATGCGGTTGTCAAGCGGAAATCGGAAGTGCTTGTTGTATGGCTACGGCGGCGCTTTCGCAGCTTCGTGGCATGTCGCTTGGGCAAATCGAATACGGTGCGGAAATTGCGATGGAACACCACTTGGGCTTGACGTGTGACCCCGTTTGCGGCTTGGTGCAAATCCCTTGTATTGAACGTAATGCCGTTGCATCCATGCGTGCCATTAACGCCTCGTCGCTTGCATATTTCTTGTCGGATAGTAGAAAGATTTCTTTCGACCTTGTTATCAAGACGATGAAGGAAACGGGCAAAGACCTGAAACATACCTATCGTGAAACGTCGGAAGGCGGGCTTGCGAAGCTTTATAAACACTAAAAAGTGACGGGTATGTACGCGTTGAATTGAAAAAGAAAGAAAAAAAAGAATTTTGCTTGTCACGATTTTTTAGATAGGCAAAATTCTTTAATATTTTTTGTAAAATTGCCGAAAAAACGGCAAAAAATGCTTGACAAATATTTAGAAATAGAGTATTATATACAAGCATTGTTCAAATGCGGTTTGTGTGGCCCAATAGCTCAGTTGGTTAGAGCGCCAGCCTGTCACGCTGGAGGTCGACGGTTCGAGCCCGTTTTGGGTCGCCACATATGCCTTGGTAGCTCAGTCGGTAGAGCAGCAGACTGAAAATCTGCCTGTCGGTGGTTCGATTCCGCCCCAAGGCACCACAAAAAGTGGCGTCCTATAAGGACAACACTTTTTGTAATAACTTGCGACGTTGCGAGAAACACCGTATTATCGGTGGTTCGCTCGAAACGCCAAGCAAAAAATGCCATTACACCACGCCGGTGTAGCTCAATTGGCAGAGCAGCTGATTTGTAATCAGCAGGTTGTGGGTTCGAGTCCAATCACCGGCTCCACAACAAAACTTAATATGGGCAGATTCCAGAGCGGCCAAATGGATCAGACTGTAAATCTGACGTCTTCGACTTCGGTGGTTCGAATCCACCTCTGCCCACCACAAAAAAGCACCTCAAGCATGGGGTGCTTTTTTGTGCATGGTCGAGGCGTCTTATGAACCACCGCCTTATCGGTGGTTCGCGCGAGTTGACGAGGATGAAAAAGACGGTTGTTGTTAGCGTTGGTCGTCAACGAAGCTCTCGCCAAAGGCGAGAATGTACCTTTGCCCACCAAGTTAAACCTAAATCGAACCACCTATGATTTGATTTAGGTTTTTTATTTTGCCAAAATAAATGTTGTTTAAAAGGGATTTATATTGCCAGCGCACTCTCTAGTGCCATTTTAAGTTGTTTCAACATTTCTATTGCAATATATTTATTTTTATGTTATAATAAATATCAAATAGGAGCGAACTTATATGACTACTCTTACCCTGCAAAAAAGAACAGTTAAGAATATAGTTGTTAGGTTAATTATTATAACCGTTTTTACTTTGCTAATACTTTTGCCTATTAGCATTGCTTTGTTTTATAAGGGCATTGAACATATCCAAACCAACGAGGGAACTTTTCTTGAAAGAAGATTAGCATTATTACCTGTTACCGTTATCATTTTGACAATTGAAATTTTATTTTTGATTGTTTGGAGTTTTAGATATTTTACTTTTAAGAAAATAAATTCTCTCAACGAAGAAATTAAAACAATCTATTGTAAAAAAATCTCTTTAATAAAAATTTTTTCTGTCGTTGGATTGAAAATAAAAACCGAAAACAAAACACTTATATACATTTCCAGTAAGGATAATGAAGTCTTTGATACATTAAAAAAGGAACTATTGCATAAAACACTTCAACTAAAATGTTATCAAAACACAAGTATTATAAAAAAAATAGAGAAAAAGTCAATTCAATCAAAATAATGTAAGAAGAAAAGGTTCAATTTAGGTTACTCTTACCTCACCACAAAAAAGACAATGCTTTGGCGTTGTCTTTTTGCTTTTTGTTCAGTTATTAAACTAATGTTTAATCATTTTGTTAATTTTGTGAAAAGTGTTCGTTTTTTTCATATTTATTATTAAATTAAATTGACAATTTTGGCGAAAAATGATACAATTATAGTTCAAAAATAATACTGCCATATTGTTTTTTTGTGGCAGTTCTGTAAGATAAAAAAGAGGAGTTTATGAACGAAAATTTTATCAAGTATAAAAAACAAGCCTTTGTGATACGATTTGTAAAATCGTTATTGCTGGGATTGGCAATCGGCGGGTTGCTTGCGGGTACGCTTTTGTTGCTCACAAAACTCGAGATATTGTCGATGAAAGCGATGATGCCTTGGGTGCTTGGTGGCGCGGCGTTCGTTGTAGGCGGCGTGGGCGGATATTTCTTGTTCCGTGTTTCCGATAGAAAGCTTGCAAGGCACTTGGACGCAGACTTTGCGTTGCAAGAAAAAGTGCAAACGATGCTTGCATTCCAAAAGGAAGAAGGCACCTTCCCCGATTTGCAACGAGAAGATGCCAACGAGGCGCTGGGCGAATTGACGAAAAACAAAAAGCGCCTTAAATGGAAACGTCTTTGGATTTATCTCGTATGCGCATGTTTGGGCGCGGGCATGATGCTTGCAGCCTTCCTTGTTCAACCACCCGAAGCTCAACCCGAGCCGGAAATTCCCGAAGAAGAATTTGCGATTACGGATATTCAAGTGGTGGCGTTGCAAGAACTTATCTTGTACGTAGGCAATTCGGAAATGGAAAACCCGTACAAAGACAACGTGGTGGATGCGCTGGAAGTGATGCTTGCGGAATTGCAAGAAGCGACAACCGTTTCGCAAAAGGACGCGGCTTTGAAAAAGGCGGTGGACGAAATCAACAAGCAAACGGACGATTCGTCGGAAGCAGTCGAACTTATGAACGCCCTTTGGACGTACGAAGCTAGAAGCGCGAAACAGTTTGCCAAAGCCTTGAATTATTACGATTGGTCGAAAGAAAACGAGTGGGAAGACTTCTCGGAAAAATGGACGGACTTCCGTACGTCGTTCGTTCACTCGGACTCGCTCACCGACGAGCCTGACGAATACAAGATGGCAACGGAAACGGGCGAACTTCTCACCCGCTTGACGGAAAATCTTGCGCAATCGATTACACGCGTGGGCGGCGGCGTTGGCGACACCCTTTGCGAGCAGCTGAAACGTTTTGCGGAAGTGCAAGAAAACAACCAAAACGGCACGCACTTGTACGGCTTGGCTGTGCTTGGCGAGTATGCGGAAATCATAGGTTATACAAACGTGCAAAAGGAACTCGACGCAACGTTCACGGCGTTGGCGCCCGAAGTGTTTAGAGGCTTGAAGATACACCGCACGAATACGGACACGGGCGAATACGCCATGACGAAGATTAAAGAATTGTTTGGCTACGTGTTGCCCAAGTTTGAACGTCCCAACTTCTATGAAGCTACGGAAGACGCGCCTGGCGACGGCGAAGAAGAGGGCAGCGGCGGCGCAGGTATCGGCGACGGGGCGGTTTACGGCAGTGACGATTTGGTGCTTGATCCTATGACGAACACGTATGTAGAATACGGCACGATTTTGGATAAATATTATAAACTCATGTTCGGTAAGGTGGAAGATGGAAGCTACACCGAACAAGAAAAAGAAGCGATGGAAAAATACTTTGCTATATTGTATGGCGGATTTGACGAAGAAGGAGAATAAAAGAAAATGAAAAACACCGAAACTAAAGAAATTGAAATGCAACAAATTAAGATGTTCAGCGAAAAGATTTTGAAGATTAGAGAACAGCTTGCGCGCGACGTCGTTGGTCAAAAGAACATCATCGACAACGTAATCATCGCAATCATCGCGGGCGGCAACGTGCTTTTGGAAGGTGTACCTGGCGTAGGTAAAACTCGTCTTGTGCGTTCGCTTGGTAAGGCGCTTTCCTTGCCCTTCTCGAGAATTCAATTCACGCCCGACTTGATGCCTTCCGACGTTACGGGTACGAACATCGTAGAAAAGGACGAAAACGGCAGATTGCAAACGAAGTTCCGTCAAGGTCCTATCTTTGCAAACCTTGTGCTTGCGGACGAAATCAACCGTGCAACGCCCAAAACGCAATCGGCAATGCTCGAAGTCATGCAAGAACACAAAGTGACCATTGCAAACGCTACGTATAAAATTCAAGAACCTTTCTTCGTACTCGCTACGGAAAACCCGATTGAACAAGACGGTACTTACCCGCTTCCCGAAGCGCAAATGGACCGTTTCATGTTCAAGCTCATCGTTAAATTCCCTTCGACGGAAGACCTTGCTCACATCGTTAAGATGACGCAAATCAAGATGTCGGAATCGGCGGAAGCAGTTATCAACGGCGAAGAAATTCTTGCAATGCGTGCTTTGGCTTCCAAAGTTCTCGTTGCGGACGAAGTGCTTATGTACGCGATGAACTTGGTTTCCAACACCCACCCCGAACTTGACGGAAGCTGCGAAGCAACGAAGAAATACGTTAAGTACGGCGCATCGCCCCGTGCAGCGCAAGGTATCATCACGGCGGCAAAGGTAAACGCTTTGATGGACGGCCGCTACAACGTCGCATACGAAGATATCGATAAGCTTGCTTATCCTATTTTCAGACACAGAATTAAGATTAACTACACGGCAATCAACGATAAACTTGGCGTTGACGACGTAATTTCGATGATTATTAAGGAGACCAAGAAGGCTTACTAATGGGAAAGATGGTAATTGACGAGGCGTTTTTGGCAGAGATAGAATCTTTGCAAACGGTCCTCAAAAACAACGTTGCCGGGATGTTCGGCGGAAACCATCAATCGAAAAATTTTGGCTCATCTTGCGAGTTTGCGGACTACCGTGACTACGTACCGGGCGACGACATTACGAAAATCGACTGGAACGTGTACGCGCGTTTTGACAAACTCTATCAAAAGCTGTATTTGGACGAAAGACAAATGCACACGCGTATCTACATAGACGCAAGCCGTTCGATGGCGCACGGCACGCTTGAAAAGGCGGAACAAGCTGTGCGTATGGCGGCGGCATTTGCGTATCTTTCGATAAGCGAGATGGACAAGGTTTCGATTTACGTGCTCCGTGGCGGTCAAGTAGAAGAAATCATCTCGGGTATGGTAGGAAAGGATTCCTATCTCAACTGCATAAACAAGCTGAACGAAATAGAATTCGACGGCGACGTTTCGATAAGCGAAGCAATTTTGTCTTCCGCAAAGGTGGGCATGGGCGATGGGTATTCCATTCTCATTTCCGATTTCTTGACGGACGAAGATTACGAACGCGCAATAGACCGTTTTGCAGAACGCAAAAGGGATATTTTCTGCGTGCAAATTTTGTCGCGTGAAGAACTCAACCCGCAAGTGCGTGGGAAGATGCACCTTTACGATGCGGAAAACGCCTTAAACTTCTTCCGTAAGAAGATTGACAAGGATCGTATCAATGCGTACAAAGCCGCTTTGAAATACGTGACGGAAAGAATAAAAACCTATTGCGAATCGCGCGGCGGTAGATATTTGCTCGTGCCCGCGTATGCGAAGATGTCCGACGTCTTCTTTGGCAATATGGTGGATTTGGGGGTACTGAAATGAGTTTTATGTATCCTTTGGGCTTACTCGCCCTTATCGGTATTCCCGCCATTATCCTTATCTACATTTTGCGTAATAAGTACAACGAACAAACGGTCACGTCCACGTACATTTGGAAATTGAGTGATAAGTTCTTGAAACGCCGCAACCCTTTAAGCGGTTTGACGGGCATTATCAGCTTGATTTTGCAAATTCTTACGGTGGCGGCTATTTCCCTTGCGATTGCTCGTCCCGTATTCGTGTTGCCCGATGCTGCGTACGATTATTATTTCGTATTAGATGCGTCCAGCAGTATGCAAATGGAAAGCGACAAGGAAACCCGCTTTGACGTAGCAAAAGACGAAATTAAAAACGTTATTAAACGCTCGAAAAACGGCAGTTCGTACACGCTTATCACCGTTTCGCACGAAGCGATTGTAGAATTTGAAAACGTCAAGAAAAAGGACAACGCGCTTGAACTTTTGAAAGAAGTGGATGCAAGAGATACTTCGACGACTACGTCCGACGTAGTGAAAGAGGCGCAACGTATTTTCGATGAAAACTCTTCGGCGTTCATTTACGTTGTTACGGATAAAACGTACGGCGCATACGAAAACGTAGAATTGATTCAAGTGGCAGGCGAAGGTCAAACGAACTACGCCGTGCAAAACGTGACGTATTCGCACGCAAGCAGCAAATTGAAGGCGGCGGCAAATATCTATTCGTACGTGGGCAACGGCAACGTAGACGTTGCGTTGGTTGTCGATGGCAAACAAGTGGCGCAAAAATCGGTTGCGGTAAAACAAGGCACGCCTGCGCTTGTAGAATTTTCGCACACCGTCACGGGCTTTAATTCCTTTGAAATTAAGATTCTCAACGACGACTCGTACGAGCTTGACAATAAGGTTATCACCTACAACATGGAAAGCGACAAGACGTACAGCACGTTGATTGTCAGCGAATCGGGCTTCTTCTTGGAAGCGGTTATCGACGCCGTGCTCGACTCGGAAGTGGTGGTAGTCACGCCCAAGGAATACGAAGAGAACACCACGCAATACGGCTTGTACGTATTCGATTGCTACGAACCGGCAGTATTGCCCGATGCAGCGGTATGGCTTATCAACGCCGATTCGAGTATTGAAGACGCAGGCTTTGGCGTGCGTGGTAAAATCGAGCTTGGCGGCGCAACGGAAATTGAAAAATCTTCTTCTACGGCAACGGACGTAAGAAAGTTGCTTGAAGGGGTGGACGGCAACGGTATCCACATCGCAAAATACGTCAAGTATAGCGGTATGTATTTGCAATTCCGTACGCTGTTTAGTTGCAATTCTAACCCCGTAATCTTTGCGGGTATGAACGGTTGGGGCAATAGACAAGTCGTTATCGGGTTTGATTTGCACGAATCGGATTTCGCTTTGTCCACCGATTTCGTAATTCTTGTGAAAAACCTTTTGGCATATTCCTTCCCCAACGCACTCGATAAAACGAACTACGTAGTAGGGGAAGAAGCGCTCGTCAATATTCTCGCTAATGCGGAACACGCAAAAGCGGTTGCGCCTTCGGGCGAAGAAATCTTTATCGACACGGAAACGGCTACGGCAACGATTGCGTTGACGGAAGTTGGCACGTACGTTGTCAAGATGACGATTGCGGGCGTGGAAAATAAATATAATCTTTACGTAGCGGCTCATGAGAAGGAAAGCTCGCCACACGTGGAAGAATCCGCGTTTGTGGTTGCTGGCGAAAAGGGCAACGAAACGATAGACGGGGAATTTGATACGACGGTGACGTTGTTGATTATTCTCGCCGTGTTGTTTGTAGCGGATTGGGGGGTATATTGTTATGAAAAATATCAGCTTCGATAATCCCTATTTGCTCTTTATTGCAATTCCCTTTGCGCTCGTAGTAATTCTTCCCTTCTTCATCGTAGGGAATAAGGACAACAGAAGTTTGTCGTGGAAACTTTCCATCGTCTTGCACATGGTTATGGTGACGTTGGTCACGCTTGCCGTGGCGGGCTTGAGATGGACGACGGTGCTTACGAAAACGACGGTGTACGTTGTTGCGGACGTGTCCTATTCGACGACGAGAGACACCGAACAAATCGACGCGTACATTGCGGAAATCGAACAAAACTTGCCTGAAAATTCCAAACTCGGCGTAGTATGCTTTGCGAAAAACGTCGTTTTGCTTACGCCTGCTGGTAGAGAAATCAAGAGCGTAAACGAAGCGAACGTGGACGATAGCGCAACGGATATTGCAGGCGCACTCAATTATACGGAAGGTCTTTTCAAGGAAGATTCGATTAAGAGAATTATCTTGATTACGGACGGCAACGACACGGTAAGCGACAACGTTTCGTCCATTGCTTCCACCGTATTGAGATTGAAGCAAAACGACATTAAAGTCGATACGATTTTCATGAACACCGCACCCCAAGAAGGGGAAACGGAAGTGCAACTTTCCCAAGTTGAATTTTCCAAATCCACCTATATCGGGCACACCAACCGCGCGAAATTTACGATCAACGCATCGCAAGCAACCAACGTAGTGCTTGAATTGTACGGTCGTGAACAAGTGGAAGAAGGCACGAGAGAAAACGAATACGAAAAGATTGACTACACCGTATTGTTTGCGGAAGAAGGGGAAAACCACGTCACCATGATGTTGCCTGCTTCCAACTCGGGCACGTACGAATACACGGCGAAAGTCGTTGCGGACGGGGATATGTCCACGTACAACAACGCCCGTTCGTTCACGCAAGAAGTGGTGGGCAAGACGAACATTTTGCTTGTCACGGGTTCGGCAAACGATAGGAGCGTGCTGGAAGTTATCTACGGCGGCGAAGCGGAAATCGACACCTACTTGGTAAGCGGCGCAAACACCGACGTTCCTTTCACTTTGGAACAACTTATTGAGTACGACGAAATCGTCGTTTCCAACGTAGATATCCGTGATTTGAAAAACGTCAACGCGTTTATCGATTCGCTCGACATCGTTGTTTCGCAATACGGCAAAAGCTTGATTACGTTTGGCGACTTGCGTATCCAAACGGACGCAGAAGACATGGTGTTTAAGAAGTTCAAAGAACTTTTGCCCGTAAGCTATGGCAACAATAAGCGTGAAGGGCGCTTGTACACGATTGTGCTTGACGTTTCGGATAGTATGTTCATGGCAAGCAAGTTCACGACGGCAAAAGAATCGGCGATTAAACTTCTTTCCATTTTGGGCGACGACGACTACGTTTGCCTCGTCACCTTCTCGGGTGAAATCAAAATGCAAACCCCTAAAAAGGCGGGTGCTTGTCGACAAGATTTGATTTCGTATATCGATTCGCTTACGACGGGGCACGGCACCGATTTGGGGCTTGGCTTGGAAGAAGCGTTGAAGACTGTGCAAGCATTGCGCATGGAAGAAAATCAAATCATGATTATTTCCGACGGCTTCAGCTTCGACAGCGAACGCGCGGCTGTGACGGTTGCAAGAGATTTGTATAACTCGGGCGCAGTCATTTCCGCTATCAACACCTATTTCGCAGTAGAAGGCACGGGCGGCGCATCAACGCTTAAAAGCGTTGTAAACGCAGGCAAGGGCGGCAACTATTACGAAATTATCCGTCCCGAAGACGTTGAAAAAGTAGTCTTTGGTACGATTGCGGACGACATCGGCGACGTAATCATTTATGCCGATTCCAACGTAAACGTAGTCCGCTACAACGATCCTATCGTACAAGGTATCAGCTCGCTTCCCAACGTATCTGCCTACATCATTTCGGTAGAAACGTACGATGCAGTCGTGCCTTTGACGATAAGCTATCTCAAACCGGGCGGCTACACGGAAACGGTGCCTTTGTATGCGTATAGAGCGCACGGCAACGGTAGGGTATCGAGTTTCACAAGCGACTTCATGGGCGGTTGGACGAGAAACTGGCTGGAATCGGATAAATCCACGTTTATCCACAACATGCTCAACAGCAACACGCCAAAGGAAAGAAACGACGTTCCGTTCACGATAAACGACATTACGCCGACGGATAGGGAAGCGTATATCGAAATCACGCCTACCATTCTTGATCCCGATGCAACGACGACGCTCAAAATCACTTCGCCCAACGGCAGAACGATTACGAGAGATTTGGCGTTTGACTCCACGAAATATAGCTACACGTTAGAACTCACGGGCACGGGCACGTACACGATTGAGATTACTTATAAGTACGAAGACAAAACGTACGTGAAAGTGGAAACGTTTGATATTCCTTATCTTTCGGAATACAACGCGTTTGTAAGTTGCGATACGTCGGTCGTGTATAAGTTCATGCGTGGCGAAGGTGGCATTTACGAAGGCAAGATTCCCGATCTTAAAAACGATAAATCGGAAATCAGCACCTATCAAGAAAGCTATAAAATTCCGCTTTTGATTGCGGCAATTTGCGTATTCGTAGCGGATATCTTGGTTAGAAAACTCACTTTCAAAAAGAAAGGCACGAAAAAAGTAAAGGAGAAAGGCAATGAAAATTCTTAAGAAAATTTGTTCTTTGGCATTGATTGTATTCATGCTTTTCTCTATCGTTGGTTGCAACGGCGAAATTTTCAATGGCAACGGCGGCAATCGTGGCCCCACTGGTGGCCAAAACGGCCCCGTGCAACCTGAAATGGACGACGACCCTACTAACGACTTCACCGTCACTTTACGTGCGGACGGCAAACCGTATCAACCCCGTATGCAAATGTGGGCGAGATGGAGCGACGTAGAAGGATTCGGCGTATTCCAAGCGCCTATCGACGAAAACGGCGTTGCGAGAATCGACGGTTTGAACGGCGACTACCGCGTGACGCTTTCCGCAGTTCCCAACGAACTTACCTACGATCCCAACACGCATATCGCCACGAACGATGCGAGAAATATCGTTTTGGATTTGTACACGCTCAACCGTTTAAGCGGTACGGGTACGGGGATATACGATTGTATCCAGTTTAGCGCACTCGGCGTATATAGCGCCGTAATCGAACAACCGGGCGATGCAATTTATTTTCAATACGCACCCGAAAGAAGCGGTACGTACTCGATTGAAAGCTGGGCGGACACGACGGCGGATAACATCAACCCATATATCGAAGTGTACGGGGGGAGCTCGCAGTATAAATACTATATCCGCACGATAAACGATGGCGGCACAATGGGCAGTTACACGATTAACTTCGTGCACGACGATATCAAAATCGCCGCTGAAAACATCAGTTCGGGCGGGCAAGCGGTTTATACGTTTGCTATTAAGGCGGACTCGAAAAACAATAAATACCCGATAACCTTGACGTTTGCGGTAAAACGTGACGGCGATTTCGAGTTGACGGGCACAAGCGGTACAGGCACGTCGGTTAAGCCGCAATTCGATTTTTCGACGTATAACGTAGCCGACCACCAAAACGAAGGTAAGACGTTGAAATATCCCGAATATGCGTATAGTTCAACCGTGCACGTATTCGACGATGATATGGTAAAACTTTGGCCTATCAATAAAAACGGCGACGGATTCTATCACATTTACGATAAGACGAAATATGCTGCAACGGACGGCTACGGCCCGATTTTGTACGCAAATATCACGACGGCATGCCGCTTTATCGACAAATCGTTTGCGACGATTGAATACGGCATCGACGCCATGACGGGTGAATTAGCCATTATCAACAACGCATTGAGGGTAAACGGTAAAAACTATAAACACCTTATTGAAGGTCAAGCGCAACTCACGAGCATCAACTACTATTGCACGAAGAAATGCACGTGCCACGCGAACGACCCTAATACCTTCAATAGAGTATGCGTGACGGGCTGCGGAACGTGTACAAGCGAATGTAGAACTTGCCCTGCAGAATTGATAGGTCACCGTGGATATGCGACGTATGCAAATAGGGACGGCATGGTAGCCGTAACGGAAGAATTGCAAGAATTCCTTGCAGGTTATTGCAAGAAAGAAATGTTCTTCTACGACGGCAGCGGCGAACTTGAAAAGAACGGAAAAGACGGCGTAAAATACCAATCGGTAGGCGAATCGGGCTGGCTTTTTGCGTGTGCATATTACGTATAAAAACAAAATAGTGAAACTGTGTAAAATACAGTGAAAAAAAGCATAAAAATACACAAAAAATCAAAAAAGTGAAAAGAAATAATTGCTTTTTTCAAAATAGTGTTGTATAATGATGTTATAAAATCGATATTTTTATCCAAAAACGGGCAAATGCGGGCATTTGACCTGGTTTTTGGCATTTCTAAAAGTCTGTTTTTGGGTAAATTTATAGAATATAAAAAGGAAAAATTATTATAGGGAGGCTCTTAAAATGAAAAAAAGAGTGAAATCTATTCTCTTGCTTACTGCGGCTACGCTCAGCGTGGGTGCGTTTGCAGCAGCATGTGGAGAAGTAGAAGAACCGCACGTTCACACGTACAGTGAAGACTGGACTTCGGACGCGAATGGTCACCGTCATCTTGCAACTTGCGACGATGCAGAAGACGAAGCTATCCAACCCCACGTTGACAAAAACAACGATGGCGCTTGCGATATTTGCGAATATACCAACCATACGCATACGTACAGCGAAGACTGGACTGTGGACTGCACCAACCACTGGCACGCAGCGGATTGTGGACACATTGTAGCAGGCACAGACGTAGCAGCGCACGAAGACAGCAATGCTGACGGCGAATGTGACGTATGCCATTACGTAATCGAAGACATCCACGAACATTACTTCGATACGGCATGGGAAAGTGACGAACAATACCACTGGCACGCAGCAGTATGCGAACACAAAGAAGAAGTTAGTGACAAAGCAGCGCACAACATCAACGCAGCGGGCGATTGTACGGTTTGTGGCGACCACCTTGTAGACGTTGACGAAACGAGCATCGGCGACATGCTTGCGGCAGCACAAGCAAACGACTACAAAGTAAGCTTCGGTGACGTTGTCGAAACTGTTGAAGTTTGGGGCGGCACGGGCAAAGGCGTAAAAGAAAACGGTTCCACGGACAAAGTTCACTTTGCACTCGGTCAAGACCAATCCTATACGCAAAGAATTCACTATGATAAAGACGGCGTTTTGGTCGACCAAAAAGAACAATGGTTCGAACGCATCAGCGAAGAAGAAGTATTCGGCGTTGAAATGGCGCACAATACGTACGAACTCGCACCTATCGACGGTTCGGCAAAACACCTTAACGGTTATAACTATATCCCCGGCAGCGTAATCCCTGGTGATGACGTTGATACGAGCACGCTTGCAAACATGTTGTCCGCGCTCTATAAGCAAATGACGGACGGCGTACACGTAAGCAATGCAACGCAAGGCTTCAACGCGGAAACGGGTAAATACGCGTTTGCATACACGTATTATTCTGTAAACGCGACGAAAGTAAGCGCGGCAGGTGATAACCCTGGCGAAATCTTGGTTGCAGTAGAACTCTACAACGTAATCGTAGAATTCACCATGAACGCTGATATGATTATCGATAGCGCAGAATTCTCCGTAGAAGTATATCGTGACTACGAACAAGATAGCGACCTTTCGTACACGTACAACGAAGAAACGGGCGACGTTGAAAACTTGCAATTGAAAGCAACGGCTAACCCCACGTTCTATATGTACACGGTTGCACAAAGCGCAGGCGCAAGAGATTTCAAAACGCCTTATCCTAGAGAATCCTTGCTTCCTACGAGCTTTAACTTCTACTACGTGACGAACCACGAATTCCCCGAAGCGTATGAATGGGTAATTCACGAAGAAGAACTCGTTGGCGATAAGCTTGTGATTGACGAAGGTACGTATGCTTACTTCCATCTTGGCGACGTATTGCCTATCACGGCAAGCTCGCACTTCCTTAGAACGGACGACTTCACGTTCACGTTCGTAAATAAAAATGCAAACTCTTCTGGTAGAGCTTGGTATATGGACAAAGGCTCTGTTGACGAATCGATCAACGGTTATAGTGCGTATATCAACTGCTTGAAGTTGAAGTTGCGTGACCCTGGCGAATACGTTGTGACGCTTTCGTTCGGTGCAGGCGTTGAAAAGACGTTTGACTTGACGATTAACGACGTAGAAGGCGTTGAAAACGGCGAAGACGTAAGCGAATACGATTACGAAAGCGTAATCACGGTGGATAGCGGTTCCGTATGGTTCTCCAGAACGGAAGTAGCAGAAGCAAGCGCTTCGAGAAAGCTCACGATTACGGCAAACGGCAAATATAAGATTTCTAGCGACACGTTGTTTATCACGTCCGTTGTAGGCGCAGACAACAACGCAATTCCTTCCGCTAACGGCGTATATGAATTAGTAGCAGGCGATTATCAAATCTCGTTCGGCAACTTCGGCACGACGGGTGTTCATCCCAACGTAGAATACACCGTAAGCGTTGAAGAATACGTAGACCAAGGTGGCGAATCGCAAGATATTTCCGGTACGTATAGCGCAGGTTCTGGTACGCTCGTTATCGATAGCGCAGCTGGTACGATTGTATATACGTGGGGCAACAACACGGCAACGTACACCTATACCATTGAAGATAACAAAGTGACGCTTTACTTGAACGGCAACTCGATGGCAGGTATGGCTCAATACCTTAGCTTGAAGTTGGATGCAAGCGGTAATCCTACGACGTGGCTTTACAACGGCTATACCTACAACCTTACGAAAGTAGGTGGCGGTAATGGTGGTGGTCAAGAACCTGAACCTGAAGAACCTACGGAAGTTACCGACATTGAAATTGAAGCTGGCGACAACAACCTTGTTATCGCAAATAATACGTACATCGCAACCTACTTGTTCGGTTTCAGCGGCGATTACACGCTTACGTGGACCGCAACCGACTTGGTTGTTGAAATCAACGGCACGAAATACAACAATGGCGACATCTTCACCTCTCAATCCCCGATGACGTCGCACTCGATTGTAATTTACGGCAAAGACTATGCGGCAGTTTCCGCATTCACCCTTTCCTTCACGGCTGTAGAAGATCCTTCTCAACCCGAAGGTGATGGTTCTGAAACCAACCCTTACGTTATCGACGAATTGCCCGTAGATCTTACGGTTGAATATGCAGGCGGCGGTTCGTACAACATGGTATGGTATGCGTTCACCTTGACGGAAGACGCAACGCTCACCATCACGTTTGTTGACGCTGACAACTGGTTCTTTATAAACCAAGGCATGAACCAAGTATTTGAAGGTGGCGAAAAAGTTGCTTACTCTACGGCTTTGACGGCTGGCGATTACAAAATCGGTATTTGCACGTGGAGTGAAACTGATCCCGCAACGTTGCAAGTTAACCTTGCATTGAGCGCTGGTGGCGACGTTGGCGGCGGTGACGAAGGTGGCGACGACGAAGGCGACGAAGGCGACTCTATCCTTAGCGAAGAACCTAAGGGCACGATTTACGAAGGCGATGACAACGAAATCGACGTTGAAGACGCTGACGTTCAAAAAGGCTACGTAGTTTACAGTTTGTTCTCGTATGAAGCTGGTGAATACTGGCTCTTTGGTTCGGACGTTTACGTTGAAGCTGTTTACACCACGACTGGCGTACAAGTATTGACGAACGATAACGGCTACTACGAATTTGAAGAGTACACCAACTACATCTTGAAGATTAACACGGAATACGTAGACGCTGCTGGTATCTACACGCTTGTTGTAGAATATCAATATCCCGAAGGACACGAATACAATCCTTTTGAAGTGTGGGCAACGGGCGACTACACGGCTGAATACGCTGGCAACTATGCTGGTCCCGTTTGGTACGCATTCATGCCTGAAGAAACTGGTGTATTGACCGTTTCTACGGAAAACCAAAACGCAACCATCTTCGTTAAATTGATGGGTGGTTCTGATATCGAAAGCGAAAATGGCGTTGCTACTATCAACGTTGTAGCTTTCCTTCCTTACTATATCGGTGTAATGGGCAACTCTATTGAAGCTGACTCGATCGACTTCACGGTAGCAGTTGAAGCTGGCGAATACGTAGGCAACGGCACGTTGAACATGCCTACTGTAATCGGCCTTGGCGAAGTTACCGTAGACGTTCCCGTTTGGGATTGCACGTACGTTATTTACACGGCAACGGAAAATGGTACGTTGATTCTTAAGACGGAAAATGCAAACGTTGACTGGTACGCGCTTCCCTTCGATATCGATCCTATTTCTCCTGAAAACGGCGAAATCGCAATCGAAATGTACATGGGTGATTCGATCATCTTCAGCATTTGCGAATACGAAGATGACGGCGAAGTAACCACCGTTGCGTTCACCGCATCTTGGAAAGCTGCTCCTACGGGCATCTTTGAAGCTGAAATCGTAGAAGGCGACAACGCTCTTGAACTTGGCGAAAACACCTATATTGACGTTTGGGTAGGCGGTTTTGCTACGGGTGAATACACGGTTTCGTGGGATAACGATAACGTAATCGTTAAGATTGACGGTTCGGCTATTGAAAACGGCGAAACGATTTACTCGTACTATCCTTTCCAAGAATTCTCGTTCTACATTGCAGCAAACGGCTATGCAGCTGCTAACGTAACGCTTACGATTGAAAAAGTAGTTGTTGTTGGTACGCCCGTTGAACTTGGCGACAACACGATTACCGTTGATAACACCGAAACTGGTACGGCTGTAGAATTTACGGCTATTGAAGCTGGCAAGTACACGATTACGGCTGGCGCAAACGCAGTTGTAAACTGTGGTGGCTACGTTTTGCCTGGCGAATCTACGGAAGTAGAACTTGAAGAAGGCGAAACGATTAGCTTCACCGTATATACGGAAAACTATGAACTTGGCGACGTTGTTGTGACGATTGCGAAAGTAGTTGAAGGCGGCGACGAACCCGAAGAACCCGCAGTTCCCGATGGCACGCAAGGCAACCCTTACGTTGTAACCGAACTTCCTTACGAATTGAAAGTAGAAGGTAGCTATGACGTTTACATTAAGGTTATCATTCCCGAAGATTGCACGATTGAAATCGTACGTACGGGTGGCTCGCTTGACGGCGTTCCTGGCAACTTCGAGAACATTATTGCAACCAAGACTCGTAAAGGTACGGTTACGGCTGGTCAAGAATTTACACTTAACTACTATGGTAGCGGTTCTCAAACGTTGACGATTAGCAAAGTTGTTGTTGCTGAACCTGATGGCACGCAAGACAATCCTTATATTGTAGATTCGCTTCCTTACGAATTGAAAGTAGAAGGTAGCTATGACGTTTACATTAAGGTTATCGCTCCCGAATCTTGCACGCTTGCAATTGTACGTACGGGTGGCTCGCTTGACGGCGTTCCTGGCAACTTCGAAAACATTGTTGCAACCAAGACGCGTCAAGGTACGGTTACGGCTGGTCAAGAATTTACGCTTAACTACTATGGTAGCGGTTCTCAAACGTTGACGATTAGCAAAGTTGTTGTTGAAGAAGAAGAAGGTGAAGAAGTAGAAGTTCCCACCTACGAAGGTGCGGGTACGTCTTCTAATCCTTACGTAATTCCTTCCGATGCAGAATCCTTTGCGTTCAAAGGTAAGCACGACGTTTACGTGACCTACACGGCTCCCAAGTCTGGTTTGCTTGTATTCACGTATACGGACGGTATGACGTTCAGCTCGCTTCCTAGCAATTTCGTAAAAGATGCTTCGGCTATGACGTGGTCTGGTGAAGTGACGGAAGGTCAAGTAATCGCGTTCAACCCTTGGACGATGCGTACCGCAGACGTTGTGTACGTATGCACGATTGAAATTAAAGAAATTGCACAACCCGAACCTAACCCTGGTGAAGGCGAAGGTGAAGGCGAAGAAAATAGCAGCGTACTTGTTTACCTTGGCTCGGATACGAGTGGTAGAGCAACGAAAGTTATCGTTTACACGGAAGAAGGCAGAATGGAATTCTATCGTTCCAATTCGTCTGGTTCTTTTGATAATACAGTTCCTTCCACGTTTACGTGGTCGGCAGATATGACGTCGGCAACTTCGACGAGTGGTAATTACACGTCGATGGTACTTGAAAACGGTGTTCCCGTTTCCGCAACCTGTATGGGTCAAGTGACGAGCAATTTCGTAAAGCAATAATTAGACTTTTGCGAATTGAAAAATAAACGAAATATAACGTGATATAAAGTTTTCCGCCGAGCGAATAAAATCGCTCGGCGGTTTTTTGCGTTTTATTGCATAAATCCCTTGTTTTTTTGGTGGGAAATGTGATATTATAATTATGCAAATATATTTTACGGAGAGAAAAAAGACTATGAAACTCAAAAAATGGCTTTTGGCTACGTTATCTGTGGTTTGTATGGCTTGCATGGCGTTTGGCTTGACGGCTTGTAAGGACGGTGGCGATGACGCAGGCAACGGCGACGGCGCTGGCAACGGCGGTGTTGTTCTTGCGGACGTTGATTACACGTTTACCTTGACCGACCAAGAAGGGGACGCTGTCGTTGGTGCGAAAATTCACGTATTGCAAGCAAACGCAAAGGTTGCTGAAGGCACGACGGATAGCGAAGGTAAAATCACGGGTACGCTTAAAGAGGGCACGTACAACGTAAAACTTATCGATTTGCCCGAAGGTTATCTTGCCGATCGTTACACCATTGAAATCAACCTTTCGGAAACGAACAAAAACGTTGCTTTGTCCGCAATCAACAATATTCCCAACGGCACGGCGGCTCGTCCTTTCGTATTCATCGGCGATGCGTACGGCTACATGAGCGTCGTTCTTCCCGCAAACGAATTGAACTACTATCTTATCCCCCGTCCCATGGGCAGAAATTTGATTGTTTCGGGGGAAAACTTTGAAGTTATCTACAACAATCAAACCTATCTTCCCACCGCAGGTGAAACGGAAGAAATCATATTCAACAGCGCAGCTGACGACGTTTACGCAACCGAACTGATTGCCCTTAGAAATCTTTCGGACAGCGAAAACGAAATTGAAATCGGCGTTCCCGTGCCTCTTGGCTCGTCTGCGGAAGTGGCTATCGAAGCGGATTTGGACAGCGCAATTTCCACGGTTGTAAACGGTAAATCTATCATGTATTACAAGTGGACGGCAACGGCAAACGGCACGCTTTCGTGTGAAGCTATCACCGAACTTGGCAGCATTTACTTGTACAACGAAAACACCTATCTTGCAAGCGACACAGCGGCGAGCGTTTCTATCGCTGTAAACGAAGGCGACCTTATCTTGATTCAAGTAGGCTCGGGCGAAGACGACGGTTTGCCTCACGAAATCGTATTTATGCTCACGTTTACCCCTGCAACCGTTGAGTAATTAAAAAAGACAAAATTAAAAGACTGACGAAATCATTTCGTCAGTCTTTTTTTATTGTTTACAATTAGAAATTGTAGGTATAGATAACACTGCCGTTTGCGTTGTACACGTTCAAAACGTAGTAAAGGGAATCGGTTGCAACACCGCTATCAAGCGTAATTGCTTCGGGGTTGATATTTTGTGCAAAGTCGTAGGTAAATTCGCCTACTTGCGTTTCGCCGTTCATCACGGCTACGGTTGCGGTGTCGCCGTCCACGAACACGCCGCTTGCTTGTACGAAATGGATAGGGTTGTTCACCGTTTGTCCGTCTACGGATACGTTGATCGTGAAGCTATCCGCTTGACGTACGTAAAGCATATCGTCTTGGATAAACAAACGCTTTGCATGGCTGCCGCTTACGATAAGCGTATCTACGTCGCTTGCGCACGTGGGGTTGTAAATGCTCGATACACGCATCGATTGCGTGCTGATATTGATTACGTAGAAATTGATTTGACCTTCGCCGTTCAATTCGGGGATATACAAAAGTTCGATTTCGTTAAAGGACATCGTCAACGTTTCGTTGTTGTAGGTGAACGTCTTGCGGCCGATTTCAACCGATTCGCAACCCGTCGTATAAACGGCTACGAGAGCCAACGTTTCACCGCCGTCAAGTGCCAAATTCTTGGGCATCGTTGCAACTACGTTGCTTGCATCTACGCTTTCACTTTCTACGTCGTAGGAAATAGAACCGCTAAATTGCACGTCGTAGATGAGATAGTAATTTTCGTCTTCCGTTTGTTGGTTTTCAGGCAACGCCGAAGAGAGTTGGAAAGATTGCAATTCTTCATCGCTTACGTGCGAGAACGTCTTAATGAAACGTAAGAAAATGTTATGGATAATTTCTCTTGAAATTTCGCTATCAAGCGTATATCCGTAAATGGAATTGCTTGCCAAAAATTCTTTACGATTCAAGTGGCGTTCCACTTGCGCTTGGCAGTTTTCTTCCAGTTGGAAATTCACGTCTTCCATGTATGAGAGAAGGTCGTTTTCATCTTCTACGTAAACGCCAAGCTCGTACGACATAAGCATGCCATAGCCCGAGTAATAGGGCAAGCTTTCTTGGTCGTCGCGGGACGTGAAGGATATGCCGTTAATGTTAAATTGATAGGTGACGTTTTCGCCGATGTAATCGTAATTTCTAATGCTATCTTGATATTCCCAGTCTTCGTGGAAACGCGCTACGTCCACACCACCGTCAAAGTGGATAGAATAATCAAGGTTGGTGACGTACGGCAAGTTTACGCTAACGTTTGCGCCGTACCCCGTGCCCGCTTCTTCGCCGTAATATTGCAATTCGTTGACAACGCCGATTTGCAAGCCGTGGTCGTTGATAAGCATCGTTTGGTAATAATACGATTCCATTACGCCGCCCGAGTAGTTATAGCTAACGTTTGCCGCATAACCACAATCGTTTTCCGTTTGGGGGATATAGATTTCCTTGGTGATTTGTTCTTGAAGCAAGCCTTCGTATTCGCCCATGTTTTGGTAAGCAAAAGCGGTGGTAAGAGGCGTTTCTCTCGACAAGTCGCTGTAAACTACGCCGTACATATCTTCGTCCGATCTCGTGAAGTAAAGCTGTTCTTTATCTTCAATATAGCGATAATATTGTGCGTACTTGTTATCGCCGATGCTGCGTTGATGGGTTAAAATGTATTCGATAATTTCTTTGCCGTCGGGGGTGTAGGACGACGTTGTTGCTTGGTAGTGGAAATAAGGTCCGTTATACGGATCTTCGTATTCCATCAATTCTTCGCAAGTAAGTACGTTGTTTGCTTGGTCGTAGCTCATACGCAACATCGTGTTATCCGTCCAACGAATCCAACGATTGAGCATTCTCACGTGTTCAAAAACGTTTTGTTTTACGTATTTTACTTTAAATTCCAAAGCGTTGTTCGCTCCGCCGATATAATACAAATCTGCGCAAGGGGAAACGTATGCACGGCTTTCAGCGTATGCGCTGTAGAAAATGTCGTCTTCCATATTTTCTACGTGAATCGTATCGGTAATCGTGCCCCAGTTTGCGCCCGGTTGATTGCCGGGGAAATTCGGGTCTTTGGGGTTTTCCACAGTGCCTTGCCCGCCGACGATTGCCGAGCCTTCGCCGATAGGCGCGTTCTTTTGTTCAAGCGTTTCGCGTTGCAAGCTCATCGGTTGCATATCGCCGTTGTCAAGTTCGCCGATGTAAGGCATGTTGTCTACGTTGTCGCCAAGCTCGTTAATGTTGTCGCGCACGGAAATGCCGCCGTCGGGGCGACCACCGCCACCACCGCTACCGCCGCCACCCGGTCTATCGCCAGGCTTTTGACCGGTGGGCGAGCCGCACGCCGCCGAGAAAGCAAGCGCAAGGCAGAAAACGCCGCTAAAAAGTGCTTTGATATGTTTTCTCATAATTTTCTCCTTTTGGGAAGTTATTTCCTATATATTATTGTAGCACACAAGACGGCCTTTTGCAAGATAATTTCATAAAACGCACACACTTTTTCGTAAAAGGGGGTTGAATAATTTGGAAAAGTATGTTATACTTTTTAATGAGAGAATAGGGGGTGTGGCGATGCGTCTTACCATCTTAAAAGAAAATTTAGAAAGCTTGGGGTATAGTGTAAAACTCTTTGACACGAAAAAGCAAGCTTGTGATTATTTGAACTCCGTTATTGATAAGAAAACGGTGGGGATAGGCGGTTCGGTTTCCGTTTCGCAAATGGGGTTATTGCCCCGTTTACAAGCGCACAACGAAGTGTATTGCCACGTGGCGGCAAACGCAGGGGAAGATATTAAGGAGTTGCGAAAAAAGGCGACTCGTGCGCAAGTGTACATATCGTCGGTAAACGGCATTTCCTTGCAAGGGGAAATCGTCAACATCGACAACACGGGCAACCGAGTTGCGGCAACCACTTTCGGCCCTGACGACGTGTATTTTATCATCGGTCAAAACAAGGTGGCGGAAACGCTTGAAGGGGCGATTTATAGGGCAAGGAACGTTGCATCTCCGTTAAACGCCAAGCGTTTAGGTTTCAAAACTCCGTGCGCAATCAAGGGGGATAAGTGTTATAATTGCAACAGTCCGCAAAGGATTTGTCGAAACCTTTCCATTTTCTTGAAAAAGCCGACGGGTTGTAGGTATGAAATTATCCTAATCGCAGAAGATTTAGGGTATTGATAAGACATTATGTGGCAGGAAGGATAAAGCTATGTTGAAAACGAAATTTAGAGAAGTTTTTGGTTATGAAGCGGATGCCGTATATTCGGCGGCGGGCAGAGTGAACTTAATCGGCGAACACGTCGATTATTGCGGGGGCAAAGTTTTGCCCGCAGCTTTGACGCTTAAATGTGCGGTTGCCGTACGCAAAAACGGCACGAATCTTATGCGCATTGCCGCAACGACGATTGACGCACGCGCGGAAATCGACCTTACCAAGACGGAAGAATATAAAGACTTGCCTTGGGGCAACTATCAAGCGGGGGTTGCGGACGAATTGAGAAAGGCGGGCTACAACCTTGTCGGCTGCGACGTTTTGTACGATTGCACCGTGCCTTTCGGTTCGGGGCTTTCCTCATCTGCGGCGATTGAAGTGGCTACGGCGTACACACTTGCAAAACTTGGTGGAAACAAAATCGATAAGGTGGAACTTGCCGTTATTTCCCAACGCGCGGAAAACAATTATTGCGGCGTAAACTGCGGGATTATGGATCAGTTCGCTTCGGCAAACGGCAAAAAGGACAACGCCGTGCTTTTGGATTGTTCCACGCTTGAATATCAACATATTCCCTTGGATTTGAAAAATTGCGTGTTAGTGCTTTCCAACTGCAACAAACCGCACAACCTTCGTGAAAGTAAGTATAACGAACGCCGCGGAGAAGTGGAAAAAGCGCTTAAAATTTTGCAAGATGGCGGTTTGCAAGTAAACAACCTTGCCGAAGTGAAACCGAGCGAATTAGAGCCGTTTAAGGCGCAACTTGGCGAAGTTGTATATCGCCGTGCAAAACACGTGACGGGCGAATGCTTGCGTGTGGCGCAAAGCGTAGAAGCGTTGCAAAAGGGCGATTTGGCTTGGTTTGGTCAGCTTTTGTATCAATCGCACTATTCCTTGAAAAACGATTACGAAGTGACGGGCAAGGAATTAGACGCTTTGGTGGAAGGCGCTGAAAAGCAAGATGGGTGCATCGGTTCTCGTATGACGGGCGCTGGCTTTGGCGGTTGTACGGTCAGCCTTGTAGAAAAGGACAAAGTGGAAAGCTTTATCAAAAACGTGGGCGATTATTATCGTGAAAAAATCGGCTACGACGCATCTTTCTACGTTGCGGAAATTGCCGATGGTATCGTAGGCGAATAATATGATTAAAAAGACCTATTCCTTTGAAAAGGACAATCAAATCAACGACGTGTACACCCTTTCCAACGCAAACGGCTGTGAGGTGGATATTCTCACGTATGGCGCGCGCATTATCCGTGTTAGCGTACCCGATAAAGACGGGCGCTTTGGCGACGTAATCGTCGGTTGCAAAATTCCCGAAGATTATTACGGGGATAACCCTTATTGCGGGGCAATTATCGGGCGTGTAGGCAACCGTATCGGCGGGGCTTCGTTCGTGATTGACGGACAACGCTATCAGCTGGAAAAAAATGAAGGGGAAAACTGTTTGCACGGCGGTGTCACCGCTACGTTCGATAGACAAATTTGGGGGGCGGAAATCGTTGAAAATACCCTTGTTCTCACCCTTGTTTCTCCCGACGGGGCGGGTGGTTTCCCTGGGGAAATGACGACGAAAGTGTCCTATACTTTCACGGATGAAAACGAGCTTATTATCGAATATAACGCCACGTCCACCAAGGATACGGCGTGCAATTTGACCAACCACGCATATTTTAATATCGGCGAGCAAGACACCGTTTTGTCGCACGAATTGATGATTAAATCGAGAAAAATCACTACGCTTGACAAGGAAATGATTTGCCGTGGCGATTATACGGACATTGATAATACGCCGTATAGTTTCTATACGCCCAAACAAATCGGCAAGGATATGTTCTCGCAAGCGGATATGATTAAGCGTTGCAAGGGTTTTGATTTTAACTATTGCCTTGAAAGAGAAACGGAACACGATTTAGAGCATTGCGCCTACGTGTATGATAGTGTGTCGGGTAGAAGACTTGATTGTTTTACGACGACGAAAGGCATGCAATTATATACGGCGAATTTCACGGGCGGTTTGCTTGGCAAAAAAGCGTACGTGGATAACTGCGCCGTGTGTTTGGAAACGCAGGGTTATCCCAACGCAATCAACTGTCCTTCTTTCCCGTCCAGCTTGTTAAAAGCGGGGGAAAAGTATTACGAAAAGACGGTGTATAAATTCTCGGTGGTGAACGCACAATAAGGAGCATAATGAAAGATTATTACGGCAAGGACATGTCAAGGCTTGCGAAAAAGAAATTGTTTTTGTTCGACATGGACGGAACGATTTATTTGGACACAACGTTGTTTGAAGGCGTGCCCCAGCTTTTGGATAAAATTGAAAAGGACGGGGGTAGGTACGTGTTTATCACCAACAACTCGTCCAAATCGGTTGTCGATTACGTGAAAAAATTGCACAAGCTTGGTTTAACGCAAGTGACGGAAGAAAATTTCTTCACTTCCGCTCAAGCCATGGTACGTATGCTGAAAAACAAACACGGTGACGGGTTAATCTACGTGCAAGGCACGAAATCGTTTGAAAAAGAGTGCGTGGACAACGGCTTAAATATCACAAGCGAGTACACGGATAAAGCGTGCGCGATCGTGGTGGGTTTTGATCCCGAGTTTACGGGCGAAAAGGTGTATATCACGTCCAAGATGCTTACCATGCACGATTTGCCCTATTACGCCACCAACCCTGACTGGGTTTGCCCCGTAGAATTTGGGTATATCCCCGATTGCGGCTCTATGTGTCAAAGCTACGAGAGAGCTACGGGCAAAAAGCCGATATTTATCGGCAAACCGCAACCGACGATGATTTTGGAAGTGATGAAAAAATTTGGCAACTCGGCGGACGAAACGGTGGTGATAGGCGATCGTTTGTACACGGACATCGCTTCGGGCAACAATGCGGGCGTGGACACCATTTGCGTATTGAGCGGCGAAGTGAAAATCGACGAGGTGGAAAAGGCGCAAGGGGTGGAAAAACCCACCTTTGTTTTACGTCACGTGAAACAATTGCTTGATTAAGATGTTTTTGAAAAAGTAAGAAAGGGGAATGATTATGAAAAAGACAATGAAATGGATTACAGTGGCGGCGGCTTCTCTTATTTCCGCGTTGGCGCTTTTGGCGTGCGTACCTTCCGATATGGATAAGGCGTACGATAAAATGGCAATGGAAGGCTACTCGGTGTCGATTGAAAAGTTGCAAACGGACGATGGGTGCTTGGGTAAATTGCACGCCGTAAAAGACGACGATGGTTGCGTGGATTCGATTTTTGCATACTTGTTCGATAGCAAGGTCGCGGCGAAAGCGTATTTTGAAGAAAACAAGGGCAATGCAAATATGCTTATCCTTGACGGCAAGTGGGTGTACGTTGGCACGGAAGATGCGATAGACGATTTCACCGACTAAATAAATAGAAAAAGAAAAACACGCTGCGGCGTGTTTTTTTCTTTAAGAAAAAATCGCTCGTACGGTTGACACCGCAAGTATAATGTGTTATAATACACGTATTATAAAAATCGATTGCACATCGGTTTTCTATCAAAATAACCAATGAATTAACGAGAGAGAAGTGAAAAAATGGTTTGGGATTATTTGATTTTGGCGTTATACGCAATAGGCATGGTAGGGATTGCGATTTACACGCGCAATCGTTCGGGCTCGGTCAACGACTTTTTGTTGGCGGGCAAAAAGGGTTTGAACGGTTGGATGACGGCGTTTGCTTACGGCACGACGTATTTTTCGGCGGTAATCTTTATCGGCTATGCAGGTAAATTCGGCTCGCAGTACGGCTTGGCGGCGATTTGGATAGGGATAGGCAACGCCATTATCGGCTCGCTTTTTGCATGGCTTGTGCTTGCGAAACGCACGAAGACGATGACCACCCGTCTTGGCGCAAAAACTATGCCTGAATTCTTTGAAAAGAGATACGGTAGTAAACGTTTGAAACTCGTTTCCGCCGTAATCATTTTCCTTTTCTTAATCCCGTATTCCGCATCGGTGTACAACGGGTTAAGCTCGCTTTTTGGCATTGTATTTGGAATTCCCGGTTGGGTAATTATGGTGGCGCTTGCGTGCTTGACGGCGTTGTATTTGTTCTTCGGCGGCTATTTTGCGACGGCGCTTTCCGATTTTATACAAGGCATTATTATGTTGCTTGGCGTGGTGGCGATGGTCATTTGTTTTATGTGCCACGGCAACGTAAACTGGGATTTGAGCGAACTTGTCAATAACAGCGAACTTGGTTTGTTCACGTTTGCAAGCTCGAATAAAGGTTTGTACGGCAACACGACGTCCTTGCTTTCGCTTATCTTGTTGACGTCTTTTGGTGTTTGGGCATTGCCGCAAACGATACATAAATATTACGCTGTCCGTGATAAAAAAGCAATCGTGCAAGGCACGGTGGTAAGCACGCTGTTTGCGCTCATCATCGGCTTTGGTGCATATTTCACGGGCGCGCTTGCGTACTTCTTCCCCGAGACGATGGGGGTAGGCGGGGATAACATTATCCCTACGATGATGAAACTCGTTATTCCCACGGGCTTGATAGGGATAATCGCCGTGCTGATTTTGTCGGCGAGTATGTCCACGCTCTCGTCCGTTTCGCTTGCTTCGGCATCCGTCGTGGCGGTGGATATTTATAAGGGAAAGATTAACCCTAAGGCTTCGGACAAAAAGGTAAACTGGACGATGAAAATTCTTTGCTTGGTGTTCGTTGCTATTTCCGTTGTTTTGGCGGTACTCAACGAAAAGTTCAACATCGCCGCAATCGCCTATTTAATGGGTTTAAGCTGGGGCGTGTTGGCGGGTTGCTTTATCGGCCCGTACGTGCTTGGCGTTGTATGGAAGAAGGTAAGCCGTCCCGCAGTTTGGGCGTCGGTTATCGGCTCGCTCACGTTGACGATTACGCTTATCTTCGTGTTTGGTTATGACAAAAACAGTTGGTCGTGCTCGTTTGGTAAAGCTTTGCAAGACGGCATCAACTGTTCGCCTATGATAGGCGTTATTTGTATGGCGTTCTCGTTGCTGGTGACGACGGTTGTAAGCTTGTGCACCAAAGCCCCCGAAAAAGAAGTGGAAGCGGCGTTTGGCACGGAAGAAGAAAAGGTGGTGGAAGAACAATGATTTGGTCGAAAGAAGAAACGTTTTCCCGCGAGGAAATGGAAACTTTGCAACTCGCCCGCTTGCAAGAAACGGTGCAAAGAGTGTATGACAAAGTGCCATACTACCGCGCGAAAATGGACGAAAAGGGGGTAAAACCGCAAGATATTAAAACGCTTGCCGATTTATCGAAATTGCCCTTTACAACCAAACAAGACATGCGCGATACCTATCCGTTTGGATTGTTTGCCGTGCCCCAAGACGAAATTGTGCGTATCCACGCAAGCTCGGGTACGACGGGTAAACCTACGGTTGTGGGCTATACGCGTGGGGACTTGGAAACGTGGACGGACTGCGTTTCCCGTATCGCTTGCATGGGTGGCGCAACGGAAAAGGATATTGCCCAAATTTGCTTTGGCTACGGCATGTTCACGGGTGCGCTCGGCTTGCACTACGGTCTTGAAAAAATCGGGGCGGCAATCGTGCCTTCTTCGACGGGCAACTCTGAAAAACAACTTATGTACATGCAAGATTTCAAAACGTCCTTGCTCGTTGCAACCCCGTCTTACGCCCTTCGTTTGGCGGAAGTCGCTCGTCAAAACGGTATCGTTCCCGAACGTGATTTGCACGTAAAAATCGCCCTTGTCGGCAGCGAACTTTTGACGGATGCTATGCGTGAAGAAATGCACTTGGCGTGGGGTAGAGATATTAAAATCACCACCAACTACGGCATGAGCGAATTGATGGGCCCCGGCGTTTCGGGCGAGTGCTTGGAACATTGCGGTATGCACATCAACGAAGACTATTTCTTGCCCGAAATCATCAATAGCGAAACGGGCGAAGTGTTGCCCGCGGGCGAGAAAGGGGAACTCGTTATCACGTGCATAAAGAAGGAAGGCTTGCCGCTTATCCGTTATCGCACGAAGGACGTCACCCGCCTTTTCTATGAGCCTTGCGCTTGTGGAAGAACGACGGTGCGTATGGAAAATCTGTCGGGTAGAAGCGACGATATGCTTAAAATCCGTGGTGTCAACGTATTCCCTGGACAAATCGAAGAAGTGGTGCTTTCTGTGGAAGAACTTGGCCCTCACTACGAAATTATCGTGGAAAGAGAAGGTTATACGGATAAACTTACGGTGCGCGTAGAATTGAACAAGGAAACGGACTCGTTTGCCGAGTTGCAACGCATCGAACAAACGACGAGAAACAAACTCAAAGTAGTGCTCGGTTTGGATGCGAAAATCCGTTTGGAATCGCCCAACACCTTGCAACGTTTTGAGGGTAAAGCAAAGCGAATTAAAGATTTGCGCAATACGAAATAAAGGGGTGCGTTATGGTAGCAAAACAAATTTCGGTGTTTATAGAAAATAGAAAAGGTCGTCTTGGTTTGGTGCTTGACGTCTTGAAAGAAAACAAGGTGAATATCCTTTCGTTAAGTCTTGCGGACACGGCGGAATACGGCATTTTGCGTGTCATTTCCGACAATGCGGAAACGGGCAAAAAAGCCCTTTCGGCGGCAGGTTTTTCCAGTATGCTTACGGACGTTTTCATCGTGCAAGTTCCCCATACGCCGGGCGCACTTCAAAACATTTTGCGTATCATTTCCGATGAAGAATTGAACGTGGAATATATGTACGGGCTTTCGGTGGCAAGCGAAGAAGCTTCCATCGTCGTAAAGACGTCGGATGCAGCGAAAGCGGAAGCGATTTTTGAAAGACACGGCATTATCACTCTTTCGGAAAAATCGCTCGTATAATAGGATTGAAAAGCAAGGCTACGCCTTGCTTTTTTTTGTTGAGATAAAATGTTTTCAAGTGATTGACAAGTATAGATAAAAGTGATAAAATATAAGGGTAGTGGCAATGGAAAAATTTGCCGCAAAGGAAGAAAACGTATGATTGAAATTGTTGAAGTCAAGACGAAAAAAGATAGAAAAGAATTTGTGAAATACCCCTTGCGTTTGTATGAGGGCAATCCCTATTTTGTGCCGCCCCTTTTTGGCGACGAAATGAAAATTTTCACCGATAAAAACGTGTACAGCAAAACTTGTCAATCGGTGTTTTTCCTTGCGAAAAAAGACGGAGAAGTCGTGGGTAGAATACAAGGCATTATCCAAAAACAATACAACGAAATTCACGGCACTACGCAAGTGCGTTTTTCCCGCTTTGATTGCGGCAACGATAGGGAAGTTGCTAAGGCTCTTTTTGAGGCGGTGGAAAGCTGGGGCAAGGCAAACGGCATGACGGAAATGGTCGGCCCGCTTGGGTACAGCGATTTGGAAAGAGAAGGTTTGCTTATCGAAGGTTTTGACCAAGAACAGACGTTTGAAGAACAGTACAACTACGATTATTACGCAAACTTGATTGAAGGTTGCGGATATGAAAAGGACGTGGACTGGGTGGAATATCGCCTTTTCCGTATGCTCGACGATAAGGAACGTTTGGAAGCGCTTTTGAAACGCTCGTTTGAGAAATATAATTTGCATTACGGTGGGGAAAAGATGAGCAAGAGAAAGTTCATCAAAACCTATGCAAACGGCATTTTTCATTGCATTGACGAGTGTTATAAGGATTTGTACGGCACCGTGCCTTTCACCAAGGAAATGATGGAACAAATGGTGGGGCAATTCCGTCTTATTTTGAATAAGAAATTTATTTGCGTAATTTGCGACGAAAAGGAAAACGTGGTGGCGTTTGGGCTTTGCTTGCCGGGCATGGGCAGCGCTGTACAAAAGAGTGGCGGTAGATTAACCCCTGGCTGCTTGGTACGCCTTTTGAAAGCGATTAAAAAGCCGCGCGTTATCGATTTGGCTCTCGTTGGCATTTTGCCTGAATACCGCAAAGCAGGCTTGACGGCGGGTATGCTTGCGGTTATTGGGAATATGGTAAACGATCCGTCTATCGAATATATGGAAACCAACCTTAATTTGGAAGATAACACGGCAATCCAAGCGACGTGGAAACGCTTTGAAAATATCCAACATAAGCGTAGACGTTCGTATAAAAAAGTTCTTTAACAATGATAAAATACGCCCGATGGCTGATTGCCGTCGGGTATATTTTTTGCTTTTTGATAGGGCGAGAACAAACAAAGTTGAAAATGCGGTGAAAGGCAAAAAAACTTTCTTTCAAACACTTGACTTGCTTGCACCTTTCTATTATAATAGAAAGCAGTTGACGGGAATAATTTCCCGCTAAAGGAGATTGTGAAATGAAAAAATTTAGACATTTCGGCGTAATGCTCGATTGCTCTCGCGATGGCGTTATGAAGGTGAGCGCAGTAAAGCAAATGATTGATTGCTTACACAAAATGGGCTATAACACGTTGGAATTGTACACGGAAGATACCTATGAAATTGAAGGTGAACCGTTGTTTGGCTACTTGCGTGGCCGTTATACGAAGGCGGAACTCAAAGAAATCGACGCCTACGCAAAAACGAGAGGGGTAGAACTTATCCCTTGCGTGCAAACGCTTGCGCACTATACGGCGCTCGTTCGTCACTCGCACTATGCCGACATTATCGACACCAACGATATTTTGTTGATTGACGAACCTAAGACGTACGAATTGCTTGATAAAATTTTCGCAACGATTGCGGAATGTTTCACTTCTCGCAACGTCAATATCGGTATGGACGAAGCGCACATGGTTGGGCTTGGTAAATATTTGGATTTGCACGGCTATAAGAATCGTAACGAGTTGATTTTGCGCCACTTGAACAAAGTGTCGAAAATTGCCGAAAAATACGGCTTTACGGCGCATATGTGGGGGGACATGTTCTTCCGTTTGAAGACGAAAGGCGATTACTACGTAGACGAACCGCTTACCTTCCCCGAAGAAATCACGAAGAAAGTGCCTTCCAACGTAGAACTTATCTACTGGGATTATTACCATTCCACGCAAAAGACGTACGATGCGATGTTCGAATCGCACAAGTGCTTCCCTGGCAACACGTGGTTTGCGGGCGGTGCTTGGTGCTGGAACGGTTTTGCTCCCCTTAACTGGTACACCATTCAAACGATGCTACCTGCTATGAAGAGCGTTATCAAAAACGACATCAAAGACGTCATGATTACCTGCTGGGGGGATAACGGCAAAGAATGTTCCTTCTTCTCGTTGTTGCCCGTGCTTTATGCGGCTCGTCAATTTGCAGAAGGCGAATTTGATATGGCGACGATTGAAAAGGGCTTTTACAAGCTTTTCAAAGTGCCGTTTGCCGATTTCATGTTGCTCGATTTGCCCAACAAAACGGCACGTAAAATGGTGGACGACGACGGCAATGAAAAAATCCAAAACCCTTGTAAATCGCTTTTGTACACCGATCCGTTCATGGGTATGTTCGATTACTACGTTGCACAAGAACGAGCAATTCCTTACGGCTCGTATGCGCAACGCTTGAAGAAAACGGGCAAGAAAGCGGGCAAGTACGAATATATCTTCGATATGTTATCCAAGCTTTGCTCGGTGCTTGAATATAAGGCAGAACTTGGCGTACGCACCCGTCGCGCGTATGATGCGAAAGATAGAAAGGGGCTTGTGCGTGTGATTAAAGAATATGCAATCGTTGAAAAGCGTTTGGAAGTCTTCCATGAAGCGTTTAGAACGTACTGGGAAAAGGACAACAAACCCCAAGGCTGGGAAGTGCACGATTTGCGTATCGGCGGTTTGATGCGCCGTGTAAAAACTTGCCGTGAAAAGTTAATCGCTTATATCAAGGGCAAGATGACAAAGATTGACGAACTTGAAGAAAAGTTGGTGCCTTACGGTGACGGAACTTTCCAAAATAATACGTACACGACGCTCGTGTCGATGGGCATTATTTAAGGAAAGAAAAAGTAGGCGAAAAGAAGGAAAAAGCAAGAGAAAACGCTTTTGTACACTTGCCTTTTTCTTTGGTTTTTGATATAATAAATTTGTAATAAAAAGGGCGTTGAAAAAAGCTCGATAAAGGGAACGCTATGAAACACTTGCGAAAAAAGAGAAGTTTCAAATCGAATATTTTGCTCGTTGCAAACGGCAAGGGTTTGTGCGGTCAAAATACGTCCATTATCGGGGCAAAACACGCTTTTTTGTATAACTTATGCTAAATAGGATAGGTGCAACACGCCGTTGCGCCTATTTGTTTTTTTGAAAGGAGAAGAGATTATGGCAAAAGTAGGCATTTTAATGGGTAGCAAATCGGATTTCGACGTGGTAAAACCCGCAGTTTCCGTATTGAAAAAATTTGGCGTAGAAGTGGAAGTTCGCGTTATTTCCGCCCACCGTACGCCCGACGAAGCGCATGAATTTGCGGCTACGGCGAAAGAAAAAGGTATTGAAGTTATCATCTGCGCAGCAGGCAAAGCAGCGCACCTTGGCGGCGTAATCGCTGCATTTACGACGTTGCCCGTTATCGGGTTGCCCGTAAAGACGGATATGATGGGCGGCTTGGACAGCTTGCTTTCCATCGTACAAATGCCTGCAGGTATCCCCGTTGCAACTGTTGGGGTAAACGGCGGTGAAAACGCAGGTCTTTTGGCGCTTCAAATGCTCGCTATTAAATATCCCGAAATCGATAAGCAACTTGTAGATTACAAGGTAGCGATGAAGACGAAAATCAACAGCGACGACGAAGCATTGCAAGCAATGCTCGGCTAACAGGCAATTACCATAGGAGAAAGTTTATGGCAGTATTTGGTGTATTTGGGGTAAAGACGGAGAACGTAGCGTCGAGTACCTATTACGGATTGTACGCGTTACAACATAGAGGACAAGCCTCTTGCGGTATCGTTGTCAACGACGACGGTGTATTCCACGCTTATAAAGATTCGGGGTTGGTAAACGAAGTATTCACGAAACGTTTGCTTGGCGACCTTGGTCTTGGTCAAATGGCGCTCGGTAACGTGCGCTATGGTACGAGCCAATCGAAGGATAGAATCAATGCCGAGCCTATGCTTCTTAACCACGTAAAAGGTAAGCTTGCGATCTCGCACGACGGCGCGCTTGTAAACTATGAGGAACTTCGTAGAGAGTTCGAAATGCAAGGTTGCATTTTCCATACGTCCAACGAAGTGGAAGTTATCGCTTGTGCGATTACGAGAGAGCGTATCACCGCTCCGTCCATTGAAGAAGCAATCAACCGCGCAATGAATAAATTAAAGGGTGGCTACTCGTTTGTGGTTATGTCGCCGCAAAAATTGATAGCGGCTCGCGATGAAAACGGTTTGCACCCCCTTTGCTACGGTGTTCGTGACGACGGGGAATACGTTGTTTCTAGCGAAAGCTGTGCGCTTAACACGGTAGGCGCGAAATTCGTAAGGGACATCGACCCGGGCGAAATTGTCGTGTTTACCAAGGAAGGCGTGAAGTGTATTCGCGATCATTGCGATAAAAAGCCCGAACGTCTTTGCGTGTTCGAATATTTGTACACCGCTCGTCCCGACTCGAATATAAGCGATTGCTCGGTACACCTTGCAAGAAAGCGTGCGGGTAAATTCTTGGCGCAAGCACACCCCGTAGAAGCAGACGTAGTTATCGGCGCACCCGATTCGGGTATCGACGCGGCGATTGGTTACGCCGAAGAATCGGGTATTCCTTACGGGCTTGGCTTGATTAAAAATAAATACATCGGTAGAACGTTCATTGACCCTGGTCAAAGTGCGAGAGAAGATAAGGTAAAAATTAAGCTTAACCCCGTTCCCGAAACGATTAAGGATAAGCGTGTTATCTTGGTAGACGACTCTATCGTTCGTGGTACGACGTGCGTGCGCGTTGTGAAATTGCTCCGTGATGCGGGTGCAAAGGAAATCCACATCCGTTCGTCCGCACCCGAGTTCTTGAATCCTTGCTATTACGGTACGGACATCGGCTCGAAAGACGAGTTGATTGCGTGCAAGTATAATGCAAAGGAAATGGCAAAAATCTTCGGCGCAGACTCCGTTGGGTTCTTGCCTCTTGAAGACGTGTTCAAGCTTGGTGAAACGGGTACTTGTAAAGGTTACTGTGCGGCTTGTTTCAACGGCGAATATCCTACGGAATTGCCCGTAGTACACGAAAGCAAATACGAACAAAAAATTTCGGACAACAAAAACTAAAAGAAGAAAAAAATAAATTGGAGAATATATATTATGGCTATTTCTTATAAAGACAGCGGTGTTGACGTAACGAGAGGTTACAAAGCGGTAGAGCTTATGAAGAAGCACGTTAAATCCACCTATAACGAAAACGTTATTGGCGATTTGGGTTCGTTTGGCGGTTTCTTCTCGATTGCAAACGAAAAGATGGAAGAACCCGTTTTGGTTGCGGGTACGGACGGCGTAGGCACGAAGCTTAAGTACGCTTTCCTTTTGGAAAAACACGACACGATCGGTATCGACGCAGTTGCTATGTGCGTAAACGATATCGTTTGCCAAGGCGCAAAACCCTTGTTCTTCCTTGACTATTACGCTTGCGGTAGATTGTATCCCGAAGCGGAATCGGAAGTTGTAAAAGGTATTGCGGAAGGTTGCCGTCAAGCAGGTTGCGCACTCATCGGTGGCGAAACGGCGGAAATGCCCGGTTTCTATCCCGACGGCGAATACGATCTTGCAGGCTTTGCAGTAGGTATCGTTGACAAGAAAAAGGTTATCAACGGCAAAAACATCGTTCCTGGCGACGTTATCATCGGTTTGAAATCGACGGGCGTGCACTCCAACGGTTATTCGCTCGTTAGAAAACTTTTTGGCGATAGCGATAAAGCGGCATTGGAAGCATACGACGAACAACTTGGCGCATCGGCGGCAGAAGTATTGTTGAAGCCTACGAAAATTTACGTTAAGAGCATTTTGTCCTTGATTGAAAAGGTAGAAGTAAAAGGTATTGCACACATCACGGGTGGCGGCTTCATCGAAAACGTGCCTAGAATTTTGCCCGAAGGCGTTGCAGCGGAAATTGATAAAAACTCCTACGAAGTTCCCGCAGTATTCAAAGTAATGCAACAACGCGCGGGTATCACCGACGAACAAATTTACAACACCTTCAATATGGGTATCGGTATGATGGTTGTCGTTGATGCAAAAGACGTAGATACGGCAATGGAATCGCTTAAAGCAAGCGGCGAAGACGTAGTAGTAATCGGTAAGACGGTTGCGGGCGAAAAAGGCGTTATTTTGAAATAAGGAATAGCTATGAAAAAAATTGCGGTATTCGCATCGGGCGGCGGCACGGATTTTCAATCGGTGATCGACGCCAACGAGCGTGAAAATTTTTGTGAAATTGCATACTTGGTTGCGTCCAAACCCCAAATTGGTGCAATCAACCGCGCGCAAAAGCACGGCATTGCAACGATTGCATACGATAAAACGAGTGGCGAAAGCAAGGACGAGTTTTACGAAAGAGTGGCAAAAACCTTAAAAGAAGCGGGTGTAGAATACATCGTTTTGGCGGGTTGGTTGCTTGTCGTTCCGCCTGCGTTTATCAATGCGTTCGAGGATAGAATTATCAATATTCATCCCTCGCTTATCCCTGCGTTTTGCGGTATGGGTTACTATGGTTTGCGCGTACACGCGGCGGCGATTGAGTACGGTGTAAAGCGTAGTGGCGCGACGGTGCATTTCGTTTCGGCGGACGTGGACGGCGGTGCTATCATTATGCAACGCACGGTGGAAGTTAAGGATAACGACACCCCCGAAAGTTTGCAAGCTCGTATTTTGAAAAAAGAACATAAAATGTTGCCCGAGTGTGTAAAATTGCTTTGCCAAGGCAAAATTCACAAAGAAGGTAGAAAAGTTTACGTAAAGAAATAATAGTATTTATACGGAGAAAGATATGAACGTTTTGGTTATAGGAAACGGTGGTAGAGAACACGCCATCGTACAAGCATTGAAAAAATCCCCCAAAGTGGACAAGATTTTTGCGATGAAAGGCAACGCGGGTATCGGCGAAATTGCCGAACTTGTCAACGTTGACTATTGCGATTTGAAAGCGGTAGGCGATTGGGTAGACGCGCATAAGGAAATTGATTATACGGTTATTGCCCCCGACGATCCCTTGGCGCTTGGTCTTGCGGACGAATTGGAAAGCCGTGGTCATCGCGTATTTGGGCCGAGAAAAAATGCGGCGATTATCGAAGCGAGCAAAGCTTTCTCTAAAGAACTTATGAAAAAATACAATATTCCCACGGCGAAGTACGAAACGTTTTCTTCGTACGACGAAGCGAAAGCGTACGTAGAAACGTGCGATATTCCCGTCGTATTAAAAGCGGATGGGCTTGCGCTTGGTAAGGGCGTATTGATTTGTATGACGCGCGAAGAAGCGCTCGACGGCATTAAGGAAATGATGCTTGACAAAAAATTCGGTACGGCGGGCAATAAAGTCGTTGTAGAAGAATTTTTGGAAGGCCCGGAAGTTTCCGCGCTTGCGTTCACGGACGGCAAGACGATGAAGCCGATGATTACGAGTTGCGACCATAAACGCGCGTTCGACAACGACGAAGGTTTGAATACGGGTGGTATGGGTACGTTTTCGCCTGCTCCTTTCTACGGCGAAAAGACGGAAAAAGAAGTGCTTGAAAAGATTATGATTCCTACCATGAACGCAATGAACGCGGAAGGTAGAACGTTCAAGGGTGTGCTTTATTTTGGGCTTATGAAGACGAAAGACGGCATGAAAGTTATCGAGTATAACTCCCGCTTTGGCGACCCCGAAACGCAAGTGCTTTTGCCTATGCTCAAAACCGACCTTATGGATATTTTCGAAGCAATCACGGACGAACGCCTTGCCGATATTGATATTGAGTGGCACTCGGGCGCGTGCGTGTGCGTAGTGCTTGCAAGCGGCGGTTATCCCGTTGCGTACGAAAAGGGTAAGGAAATCACGTTTGGCGATTTGGACGAAGACGTTATCTTGTGCCATGCAGGTACGAAAATGAAGGACGGCAAACTCGTTACGGACGGCGGTAGAGTGCTCGGCGTATGCGCAAAGGGCGAAACGATTGAAGCGGCTCGTCAAAAAGCGTACGCAAACGTAGCAAAGGTTTCCTTTGAAGGTATGCATTATAGAAAAGATATTGGTATTAAATACCGCAACGTTGAAAGAGAATAATTGATAGGATAGCGATAGATATGATTTACAGAATTTTTGTTGAAAAGAAAGACAACGTACAAGCAAAAAAAGAACAAGCGGATATTAAAACGCTTCTTAAAATCAATGCGGAAGACTTCCGTTTGATTCTTCGTTACGACGTAGAAGGTTTGTCGGAAGAAGAATTGAAAGCGGCGCTCGGCACGGTATTTAGCGAACCGCCCGTTGACGACGTGTACTTGGAAGACCTTGCAATTCCCGAAGGCTACAAGGCGTTTGCCGTTAGCTACTTGACGGGACAATACGATCAACGTGCGGATAGCGCGGCTCAATGCGTACAACTTTTGACGAGAAAAGCTCGTCCTATGGTTAAGTGTGCAAGAGTATACCTTGTAAAGGGCGTTACGGACGAACAAATCGTAGCTATTAAAAAGCATATCATCAACCCCGTAGAAAGCGAAGAAGTTGGCTTTGAAAAGCCCACGACACTTAAACAAGCAACGGTGGAAGGTGCGCCCGTAGCGGACGTTGAAGGCTTTATTGAAATGAGCGACGACGAAATTAAAGCGTACCATAAAAATATCGGTTTTGCGATGAGCGCACTCGACTTGGCGTTCGTTCGCGACTATTTCAAGAGTGAAAAACGTAACCCTACGGAAACGGAACTTAAAGTTATTGATACGTATTGGTCGGATCATTGCCGTCACACGACGTTTGCAACCGAGCTTAAAAACGTGAAGATTAACTCGGAAAACCCCGTTATCGAAAAGGCGTACCACTTGTACGAAGATTTGTATAAAGAACTCAACGGTAATCGTCCCGATAAATACCCTTGTCTTATGGATTTGGCTACGATTGCCGCAAAGAAACTTAAAAAAGACGGCAAGCTCGACAATCTTGACATTTCCGACGAAATCAACGCTTGCTCTATTTGTATTGAAGCGGAAATCGACGGTAAGAAAGAACAATACCTTGTAATGTTCAAAAACGAAACGCATAACCACCCCACGGAAATCGAACCGTTCGGTGGTGCGGCAACCTGCCTTGGCGGTGCTATTCGTGACCCGTTGTCGGGTAGAACGTACGTATACCAAGCTATGCGTGTTACGGGTGCGTCCGATCCCCGTGAAAAATTGGAAGATACGCTTGCGGGTAAGCTTCCCCAACGTGCTATCACGCAACGTGCGGCGGCGGGATTCTCTTCCTATGGTAACCAAATCGGTTTGGCGACGGGTATCGTAGACGAAGTATACCACGAAGGTTATAAAGCAAAGCGTTTGGAAACGGGCTTCGTTGTAGGCGGTGCGAGAAAGGAAATGGTATACCGTGAAGCACCCAAAGCAGGGGACGTAATCATTTTGCTTGGTGGCGAAACGGGTCGCGACGGTTGTGGCGGTGCTACGGGTTCGTCCAAGGCACACGATAGTCACTCGGTTGAAACGTGCGGTGCGGAAGTTCAAAAGGGTAACGCGCTCACCGAAAGAAAATTGCAACGTTTGTTCCTTAATAAGGAAGCTACGAGAAAGATTAAGAAATGTAACGACTTTGGTGCGGGCGGTGTTTCCGTTGCTATCGGCGAACTTGCGGACGGCTTGAATATCGACCTTGACAAAGTGCCTAAAAAGTACGAAGGCTTGAACGGTACGGAACTTGCTATTTCCGAATCGCAAGAACGTATGGCAGTAGTCGTAGCGGAAAACGACGTACAATCGTTTATCGCGCTTGCGGCGGAAGAAAACCTTGCAGCTACGCCCGTTGCAGTTGTAACGGATACGGGAAGAATGAAGATGTTCTTGAAAGGCAAGGCTATCGTAGATATTTCCCGTGATTTCTTGAATACGAACGGTGTTAAACAAGAAGCAAACGTAGAAATTACCGATAAGAAAACCAACTGGTTTGATAAAAAACAAGGCGTTTCGTTTGCGGAACAAACGAAGAAAGTATTGGGCGATTTGAACGTATGTGCAAAGAAAGGTCTTTCCGAAACGTTCGACTCGACGATTGGTGCAAGAACGGTGTTTATGCCTTGGGGCGGTAAAAACCAAGCAACGCCCGCAATCGCTATGGCGGCAAAAATTTGCGGTGGCGAAACGGACGTATGTACCGTTTCCGCATACGGCTACTCGCCCTATCTTATGGAAACGAGCCCTTTCATCGGCGCAATCTACTCGATTGTAGGCTCCGTTTCTAAGGTAGTTGCAACGGGTGCAAAATATAGCGATATTCGTTTGACGTTGCAAGAATTCTTCCAACGCATGACGGGTGAAGCAAAAGTTTGGGGCGTTCCCGCATCGGCACTTCTTGGTGCGGTGTATGCGCAAATCGGCTTAGGGCTTGGCGCAATCGGCGGTAAAGACAGTATGAGTGGTACGTTTGAAAGTATCCACGTTCCGCCTACGCTCATCTCGTTTGCTCTTGCACCTGCTAAGGCAAGCAAGCTTATCACCAACGTATTGAAGGGCGGCGAAAAGCTTTACTACGTACCCGTTCCTAAAGACGAAAACTCCGTGCCCGATTTCGAAGGCTTGAAAGCGGTTTACGAAGAAGTTTATAAAAATATCGAAAACGGCAATATTACGTTTGCAACGGTTGCTGAAAACGGCGGTATCGGTGCGGCTGTTATCAAGTCGGCACTCGGCAACGGCGTAGGCGTAGAATTTGCGATGAACGCTGACGAATTGTACAGCGAAGCGTATGGCGACTTGGTTGTATCGTTGAAGGACGAAAACGCATTTGCAAGCGCAATTTGCAAGAAATACGTAGGGCAAGTATGCGGTGAAACGCTTGTTTGCGGAAAAGACAGTGTTGCGATCAGCGATGCGAACAACGCATACATGGGTGCGCTTGAAGGCGTATTCTCTATCACGGCGGCTGCTGATGGTAAGGCAGAAGATTGCGATTATAACGGTGGCGCTAAATATACCAACATTGCAACGAAGATTGCAAAACCGAAGGTATTTATCCCCGTATTCCCCGGTACGAACTGCGAACTTGACACGGCAAGAAGATTTATCCTTGCGGGTGCGGACGTAGAAACGGTTGTCGTAAGAAACCGTAGCGCAGCGGACATCGAAGAAAGCGTTGAAAGAATCGTGAAAGCGATTAAGAACGCAAACATCGTTGCTTTCCCTGGCGGCTTCTCGGGCGGTGACGAACCGGACGGCAGCGGTAAGTTTATCGCAACCACCTTTAGAAACCCGTACATTGCGGAACAACTTGAAGAACTTTTGAACAACCGTGACGGTTTGGCTATCGGTATTTGCAACGGTTTCCAAGCGCTTATCAAGCTCGGTCTTGTTCCTTACGGCCACGTTAAGGAAATGACGTCGGAATCTCCTACGCTCACATTTAACAACATTTCCCGCCACGTATCCACGATTGTGGACGTACGCGTAGCTTCCACCCTTTCGCCTTGGCTTAACGCTTGTAAGGTAGGGGAAGTGTACAAAGTGCCCGTATCGCACGGCGAAGGTAAAATCGTTGCGCCCGTAGCGGCTTTGGAAGAAATGAAGAAGAACGGCCAAGTAGCAACGCAATACGCTGATTTAAACGGCAACGCTACGATGGTATCGCCTTTCAACCCCAACGGCTCTATGTGGGCAATCGAAGGTATCACTTCGCCCGATGGTAGAGTGCTTGGTAAGATGGGTCACAGCGAACGTATCGGCGACAACCTTTACAAGAACGTTGAAGGCAACTTCGATATGAAGATTTTTGAAAGCGGCGTTCGTTATTTCAAATAAAAAACAGTTGGCGAAAGCCATTTAGCGAGGCGATTATGATTGATATACACACGCATATATTGCCGGGTATTGACGACGGCGCGGACGATACGTCCGTGTCGGCGGAAATCTTATCTATGGAAGCGGCGCAAGGGGTTAAAGAAGTTGTATTTACGCCCCATTACTATGGTAAAGTGACTGCGGAAGAGTTTCTTTCCAAGCGCAAAGCAGCGTACGAAAGAGTCAAATCGGTGCTGCCTCGTGGCATGAAAACCCGTTGCGGTGCGGAAATCTTTCTCACGGGCGTAAACGACCCGACGGATGAAACGATTTGCGCGCTTGCCATTGAAGGCACGAAATACGTCTTGTTTGAACTGCCCGATTCCACACGTTGGTCGCAAAGGCTGCTTGATCGTATATCCGATTTCATGGAAGAAACGGGTTATACGCCCATTATTGCCCACGTAGATAGATATAAAGAAACGTTAGAAAACCCCGAAATGGTCACCTACTTGGTGCAAATGGGTTGCCTGATTCAACTCAACACCGATGCTTTTATTAAAAAGCCTATTCGCCGTTTTGCGATTGCGCTTTTGAAACACGGCTTGGTGCATTGTATCGGCACGGATGCGCACAGCGCGGGTAGACGTGCGCCGAACTATGACGAGGCGAAAGAGTTTATCCGTCGCAAAAGACGTATGGACGAGTTTAACACCGTGCAATGGTGCATGAAAAAAATCCTTGCAGGGGAAGCTCTTCGCAATCCCTATGGAAGAGTGAAAAAGTGGGGCAAGTATTATTTTTAAGGCTGGAAAAACTTACCGCTTGTAAATGCCTTTTCGGCGGTTGCGTTTTTCGATATAAAATGGTAAAATAAATAAAAAAGGAGATATAAAACAATGGCTAAAATTACGGCAGATACGTTGATTGCAGATTGCTTGAGAATCAACCCCAACGCGCCCGAAATTCTTATGTCCGCTGGTATGCACTGCTTTGGTTGTGCAATGGCGCACGGTGAATCGGTTGCGGAAGCAGTAGCTGTTCACGGCGAAGATTTGGATGCACTTTTGGCGAAACTCAACGAAGGTTTGGAAGACTAATTACCTCTGGTAATTAAAATTAAAAACAGCGGGCAATACGCCCGCTGTTTTTAATTGCGTTCTATTCACGTAAACGCCCAAAAATAGGGCAAAATCACACATAAAGCAAATCCCCGACGAACTTTACGTTTCGTCGGGGATTGTTTGTTTTTTGGGCGATTAAACGGCTTTTAATAATTACTTAATAATTACCGCTACTACGTTCGGAAGCGATAACACCGTCAAGGCGTTGCGCGTGGTCGCCGTGCGTCGTAAGGGAAGCGTTGAGTTTCACGTTCAATACGGAAACTGCCGTCATATCCGCGTACAAGGACGTGATATTCATATTCGAATCGTGGTAAATATCAAGCGAAATACCTTGGATATCGCCAATCAACGCCGTAAGGTCAACGTCGATATGGAACTTGTCTTTGCCGTTGTACGAATAGCTCTTAAACGTGTTTTCAATCGTTGCAGTAGAAACGTGCGTGCTTTCCTTGTCGAGCTGACTTCTAATCGTAGACGAGAAGTGCAACATATCGAAGAGAATATCTTTAATGTTTGCCATAAAGTCGTCCACCGTGTATTTTTTGTGCGTGGTGGTTATTGTGCTTCCGTAAATGGGTTTATCTTTATCGTCTATCCAGCCGAATAACCAGTGTTTCTTTTGTTCATAGCCGATAATACCATATTCGTATTCTTTGCTTTGAGAAACATCTTTGATATAAATCATTTGTTCTTCGGGGTCGAAGTACAACGTTGCATTGCCTTTATAGTCGTCCCAAACACTCATACCAAGTGCACTTACGTTTTCACGAGCAAGGTTCACAACTGCGTACGTCTTATTGTCAACGATTTCAAGTTTAGCCGTAAGCGTAGCTTTATCCGTGAAGTTAACGATACCAAGCGCGTTCATACTTACTTTACCCGTAATCGAGAAGGAACGATAACGAGAAGTCGTTTCCAAAGCGGAAAGGAGTTCGTTGATAGACGAGAAGTCGTTTACAGTACCGCTCGGCGTGTAAGTGAACGTGCTGGAATCAAACGCCGTTGCGGGCTTGCCAAGCGTGATGACAAGATTGCTTACGGAGAGGCCTTCCATCGAAAGGGCAGGCAAGGAAAGATTCAATACGTCGTTTACACTCGTCAAGTTTGCCAAAATGCTCGTGGGCATATTGCTCATAAACGTAGAGCCGTTCAAGTCCAACGCAAACGTGCCGTCGTTTAAGGTAATGCCATTGAAAAGCGTTGCCAAATTCAAGTTCGTTTCAGGAATCGTAGGATAGCCGTTTTCGTCTGCCACGAAGATGAATTCAAGCGCCGTTTGAAGTTCGGGCATATTCTTGTAAATTCTCTTCAAGATTTCAATCGTTTCTTCAAACTTAACCGTCGTGAACGAGCCTTCAAACTTATCTTTCGTGTTCGAAAGGTCGTTGTAGTAGAAGTAAACGTTGGGCGTACCGCTTGCTACAAGCGAAGGATCGTTGTAGAGCAAGAATACTTCGTGGTTGGTCACGCTCACCGTGCCGTCCTCTTTCACCGTCGTCACCTTAATGGTGAGAAGTGCTTTTGCTTGGGGCGCAGTTTCCAAACCTTTGATTTCAACGTTTGCGCTGAGTTCAATGGTGGAGTTGCCGCTTACAATCGTTCCGCCAAGCGTTGCCGAAAGTTCGTCGCCCGTAAGGATATCGGTAAGCGCTTGCCCAAACGTATCCACAAGTTCTTTCAAATCCACGTACGTGTCGTCCGTGTTGAAATAGGGAAGGGTAGGTTCGCTTGCAAGCGTTGCTTCCACTTGCATATCGCCAAGCATAACAGCTATGCTGTTAAAGCTCAATTCGTTGTTTTCCGTCAAGCAGTTAAGCGTAATGTCAATGCCGCTAAATTCAAGCGCAATCGAAAGTACGCCGTTTGCTTCCGTCACGTTAATCGTGGAGATAAGCTTTTCAACGTCAAATTCTTCCAAGCTATCCAAATTCAAGTCGCCAAGCGCATCTTCGCCGACAAACTTGTCAAGGATAGGTTGCAACGTTTCCATAATCGCTTCGACGTCGTTAAAGTTCACCGTAGCTTGCACGCCAGGATAACGTACGTACAAATCGCCCGATTGAAGGTTTGCGTAAATTTCCAAATCGGCAAGCGTAGCGTACAACGCCATCGTGTTCAAATCAAGCGTGGCAAGGATTTGCGTGCCGTCCAAATCAATCGCAAGGTTGATATAACCGTTTTCGTCGATAATATCAAGAAGCGTGACGATATTATAATAATTTGCTTCGGGCATATCGTAGCTTGCCTTTTTGCAAGGAACAACGTTTGCCGTGAGTCCGTCGATTACAACGGAAATGCTTGCAAGGCTCAAATCGCCGTTCGTGCCGTCAAGTACGATAGCTGCATCGAAGCCGAACAAGTTTGCATTGATTTCCAAACCGTTGCCGTTGTCGGTGATTACAATGCCGCTGATAATTTCTTCAACGTCAATTTCGCCAAATGCGGACAAATCAATTTCGCCGATGATGGGGGAAAGTTTATCCATTACGCTGTCGATATCGTTTACGTCAGCGCTGATATTCAAGCCCTTGTAGGAAACGTAAACTACGTTATCTACGAACTTAACAATAAGCGTTTCGCCAAAGATTTCCGTCTTTGCAAGAATCGTCAACGTTTCAAGATTGATATTTACGTCAACCACCAACGTGCCGATTTCCGCAATTTCACCAATCGTTGCTTGTACGTTGATTTCGTTGTTTTCGTCAATCAAGTCAAGCAAGGACAAAATGTTGTAGTAGGTCGCTTCGGGCATGTCGTAGCTTGCTTTTTCACAAGGAACAACGCTTGCCGTAAGTCCGTCGATTACCACGGAAATGCTTGCAAGGCTCAAATCGCCGTTCGTGCCGTCAAGTACGATAGCTGCATCGAAGCCGAACAAGTTTGCGTTGATTTCCAAACCGTTGCCATTGTCGGTAATAACAATTCCGCTGATAATTTCTTCAACGTCAATATCGCCAAATGCGGACAAATCAATTTCGCCCACGATAGGCGCAAGTTTATCCATCACGCTGTCGATATCGTTTACGTCAGCGGAAATATTCAAGCCCTTGTAGGAAACGTAAACTACGTTGTCTACAAACTTAACAATAAGCGTTTCGCCAAAGATTTCCGTCTTAGCAAGAATCGTCAACGTTTCAAGATTGATATTTACGTCAACCACCAACGTGCCAAGTTCAGGGATTTCGCCGATTGTTGCTTGAACGTTGATTTCATTATTTTCGTCAATCAAGTCAAGCAAGGACAAAATGTTGTAGTAGGTCGATTCGGGCATTGCGTAGTCAGCCTTTTCACAAGGAACAACGCTTGCCGTGAGTCCGTCGATTACCACGGAAATGTTTGCAAGGCTCAAATCACCGTTCGTGCTGTCAAGTACGATAGCTGCATCCAACCCAAACAAGTTTGCGTTGATTTCCAAACCATTGCCGTTGTCGGTGATAATAATTCCGCTGATAATTTCTTCAACGTTGATATCTTCAAATGCGGACAAATCAATTTCGCCAACGATGGGGGAAAGTTTATCCATTACGCTGTCGATATCGTTTACATTAGCGGAGATATTCAAGCCCTTGTAGGAAACGTAAACA